>NZ_JBFBFF010000020.1:0-149276 GCF_040684035.1 Streptomyces sp. NPDC093018
GTTGATAGGCCGGATCTGGAAGCCAGGTAACTGGTGGAGGTGACCGGTACTAATAGGCCGAGGGCTTGTCCTCAGTTGCTCGCGTCCACTGTGTTAGTTCTGAGGCAACGAACAGTTGCCGGCTAGAGCTGAACGCATAACTACAAAGTGTGCTTGTTCGCTCGAAACCATTAGGGTTTCGGTGGTCATAGCGTAGGGGAAACGCCCGGTTACATATCGAACCCGGAAGCTAAGCCTTACAGCGCCGATGGTACTGCAGGGGGGACCCTGTGGGAGAGTAGGACGCCGCCGAACAATCTTTGGAGGACCCCTGGTCCCAGCGTTCAGCTGGGACCAGGGGTCCTTTTGTTTTTACAATGCTTGCGGTACCGAAGACAGGAGTCACCATGTCCACCAACTCTCCCGACGACCGACCGGAGCGCGATCAGCGGCGACGGGACAGTGGGGACCGTGGCGACCGCGGCGGCTTCCGCGGCGACCGTGGTGACCGCAGTGACCGTGGCGGCGGCAACCGGCGCGACGACAACCGCGGCGGCGACCGTGGCGGGTTCCGCCGCGATGACCGTCGTGACGACCGTCCCTCCTACGGTCGCCGTGACGACGACCGCGGTGGGTTCCGTCGCGATGACCGTCGTGACGACAACCGTGGTGGCGGCTACGGCCGTCGCGACGACCGCCGTGACGACCGCCGGGACGACCGTCCCTCGCGTCCGGGTTTCCAGCGTGATGACCGCGGTGACCGTGGTCCCCGTCGTGACGACCGTGGTGGCCGCCCCGGTGGCTTCCGCCGTGACGACCGCCGCGATGACCGTCCCTCGTTCCGTCGTGATGACGACCGGGGCGGTGACCGTGGTGGGTTCCGTCGTGATGACCGTCGCGATGACAACCGTGGCGGTGGCTACGGCCGCCGCGACGACCGTCCCTCCTACGGTCGCCGTGACGACGACCGCGGTGGGTTCCGTCGCGATGACCGTCGTGACGACAACCGTGGTGGCGGCTACGGCCGCCGCGACGACCGCCGCGAGGGCGACCGCTCCTCGCGTCCGGGCTTCCAGCGCGATGACCGTCCCTCGCGTCCCGGCTTCCAGCGTGATGACCGCGGTGACCGTGGTCCGCGTCGTGACGACCGTGGTGGCCGCCCCGGTGGCTTCCGCCGCGACGACCGTCGCGACGACCGCCGGGATGACCGTCCCTCGTTCCGTCGCGATGACGACCGTCCGTCCTACCGTCGTGACGACGACCGCGGCGGTGACCGTGGTGGGTTCCGTCGTGATGACCGTCGTGACGACAACCGCGGTGGCGGCTACGGCCGCCGCGACGACCGTCCCTCCTACGGTCGCCGTGACGACGACCGCGGTGGGTTCCGTCGCGATGACCGTCGTGACGACAACCGTGGTGGCGGCTACGGCCGCCGCGACGACCGCCGCGACGACCGCCGCGACGACCGCCGGGACGACCGTCCCTCGCGTCCGGGTTTCCAGCGTGATGACCGCGGTGACCGTGGTCCCCGTCGTGACGACCGTGGTGGCCGCCCCGGTGGCTTCCGCCGTGACGACCGCCGCGATGACCGCCGGGACAGCCGGGGCGACGACCGCCGTGGCGGTGGCTACGGCCGCCGTGACGACCGGGACCGCGACCGCGACCGGCACCACGACCGGGAGCCGATCAAGCGGCTGCCGATCCCGGAGGACGTCACCGGCGACGAGATCGACAAGGACGTCCGGCAGGAGCTCCAGAGCCTGCCCAAGACTCTCGCCGAGGATGTCGCCCGCAACCTGGTGATGGTCGCGCGGCTCATCGACGAGGACCCCGAGGGTGCCTACGGCTACTCCAAGGTGGCCCTGCGCCTGGCATCCCGTGTGGCCGCCGTACGCGAGGCCGCCGGTTTCGCGGCGTACGCGAACCAGAAGTTCAGCGAGGCCCTCGCCGAGTTCCGTGCCGCCCGCCGGATGACCGGCAGCGCGGAGCTGTGGCCGGTGATGGCCGACTGCGAGCGCGGGCTCGGCCGGCCGGAGAAGGCGCTGGACATGGCCGGTGCCCCCGAGGTGCACAAGCTGGACAAGGCCGGTCAGGTCGAGATGCGGCTCGTCGCGGCCGGTGCCCGGCGTGACATGGACCAGCTGGACGCGGCCATCGTGACCCTCCAGAGCTCCGAGCTGGCCTCCAACTCCATCCAGCCGTGGACCGCCCGACTGCGCTACGCCTACGCCGACGCGCTGCTCGCGGTCGGCCGTGAGGGCGAGGCGCGGGAGTGGTTCGCGAAGGCCGTCGAGGCCGACCGGGACGGCAGCACCGACGCCTCCGACCGGCTCGCCGAGATGGACGGGGTGGAGTTCGTGGACGCCCTCGACGAGGACGAGGACGAGCACGAGGGTGACTCCGCCGACGCGAAGGCCACCGACGCCGACGCCGGGACCCCCGAGGAAAAGGCCCCTGAGGCAAAGGCCCCCGAGGCCGAGGCCGACGACAGCGCCGACGACGACCTGGTCGACGACGAGGGCGACATCGAGGACGACGAACAGCGCGACAAGGACTGACGCCCGTCAGTGAGTGAGCGAGGGGGCAGGTTCCCGACGGAACCTGCCCCCTTTCGCATACCCGCAGCCGTGCCCGGAGCCATGCCCCGAGCCGTCCGGGATCAGATCTCCAGCGCCCGCAGCACCAGCCCCGACGCCGGCTTCGGCCCGAACGACGTCGACTTGCGCGGCATGGTCACGCCCTGGCGGGCCAGATCGCGTACGACCTCCTCGCGCACCGGGTGCATCAGCACGGCCGTACCGCCGTCGCGTTCGGCCTTCGCCACGGTCGCGGCCGTGTCATGGATGTAGGCGATGTGCGCCGGGGAGTCCTCGGGGATGTGCCAGACGTGTTCCAGCAGGGCGGAGTGCAGGACCGTGGCGTCCAGGGAGCGCCAGGCGGCCGGGCGGTCCGCGGGGACGGCGCGGGCCAGCAGCGCCGGGTCCGGGCGGTCCAGCAGATGGAAGGCGCCGTCGCCGGCCAGCAGGAAGGCGTTGCCCGCGCAGGACGCGTCCGCCAGCTCGGCCAGGGCCTCGGCCAGCGGCACCTGGAGGTGTCGTACCTGGAACAGGCCCTCCACGGCGGCCAGCGCGTCCGCCACCGGCAGGCCGTGCAGCAGCCGGTGGATGGCACGTACGCGCAGCGGATAGCGGGCCGTGTCGACCAGCAGGACGAGGCCGTAGTCCCAGGGGCCGGGCGCGGACTGCTCGTCGCGCAGCCGCAGATAGGTGGCCCAGCGGTGGTGGCCGTCGGCGATCAGGGCCTGGTGATGGGCCAGACCGGACTGGATCCTGGCCACGTCGGCGGCGTCCGTGATCGCCCACAGACGGTGCCGGAAGCCGTCCTCGGTGGTGGTGGCCAGCAGCGGCGGCTTCTCCGCGGTGCGCTCCACGACCTCGGCCGCCGTGCCGTCGCCGCGGTAGGTCAGCAGCAGCGGTTCCAGGTTGGCGCGGGTGGCGCGCATCAGGGCGGCGCGCTCGGCGACCACCAGCGCCATGACGCCCTCGTGCGGCAGCACCACGCCCTCGGCCGGCTCGGAGACCCGCAGGGTGCCGATGACACCGCGCTGGAGCATTCCCTCGCCGTCGCTCTGCTCGTACACGTACAGGGCGGGTTCGGGGTCCGCGGCGAGGATGCCCTCGGCGAGCCAGCGGCGCAGCGTGTCGGCGGCCTGCTCGGTGCGTTCGCTGGGCGTGTGGGCCTCGGGGAGGATCAGCCGGACGATGTTGTGGGGGTCCGCCGACTGGAGGTGGTGCACCCCGTCGGGCCGTACCACGACGTCGTACGGCGGAGAGGTGACGGAGGCCAGGCTGCCGACCCGGTCGGGGTCGTATCGAAGGCCGCGGAACGGGGTGAGTTCCAGGCCCCGGCGCGCCATTGCTTCCGAGTGACCTGCAGTGTCCATCCCGGCATCGTATGTCAGCGGCATGCGGGATGATCGGGGGTAAGCGAGCGAGCGAGGAGCGATGCGGATATGAGCGACGGCGTCAGGACCGGGCCCGAGAGCAGCGAGCGGCCCCTGAGCGAGGCGTACGACACGGCGCTGCTCGACCTCGACGGGGTGGTGTACGCGGGTGGCAACGCGATCGCGCACGCCGTCGGCTCCCTGGAGCGGGCCCGCGCGGGCGGGATGCACCTGGCGTACGTCACCAACAACGCGCTGCGCACACCGGGCGCGGTCGCCGAGCATCTGACCGAGCTGGGGATACCGGCGGCGGCCGAGGACGTCATCACCTCGGCGCAGGCGGTGGCGCGGCTGATCGCGGAGCAGGTGCCGGCCGGGGCGCGGGTGCTGGTGATCGGCGGCGAGGGACTGCGGGTGGCGCTGCGCGAGCGGGGCCTGGAGCCGGTGGAGTCGGCGGACGACGATCCCGCGGCGGTGGCGCAGGGGTACGGCGGGCCCGAGCTGACCTGGGGGCGGTTCGCGGAGGCGTCGTACGCGGTGGCGCGCGGGGTGCCGTGGTTCGCGTCGAACACCGATCTGACGATCCCGAGCGGGCGCGGGATCGCGCCGGGCAACGGAGCGGCGGTGGAGGTCGTACGGATCGCGACGGGCAAGGAGCCGCAGGTGGCGGGCAAGCCGCTGCCGCCGATGCACCGGGAGACGGTCATCAGGACCGGCGCGAAGCGGCCGCTGGTGGTGGGGGACCGGCTGGACACCGACATCGAGGGCGCGTTCAACGGCGGGGTGGACTCGCTCCTGGTGCTGACCGGGGTGACCGACGGCGCCCGGCTGCTGGCCGCGACGCCGGAGCACCGGCCGACGTATGTGGACGCGGATCTGCGCGGGCTGCTCACCGGCCAGCCGGAAATCACCCGAGAGGGTGAGGGTTTCCGATGCGGCGGGTGGACGGCGACGGCCGGGGACACCCGGCTGGAGCTGGACGGCGACGGCGAGGCCCTCGACGGACTGCGGGCGCTGTGCGCGGCGGCGTGGACGGCGGCCGGGGAGGGCTCCTGCGAGCTGGACGGGGGGAAGGCGCTGGCGCGGCTCGGACTCTGACCCGCTGTCAGCCGCGGCCCGGCATCCGAGCCCACCGCCCCTGAGCCCCCCCTCGTACCGGCGGTGGGCGGCTCCCTCCGGCGGCGCGCTGCCCGCTGTGGCGTCGCGCGGCTTTCGGTACCCGGGGATCTCGACCTCAAAGGAGGATAGGCTAACCTAACCTCGTGTTGGTCGACAGTCCTCCGGAACCGCGCGCGGCGACCGCCCCCGCGCCCCCGACTCGCCGGGCGGTGCGGCCCCTTGGGCTGCTGCTCTCCGTCGCGCTCCTGGCGCTGGTCGCCGTGGCGAGCATCGCGATCGGGGCGAAGGCGCTCACCCTGGCACAGGTCTGGCACGGCCTGTTCCACGACTCGGGCACCTACGGCGATGTCGTCGTGGACGAGCGGCTCGCGCGCACCGTGCTCGGGCTGCTGGCCGGCGCCGCGCTCGGGCTGTCCGGCGCGGTGCTCCAGGCGCTCACCCGCAATCCGCTGGCCGACCCCGGACTGCTCGGCATCAACGCCGGTGCCTCGGCGGCCGTCGTCACCGCCATCTCCTTCTTCGGCGTCACCAGCCTGAGCGGCTATGTGTGGTTCGCCTTCCTCGGCGCCGCGGCGGTGGGGGCGCTGGTCTGGTTCCTGGGCGGCAGCCGGGGCGCCACCCCGGTCCGCCTCGCCCTCGCCGGTACGGCGATCAGCGCCGCCCTCTACGGCTATCTCCAAGCCGTGATGATCATGGACGATGCGGCGCTCGGCCGGATGCGCTTCTGGACGGTGGGCTCACTGGCCTCGGCGAGCGGGACGACCATCGTGCAGGTGCTGCCGTTCCTCGCGGTGGGCGGCGTGCTCGCCCTCGGGCTGGCCCGGCCGCTGAACGCCGTGACCATGGGCGACGACACCGCCCGCGCCCTCGGCGCCCATCTGAACCGCACCCGCGCCCTGGCCATGCTGGCCGCCACCGTGCTGTGCGGCGCCGCGACCGCCGCCTGCGGCCCCATCGTCTTCGTCGGCCTGATGGTCCCGCACGCGGTGCGCTCCTTCACCGGCCCCGACCTGCGCTGGATCCTGCCGTACGCCGCCGTCCTGTCGCCCGTGCTGCTGCTCGGCGCCGATGTCGTGGGCCGCGTCGTGGCCCGCCCCGCGGAGCTCCAGGTCGGCATCGTCACCGCGGTCATCGGCGGCCCGGTCTTCATCTTTCTGGTACGACGACGGAGGACGGCCCAGCTGTGAGGACACACCCCAGGAGCCGTGCCGTACGCGTCCCCGGCGGGCTGTCGCTGCGCCTGGACCCGCGTGCGCTGACCGTCGTCGTCCTGCTGCTGCTCGCCGCGCTCGCCGCCGGTGTCGCGCTGATCGGCACCGGCGACGCGCGGATCCCCGTGGCCGACGTGGTGAAGACGCTCGCCGGGAACGGCAACGCCTACCAGCACTTCATCGTCCATGAACTGCGCCTGCCCCGGGTCCTCGTCGGGCTGCTGGTCGGCGCCTCGCTCGGGCTCGGCGGCGCGCTGTTCCAGTCCGTCTCCCGCAATCCGCTGGGCAGCCCGGACGTGCTGGGTCTGTCGCAGGGGGCGACGGCGGGCGCGCTGGTGGTGATCGTGCTGATGTCCGGCAGCGCCGCCGAGGTCACCCTCGGCGCGCTGATCGGCGGTCTGGTCACCGGGCTCGCCATCTATCTGCTGGCCTGGAAGCAGGGGGTGCACGGATACCGGCTCGTCCTGGTCGGCATCGGCGTCAGCGCGGTCGTCACCGCCGTCAACGGCTATCTGCTCACCAAGGCCGACCTGGTCGACGCGGCCCGCGCGGTGGTCTGGATGACCGGCTCGCTCGACGGCCGCGACTGGGACCAGGTCTGGCCGCTGCTCGGGCTGTGCGCCGTGCTGCTGCCACTGGTCCTCACCTACGGCCGGGGCCTGCGGATGCTGGAGATGGGCGACGACACCGCGGGCGCCCTCGGGGTGCCGGTGCAGCGGGTGCGGCTGATCCTCATGGTCAGCGCCGTGCTGCTCACCGCGGCCGCCACCGCCGCCGCCGGACCGGTCAGCTTCGTCGCCCTCACCGCCCCCCAGCTCGCCCGCCGCCTCACCCGCTCGCCGGGCCCCAATCTGGTGGCCTCCCTCTGCATGGGCGCCGCCCTCCTCGTCACCGCCGACTGGGCCTCGCAGCGCGTCTTCGGCGCGGGGCGCCTGCCCGTCGGTGTGGTCACCGGCGTCCTCGGCGGCGGCTATCTGCTGTGGCTGCTGGTCACCGAGCGCCGGGCCGGCCGGATATGAGCGCCACCCATTTCCCTAGGAGCACTGTGAACCGCCTGTCCGCCGAGCACGTCACCCTCGCCTACGACCAGCGGGTCATCGCCGAGCAGTTGTCGGTGGAGATACCCGACCACTCCTTCACGGTGATCGTCGGCCCGAACGCGTGCGGCAAGTCGACGCTGCTGCGGGCCCTGTCCCGGATGCTGAAGCCCAGCCAGGGCAAGGTCCTGCTCGACGGCCAGGCCATCGGGTCACTGCCCGCCAAGCAGGTCGCCCGCACCCTCGGCCTGCTCCCGCAGTCGGCCGTCGCGCCGGAGGGCATCACCGTCGCCGACCTGGTCGGCCGGGGCCGCTATCCGCACCAGGGCCTGCTGCGCCAGTGGTCCACCGAGGACGAGCGCGTCGTCCAGGAGTCCATGCGGCAGACCGGGGTCGAGGAGCTGGCCGAGCGGTATGTGGACGAGCTCTCCGGCGGGCAGCGGCAGCGGGTGTGGATCGCCATGGCGCTCGCCCAGCAGACCCCGCTGCTGCTCCTGGACGAGCCCACCACCTACCTCGACATCCAGCACCAGATCGACGTCCTCGACCTGTGCGCCGAACTGCACGAGACCCAGGGCCGCACCCTGGTCGCCGTCCTGCACGACCTCAACCACGCGGCCCGCTACGCCACCCATCTGATCGCCCTGCGCGGTGGTGAGGTGATCGCCGAGGGCGCGCCGAACGACATCGTCACGGCCGAGCTGGTGGAGCGGGTGTTCGGGCTGAAGTGCCAGGTCATCGAGGACCCGGAGACGGGGACCCCGCTGGTCGTGCCGGCCGCGCGCAAGGCACGGGCTCAGCGGGTCACGGCGGCTCACTCGGCCGGGGTCACAGCAGCTTCCTGAGCCGGAACAGATCCAGCAGGCTCGCCTCCAGCCGCACCCGGCCCCTGCCCCAGGCAGTCGCGAAGTGCAGCCCGCCGCCCACCAGGGCCAGCAGATCGTCACCGGCCATCGCCAGCCTGATCTGCGCCCGCTCGCGCGGGGGCCCGGGCAGGGTCTGGTCCACCTCCAGGCGGCCCCCGGTCATCCGGCCCGCGAAGGTGACGTCCAGGTCGGTGATGTGGCAGCTCACCGAGCGTTCGAGCGCGGCGGCGTCCCGCACGTCGCCCTCGGCGCCCCCCATGTTGTCCGAAAGCTTTCGCAGTGCGGTGCGGCACTCCTCGATCGTGGCCATCGCCACCGACGGTACCCCAGGGGTTCGAGGTAGCGTCTGGGCATGAGCGAGTCCGTGTCCGAGGCCGAGATCGCCGGGAGCGCCGAGATCGCCGGGCGGGGCGAGCCCCCGGCCGGGTCCCACGCGCCGCCCGAGCCCGCGTTCGACCCCGCGGCCCCGGCCCCCCTGAACCTCCCGCGCACCCCCACCGGTGACGCCGAGGTGGACGCGCGGCTGGCGCGGCTGGCCGACGCCGACCACCTCGCCACCGACGGACATGTCGAGGTGTACGAGGATGTACACCGGGGGCTGCGCGACGCGCTGACCGCGCTCGACGGCCGCCCGGGGCCTCCGGTCCCCTCACCGTCGTACGAACAAAGCAGGAGCTGAACCGAACGTGGCAGGAGTCGCACGCCGTCGTCTGGACGCGGAGCTGGTGCGCCGGAAGCTCGCGCGCTCGCGTGAGCACGCCAGCCAGCTGATCGCCGCCGGGCGGGTCACCATCGGCAAGACCGTGGCGACCAAACCGGCCACGCAGGTGGAGACCGCCGCCGCGATCGTGGTCCAGTCCGACGACAGCGACCCCGACTACGTCTCCCGGGGCGGCCACAAGCTCGCCGGCGCGTTCGCGGCCTTCGTGCCGCTGGGCCTGGTGGTCGAGGGCCGGCGCGCGCTGGACGCCGGCGCGTCCACCGGCGGCTTCACCGATGTCCTGCTGCGCGCGGGCGCCGCCCAGGTGGTGGCCGTGGACGTCGGCTACGGGCAGCTCGCCTGGTCGTTGCAGAGCGATGCCCGGGTCATCGTCAAGGACCGTACGAATGTAAGGGAGTTGACGCTCGACGCGATCGACGGGGAACCTGTTGATCTCGTCGTGGGCGATCTGTCCTTCATCCCGCTCGGGCTGGTGCTGCCCGCCCTGAAGCGGTGCGTGAGGGAGGACGCCGACCTCGTGATGATGGTCAAACCGCAGTTCGAGGTGGGTAAGGAACGGCTCGGCAGCGGGGGTGTCGTACGGAATCCGCAGCTGCGGGCGGAGGCCGTGCGAGGGGTGGCCGAGAAGGCCTGGGAGCTGGGGCTCGGGGTGCGGGGGGTCACCGCGAGTCCGCTGCCGGGACCCTCGGGCAATGTCGAGTACTTCCTGTGGCTGCGGTCCGGCGCCCCCCGCCTGGACCCGGCCGATGTCGACCGTGCAGTGGCGGAGGGGCCGCGTTGACACAGAATCTGGCGCGTACTGTTTTCCTGCTGGCCCACACCGGGCGGCCGGCGGCGATCCGCAGCGCGGAACTCGTCGTCAAGGGCCTGCTCAGACATGGCATCGGGGTGCGGGTGCTGGAGGAGGAGGCGTGCGATCTGCCGCTCCCCGACGAGGTGGAGCTGGTGGGCGAGGCGACCCCCGCGTGCCTCGACGGCTGCGAGCTGCTGATCGTGCTCGGCGGCGACGGGACGCTGCTGCGGGGCGCGGAGTTCGCCCGTGCCTCCGGGGTGCCGATGCTCGGCGTCAACCTGGGGCGCGTGGGATTCCTCGCGGAGGCCGAACGCGATGACCTCGATCGGGTGGTCGACCGGGTGGTGGCGCGCTCGTACGAGGTCGAGGAGCGGATGACCGTCGATGTGGTGGTGCACCGCAACGGGGACATCGTGCACACCGACTGGGCGCTCAACGAGGCGGCCGTGCAGAAGGCCGGCGCGGAGAAGCTGCTGGAGGTCGTGCTGGAGATCGACGGCCGGCCGGTGACCGGGTTCGGCTGCGACGGGGTGGTGCTGTCCACGCCGACCGGGTCGACGGCGTACGCGTTCTCCGCCGGGGGGCCGGTGGTGTGGCCCGAGGTGGAGGCGCTGCTGATGGTGCCGATCAGCGCGCACGCGCTGTTCGCGAAACCGCTGGTGACGTCGCCGGACTCGGTGCTCGCGGTGGAGGTGCTGCCGCATGTCCCGCCGGGGGTGCTGTGGTGCGACGGGCGGCGGACGATCGAGCTGCCGCCGGGGGCGCGGGTGGAGGTGCGGCGGGGGGCGGTGCCGGTGCGGCTGGCCCGGCTGCACCATTCCTCGTTCACCGACAGGCTGGTGGCGAAGTTCGCCCTGCCGACGACGGGGTGGCGGGGCGCGCACTAGCTCTTCGGCGGGGTGACATAGGTGGGGCATGTGCGCTCGCCGCCCGAGACCTCGTATGGTCTGTTCCGTGTTGGAGGAGATGCGGATACGGTCGCTCGGGGTCATCGACGATGCCGTCGTCGAGTTGTCGCCGGGGTTCACCGCGGTCACCGGTGAGACGGGTGCGGGCAAGACCATGGTGGTCACCAGCCTGGGGCTGCTGCTCGGGGGGCGGGCCGACCCGGCGCTCGTGCGGATAGGGGCCCAGAAGGCGGTCGTGGAGGGGCGGATCTCCGTGCCCCCGGGCGCCACCGCCGTCGTACGCGCCGAGGAGGCCGGGGCCGAGCTGGACGACGGCGCCCTGCTGATCAGCCGTACCGTCTCCGCCGAAGGCCGCTCACGGGCCCATCTGGGCGGGCGCAGCGTGCCCGTGGGGCTGCTCGCCGAGCTGGCCGACGACCTGGTGGCCGTGCACGGGCAGACCGACCAGCAGGGCCTGCTGAAGCTGTCCCGGCAGCGCGGCGCCCTCGACCGGTACGCGGGCGACGCGGTCGCGGTGCCGTTCGCCAAGTACGGCGAGGCGTACCGCCGGCTGCGGGCCGTCGCCGTCGAGCTGGACGAGATCACCACCCGGGCGCGGGAGCGGGCGCAGGAGGCCGACATGCTCCGCTACGGCCTCGACGAGATCGCCGCCGTGGAGCCGCGGCCCGGGGAGGACACGGAGCTGGCCGAGGAGGCCGAGCGGCTCGGGCACGCGGAGGCGCTGTCGTCCGCCGCGACGGTCGCGCACGCCGCGCTGGCGGGCAACCCCGAGGACCCCGAGAGCATCGACGCCCAGGCCCTCGTCGCGGGCGCCCACCGGGCCCTGGAGGCCGTACGCGCCCATGATCCGGCGCTGGCCGCGCTCGCCGAGCGGATCGGCGAGGTCGGTATCCTGCTCGGCGATGTGGCCGGTGAGCTGGCCGGATACGCCGGTGACCTGGACGCCGATCCGCTGCGGCTCGCCGCGGTCGAGGACCGCCGGGCCGCCCTGACCGCTCTGACCCGCAAGTACGGCGACGATGTGAACGCCGTGCTCGCGTGGGCCGAGCGGAGCGCCGAGCGGCTGACCGAGCTGGACGGCGACGACGAGCGGATCGGCGAGCTGGCCGCCGAGCGGGACGCGCTGGGCGCCGAACTGGGCGGGCTCGCCCAGGCGTTGACCGACGCCCGCGCCGAGGCCGCCGAGCGGTTCGCCGCCGCGGTGACCGCCGAACTCGCCTCGCTGGCCATGCCGCACGCACGGGTCTCCTTCGACATCCGGCAGACCGAGGACCCCGAGGGCGTCGAGGTCGGCGGGCGCACGGTCGCCTACGGCCCCTCGGGCGTGGACGAGGTCGAGCTGCTGCTCGCCCCGCACCCGGGCGCCCCGCCGCGGCCCATCGCCAAGGGCGCGTCCGGCGGTGAGCTGTCCCGGGTGATGCTCGCGGTGGAGGTCGTCTTCGCGGGCACCGACCCGGTCCCGACCTATCTGTTCGACGAGGTCGACGCGGGCGTCGGCGGCAAGGCCGCGGTCGAGATCGGCCGGCGCCTTGCCAAGCTGGCCCGCAGCGCCCAGGTCGTCGTCGTCACCCATCTGCCCCAGGTCGCCGCCTTCGCCGACCGGCAGCTGCTGGTCGAGAAGACCAACGACGGCTCCGTGACCCGCTCCGGCGTCAAGGTCCTGGAGGGCGAGGACCGCGTCCGTGAACTCTCCCGCATGCTGGCGGGCCAGGAGGACTCGGAGGCGGCCCGCGCCCACGCGGAGGAACTGCTGGCGACGGCACGGGCGGATCAGTAGCCCGAACCGGCGGGCCGGGAGCGGGACTTAGGGTGTCGGGATGACCGGCACCCGAAAGTCCCGCGCCTTTCTGCTGTCCGCCGCGCTCACCCGGGCCGGTTTCGTGGCGCTGCGCGCCAACCCGCCCGGAAAGCCCGCGCGTTGGGAGCGGACCAACTACGCGGGCCGGACCGTCGAGCTGTACTCCGGGCCCGCCGCGGCGGTCGGTACGGCGCTCGCCGCCGCCCGGGTGCACCCCGCGGCCGGGCTCGCCGTGCTGGCGGCGGGGGCGTGCGGGGCGTACGACGACGTGACCGGCTACTTCTCCGGGGACACCCGGCGCGGCTTCCGGGCCCACCTCGGCGCCCTGCGCGACGGCGAAGTCACCAGCGGCGCCGTCAAGTTGGCCGGGATCTCCGCGGCCGCCCTGGTCGCGGGCGCGCTGCTGAAGGAACGGCCGCTGGACAAGTTCCTCGCCGGAGTCGTCATCGCGGGCGCCGCGCACGGCGTGAACCTGGTCGACGTACGACCGGGACGCGCGCTCGGCGCGGTGCTCGCGCTCGGCCTCCCGGGACTGCTGGGCAAGGGGCCCGGCGCGGAACTGGCGGCCGTCGCCGCGGGCGGTGCGACGGCGGTGCTGCGCGAGGATCTCGGCGAGCGCACGATGCTCGGGGACACGGGGGCGCACGCCCTCGGCGCCGCGCTGGGGGCGGCCGTGGTGGCGGGCGGCGGGCGCGCGAGACTGCTCGCGGGCGCCGTCGCGGTCGTGGCCGCCGCCGGGTACGGGGACCGGGTCACCCGGTGGGCGCGGGCGCTGTGACCGCCTGACCTCGGGGGACGCGAGGGTGTCGCGTCATCCCGGAATCGGCCTCATTCACCCGTGTGGGTGATGTGCTCCGGCGCATTGCCCCGGCCCGCCGCCCCGTGCGCCCGCCCGGTATTGCCCCGACGGCCCTGCCTGCTGGCATGCTGGGCGGGGACAGCGACCGCGCGGGAGGCGCGCGGGGCACATCGCGCCGCCCCCGTGCGCCCGCTACTTTCTGTACGTTGCCTCGTGACCACCCCACGCCGAACCAGGAGCCCGGCCTCGTGAGCCCCCTGAGCAGCAACGCACCGCACGGCCGGCCGCCGCTGCGCACCGTGCAGGTGCTGGGCGGGGGCAATGCCGGCGGGAGCGCGCATGTGCGCTCCCTGACCGCGGGTCTGGTCGCCCGGGGCGTGCGGGTCACGGTGTGCGCCCCCGTCGAGGCCGACCGCGCCTACGACTTCGCCGGGACCGGCGCCGGCCACATCCATGTGCCGCGCAGCAGCGACCCCGCCTCGGTGGCCGCGCTCCGGGCGGCCTGCGCGGACGCCGACGTGGTGCACGCGCACGGTCTGCACGCCTCCTTCCGGGCAGTGCTCGCGCTCGGCGGGCGCACCACCCCGCTGGTCGTCACCTGGCACAACCGGACGTACGCCGAGGGCGCGCGGGCCCATCTGCTGCGCCTGCTGGAGCGGCGCGTGGCCCGCTCCGCGACCGTGGTCCTCGGCACCAGCCCGGACCTGGTCGACCGCGCCCGCAGGACCGGCGCCCGGGACGCCCGGCTCGCCGCCGTGACCCTGCCCGGGCGCGCCCGCCCCGCGCCCGCACCCGGCGACCCCGACCGGCTGCGGCCCAAGGCCCGCGCCGAACTCGGCGCCACCGGCCGCCCGTTGCTCCTCGCCGCCGGACCCCTCGACCGGCATCGCGGCCATGAGACCCTGCTGGACGCGGCCCGCGCCTGGCGGGACCTGGACCCCGCGCCGCTGGTCGTCATCGCGGGGGAGGGCCCGCTGCGACCGCTGCTCCAGCGGCGCATCGAGGCCGAGCGGCTCCCGGTACGGCTGCTCGGCCACCGTGAGGACCTGCCCGAACTCCTCGGCGCCGCCGATCTGGCCCTGCTGACCAGCCGCTGGGAGTCCCGCTCCGCCCTCGCCCAGGAGGCCCTGTACACGGGCGTCCCGCTGGTCGCCACCCGGGTCGGCGGCATCCCCGACCTGGTGGGCGACGCCGCCGAACTCGTGCCGTACGGCGATCCGTCGGCCCTCGCCATCGCCGTCGTACGGCTGCTCGCCGACCCGGCACGGCGCGAGCTGCTGCGCGAGAAGGGCGCGCGACAGGCGGCCGGCTGGCCGAGCGAGGACGAGACGGTCGCCCAAGTCCTCAGCGTCTACGACGAGTTGACCAAGCCCCTCATTCTCTGAGGCGGCTAGGGCGCGTGCCGCCGGGCGCGCAGCGCGAGGCTCAGTGCCAGGACGGTCTGCGGGTCGTCGAGGTCGGTGCCCAGCAACTCGCCGATGCGGGCGAGACGGTTGTACAGCGTCTGCCGGTTCAGATGGAGTTCGCGGGCGGTCTCCGCCTTGCGGCCCGCGTGCGCGAGATATGTCTCCAGGGTGGGCAGCAGCGGCGGCTTGGACCGCCGGTCGTGATCGCGCAGCGGGCCGATCGCCCGGTCCACGAAGGCCGCGAGGTCCGGATGGTCCCGCAGCCGCCACAGCAGCAGGTCGATGTCGAGGCGGCGGGCGTCGTACCAGGGCCGGTCGGTCAGGCCCTGCGCGGCCGTCGCCGTCTCCGCCGCGTGCCGCAGCCCCGCCGAGGCCGCCGCCCAGCCGCCCGCCATGCCGACGACCACCACCGGCGGGGGAGCGCCGGGCCGCCGCATCCCGGCGCGCTCGACCCCGGCCCGCAGCGCCGCCGCCACCCGGTCCGCGACCGCCGCGCGCTCCGACTCCGAGCGCAGCCCGAGCAGCACCAGCACCCGGCCCTCCACCGGCCGTACGCCCAGCAGCACCGGTACGCCCACCGCGGCCAGCTCCTCGGAGACCGCGCGGGCGAGCACCGCCCAGCCTCCTCCGGCGGGGGAGAGGGGGTCGCCGACCCGCATCACCACCGGAAGCAGCGGACTGCCGCCGGGCTTGAAGCCCAGCACCCGGGCCTGGGCGGGCGCGTCCTCCGCAAAGACCCGGCCCTCGGCGAGATCGGTGAGGAAGTCACCGCGCCCGCGCGCCGCCAGCTCCTCCTCCTGCCGGGCCTGCATCAGCACCACGGCGAGGATGCCGGCGGCCCGCTCCGCGGCGATCCGGTGCACCGCGGACAGCGGCGAGCGCACCGGCAGCAGCACCAGGCGGGCGCGCACGGAACCACTCGTACCAGGACCGCCGCCGGGGACGTCCACCAGCACCGAACCGGCGGGCGGCGGCGGAGTGTCCTTGTGCGGGCCGCGCAGTCCCTCCCACACCTGGAGCGGGTCCGCGCCCTCGGGCCCCTCACCGGCCGCGTACAGCAGCCGGCCGTCGGCGGTCTCCAGGAACACCGGGTTGCCGCTGAACCCGGCCAGGATGCTCAGCACCTGCGGTACCCCGCCCCCGCCCAGCAGCGCCTCGGTGCAGCGCCGGTGCACCTCCTCGGCCCGCTGGAGCAGCGCGTAGTGGCCGTTGACGATCTCGGTGTGGATCTCCTCGGTGACCGCCACGAACGGCACCTCGCGATGCAGCTGCACCAGCGGCAGATTGGCCGCGCGCGCGGTGTCCACCAGCGCGGCCGGCAGCCGGCTGAAGCGCGGGCCCAGCTCCACCACCAGCGCGGCGATCCCGCGCTCGGCCAGCGTGCGCACGAACGCCCGCTGCTCGGCCGGCCGGGTGCCCAGGCCGTAGCCCGTGGTGAGCAGCAGCTCGCCGCCCTTGAGCAGCGAGGCGATGTTCGGCACCTCGCCCGCGTGCACCCAGCGCACGGTACGGCTGAGCCGGTCCGCGCCCGCGATGATCTCCGGCAGCCCGCTGCGCAGTCCGGGCAGCTCCAGGGCCCGCTGAACGGTGATGCCCGCGCCGTGGGTGTCGGGTCTGCTGTCCGTACCGCTGTCCATGAAGCGGACGCTACCTGCGAAAACGCCTCAGGAACATCTCCGTGTGCGGCCGAGTGCTACACCGGCCTGATGTTGTGGTTGAACCGGAAGACGTTGTCGGGGTCGTAGCGCCGCTTCACCTTCTCCAGGCGCAGCGTGTTGCCCGCGCCGAGGCCCGCCCGGACCCGCTCGGGGCCCTCGTCGCCGATGAAGTTCAGGCAGACGTCCCCGGTGCTCCAGGGCCGGACGGCGGCCCGCACCTCGCGCACCCAGCCGATGCACCGCTCGTCGTCAGCCGGGTCCGCCCAGCTGCCGGCCGGGTGCACGGCCCAGGGCGCGTCCCGGTACGGCACCGGAAAGGTGCCCGGACCGGACGCGAGCGCCCCGCCCTGGGGGAGCAGCGCGTGCCGGGAGAGGGTCGGGGCCGGCAGGCGGTCGCCGAGGGCGCAGTAGGCGTCCACCGCGTCGTCCGGCAACGAGCCGAGGCACTCCGCCGACCAGTGGTTCCGCAGCCCGGCCGGGGTGTCCAGCAGGCACTGCGCCTCGGCGTACGGCAGCGCGCCCAGGACCCGGGCCTCGTGCGGCACCGCCAGCAGCGGGCCGGCGAGTCCCCGCAGCTCCTCCTCGCCGCCCGCGTAGGTCAGCAGGGCCAGGCACAGCCGTCGGCCCACCAGCCGCGGCGGTACGAAGTCCGCGGGAGGGCCGGTGAGGTACAGCACCGCCCCGCCGAGCGCGTCGGGTCCGGTGCGCAGGATCTCCCGGAAGGCGCGCACCATCGGGGGACCGTACTTCGGCAGGAAGAGCAGCAACGCAACGCAGAACAGCGGGAGTTCGTGCAGCTCCAGGGTGAGCGCGGTGGCGATGCCGAAGTTGCCGCCCCCGCCGTGCAGCGCCCAGAACAGCTCCGGGTTCTCATCGGCGCTCGCATGTGTCCGCTCGGCGTCCGCGGTCACCAGTTCCACCCCGAGGAGATTGTCCACGGCCGCCCCGAACGCGCGGTCCAGCCAGCCGGTGCCACCGCCGAGGACGAACCCGCCGACCCCCGTGCCGGAGTCCCGGGCCCCGGTCGTCGCCAGTGCGTACGGCTGGGTCGCCCGGTCCAGCTCGCTCATCGTGGCCCCGCCCTCGACGCGCACCGCCTGTGCCACCGGGTCGACCGTGACCCCGCGCATCCGGCGCAGATCCACCACGAGCGCGTTGTCACCGAGCGCGGCGCCCGCCACACCGTGCCCGCCCCCGCGCACCGCGACCGGCAGATCCAGCTCCCGTGCGAAGCGCACCGCGCGGACGACATCGGCGGCGCCCGCGCATCGCGCGATCACGGCCGGGCGCCGGTCGATCATCCCGTTGAAGACGGCACGGGCGGCGTCGTAGCCGACGTCCTCCGGGGCGAGGACGTCGCCGGTGAGATCCCCGCGGAGGGCGGACAGGGCGGCACGGGCCTTGGAGCGGGACGCCATGGCAGCGCGGCCCCCTTTCGAAAAGGGGGATTCATGCGCTTTCAGCCTAGGGCGGCTAACCCCCGTACGCCCCCGACGCTGTCAGCCGCAGTGCCGTGTCGATCAGCGGCACATGGCTGAACGCCTGCGGGAAGTTGCCCACCTGGCGTTGCAGACGCGGGTCCCACTCCTCGGCGAGCAGCCCGAGGTCGTTGCGCAGCGCGAGCAGCTTCTCGAACAGCTTGCGGGCCTCGTCGACGCGGCCGATCATCGCGAGGTCGTCGGCCATCCAGAACGAGCACGCGAGGAACGCGCCCTCGTCGCCCGGCAGACCGTCGACGCCCTCGGACTGACCCTCCGTGGGGTAGCGCAGGATGAAGCCGTCGGAGGTGGACAGCTCGCGCTGGATCGCCTCGATGGTGCCGATCACCCGCTTGTCGTCCGGCGGCAGGAAGCCCATCTGCGGGATCAGCAGCAGGGAGGCGTCCAGCTCCTGGGAGCCGTAGGACTGGGTGAAGGTGTTGCGCTCCTTGTCGTAGCCCTTCTCGCACACGTCCCGGTGGATGTCGTCGCGCAGTTCGCGCCAGCGCTCCAGCGGGCCGTCCGCGTCCCCGGACTCGATCAGCTTGATGGTGCGGTCCACCGCGACCCAGGCCATCACCTTGGAGTGCACGAAGTGCCGGCGCGGGCCGCGCACCTCCCAGATGCCCTCGTCCGGCTCCTGCCAGTGGTCCTCCAGGTAGCGGATCAGCTTCAGCTGGAGCAGGGACGCGTAGTCGTTGCGGGCGAGGCCGGTCATATGGGCCAGGTGCAGGGCCTCGGTGACCTCGCCGTACACGTCCAGCTGGAGCTGGTGGGCCGCGCCGTTGCCGACCCGGACCGGGGCCGAGTCCTCGTAGCCGGGCAGCCAGTCCAGCTCGGCCTCGCCCAGCTCGCGCTCACCGGCGATGCCGTACATGATCTGGAGGTTCTCCGGGTCGCCCGCGACCGCGCGCAGCAGCCACTCGCGCCAGGCGCGGGCCTCCTCGCGGTAGCCGGTGCGCAGCAGCGAGGACAGGGTGATCGCGGCGTCGCGCAGCCAGGTGTAGCGGTAGTCCCAGTTGCGCACGCCCCCGATGTCCTCGGGCAGGGAGGTGGTGGGGGCCGCGACGATGCCGCCGGTGGGCGCGTACGTCAGCGCCTTCAGGGTGATCAGCGAGCGGACCACGGCCTCGCGGTACGGCCCGTGGTACGTGCACTGCTCGACCCACTCGCGCCAGAAGCTCTCCGTCGCCTCCAGCGACTGCTCGGGCTCCGGCAGGGCGGGCGGCCGCTTGTGCGAGGGCTCCCAGGAGATCGTGAACGCGATCCGGTCACCGGGGGCGACCGTGAAGTCGGAGTAGGTCGTCAGGGACTTCCCGTAGGTCTCGGCCTCGGTGTCGAACCACACCGAGTCGGGCCCGGCGACGGCGACCGTGCGGCCCTCGTGCTTGTGCACCCAGGGCACGACCCGGCCGTAGGAGAAACGCATCCGCAGCGCCGAGCGCATCGGCACCCGGCCGGTGACGCCCTCCACGATCCGGATCAGCTGGGGCGCGCCGTCACGCGGGGGCATGAAATCGGTCACGCGGACCGTGCCGCGCGGGGTGTCCCACTCCGACTCCAGGATCAGCGAGTCGCCCCGGTAGCTCCGGCGGGCGGCCGTGGGCGGCTGGGCGTCGGCCGCGTGCGCCGGGCCGAGCCGCCAGAAGCCGTGCTCCTCGGTGCCCAGCAGGCCGGCGAAGATGGCATGCGAGTCGAAGCGGGGCAGGCACAGCCAGTCCACCGTGCCGTCCCGGCAGACCAGTGCGGCGGTCTGCATGTCTCCGATGAGTGCGTAGTCTTCGATGCGCCCGGCCACGTGCAACTCCAGTCGAACGGCCACGTCACACCCCCGCGCGAGGGGGCTGTCGCTAGTGCGGTCAAGGGTTCGTTGTTGTGCGTCGTTGAGCGGTGAAGCAAAGCAGTCCGCCGCGCCCTGAGGCAAAACGACAGTCTTTGCTCAACGAACTGCCGCGCTCTCGTTGTTCCGGGGGATCCAGGCGGGGGTGTGCCGTCGTCCGGCCGGGCCCGGCAGGGAATGTCCGAGCAGGATACGACGCACCCACAGGATCCGCGTGCCGCTCCGGGCAACCCGTGTGAGCCGAACGAGTGACCCCCCGGTGATGATCGTGTGTGCCCACCGGGACTGTGCTTATGCCTGGGACGCCTGGGGGAGCTGTGACGTCGCACCTCCCCGGTACCAGCCGGTGCGGGGCCCGCCGTGCGCGTCCCCGTGCGGAAGGTGGCCGAAAGTCGACGCATCCGTGTACGGAGCGTGGCCGGAAGCCATCGCCTCCGGGCGCTGATACCCTGGTAGCCCGTGGACCGGTGGGCCCAAAACCCCCGAACCGCAGCGACGGCACCCTCGGAGCGATCCGGGACGTACAGCCGCACCGCACGACAGCCAGCGACCACGGGAGCCCCCTCTTGGCCATGCCGCCCAAATCCACGACGACCAAGCACATCTTCGTCACCGGGGGTGTCGCCTCCTCGCTCGGCAAGGGCCTCACCGCCTCCAGCCTGGGCATGCTGCTCAAGGCTCGCGGACTGCGCGTCGTGATGCAGAAGCTCGACCCGTACCTGAACGTCGACCCGGGCACGATGAACCCCTTCCAGCACGGTGAGGTGTTCGTCACCAACGACGGCGCCGAGACCGACCTGGACATTGGCCACTACGAGCGCTTCCTCGACCGCGACCTCGACGGCTCGGCCAACGTCACCACCGGCCAGGT
This sequence comes from Streptomyces sp. NPDC093018, assembly GCF_040684035.1. Lineage (NCBI taxonomy): Bacteria > Bacillati > Actinomycetota > Actinomycetes > Kitasatosporales > Streptomycetaceae > Streptomyces > Streptomyces sp. NPDC093018. Next base: position 20,428 of record NZ_JBFBFF010000020.1, read on the forward strand.
CTACTCGACGGTGATCGCCAAGGAGCGCCGCGGCGAGTACCTCGGCGACACCGTGCAGGTCATCCCGCACATCACCAACGAGATCAAGCACCGCATCCGGCGCATGGCCACCGACGCGGTGGACGTCGTCATCACCGAGGTCGGCGGCACCGTCGGCGACATCGAGTCGCTGCCGTTCCTGGAGACCGTCCGCCAGGTCCGCCACGAGGTGGGCCGGGACAACGTCTTCGTGGTGCACATCTCCCTGCTGCCCTACATCGGCCCGTCCGGCGAGCTGAAGACCAAGCCGACCCAGCACTCGGTCGCCGCCCTGCGCAACATCGGTATCCAGCCGGACGCCATCGTGCTGCGCTGCGACCGCGAGGTCCCCACCGCCATCAAGCGCAAGATCTCGCTGATGTGCGACGTCGACGAGGCCGCGGTCGTCGCCTGCCCGGACGCCCGTTCGATCTACGACATCCCGAAGGTCGTGCACACCGAGGGCCTGGACGCCTACGTCGTGCGCAAGCTGGACCTGCCCTTCCGGGACGTGGACTGGACGACCTGGGACGACCTGCTGGACCGCGTCCACAACCCCGACCACGAGGTCACCCTCGCCCTGGTCGGCAAGTACATCGACCTGCCCGACGCCTATCTGTCGGTCACCGAGGCGCTGCGCGCCGGCGGCTTCGCCAACCGCGCCCGCGTCAAGATCAAGTGGGTCACCTCCGACGACTGCAAGACCCCGGCCGGCGCCAAGGCGCAGCTCGCCGGCGTCGACGGCATCTGCATCCCGGGCGGCTTCGGCGACCGCGGTGTGCTCGGCAAGGTCGGCGCGATCCGCTACGCCCGCGAGAACAAGATCCCGCTGCTCGGCCTCTGCCTGGGCCTGCAGTGCATCGTGATCGAGGCCGCGCGCAACCTGGCCGAGATCGCCGACGCCAACTCCACCGAGTTCGACCCGGCCACCGCCCACCCGGTCATCTCCACCATGGCCGAGCAGCTGGACATCGTGGCCGGCGAGGGCGACATGGGCGGCACCATGCGCCTGGGCATGTACCCGGCCAAGCTGGCCGAGGGCTCCATCGTGCGCGAGGTGTACGAGGGCAAGGAGTACGTCGAGGAGCGCCACCGCCACCGCTACGAGGTGAACAACGCCTACCGCGCGGAGCTGGAGAAGAAGGCGGGCATCCTGTTCTCCGGCACCTCCCCGGACGGCAAGCTCGTGGAGTACGTCGAGTACCCGCGTGAGGTGCACCCCTACCTGGTCGCCACCCAGGCGCACCCGGAGCTGCGCTCCCGTCCGACCCGCCCGCACCCGCTCTTCGCCGGTCTGGTGAAGGCGGCCGTCGAGCGGAAGATCGCCGAGTAACCCAGGCGCTGTACGGTGGCCGGGGCGCGCGCATCCGAACGGAGCGCGCCCCGGCCATCTGCGCACATGGGGAAGGACAGGGCATGACGACGATCAAGGACACCCCCGAGGAGTGGGAGATCCGGGCGACGGACACCCCCTTCGTCGGCAACAAGACCTCGGTGCGCACCGACGACGTGGTCATGCCCGACGGCTCGGTGGTCCACCGCGACTACCAGGTCCACCCGGGCTCGGTCGCCGTCCTCGCGCTCGACGAGCAGGACCGGGTGCTGCTGATCAACCAGTACCGCCACCCGGTGCGGCACAAGCTGTGGGAGATCCCGGCCGGACTGCTCGACGTGCCCGGCGAGAACCCGCTGCACGCGGCCCAGCGCGAGCTGTACGAGGAGGCGCACGTCAAGGCCGAGGACTGGCGGGTGCTGACCGACGTCTACACCACCCCCGGCGGCTGCGACGAGGCCGTACGGATCTTCCTCGCCCGCGGGGTGTCCGAGGCCGAGGGCGAGCGCTTCGCGGTGGAGCACGAGGAGACCGACATGGCGTACGCCCGGGTGCCGGTCGACGAGCTGGTGCGCCGGATCCTCGCCGGTGATGTGCACAACAACTGCCTGGTCGTCGGGGTCCTCTCGCTGGTGGCCGCGCGCGGCGGGGACGGCCTGGACGCGCTGCGCCCGGCGGACGCGGAGTGGCCGGCCCGGCCCTTCACGTCCTGACCGCCCGGTCCCTCACGTCCTGAGCACCCGGCCCCTCATGACCCGACCGCCCCGCCCCCCACGTGCTGACCGCCGTCGCCCGGACCCCGTTCCCGGGGCCCCGCACGCATTGGTGTGACCATCGCCTGATCCGATCGGGCGATGTCCCCGCCGTCCCCGTCGTGCTCCGAGCGGAACGTCGCAGAGAGTGAACTAGGCTCTTGAACGCCCGTACCGGAAGATCCGGCGGGCTTGCGCGTGCGGTGTGGGACGGGAGTGTGGCCCGTGACGGATCAGGCGGTGGACACAGGCGATGCGCGGCTGTCCGCGCCCTCGGCCGACGGGGACCAATTCCTGGGCCGCGCACGGGAGTTGAAGGAGTTGCGCGCCGACATCGAGCGCGCGGGCCTGGACACCCTGGCCGGCCGCAAGGCCCCCCGCGCACGGGTGCTGCTGATCGCGGGCCGCCCCGGATCCGGGCGCACCACCCTTGCCGAGGAACTCGTCCGGCAGGTCGCCCACCGTTACCCCGACGGGGTGCTGCGCGCCCGGCTCGCCGAGCCCGACGGCACCCCCCTGCCGGTCGAGCGGGCCGCCCGCGAACTGCTCGGCGCGCTGCGCGTGCCCGCCCCGGCCGGTGCCGCCGAGGACGACCTCTCCGCGGCCCTGCGCACCGCCCTCGCCGACCGCAGAAAGCTCCTCCTCCTGGACGACGCGGCCGGTGCCGAACAGGTCGACGCCCTGCTCCCGGACGCCCCGGACTGCCTGGTGGTGGCCGTCTCCAAGGGCCCGCTCACCGGCATCGCGGACGTCCGCCCCTGCACCCTGGGCGGCCTGGACACCAAGTCCGCCCTCGAACTGCTCACCCGCCACACCGGCTCGGTCCGCATCACCGTGGACCCGCGCTCCGCCGAGAGCCTGGTGGAGGCGTGCCAGGGCCACCCGGCCACGCTGGTGCTGGCCGGCGGCTGGCTCGCCGCCCGCCCCAAGGCGTCCGTCGCCGACCTCGCCAAGCGGATGCACACCTGCCCGCAGGACGGCGCGGAGGAGGCGGACGCGAGCCCGCTGGCCCGGATCTTCCGGCTGATCCACGAGGAACTGCCCGGCCCCGCCGCCCGGATACTGCGCCTGCTGAGCCTCGCCCCGGCCGGTCCGGTCGACGACCACACCGCCTCCGCGCTGGCCGGCTGCTCCGTCGAGGCCGCCCGCGCCACCCTGGACGACTTCGTCGCCCTCGGTCTGCTGCGCCCGGTCGACTCGCCGCTCGCCGAGTACGACATCCCGGGCTGGCTGCACCCGCTGCTGCGCTCTCTCGCCGAGGCCCAGGAGCGCCCGGGGGAGCTCCAGCTGGCCCGCGCGCGGATGCTGGAGCGGACCGTACGGCTGCTGCACTCCTGCCGGGCCATCACCGAGACGGACAGCGACCGGTCCCGGGAGAAGGTCCAGGGCCTGCCCCGGCCGCTGCGCTTCGCCGACCCGCGCGCCGCCGCCGACTGGCTGCGCGTCCGCAAGCCCGCGCTGCTGGCCTCCGCCCGGCTCGCGGTGGCCGACGGAGAGCTGGACACCCTGGCCAGACGGCTACTGTCGCAGCTGGTCAGGGCGCTGGCCGCGCATGTCGGCACCCAGGCGGCCGCCGTCGATCTGTACGGCGTGCACGGCCTCGTCCTCGATGTCGCCGAGCGGCGCGGACTGCCCCGGGAGCGGGCGGCGGCGCTGCTCAACCTGGGCGATCTGGACGCCCAGACCGGCCGCACCCAGGGCGCGCTGGCCCGCTACCGGGCCGCGCTGGACGCCGGACGCGAGGCGAACGACCCGTACGCGACCGGCCGCGCGATGGAATCCGTAGGCGGTGCCCATCTGGAGCTGGGCGACTACGACCGGGCCGCCGACTGGTTCGGGCGCGCGCTGGCCGACCGGCTGGCCCGCGGCGAGCGCGCCGAGGCCGCGCGGCTCTACGGCCGGATCGCCACCGCCCACACCTACGCGGGCCGTTACGGCGAGGCGCTGCGCAACTGGCGGGCGGCCTGCGCGGCCTACCGCAAGGGCGGCGATGTCGCCGCTCTGGCACGGGCGTTGAGCGAGACCGCCCGGGTCCAGGAGTACGCGGGCCGCCCCCAGGAATCGCTGCGCACCTGCCAGGAGGCGGTGGAGTGGGCGCGGCGGGCGGACGACGTCCGGCTCCAGGCCGCCTTGCAGCTGCGTCTCGCGGACACCCTGGAGCGCCTCGGCGACCCGACGGCGGCCCGGTTGCACCGGGCCACGGCCGGGCGTCTCCTGGGCGAGGAGGCACCGGAGCGGCCGTCACAGCAGGCCACAAGCCCGGAACCGGACGCGAACGCCTGCGAAATCCGCAGTGCATCCAATGAAGATTGATGCAATGAAAGGCTAGACAGGCGGAACACCTTCATTAAACTGGCTCTGCCGCATGTTCCTGCGGTGTCTCCCGGTATGCCTAGGCATGTCTGGGTACATCCGTAATGCACCCCCCAAACCCTCTGAGCCAAGGACCGTGATCGACGTGAAGGTCGGCATCCCCCGCGAGGTCAAGAACAACGAGTTCCGGGTGGCCATCACCCCCGCCGGCGTGCACGAGCTGGCGCGCAACGGCCACCAGGTCGTCATCGAGCGGGGCGCCGGCCTCGGCTCCTCGATCACGGACGCCGAGTACGTGGCCGCCGGTGGCCAGATCCTGGACACCGCCGACGAGGTCTGGGCCGCCGCCGACCTGCTGCTCAAGGTCAAGGAGCCGATCGCGGAGGAGTACCACCGCCTTCGCAAGGACCAGATCCTCTTCACCTACCTGCACCTGGCCGCCTCCAAGGAGTGCACGGACGCGCTCATCGAGTCCGGCACCACCGCCATCGCCTACGAGACGGTCGAGCTGCCGAACCGCGCGCTCCCGCTGCTCGCCCCGATGTCCGAGGTCGCGGGCCGCCTCGCCCCGCAGGTCGGCGCCTACCACCTGATGCGCGCCAACGGCGGCCGCGGTGTGCTGCCCGGCGGTGTCCCGGGTGTGACCCCGGCCAAGGCCGTGGTCATCGGCGGCGGTGTCTCCGGCTGGAACGCCACCCAGGTCGCCGTCGGCATGGGCTTCGACGTGACCCTGCTCGACCGCGACATCAACAAGCTGCGCGAGGCCGACAAGATCTTCGGTACGAAGGTCAAGGCGATCATGTCCAACGCCTTCGAGCTGGAGAAGGCCGTCCTGGAGGCCGACCTGGTCATCGGCGCGGTGCTGATCCCGGGCGCCAAGGCCCCCAAGCTCGTCACCAACGAGCTGGTCGCCCGCATGAAGCCCGGAAGTGTCCTTGTCGACATCGCGATCGACCAGGGCGGCTGCTTCGAGGACTCCCGTCCCACCACGCACGCCGAGCCGACCTTCCAGGTCCACAACTCGGTCTTCTACTGCGTCGCCAACATGCCGGGCGGTGTGCCGAACACCTCCACCAACGCGCTCACCAACGCGACGCTGCCGTACATCGTCTCCCTCGCCAACAACGGCTGGGTCGAGGCGCTGCGCCGCGACGCCGCCCTCGCCCGGGGTCTCAACACCCATGACGGCAAGGTCGTTTACAAGGAGGTCGCCGAGGCCCACGGCCTGGAGCACATCGAGCTGGCCGCGCTGCTCGGCTGACCCTCGCGACCCGGCGCACGACCTGGTGAGTCGCTCAGTCGCCCACCGGTAAAAGGCGATTCGTCAACACGTCTCGTCAACCGCCCACGCCCGGCCGGACCTTGCCCGACAAGGTCCGGCCGGATGTGTGTATGGTCACTTTGCGACGCTCGGTCAACTCGCCTCGAACGTAACCGTTCAACCGATTCGCACCCCGGTGAAACCTGCTGTGCGACGGCCGTACGCCCTTGACAGCGACATGTTTCATTGCCGACACATCCTGCCGGGTCCGGCGGATTGTGTTGCTGCGGACCGCCGACACGCCATAGAGTCGCCAACCGTCGGCATGGTGCCACGCTGACCTTGTCTAGAAGTTTCCTGGTCACCAAGGAGGTAAGACGACTTGTGAATGAGTCGACATTTTCTCCCGGGGGTGGTCAACCAGGAATGCCCGCAGGGGGCCAGGGGCCCGCGGGATTCGAGGCTGTCGGCTCCGTAGCTGTGCGCACCTTCGCAGCCCACCAGAGTCTGGGAACTCAGATGCCCCGGACAGCACACCAGAGCATGGATGGCCATCACGTGAACGCCATGGCCGGCGACGGAAGTGGCGCGCCCCACAACCAACTCGCCGACTACGACGACCTGCCCGAGGGGCACTTCTACGACCCCGACGCCGAGTACGAGCCCGATCCGGAGTACGCGGCCACGCTCGCGCCCGACGCGGCCCGCCAGCGCCGTGAGCGCGTCGGTCCCACCGGTCGCCCGCTGCCGTACTTCCCGATCCCGGGCCCGCTGACCGACCACGGCCCCGCGAAGATCATCGCGATGTGCAACCAGAAGGGCGGCGTCGGCAAGACGACGTCGACCATCAACCTGGGTGCCGCGCTCGCGGAGTACGGCCGGCGGGTACTGCTCGTGGACTTCGACCCGCAGGGCGCGCTGTCGGTGGGTCTCGGCGTCAACCCCATGGAACTCGACCTCACGGTCTACAACCTGCTCATGGAGCGGGGCATGTCCGCGGACGAGGTCCTGCTGAAGACCGCGGTCCCCAACATGGACCTGCTGCCCTCCAACATCGACCTGTCGGCCGCCGAGGTCCAGCTGGTCTCCGAGGTCGCGCGCGAGTCCACGCTCCAGCGGGCGCTCAAGCCGCTGCTGCCCGACTACGACTACATCGTGATCGACTGCCAGCCCTCGCTGGGCCTGCTCACGGTGAACGCGCTGACCGCCGCGCACAAGGTGATCGTGCCGCTGGAGTGCGAGTTCTTCGCGCTGCGCGGTGTGGCCCTGCTGACCGAGACCATCGAGAAGGTCCAGGAACGGCTCAACCCCGACCTGGAGCTGGACGGCATCCTCGCCACCATGTACGACTCGCGCACGGTCCACAGCCGCGAGGTCCTGGCCCGGGTGGTCGAGGCCTTCGACGACCACGTCTACCACACGGTCATCGGGCGTACGGTCCGCTTCCCGGAGACCACGGTCGCCGGTGAGCCGATCACCACGTACGCCTCCAACTCCGTCGGTGCCGCCGCCTATCGCCAGCTCGCCAGGGAGGTGCTCGCCCGGTGTCACGCCGAGTGAGTCTGCCGGGGGCCGACGAACTCTTCCGTACGACAGGGGGGACGGCGCTCCAGCCGTCGACACCCCGGCGCGCCGCGGGCGGTGACGCCCGGGTGCCGGCACCCGCGCAGGACAGCGACGACGTGGCCGCCGCCGAGGACGCGCCGCAGGCCGTGCCCGTGCGGAACGGGGACGGCGAGGGCGCCGAGCACGTGGCGGCGGAGGCCGAACCTGCCGACGCCGAGTCCCGCGCCCGGCGCCGGGGGCCCGCGCCGGACGGTTCCGCCGCCGAAGGGCGCAAGCGGGGCCGGGCGGCGAACCGGCGGCCCAGCGGGCGCGAGCGGCACGACGAGAAGATCACGGTGTACGTCTCCGCCGAGGAGCTGATGGACCTGGAGCACGCCCGGCTGGTGCTCCGGGGCGAGCACGGGCTCGCGGTGGACCGCGGGCGCATCGTGCGCGAGGCGGTGGCCGTGGTGCTGGCCGACCTGGAGTCCCGCGGGGACGCGAGCATCCTCGTACGGCGGCTGCGGGGGCGTTAGCGGTAGCCTGCGGGGCGATGACCTCGAACGACGCCTCCCGTCCCGGCCCCGGTGCCGGTCGTCGGCGCGCGCTGGGGCGGGGACCGGGGGCACCGGTCCTCGAAGAGGCGCCCGAGACCCCCGGCGTCCCCGAGGCTCCCGAGATCCCCGAGGCCGTCGTACCGGAGGAGACTCCCGCACCCGAGGCCGCGGAGCCCGCGACCGAATCCGGCGAGACGCCCGACGGTGTCTTCAAGGTCCGCCTCGCCAACTTCGAGGGGCCCTTCGACCTGCTGCTCCAGCTGATCTCCAAGCACAAGCTGGATGTGACCGAGGTCGCGCTGTCCAAGGTCACCGACGAGTTCATGGCGCACATCCGCGCGATGGGACCCGACTGGGACCTGGACCAGACGACCGAGTTCCTCGTCGTGGCGGCCACGCTGCTCGATCTGAAGGCGGCCCGGCTGCTGCCCGCCGCCGAGGTGGAGGACGAGGGCGACCTGGCGCTGCTCGAAGCGCGCGACCTGCTGTTCGCGCGGCTGCTCCAGTACCGGGCGTACAAGCAGATCGCCGACATCTTCAACGCCCGGGTCGACGAGGAGGCCCGGCGCTACCCCCGTACCGTCGGCCTCGAACCCGAGCACGCCGAGCTGCTGCCCGAGGTCGTGATCAGCATCGGGCCCGAGGGCTTCGCGAAGCTCGCGGTCAAGGCGATGCAGCCCAGGCCCGAGCCGCGGGTCTACGTCGACCACATCCACGCCCCGCTGGTCAGCGTGCAGGAGCAGGCCGCCGTCGTGGTCACCCGGCTGCGCGAGCTGGGCGAGGCCAGCTTCCGGGTGCTGGTGGCGGACACCGATGACACGCTCACCGTGGTGGCCCGCTTCCTGGCGCTCCTGGAGCTGTACCGGGAGAAGGCCGTCGCCCTGGAGCAGGAGGCCGCCCTCGGGGAGCTGCTGGTGCGCTGGACCGGCGGGGACGGGGCGGCGGCGCCGATGGTCACCGACGAGTTCGACCGGCCGCCCGAGCGGCCCGGACCCGAGGAGGAGACGAAGCCGTGAGCGAGACCACCGAGACCATCGAGGCCCCGGCGGGTCCGGGCGACGTCGCGGGGCTGGACCTCAGGCCCGCCCTGGAGGCCGTCCTGATGGTCGTGGACGAGCCCGCGACCGAGGAGCACCTCGCCAGGATCCTGGAGCGGCCCCGGCGGCAGATCGCGGACGCGCTGCGGGCGCTGGCCGAGGAGTACACCGCGCAGGGCCGCGGCTTCGAGCTGCGCCAGGTCGCGGGCGGCTGGCGCTTCTACACCCGAGCCGCCTACGCGCCCGCCGTGGAGCGCCTCGTCCTGGACGGCCAGACGGCCCGGCTCACCCAGGCCGCGCTGGAGACCCTCGCGGTCGTCGCCTACCGCCAGCCGGTCAGCCGCAGCCGGGTCTCCGCCGTGCGCGGAGTGAACTGCGACGGCGTGATGCGCACCCTGCTCCAGCGCGGTCTGGTCGAGGAGGCGGGCGCGGAACCCGAAACAGGTGCGATCCTGTACAGGACGACGAACTACTTCCTGGAGCGGATGGGCCTGCGCGGCCTGGACGAGCTCCCGGAACTCGCGCCCTTCCTCCCGGAGGCGGAGGCGATCGAGGCCGAGACCCAGGAGGGAGTCCCGTCGTTCGACCCGGACGCGCCCGACGCGCCGGGTGCAGAGGACGCAGACGACTAAGACGGAACTTTGATGCGAAGCAGCGGCAGCGGCAAGAGTGGCGGACGCGGTAACTACCGCGGCGCCGGCAACAACCGGGACGAGCGGCAGGGGCAGGGCCGGCCCAGCAAGCCCCGCCCCGAGGAGCGCCGCTACGACGTGGGCCCCGGCGCGACCCAGGACGGCCCCAAGTCCGGGCGCGGTGGCGCGGCGCGCGGCGGCGCCAAGGGCGGCCCGCGGCGGCCCCAGCAGAGCGGCCGTACGGAGCCCTCGCGCTCGCGTGAGTACGAGACGCGGGCCGAGGAGCGCAACCGGGACCGGTACGCGGGCAAGAAGGACATCAAGCTCCCCAAGACCTTCCCGGGCGCCGAGCAGGAGGGCGAGCGGCTCCAGAAGGTGCTCGCGCGCGCGGGCTACGGCTCCCGGCGCGCCTGCGAGGAGCTGATCGAGCAGTGCCGCGTCGAGGTCAACGGCGAGATCGTCACCGAGCAGGGCAAGCGGGTCGACCCGGAGAAGGACGAGGTCAAGGTCGACGGCCTGACCGTGGCGACCCAGTCGTACCAGTTCTTCTCGCTGAACAAGCCCGCCGGTGTCGTCTCCACCATGGAGGACCCGGAGGGGCGCCAGTGCCTCGGCGACTACGTCACCAACCGTGAGACGCGGCTCTTCCACGTCGGGCGGCTGGACACCGAGACCGAGGGCGTCATCCTGCTCACCAACCACGGTGAGCTGGCGCACCGCCTGACCCATCCCAAGTACGGCGTGCAGAAGACGTACCTCGCGCACATCGTCGGCCCGATCCCGCGCGACCTCGGCAAGCGCCTGAAGGACGGCATCCAGCTGGAGGACGGCTACGCGCGCGCGGACCACTTCCGGGTGGTGGAGCAGACCGGCAAGAACTACCTGGTCGAGGTGACCCTGCACGAGGGCCGCAAGCACATCGTGCGGCGCATGCTCGCGGAGGCCGGGTTCCCGGTCGACAAGCTGGTGCGCACCTCGTTCGGCCCGATCACCCTGGGCGACCAGAAGTCCGGCTGGCTGCGGCGGCTGTCGAACACCGAGGTCGGCATGCTGATGAAGGAAGTCGAACTGTAGGCCGGGCTCCGAAAGCGCCTTGCGTCGATCATCATCCCCCTTTATTGTCACGGTGACGATAAAGGGGGATGATGTACATGTCCAAGCGGCCCGCGACCGGCTCGCTCCTCGGCCTCGCCCTAGGGGACGCGCTCGGCTTCCCGACCGAGTTCAACAAGGTGCCCGAGATCCTGGCCAAGTTCGGGCCCTGGCGCGAGATGCCGCTCGCGCGGCGCGCCTTCGTGTCCGACGACACCCAGATGACCCTCGCCCTCGGCCGGGGGCTGCGCACCGCCATGGAGCGCGGATATCTCGCGCCCGAGCGGCTGGAGCGGCCGGTGCGCGAGGAGTTCGTGGACTGGTACCACTCGCCGGACAACAACCGGGCGCCCGGCAACACCTGTCTGACCGCCTGCCGGCTGCTGGAGGCGGAGGGCCGCGCCTGGCAGGACGCCAGTCAGCTCGGCTCCAAGGGCTGCGGCGCCAATATGCGCGTCGCGCCGATCGGGCTCGCGCCCGGCCTGAGCGACGAACAGCGCGCCGGTGCGGCCCAGTTGCAGTCCGGGCTCACGCACGGCCACCCCACCGCGCTGGCCGCGTCCGATCTCACGGCCCGCGCGGTCCGCTTGCTCGCACGGGGCACCGAACCGGCGGCGCTCGTCGGGGAGTTGCGGGAGTACGCCCTCGCGCACCGGACCCGCTACGACGAGACATGGCTCGGCGATCTGTGGACCCGCTCCCAGGACCCGACGCCCGAGCACTTCGCCGCGCGCGGCTGGGACGAGTGCCTGGCGATCCTGGACCGGCTCCGGGAGGCCGTGCGGACCCACTCCCCGGAGGACGATCCATGCCTGGCCACCGGGGAGGGCTGGATCGCCGAGGAGGCGTTCGCGACCGGGCTGCTGTGCTTCCTGCTCTTCCCCGACGAGCCGCTGACCGCCCTGCGCCGGGCCGCCTGCACCGCCGGTGACTCCGACTCCATCGCCTGTCTGACCGGCGCCTTCGCGGGCGCGCGGCTCGGTGTGGACGCCTGGCCCGCGGACTGGGTCGAGCGGATCGAGTACCGGGAAGATCTGTTGGCGCTCGGCGCACTCTGGGACGCTTAGGCCCATGATCGACAACCTCGACATAGACCTCGCGCCCGTGGTCGCCGAACAGCCCGACCCGCTGCTGTTCGCCACCGTCTCCGGGGCCCATCTGTACGGCTTCCCCTCGCAGGACTCGGACGTGGACCTCCGAGGCGTCCATCTGCTGCCCGCCGCGGATCTCCTGGGCCTGCGCGAGCCGGAGGAGACCCGGTCGAAGACATGGGTGCGGTACGGCGCGGAGCTGGACCTCGTGACGCACGACCTGCGCAAGTTCGTACGGCTGATGCTGCGCCGCAACGGCTATGTGCTGGAGCAGCTGCTGTCCCCGCTGGTCGTGCACACCACCGACGCGCACCGCGAGCTGTCCGCGCTCGCCCCGGGCGTGCTCACCAGCCATCACGCCCACCACTACCGGGGGTTCGCGGTGACCCAGTGGCGGCTGTTCGAGAAGACGGGCGAACTCAAGCCGCTGCTCTACACGTTCCGTGTGCTGCTGACCGGCATCCATCTCATGCGCACCGGCGAGGTGCAGCCCCATCTGCCCACGCTGGTGCGGGAGTTGGACGCACCCGCCTATATCCCGGAACTGATCGCCGCCAAGGCCGCCCAGGAACACGGCACCTTCCCCGGCCTCGACCAGCCCCGCATCGCCGACGACGTGGAACGCCTGCACACCACCCTCGACGAGGCCCAGACCGCATCGTCCCTGCCGGACACGGCGACCGGTCATGAGGCGCTGCATGACTTCGTGGTGCGGGTGAGGCTGGGCGGCTGAGGAGGGCAGGGCGGGGTCGGCTCCGGTGCGGCCGGGTGGCTGAGTTGTCGGGGGCAGGTCGGCCCTGAACCGGCTCCGCGAGGGCGGGCGGGGTGAATGCCCGTGCGGGTGGGCCGTGTGTGCGCCCGGCTCATGGGGAGGGTGCGCCGTCCGCCCGTGCGGGAGTCCTTCGAGCGGGGCGCCGGCCGACCGGGCCCGGGCGCCGTGTGCGGCCGCCGGGCGGGGCCGGTCGTGCGCTGTCCGCACCTCCCGTACGGGCGTCCCTGCGCGAGTCGCCGGGTGAACCCGCGGGCTCGGACCCACACGGTCGGACGAGGTCTCGCGTCAGCCCCGGCCCTTCGGCGTCCGCTCCCTGACGCGCGAACCCACCAGGCGCCCGCTCCGAACCGCCCGGCGGTATGGTGCCGCGAATCGCCGGCCGGCCCTCGTCTACGGGCGCCGCCGCCCCGCCCCGCCCGCCGGCACGTTGCTCCGAGCCGGCCCACCCGCAGGCACCGGCACCCCGCCCCGATCCGCTCGCGGCACGCCGGGGTCTGTCCGTCCTCGGGCGGACCCGCCCACGGCCACCGACCCGCGCCGCCTCCGGAGCCGACGTCACCCGTCCGCCTCACCCCAGCGCCGAATCCCTGCGCGTGCGGAAAAGGAAGTCTGCCACCCGGGCATGGTCGGGTTCCGGGGGCAATGAGGTGTGGTGCAGGGCGGATTCCGTCTCCGCGGCCAGCCGGGTCATCCAGGATTCGACGGTCGTCCAGGGGACCTCGCCCCGTTTCACCGCCAGCAGCTGCTCGCGTCGGTCGCCCACGTCGAGGTGCAGCTCGCCGGTGCGCAGCAGATCGCGGCAGGACGCCAGCAGACGCAGCAGATGCATGGCGTGCTTCCAGCGCGGGGCGCCCGTCGTACGGACGTCGGCGTCCAGCTTCTTGCGCTGGCCGAGGGCGTAGCGGGTGAAGGTGTCGTACACCTTCACGGAGAGGAACGCCCGGCGCAGGGACAGCAGTTCGCGCCCGGTGTCGTCCAGGCGCTCCACCAGCGGGGAGTGCAGGCACTCCAGGATGTTCGGATTGCCGCGCAGCGCCAGCTCGCAGAACCGCTCCAGCTCCCAGGAGAACTGTTCCTCGCCCGGCCCCTCCACATGCGCCGGCGGCTTCTCGAACCGCCAGAACAGGGCGGTGGGCGCGAGATACACGCCCCGCCGGTCGGTGTCGCTCGCGTCCGTGGCCAGACCGAAGGCCCGGGACCCCATGACGCAGGCATAGATGGTGTGGTCGCGTACCAGGTCCTCGGGCTGCATGCCGGGAGCCTACGTGGCCCCTCAGCTCAGCTGGATGGAGTTTCCGTCGACCTTGATCGGGCGCTCGGCCAGCGGCTTCGTCGCGGGTCCGTCGGCCACCGAACCGTCCTCGATCTTGAACCGGCTGCCGTGGCACGGGCAGTCGATGGTGCCGTTCTGCACCCGGCTCACCGTGCAGCCCATATGCGTACAGACCGCCGAGAACGCCTTGTACTGACCCTTCGCCGGCTGCGTCACCACGATCTTCTGCGCGTCGAAGACCTTGCCCCCGCCCTCGGGGATGTCGCTCGTGCTCGCGAGTTTCTTCGCGTCCGCCGCCGCGGAGGTGCCCGCGCCGGTCGGGGTCGCCGCCGTGGGACTCGCCGCCGTGGGGCTCGTCGGCGAGGGGCTGTCCGTGCCGTCGGCGGCCGCGCTCGTGTCGCCGTTGTTGCCGCCACAGCCGGTCGCGAGCGCCGCCGCGCCCGTCGCGATCACCATGCGCCGCGTCGCGCCCTGGGTCATGTCACCACTCCGTACAGATGTCGGGATGCGGATACCGATACCGGTTTCTGGAAGAAAGCATGGGAAATGTGCGAAACCGGACGGCCTGTATCGTCTCAGTGATCGGGCGCCGCGCGCCGTGCCCACGCGGGCTGACTAGGCTGGACGGTCGAGCACGACAACACCTGTCAGCACCTGTCAGCTAGGAGCAGCACCGTGGCGGTACGAGCGGTCCGGGGGGCCGTCCAACTGGAGCGGGACGAGGCCGGGCACATGGACGAGCAGGTCGGCGCCCTGCTCACCGCCCTCCTGGAGCGGAACGGACTGACCGCGGACGATCTGATCAGCATCTGGTTCACCGCCACCCCCGATCTGCACAGCGACTTCCCGGCGGCCGCCGCCCGGGGGCTCGGCATCAGCGATGTGCCCCTGATCTGCGCCCAGGAACTGGACATCGCCGGGGCCATGCCCCGGGTCGTCCGGATCCTCGCCCATGTCGAGTCGGACCGTCCGCGCGCCGACATCGCCCACGTCTACCTCGGCGCCGCGGCCGCCCTGCGCAAGGACATCGCCCAGTGAGAACCGCACTCGTCATCGGCACCGGCCTGATCGGCACCTCCGCCGCCCTGGCCCTGACGCAGCGCGGCGTCACCGTGCACCTCGCCGACCACGACCCGGAACAGGCCCGTACCGCCGCCGCGCTCGGCGCCGGCACCGACGCGGCCCCCGAGGGACCCGTCGACCTGGTGATCGTCGCCGCCCCGCCCGCCCATGTGGCCGGACTCCTCGCCGACGCCATGCGCCGGGGACTGGCCCGCGGCTACCTCGACGTGGCCAGCGTCAAGGGCGGACCGCGCCGGGAGCTGGAGGCGCTCGGCCTGGACCTCGGCGCCTACCTCGGCACCCATCCGATGTCCGGCCGGGAGAAGTCGGGCCCGCTGGCCGCGACCGGCGATCTCTTCGAGGGCCGGCCCTGGGTGCTCACCCCCACCCGGGACACCGACACCGAGGTGCTCAACCTCGCCCTGGAACTGGTCTCGCACTGCCGTGCCGTCCCCGTCGTCATGGACGCCGACGCCCATGACCGCGCCGTCGCCCTCGTCTCCCACATGCCCCACCTGGTCTCCAGCATGGTCGCCGCCCGTCTGGAACACGCCGACGAGGCCGCCGTACGACTGTGCGGACAGGGCATCCGGGACGTGACCCGGATCGCCGCCTCCGACCCGCGCATGTGGATCGACATCCTCTCCGCCAACCCGGGCCCGGTCGCCGACCTGCTCGCCGACGTCGCCGCCGACCTGGACGAGACCGTGGGCGCCCTGCGCGCCCTCCAGTCCTCGGACGAGGACAAGCGGCGCGCCGGCAGCACCGGCATCGAGGCCGTGCTGCGCCGCGGCAACGCGGGCCAGGTACGGGTGCCCGGCAAGCACGGCAGCGCGCCGCGGGCCTACGAGACCGTGGTCGTGCTCATCGACGACCAGCCCGGCCAGCTGGCGCGCATCTTCGCCGACGCGGGCCGCGCCGGGGTCAACATCGAGGACGTGCGCATCGAGCACGCCACCGGACAGCAGGCAGGGCTGGTGCAGCTCTCCGTCGAACCGGGGGCCGTGCCGGTGCTCGCCGGCGCGCTGCGCGAGCGGGGCTGGGCACTGCGGCAGTAGCCCGGCGAGGGCGGGCGGGGGACCGGGCGGGGTCCGGCGGTGGTATGCGTCCGGACGAGTGACCCACACCCAGTAACCTTGTGCGGGGCGCTCTCGCTCCCCGACCCCGCCAGCACACCGCACCAGGAAGGTGTCCCCCCGTGGAAAACGGCGCCGCCCCGACCGCCAAGCCCGTGATCGTCGCGATCGACGGTCCCTCCGGCACGGGCAAGTCGAGCACGTCGAAGGCCGTGGCCGCCCAGCTCGGCCTGAGCTACCTGGACACCGGCGCCCAGTACCGGGCGATCACCTGGTGGATGGTGCACAACGGCATCGACCTGGCGGACCCGACCGCCGTCGCCGCCGTGGCGGGCAAGCCCGAGATCGTCTCCGGCACCGACCCGGCCGCCCCGACCATCACGGTCGACGGCGTGGACGTGGCCGCCCCGATCCGCACCCAGGAGGTCACCTCCAAGGTCAGCGCGGTCAGCGCGGTGCCCGAGGTGCGCACCCGGATCACCGAGCTCCAGCGCTCGCTGGCCACCGGCGCCGAGCGGGGCATCGTGGTCGAGGGCCGGGACATCGGTACGACGGTGCTGCCGGACGCCGACCTCAAGGTCTTCCTCACCGCCTCCCCGGAGGCCCGCGCCGCCCGCCGCAGCGGTGAGCTGAAGGGCGCCGATCTGCACGCCACCCGCGAGGCGCTGGTCAAGCGCGACGCCGCCGACTCCAGCCGCAAGACCTCCCCGCTCGCCAAGGCCGACGACGCGGTCGAGGTGGACACCACCGAGCTCACCCTCGCCCAGGTCATCGAGTGCGTCGTCACCCTGGTCGAGGAGAAGCGGGCAGGGAAGTGAGCCTGCCCTCCGCGAGACGGGAAGCGAGCCTGCCCTCCGAGAAGGGCGCCGAGGTCGGCCGGCGCATCGGCGTCGGCCTGATGTACGGGCTGTGGCGGCCGCGGGTGCTCGGCGCCTGGAAGGTGCCCGCGAGCGGTCCGGTGATCCTCGCCGTCAACCACTCCCACAACATCGACGGCCCCATGGTCATGGGTGTGGCGCCCCGGCCGACGCACTTCCTGATCAAGAAGGAGGCGTTCATCGGCCCGCTGGGCGCCTTCCTGACCGGCATCGGCCAGCTGAAGGTGGACCGCACCGCCGCCGACCGCGCCGCCATCACCCAGGCCCTCGACCTGCTGGCGGCCGGGGGAGTGCTGGGCATCTTCCCGGAGGGCACCCGGGGCGAGGGCGACTTCGCCTCGCTGCGCGCGGGCCTCGCCTACTTCGCGGTCCGCAGCGGGGCGCCGGTCGTGCCGGTGGCCGTCATGGGAAGCTCGGACCGGCCGGGACGGTTGATAAAGGCGCTGCCCCCGGTGCGCTCGCGCGTGGACGTCGTCTTCGGAGACCCGTTCGATGCGGGCGACCGCTCCGGGCGGCGTACGCGCCGGGCGCTGGACGAGGCGACCGAGCGCATCCAGAAGCAGCTCACCGCCCACCTGGAAAACGCCAGGCGCCTCACCGGGCGCTAGGCGACACTTGAGTAGTGGATCAGCCCACTGAGGGATAAGCCCACCAGGGCCTGTTCCACCGATCACCACGATGAACAACGAGGTACGGACTTCATGAACGACGACATCCAGCCCGACGGCTCGGCCGCGCACGAGCACGAGCACGGAGCTCTCGGCGACGCCGAGTACGCGCAGTTCATGGAGCTCGCCGCGGTCGAGGGCTTCGACATCGAGGACGTCGAGGGCGCCATCGAGGAGGCGGGTCACGGCCCGCTGCCCGTGCTCGCCGTCGTCGGCCGCCCGAATGTCGGCAAGTCGACCCTGGTCAACCGGATCATCGGCCGCCGCGAGGCGGTCGTCGAGGACAAGCCCGGCGTCACCCGCGACCGTGTCACCTACGAGGCCGAGTGGGCGGGCCGCCGCTTCAAGGTGGTCGACACCGGCGGCTGGGAGCAGGACGTCCTCGGCATCGACGCCTCCGTGGCCGCCCAGGCCGAGTACGCGATCGAGGCCGCCGACGCGGTGGTCTTCGTGGTCGACGCCAAGGTCGGCGCCACCGACACCGACGAGGCGGTCGTACGACTGCTGCGCAAGGCCGGCAAGCCGGTGGTGCTGTGCGCCAACAAGGTCGACGGCCAGAGCGGCGAGGCCGACGCCTCGTACCTGTGGAGCCTGGGCCTCGGCGAGCCCCACCCCGTCTCCGCGCTGCACGGCCGCGGCACCGGCGACATGCTGGACGCCGTCCTGGAGGCGCTGCCCGAGGCGCCCACGCAGTCCTTCGGCACCGCCATCGGCGGCCCCCGCCGCATCGCGCTCATCGGCCGCCCGAACGTCGGCAAGTCCTCCCTCCTGAACAAGGTCGCGGGCGAGGAGCGCGTCGTCGTCAACGAGATGGCGGGCACCACCCGCGACCCGGTCGACGAGATGATCGAACTGGGCGGCGTCACCTGGAAGTTCGTGGACACCGCGGGCATCCGCAAGCGTGTCCACCTCCAGCAGGGCGCCGACTACTACGCCTCGCTGCGCACCGCCGCCGCGGTGGAGAAGGCCGAGGTCGCGGTCATCCTGATCGACGCCTCGGAGAACATCTCCGTGCAGGACCAGCGGATCGTCACCATGGCCGTGGAGGCGGGCCGTGCGGTGGTCGTCGCCTTCAACAAGTGGGACACGCTGGACGAGGAGCGCCGCTACTACCTGGAGCGGGAGATCGAGACCGAGCTGGCCCAGATCGCCTGGGCGCCCCGGGTGAACGTGTCGGCGCGTACCGGCCGCCACATGGAGAAGCTGGTCCCGGCCATCGAGACCGCCCTCGCCGGCTGGGAGACCCGCGTCCCCACCGGCCGGCTCAACGCCTTCCTGGGCGAGCTGGTCGCGGCCCACCCGCACCCGGTCCGGGGCGGCAAGCAGCCGCGCATCCTCTTCGGCACCCAGGCCGGCACCAAGCCCCCGCGCTTCGTGCTCTTCGCCTCCGGCTTCATCGAGGCGGGCTACCGGCGCTTCATCGAGCGCCGGCTGCGCGAGGAGTTCGGCTTCGAGGGCACCCCGATCCATATCTCGGTGCGGGTGCGCGAGAAGCGCGGCACGAAGAAGAAGTAACCGCCGTACGACGCGAAGGGCGGCCCCTGTCCGACAGGGGCCGCCCTTTCGTGTGCTGGTGTCACGCGCCGCGGCGCGGTCCTGGAGGCAGCGCGGCGGGCACATGGTGCATCCCGGTGTCCTGCTGCGGCCGCCCGATGGTGCCGACGCGCTGCCACTGCGACTGCTGGCGGGCGCTGTAGGCCCCCGCGCTGTAGGCGCTGTACGAGCTGCTGAACGAGCCCGCCCGATGGCCGCCGTACGACCACCCGGTGCGGTCCGGCAGGCCGAAGGGGACGAACCTCATCCCCTCCTCGCCGCTGCGGTCGCCCGGCAGCGTGCGGAACGCCTTGACCCACTCCGAGGCGAGCATGTCGAAGATCGGCGTGGCCGAGGCACCACCCGCCCCTTCGTGCCCCGTCCGGGCGGACGGAACGGAGGAGAACGAGGACCGTCGGGGCGAAGTGTCGTATGCGTGCACGTATGTCCAAACGACAGCGCGCGAGAAGAGATGCGGTTTCGCAACCTTCCTTTGGCCGCGGCTCCTTGAGCGCGCGGGCTCAGGTGCCCGCGAGGGGGAGTGCCGCCGCGACCAGCCTGCCGTAGGCCGCCGCCTTGTCGAGCGAGTCGCGCAGCAGGTCCTCGCGCGGCTGGCGGCCGATGGAGCCCACCGGTGCGGCGAACATCAGCACCTGCTGGTGCTTGTTGGCCGCGGCCCGCCAGCCGTCGGTGACCTGGAGCGGCTGATGGGCCTGCCACCAGGCGACCGGGTGGCCGCCGGGCGGGCCCGGCTGGAGGACCGCGTGCAGCTGGCCGACCGCCAGCAGCACCGACCAGCCGTGCAGCACCGGCGGGACGGCGGCCAGCTCGGCCACCGGCATGAAGCCCTGCTCGATGAGGAGCGGCAGGAAGTCGTCCCCGGGCCCGAGGGTGCCGGGGCGCACGATGGGCGAGGTGGGCTCGACCACCAGGGCGGGGTGCAACTCGCCCTCGATCAGGACGAGTCCGCTGGTCACACCGAGCACGGCCTGCTCGGGCGCGGGCCGCTGCGGCTCGCCGCCCTCGGCCTGTGCGCCGATGGAGCGGACGGCGCCCTGCAACTGCTCCTCGGTGACCTGGACGACCTGCGAGGGCAGGCAGCTGGCGTGGGCGAAGGCGAGGACCGCGGTCTCCTCGCCGACGAAGAGAACGGTGCTGGTGCGCTCCTGCTCGGAGTCGCCCGGGGTGCGGCAGGACGTGCAGTCGTAACTGCCCGGGGCGTTCTCTCCGGCGAGCAGCCGGTCGGCTTCTTCGTCGCCGATCTCGGCGCGTACGGCGTCACTGACGTCGAGCATGCGCGGCACGGGTGGCTCCCTTGGGATGCGAGCGGGACCGGTCGGGTGGCTCCCGGCCGATGAGCCCCAGGGTTCCGGGCTCATGAAGAAGACAACGGGCGTCCTGTGGTGGGGGTCACGCATGGCGGAGCATCGGTTCGAATCAACCGTCACAGCCGATCACCCTGGGTGCGGAATCGGCCACTCATCGTCAACTCCGTGCCGGGTCAAGCTACTTGAACGGGTGAAGTGGGTCACAGAGAGTCGCCGGGCAGGGGCGAAAAATCAGTAAATCAGCGTATGTAGTGGGTGGCCGGAAATCGCCGATACCGGCGGTAACTGCCAACTGGCCTGGCACGACGGTCATGTGGTTGATGTCCGGCACACGCTTTCCCTACATTCCTCCGCCGTGTGCAACGAGCACCGCTCGGGTTCGTCCGTCACCCGGCACCGGCAACGCGTCACCGCCGGCACCGGAGGCACGGACGGGGCGGGCGCGAGGAACCGCGGTCCTGCGCGGCGAGACGCGCTCCGCCCGGGGGAACCCGGGTTTTTGGAGAGGGAGTTACATGTCCGAGTGTGCCGATACCAGCCGTACCACCACCCGTTGCGACAGCGCGCGCAGCGGCCGCACGACGGCCGTACTCGCCGGCGCCGCGCTGCTGGCCCCGCTGGGGCTGCTGGCCGCGACCGGCAACGCCGCCGCCGCGGACAACGGGGTGTGGGACCGCATCGCCCAGTGCGAGAGCGGCGGCAACTGGCACATCAACACCGGCAACGGCTACTACGGAGGACTCCAGTTCTCCGCCCACACCTGGAGCGCGTACGGCGGTGGCGCCTACGCCTCGACCGCCGACCGGGCCTCCAGGAGCGCGCAGATCGCCGTCGCGGCACGGGTCCAGCGAGCCCAGGGCTGGGGCGCCTGGCCGGTCTGCTCCGGCCGCGCGGGAGCGCTGGGCTCCGCCCCCTCACAGGTTGACCTCGACAAGGGCAGCACGACGAAGAAGTCGGCGCCGTCCAGGACACCGAGGACCTCGAGCACCCCGAAGATCTCGAAGGCACCGAGCGCATCGCGGCACCCGTCCGGCCACACCGCCCCCCGGGGCGCCGGCGGCTACACCGTCCGTGCGGGCGACACCCTGTCCGGGATCGCCGCGCGGCAGGGCATGAACTGGCACCGCCTGTACGCGGCCAACAAGTCCGTCATCGGCAACGATCCCGACCTCATCGTGCCCGGAACCCAGCTGGCCCTCTGAGCCACGCTCAGTCCCGTGCGCGACGGCCCCTCGGCTCCGGCCGAGGGGCCTGTGCCGCGTACGCCGGGTGATGCAGATCGAACGCCGGCGACTCCGAGCGGATCCTCGGCAGCGTCACGAAGTTGTGCCGCGGCGGGGGACAGGACGTCGCCCACTCCAGGGAACGGCCGTAGCCCCAGGGGTCGTCGGTGTCGACCTTCTCGCCGCAACGGGCCGTCTTCCAGACGTTGTAGAGGAAGGGGAGCGTGGAGAGGCCGAGGAGGAACGCGCCGATGGAGGACACGGTGTTGAGCGCCGTGAAGCCGTCCGCCGCCAGATAGTCGGCGTACCGGCGCGGCATCCCCTCCGCCCCCAGCCAGTGCTGCACCAGGAACGTCGTGTGGAAGCCGACGAACAGCGTCCAGAACTGGATCTTCCCCAGCCGCTCGTCCAGCATCTTCCCGGTGAACTTCGGCCACCAGAAGGCGAACCCGCCGAACACCGCGAAGACGACTGTGCCGAAGACGACGTAGTGGAAGTGCGCGACCACGAAGTACGAGTCCGTGACATGGAAGTCCATCGGCGGCGACGCGAGGATCACCCCGGTCAGCCCGCCGAACAGGAACGTCACGAGGAAGCCCAGTGCCCACAGCATCGGCGTCTCGAAGGACAGCGAGCCGTGGATCATCGTGCCGGTCCAGTTGAAGAACTTCACCCCGGTCGGCACCGCGATCAGGAACGACATGAAGGAGAAGAACGGCAGCAGCACCGCGCCCGTCGCGAACATGTGGTGCGCCCACACCACGATCGACAGGCCGGTGATCGCCATCGTCGCGCCGATCAGCGTCAGATACCCGAAGATCGGCTTGCGGCTGAAGACCGGGATGATCTCCGTGACGATCCCGAAGAACGGCAGCGCGATGATGTAGACCTCGGGGTGCCCGAAGAACCAGAACAGGTGCTGCCACAGCAGTGCCCCGCCGTTCGCCGCCTCGAACACCTGCGCACCGAACCGCCGGTCCGCCTCCAGCACCAGCAGCGCCGCCGCCAGCACCGGGAACGCCAGCAGGATCAGGATCGAGGTGAACAGGGCGTTCCAGGTGAAGATCGGCATCCGGAACATCGTCATGCCCGGCGCGCGCATGCAGATGATCGTGACGATGAAGTTGACCGCGCCGAGGATCGTCCCGAACCCGGCCAGCGCGAGCCCCATGATCCACAGATCGGGGCCGACCCCGGGGGAGTGCGTCGCGTCGTTGAGCGGCGCGTAGGCGAACCAGCCGTAGTCGGCGGGCCCGTCCGGCGAGAGCAGGGACCCCAGCACGATCAGCCCGCCGAACAGGAAGAACCAGTACGACAGCATGTTCAGCCGGGGGAAGGCCACGTCCGGGGCGCCGATCTGGAGCGGCATCAGCTCATTGGCGAACCCCGCGAAGCTCGGCGTCGCGAACAGCAGCAGCATGATCGTGCCGTGCAGGGTGAACAGCTGGTCGTATCGCTCCGCGCTCATCAGCTGGAGCCCCGGCCGGGCGAGTTCGGCCCGCATCAGCAGCGCCATCACCCCGGCGGCCAGGAAGAAGCCGAAGCCGGTGATCAGATACAGATGGCCGATCTTCTTGTGGTCCGTGGTGGTGAGCCAGTCCACCACCACCCGGCCCGCCCGCGGCCGGTCGCGCACCGGTCCCGGCGTCGCGTGCGCGGTCTCGGTCCCCATCGCTCGCCCCTTCGCGTCGTCGCGCCCCGGGCCCGCACCGGCGGTCCGCCGAGACCGGCGGGCCGGGTACCCGCGAGCGACCGCGGCATGCGCACCCCACACCGGCATGTGCGGAATCCGTGAAATTTCCTATGCGGGGTCAGCTCCCGTGGCATAGCGCGGGATTCCGCCGGGGAATCATGCTTCCGGGGCCCGTCCCGATCCTCACCACGGCACTTTCCGCCGGGTAATTCGAGGGGGCGGCACGACACGCGGGAATTCCGTTCGAATCCTCCGGTGGGCGGTACGGAAACCCCCGATCGTGTGAGGAAGTTCGACCGAAACGAGACACCGGAAGCTGTGACAGAAGTGTGACGGGAGTCTGGTCCTGCTCTTACCCTGCCGCGCCCGGCTTCCGTCACCGCGGGTGGCGCCCTAGCGTGGCCGTATGGCACCGATTCCCACTCCGCCAGCGGAGCCCCAGGACAGTCCGGACGGGTACGTCGGCCTCGACGCCGAGCAGGCGGAGCGGCGCGCCCGGGAGCGCGGCTGGGCGACCGTGCGCGCGCTGCCGCCGGGCGCGATCATCACCATGGAGTACCGGGTGGGGCGGCTCAACTTCGAGGTGCGCGAGGGCCGGGTGGCCCGCGCCTGGAAGGGCTGACCGGCCTCGCCGCGATCGCGGAAGCGCGAAGGCCCCGCTCCCGGGCAGGGAGCGGGGCCTTCGTCGTGGCGTGGGGCCGGTGTGCGTACCGGGGGCCCGTGAGCCGGGTCCTCAGCCGCCCGTCAGGGGGCGGGCCGGGGAGGTGCCGCGCGGGGCACGGTCGGCGCCGGGCGGGCGGCGGGGGCCCGCCGGGGTGACCGGGCTGCGCTCCGAACGGGCCGTGTGCGGGCTGGGCGCGAGGTGTGCCAGGCCCCGGGAGGCGCGGGTCGAGGAGACCGGCTCGCGGGCCGGCGCGGACTGCTCGGCCGAGGTGCCGCGCGGCCCGGTGAGCACCACCGGGGCGACGGGGACGACCGGTTCGGACACCGGCCGGGTGCGCCGGGCGCGCCAGCGGTCGCGCAGGTCGAACAGCCACATCTCGGTACGTGCGATCAGCGTCTCGAACCAGGGCAGGGCGAGCAGGATCAGCAGACCGGCGGCCCAGCCGAGGAGCACATCGCTGAGCCAGTGCGTACCGAGGTAGACGGTGGTGAGGCCGACGCCGAGCGACGTGATCGCGGAGACGGCCGAGAGCCAGCGGCGGGCGCGGGGGGTGGAGGCCAGATAGGCCAGGATGCCCCAGGTGACCACCGCGTTGGCGGTGTGGCCGCTGGGAAATATATCGCCGCCCCTGACCATCTCGTTCGAGCCGATCACGGTCGCGTAGTGCGGACCGAGCCGCCCCATGCCGTACTTGGCGGCGCCGACCGTGATGTTCAGCAGCAGCAGCGAGGTGGCGAGGGTGAGCAGCGGGCGGAGCGTGTGCTGCCGCCAGGAGCGCCAGCCCAGCCAGGCCGCGACCATCACCGCGGTGGGGCCGCGCTGGCCGAGCACCACGTAGTAGTCGAGGAAGGCGTGGATCTGCGGCCACTGCTGGTACGGCCGGAAGAACATGACCTGCCAGTCGAGCCGGACGAGCCAGGAGGTGGTCACCACGGCCCACACGATCGCCAGGTAGAAGGCGAGGGTCGCCGAGAACAGCACGACCCGGTGCCGGCTCATCACCGGCACATCGATATGGGCCGGCCGTTCCGGCTCGCGGTCCAGCCTGGCGAACACCCGGTCCAGACGCCGGGTGAGGTTCCGTTCGGTACGCACCCAATCGACGTTACAGCGAGTGAGCTGTGGTCCCGGTCGAAACAGCGTCTTTGTGATGACGATGTGATGTGGGAAACCTCTCAAGGGCGGCCGAATTTCACAGGATTCCGCAATCCGGTGGAGCCGTCCTCTGTAATTCCTTTGATCATGCCGGGTGTTGTTTATATGGCACTTATAAATGCGTTGACCCGGTCCTGGGTCGCAATTCCCCGGGGCGTCATCGGACCTCCGGAGTGGATCATGGGGGCCCCGAGCCGTTCAGCCAGAAGGCCCCGTACACCGCGGAGACGATCGCCAACCCCACCGTGACCAGGGCGGATCGGGAGGTCCGCAGCCGGGCGAGCGCGGCGGCGAGCGGGAAGAGCACCGGGAAGGCGGGCAGCAGCAGCCGGGGCTTGGAGCCGAAGTAGCTCGACGCGCACAGCGCGAGCGCGAGCACCACGCCGGTGTACACGAGCAGTTCGAGCGGCTGGCCCCGGCGGACGCCGGTGACGTACAGCCAGAGCAGCAGCGCGACGCCCGCGATCAGGCCGACGCCCGCGAGCGCGGCGGGCAGCGAGGTGAACTTCTCGGCCACGAAGCGTGCGAAGGCGTACCCGCCGTCGAAGCCGTTGCGCCATCCGGCCTGGACGTCCAGATAGCCGAGCGGGCCCTCGCCGGTGCGCCGGCCCACCCAGAGGACGTAACCGGCCGCGCCGAGCGGAGCGAGCAACACGCCGAGAAGGCGGCGGACGGCGGAGTGCGCGGGGGCGTGTGTCGAGGACCGCGCGCCGTCCGAACGCGCCGCGCTTCGGTCCCGCACGAACGAGACCGCGGCCGCGACCCACACCGCCGCCACCACCGCGCCGCCCACCGGCCGGGTCAGCCCCGCGAGCGCCGCGAGCAGCCCCGCGCCCACCCACCGCCCGGTCAGCAGCGCGTACAGCGCCCAGGCCGCCAGCGCCGTGAACAGCGACTCGCTGTACGCCATCGACTGCACGGCCGCGACCGGCAGCACCGCCCACAGCAGTACCGCGCAGACCCCGACCCGGGCGCCGTACACATGCTCGGCCACCGCGAAGATCCCCGCCGCCGCGGCCAGCGAGGCCACCAGGCTCACCACGAGCCCCGCGTGCGCGTACGACAGCGGGGTGAGCGCGTGCAGCAGCCGCTCCAGCCAGGGCAGCAGCGGGAAGAACGCCAGGTTCGAGTGGACGTCGCCGTTCGGCAGCCGCACCTGGTAGCCGTAGCCCAGTTCGGCGACCCGGGTGTACCAGAGGGAGTCCCAGCGCCCCGTCAGCAGCGTCAGCGCGCTCGTGCCGCGCGCGGCGCTCCACACTGCCAGCACCACCAGGCCCAGGGCACGGACCGCCGCGTACGCCAGCACGGCCGGCACCGCCCGGCGCAGCAGCGGGACGGCGGACGGGGCGGCGGGCGGGGCGTGGGCCGCGGCCACGCCGGTCCTGAGATCGGTCACGGGCTCGATTATCGACCGGACGGGGGAACGCGCCGGCCGCCGGGGAGCGGCCGGGCCGGTACGGCGCGGCGCCCGGCCGGTACGACGTGGCGCACCCCACAGGGGTCGCCGTCCCGGGGTGAGAGGTCCGCCACGCGGGGGCGGGACGGACTCGCGTAGGCTGACGAGCCATTCCCGTGGGTTCAGCGGGGTCCGGGAACACCGCTTCTTCCCGGCCGTACGACAAAGGGAGAGCCTGTCGCTCCGCCCCGCACGAGGGAACATCTGGGAGGTACGTACATGTCCGGGACGACCACGGCCGCGCTCCGGCCGCGCCGTCGGACGGCCGGGCCCGGTGCCAACCGCTGGGTCGTCCTCGTCGTCCTCTGCGTCAGCCTGCTGCTCGTCGCCCTCGACGCGACCGTGCTGCATGTGGCCGTCCCCGCGGTCAGCGAGGACCTGCGGCCCAGCGCCATCCAGCTGCTCTGGATCGTCGACGTCTACCCGCTGGTCTGCGCCGCGCTGCTGATCCTCTTCGGCACCCTCGGCGACCGCGTCGGACGCAGACGTGTGCTCCTGCTCGGCTACGGCCTGTTCGGCGTGGCCTCCGCGGTGGCGGCCTGCGCGCACTCCGCCGAGGTGCTGATCCTCGCCCGCGCCCTGCTCGGTGTCGGCGGCGCCATGATCATGCCCGCCACCCTGTCGATCCTGCGCCAGGTCTTCCCCGACCGGCGTGAGCGCGCCCTCGCCATCGGCGTGTGGAGCGCGGTCGCCGCGGTCGGCGCGGCGGTCGGACCGCTGCTCGGCGGGTTCCTGCTGGAGCACTTCTGGTGGGGCTCGGTCTTTCTGATCAACATCCCGCTGATGCTGATCAGCCTCCCCGTGGGGCGGCTGCTGCTGCCCGAGTCCCGCGGCGGGACCGACGGCCCCTGGGACGTGACCGGCGCGCTGATGGCGGCCGCGGGCCTGTTCGGCGTCGTCCTCGGCGTGAAGCGGCTCGGCGGCGGCGAGGACCCCACGGGCCCGTTCACCCTGCTGCCGCTGCTGGTCGGCGCGGCCCTCGTGATCCTCTTCGTACGACGCCAGCGACGGCTGCCGCATCCGCTGGTGGACCTGTGCATGTTCCGCAGGCCCGCCTTCAGCACCTCGGTGGGCTGCATCGTGCTGGCCATGCTCGCGCTGGTCGGCCTGGAGCTGATCGCCGCGCAGTATCTGCAACTGGTGCTCGGCCTGTCCCCGCTCGCCACCGGGCTGCGGCTGCTGCCGCTGACCGTGGCGGCGATGGCGGCCGGTCTGCTGGGCGCCCGCGTGCTGCGCCGGTTCGGGCCGCGCCGGATGGTGTGCACCGGCTTCTGTCTGACGGCGGCCGCGGTGCTGACCCTGACCGCGATGGGCACCGCCGACAACTCCCCGCTGCTGCTGTCCGGCTTCGTGCTGCTCGGCTTCGGCCTGGAGACCACGCTGTTCGGCGCCTACGAGTCGATGCTCAGCGAGGCCCCCGCGGACCGGGCCGGCGGGGCGGCGGCGATCGGCGAGACGTCGTACCAGCTCGGCGCGGGCATCGGTATCGCGCTGCTCGGCAGTGTGATGAACGCCGCCTATACGCCCCGGCTGCACACGGTCCCCGGGGTCTCCGCCCCGGACGCGACCGCCGCCGGGCACTCGCTGGGCGAGGCGTACGACGTCGCCGACCGGCTCGGCGGTCCCACCGGGGCGGTGCTGCGCCGGGTGGCGCGGGACTCCTTCGTGCACGGGCTGCATCTGACCCTGCTGGTGAGCGCGGGCCTGCTGCTGCTGGGCGCGGTGATGGCGCTGCGACTGCCGCGGATCATGCAGTGCGGCGCGGAGACCGAGACCGGTGCGGAGACCGGGACCCGCGCGGCGGCCGGGACCGGCGCGGAGCCGGAGACTGGCGCGGCGACCGGGGCCGCCGGGGAAGCGGAGGCCGCACCGGGGGCCGGGGACGCGGACGCCGACCAGCCCGCCTCCGGGCCGGGCGTCGCCGGGGTGCCCTCCCCGCGTGTCTCCGGGAAGCCGCGCACCGCCGGGAAGCCCCAGCTCCCCGAGAAGCCGCGGGTCTCCGCCTGACCCCTCTGGACGTGCGGGACACTGCGCCGTAACGTCGGCCGCACAGCCGTAACTAGCGCTGCTAGTTTTCAGTATCCGGAGGGTGTCCCATGTCCGCGAAGCTGCCCCCGTTCGTCGCCGCCGACCCGCTCGGGATCGACGATCTGCTGGACCCGGAGGACCTGGCGATCCGGGACACCGTCCGCGGCTGGGCGGCCGACCGGGTGCTGCCGTACGTCGCCGACTGGTACGAGAAGGGCGAGCTGCCCCAGATCCGGGAGCTCGCCCGGGAGCTGGGCGGCATCGGCGCCCTCGGGATGTCCCTCACCGGGTACGGCTGCGCGGGCGCGTCGGCCGTGCAGTACGGACTGGCCTGCCTGGAGCTGGAGGCGGCCGACTCCGGGATCCGCTCGCTGGTCTCCGTGCAGGGCTCCCTCGCCATGTACGCGATCCACCGCTTCGGCAGCGAGGAGCAGAAGCGGGAGTGGCTGCCGCGGATGGCGGCCGGCGAGGTGATCGGCTGCTTCGGCCTGACCGAGCCGGACCACGGCTCCGACCCCGCCTCGATGCGCACGCACGCCAAGAAGGACGGCGACGGCTGGGTGCTCAACGGGCGCAAGATGTGGATCACCAATGGCTCGGTCGCCGGGGTCGCCGTCGTCTGGGCGCAGACCGAGGAGGGCATCCGCGGCTTCGTCGTACCGACCGGCACGCCCGGTTTCTCGGCGCCCGAGATCAAGCACAAGTGGTCCCTGCGCGCCTCCGTCACCAGTGAACTCGTCCTGGACGACGTGCGGTTGCCCGCGAGCGCGGCGCTGCCGGACGTCATCGGGCTGCGTGGCCCGCTGAGCTGTCTCTCGCACGCCCGCTACGGCATCGTGTGGGGCGCGATGGGCGCGGCGCGCAGCAGCTTCGAGTCGGCCGTGGAGTACGCGAAGACCCGTGAGCAGTTCGGGCGGCCCATCGGCGGCTTCCAGCTCACCCAGGCCAAGCTCGCCGACATGGCGGTCGAGCTGCACAAGGGGATTCTGCTCGCCCACCATCTGGGGCGGCGGATGGACGCGGGCCGGCTGCGCCCGGAACAGGTCAGCTTCGGCAAGCTGAACAACGTCCGCGAGGCCATCGAGATCTGCCGTACGGCGCGGACGATCCTCGGTGCCAACGGGATCTCCCTCGAATACCCCGTGATGCGGCACGCGACCAACCTCGAATCGGTGCTCACCTACGAGGGCACCGTCGAGATGCACCAGCTGGTGCTGGGCAAGGCGCTCACCGGGCTCGACGCGTTCCGGTGAGCCACCGGATGGGGCGGGGCCGGTGAGCGGCCCCGCCTCAGCTCTGGTTGAAGAAGCCGTCCGTGCGGTGCGCGGACGCGTCACCGCTGATGATCTCCGTGTCGGCCGGGGTCAGCAGGAACACCCGCGTGGAGACCCGGTCGATGGAACCGCGCAGACCGAAGATCAGCCCCGCCGCGAAGTCCACGACCCGCTTGGCGTCGCCGGGCTCCATGCCGGTGAGGTTCATGATGACCGGGACCCCGTCCCGGAACAGCTCGCCGATGGCACGGGCGTCCCGGAAGCTGTCCGGGGTGACCGTGGCGATCCGCCGGCTCTTCTCCTCGGCCTTGTCCGCGGCCACCTGGACCCGCGGGTCGGTCACCCAGGCGTCCCCGGACGTGGTGCCCTCGGAGTAGTCGTCGTCGTAGTAGCGCTCGTCATCGTTGTCGTCGACGAGGCCGAGCCACGCACTCGCCTTGCGTACCGATCCCATGGACGCCTCCTCTCACAGCGGTCTCTCGTGCTTTGCGCACCTTCCCCTATGGTCATCCATGATGCTGACAACGCGCCAAGTGGATAGTCGCCGCACGGGGGGTTTGTGACGGTACTGGTGCACAGCCGATCCGTCGAGACTCCTTGTCTCCCAAGGGTTGTGACACGTACGGCTGCTGACTGTGAGTGAAATATGATGGTCGGCGGCGGATGGGTGACGCTCGGTGCGTCCGGGTGAAGCCATTGCCGCCTCAACACACGGGGGAAACGCTGTGTTCGGAATAGTCAGGCCCTGCTCGCATCGGCTCGGTGACCGCTTCAAGTCCGAGTGGATGGCTCATCTGTGCGGGCTCTGCCTCGCGTTGCGCCGCGACCATGGTCAGTTCGCACGTGTCGTCACCAACTATGACGGTTTGTTGATCTCTGTGTTGACGGAGGCTCAGCTCGGCCGGAGCGAGGGCGGACGGCGCCTGGCAGGGCCCTGTGCGCTGCGCGGGATGCGGTCGGCGTCCGTCGCCCAGGGCGAGGGCGCGCGGCTCGCGGCCGCCGTCTCCCTGGTGCTCGCCGCGGCGAAGGTCCGCGACCATGTCGCCGACCGGGACGGACTGCTGGCCCGCCGGCCCGTGGCCCTCGCCGCCCGCAAGGTCGCGGCGAGCTGGGGCCGGGCCGGGGCGGCGGGCGGGGCGGCGGTTGGCTTCGACACCGGTGTCCTGGTGGACGCCGTCGACCGGCAGGTCGGCATCGAGACCCTGGCCGGGCCGGGTACCCCGCTGCTGATCGTCACCGAGCCCACCGAGACGGCCACCGCCGCCGCGTTCGCGCACACCGCACGGCTGTCCGGCCGGCCGGGCAACGCGCCCCCGCTCGCCGAGGCGGGGCGGCTCTTCGGGCGGCTCGCGCATCTGCTGGACGCGGTGGAGGACCAGCAGGCCGACGCGGCAGCCGGCGCCTGGAACCCGCTCACCGCGACCGGCACCTCCCGCGCCGAGGCGCGGGGGCTCGCCGACGACGCGGTGCACGGCATCCGACTCGCCCTGAAGGACGCCGAGTTCAGCGACGGCGCGCTGGTCCATCTGCTGCTCGTGCACGAGCTGCGCCGCTCGGTCGACCGGGCGTTCGGCACGACGACCTGCGGACACACCGGTGCGGAGGGCGCGTTCGGGCCGCCGACCGGGCCGTACGCGCCGGGGAATCCGGGCAATCCGGGACCGCAGGGGCCGTATGTGCCGGGAGGCCCCTACGGCAACCCCTACGGCAGCCCTTACGGGGGCGGGCCGCAGGGCCCGGACAAGCGGGGTTTCTGGGCCGGCTGCGCCGCCGCCCTCGCCGTGTGCTGCACCTGCAAGGTGTGCTGCGCCGACGAGTTCGAGGGCCCGTGGTCGCGCAAGCGGCGCGACGGCTGCTGCGCCTCCTGCGACTGCAACTGCGACTGGTCGTGCTGCGAGGCCCTGGAGTGCTGCGAATGCTGCGAGTGCTGTGCCTGCGACTGCGGCTGCTGAGCCCCGCGTGGGCCGCTGAGCCCTCGCTCAGCCCTTGATCTCGGGCGGGGAGATCCGGGACTTCGTGATCGCCGAACCGGTCGTGCCCCACTTCTTCAGGATCTTGTCGTAGGTGCCGTCGGCGATCAGCCGGTCCACCGCGGCCCGGAAGGCGGGCGCGAGCTTCGTGCCCTTCTTGAAGGCGAAGCC
Source organism: Streptomyces sp. NPDC093018 (assembly GCF_040684035.1). Lineage (NCBI taxonomy): Bacteria > Bacillati > Actinomycetota > Actinomycetes > Kitasatosporales > Streptomycetaceae > Streptomyces > Streptomyces sp. NPDC093018. Next base: position 52,283 of record NZ_JBFBFF010000020.1, read on the forward strand.
GACGTCCAGGCGGTGGAACTCATTGAGGAACTTCAGGCCCGGCTGCCGCGCGACGGCGTAGCGCAGCCCGTTGATCGTGGACATCACGACATCGCTGCGGCCCTGCTGCACCGAGGACCAGATCGCGCTCGGCTCCGCGTACGTCTGCACCTGGTACGGCTTCTTGCCCGCGTCGGTGCACAGGTGCTTGCTCTCCTCCAGGGTGGCCTCGAACGTGGTGCCGGCCCCGGTCGCCACGTTCAGCCCGCACAGCTGCTTCAGATCGGTGATCCTGCCGAGCTTGCTGTCCTTGCGGGTGGCGAAGCCCTGGCCGTCGTTGATGTAGGTGACGAAGTCGATGGTCCTGCGCCGCTCGTCGGTGACCCCGAAGTTGCTCGCGCCGAAGTCGTACTTGCCGCTGTCCAGGGCGGGCAGGATCGCCTCGAAACTCGCCTGGTCCACGGTCAGTTCGAGCCCCAGCACCTTGGCGACCGCCTTGGTGAAGTCGACGTCCTGGCCGGTCAGCGTTCTGCCGTCGGCGAGGTAGGTGGTGCCGGGCGGGGTGCCGCCGACGCTGATCGCGGCGGTGAGGTGCCGGGTGCCGGGCGGCAGCAGCTTCGCCGCCGCCGGGTCGGTGCGCTCGCCCGAGACCACGTCCGCGGTCGGCACCGCCTCGGACCTGGCCGCGACCCCCGAGGCGTCCGTACCGCCCGGACCCGCGCCCGAGCCGCACGCGGTAAGGAGCAGAACGGCCGAGGTCAAGGCGGTAAAGGGCATGACAAATCGATAAATCGGCGTACGCATCGACGGCGTTCTCCTGAACGGGAAAAGGGGGCGCGCGAGTGCGAGGGGAGGGGCGCGTGTGAAGGCGCGGTGGAACGGGGGAAGCACGGAAACGCGGAAACGCGGGAACGCGTGGGATCAGTAACGCGGAGAGCGCGAAACAGGCCCGCCGGAGGCAGACGTGCGCAGGGGGTCAGCTCAACAGGAGGAGGACCACACGCGACCGAAGTCGATGTGGGAGCGGGTGACCAGCCACTGCTGTGGATGCATGGGGCAAGTGGAACAGGCATCCGGTTCCGCGTCAACTGACTTGAGACGTACTGCTCACACTATGGACACCCTTGACAGCGCGGGCGACCGCTTGCGTACTCTCGGTGCACGGCCCTGCTGAGGGGCTCGGCCGTGACCGCGCCGTTCCGTCCGGCGCAGCCGTGTGAAGGCATCACCCGTTCCGACGTTCGACCGATCGCGTCACGGAGCCTTCGCATGTCATCCGACACCCTCGCCCAAGCACCCACCGCCCCGGAGATACCCGGGCCCCCGGCCGTCCCCCGGATCGTGCCCCAGCGCCGCTACGGACAGTGGACCGCCGCCGTCGTCGTCCTCGTCCTGCTCGGTCTCGCCCTCGACTCCGTCGTCCGCAACCGGGCGTTCCAGTGGGGCGTCGTCGCCGAGTACTTCACCACCGGTTCGGTGCTGCGCGGGCTGTGGCTCACGCTCTGGCTGACCGCCGTGGTGATGGTCCTCGGCTTCGCCCTCGGCACCCTGCTCGCCGCGTTCCGGCTGTCCGCCAACCCCGTGCTGCGCGCGGTCGGCTGGGGCTATGTCTGGCTGTTCCGGTCCATTCCGATCCTGGTGCAGCTGCTGCTGTGGTTCAACATCGGGGCGCTGTACCCGACGGTGCTCGGGGTGAAGACGGTCGACCTGCTCGGCCCGGTCGCCGTCGCCGTCGTCGGCCTGACCCTGCACGAGGCCGCCTACGCCGCCGAGGTCGTGCGCGGCGGCATCCTCTCCGTCGACCGCGGCCAGATCGAGGCCGCCCAGGCACTCGGCCTGAGCCGGTGGCGCCGCTGGCGGCGGATCGTGCTGCCGCAGGCGATGCGCTCCATCGTGCCGCCCGCCGGCAACATGCTGATCGGCACCCTCAAGGGCACCTCCATCGTCAGCGTCATCGCCGTCAACGACCTCCTGTTCTCCGCCCAGTTGATCTACCACCGCACCTACCAGGTCATCCCGCTGCTGATGGTCGCCACCCTCTGGTACGCGGTCGTCACCACGGTGCTCGGCATCGGCCAGGCGTACGTCGAGAAGTACTACGCCCGCGGCACGGGCGGGACCCGATGAGGCCCCAGCTGGTGATCGTGGGCGCCGGGCCGCGGGGGACCGGCCTCCTCGAACGCATCGCCGCCAACGCCCCCGAGCTGTATGCCGATTCGGGCCTCGACATCCATCTCGTGGACCCCCATCCACCGGGCGGCGGACGCATCTGGCGCCAGGAGCAGTCGCCGCTGCTGTGGATGAACTCGCACGCCGAGGACGTCACCATGTTCACCGACGACACGGTGCGCATGGACGGACCGGTGCGCGAGGGCCCCACGCTGCACGAGTGGGCCGCCCTTGACGGCCGCACCTTCGCCGACCGCCGACTCCAGGGCGGATACCTGCGCTTCGTGTACGAACGGGCCCTGGCCGAGCTGCCCCCGGACATCACCGTGCACCACCACCCCACCCGCGCGCTGCGCGTCGGCGGCCCCCGCGAGGGACGCCAGCAGGTCTGGCTGGAGGGCAGGCCGCGCCCCCTCCTCGCCGACCTGGTGATCCTCGCCGTCGGCCACCTCGACGCCGAACTCGACCGGGAACAGGCCGCGCTGGCCGCGTACGCCCGGACGCACGACCTGGTGCACCTGCCGCCCGACTTCACCGCCGACACCGACCTGTCCGCGCTGCGCCCCGGCGAACCGGTGCTCGTGCGGGGCTTCGGACTGGCCTTCGTCGATCTGATGGTGCTGCTCACCGAGGGCCGCGGCGGCCGGTACGACGGCGACACCTACCTGCCCTCGGGACGGGAGCCGGTGCTGTACGTCGGCTCCCGGCGCGGGGTGCCGTACCACTCGAAGATCGGCTACGACTGGAGCGGCGACCGGCCTCCGCTGCCGCGCTTCCTCGGTCCCGCCGAGATCGCGGAACTGCGGTCCCGGCCGGGCGGGTTCGACTTCCGGCGCGATGTGTGGCCGCTGGTCGAGAAGGAGCTGGGCTTCGCCCACTACCACCGGCTGTTCACCGCCCACCCGGAACGCACCACGAGCGCCTGGGCCGACTTCGAGGAGAAGTACACGGCCGCCGACGGCCCCGCCGAACGGGACGCGCTCGCCGCCGCCTCCGTACCGGACCCCGCCGACCGCCTCGACCTCACCGCGCTCGACCATCCGCTGGCCGGGGTGCGCCACACCTCGCACGAGGACCTCCAGGACGGGCTGCGCGCCTATATCGAGGCCGACCTGTCCAGGCGCCACGACCCCGCCCACAGCGCCGACCTGGGCGTCTTCCTCGGACTGCTCTCCGTCTACGGGCAACTGGTGCGGCTCGGGGACATCGGGCCCTGGTGGCACGGATTCTTCAGCTATCTGGCGTCCGGGCCGCCCGGCCCCCGGCTGCGGCAGATGCTCGCGCTGTCCCGGGCGGGACTGCTGCGGTTCCTCGGCGCCGACATGGCCGTCACCGCCGAGGACGGGGTGTTCCGGGCGGCCGGACCCACCGTGCCCGGGTACGCGGTCACGGCACGGGCGCTGGTCGAGGCCCGGCTGCCCGAGCCCACCGTCGCCCGCGCCCGCGACCCCCTGCTGCGCGAACTGCACGCCGACGGCGCCGCCGAGACCCCGGAGGGGCTGCTGCGGGTCGACCCCCGCGACGGCCGCCTCCTCGACGGCGCCGGGCGCCCGCACCCCCGCCGCTTCGCGCTCGGCCCCTACACCGACGCCCGCACCCCCGGCGCCTTCACCCGGCCGCGCACCGGCGGACCCGCCTTCCGGCAGAACGACGCCACCGCGCGGGCAGTGCTGGCCTTCCTGCGCTCCGGAGCCGGCCGCGCCGCCGCCTGAACGTCCCTCCTACACAAAGGAATTGACCCCATGACCGTCATGGTCGACATCAGGTCGGTGCACAAGAGCTTCGGCCCGCTCGACGTCCTCAAGGGCATCGACCTCCAGGTCCGCACCGGCGAGGTCACCGTCGTGCTCGGCCCCTCCGGCTCCGGCAAGTCCACGCTGCTGCGCACCATCAACCACCTGGAGAAGGTGGACCGGGGCGAGATCACGGTGGACGGCGCGCCGATCGGCTACCGGCGCACCGGCGACCGGCTGCACGAGCTGCCCGAACGCGAGGTCCTGCGCCGCCGCACCAAGATCGGTTTCGTCTTCCAGAACTTCAACCTCTTCCCGCACCTCACCGTCCTGGACAATGTGATCGAGGCGCCGGTGTCCGCACTGAAGCGGCCGCGCAAGGAAGCGGAGGAGGACGCGCGCCGACTTCTCGCGCGGGTGGGGCTCGCCGACAAGTCCACCGCGTATCCACGGCAGTTGTCCGGTGGGCAGCAGCAACGCGTCGCCATCGCACGGGCGCTGGCGCTGAAGCCCCGGCTGCTGCTCTTCGACGAGCCGACCTCGGCGCTCGATCCCGAGCTGGTCGGCGAGGTCCTCGACGTCATCCGCGATCTCGCCGCCCGGGGCACCACGATGATCGTCGTCACCCATGAGATCGCCTTCGCGCGGGAGGTCGCCGACACGGTGGTCTTCATGGCCGACGGCCGGATCGTCGAACAGGGTCCGCCCGCCGCGGTGCTGGACGCCCCGCGCGAGGAGCGCACCCGGGCGTTCCTCGCGAAGGTGCTGTGAGGACGGGCGGGCGGTACCGCCGCGGGATGCTGCATCTCGCCGCCGCCCTCGACCTCGGGGACCACCCCGGCACCGGCCCCCGCACCGAACTGGTACGGCTCGCCGAGCACGGCCGGCTGGACTTCGTGACCCTGGACGATCCCGTGGGACCACCGGGACCCGAGACACTGGACCTGGTGTCGGCGATGGTGGCGGCCACTCGGCGGATCGGGCTGGTGCCGAGAGGGACGGCGACGTCCGGCCTCCTGAACCGGGTCGCCCAGGGGCGCGCGGGCCGGTGGATCGAGGTGCCCGACGCGGGGGCGGGAGAGGCGGGGCGTGCGGCCGGGTCCGACGCGGGGGTGGGGGAGGCGGGGCGTGCGGCCGGGGTTCCGGAGCCGGGTGAAGTCCCCTTCCTCGCCGGTGAGTTGTGGGACTGTCCGGCGGGTGCCGCCGGTGTCCGGGACGAAGAGGCCGGCCCCGGACCGTCGTACCGCCTCGCCCCCCTCCACCTCGTCGACGCGAGCACCCGGGGCGCCCGGACCCTCGCCGCCCGGTGCGCCGATGTGGCCCTGGTCCGCGCCGCGACCCCGGCGGGGGCCGCCGCCGTACGCGAGGAACTGCGGGTCCGGGCGGCGAAGTCGGGGCGGGAGCCCGGCGCGCTGCGGGTCCTGGCGAGCCTGCGGATCGACCTCGGCGGCGGGGAGTGCGCGGCCGAGCCCGGCCATGGCGGGGGCGGCCCCCGGCCCACCGAGCAGGGCCCGCTGTACCGGGGCGGCCCGGTCGATCTCGCGGAACTGCTCGCCGCCTGGCACGCCGAGGGCGCCGCCGACGGCTTCCACCTGGTCCCCGTCGAACCCCGCCGCGACCTGGAACGGCTGGTCAACGGCACGGTGGCGTTACTCCAGCACCGCGGCCTGTTCCGCACCTTCTATCCGGGCGGCACCCTGCGCGAGCACCTGGGCCTGGCCCGCCCCGCTCCGCACCCGCCGAGGCCGAAGAAGACACCGCAGACAAAGACGCAGACAACGAAGACGCAGACAAAGACGCAGACAAAGAGATGGAACAGCATGGCAATCGACGCGTTCGACGCATGGAAGCAGTGGCGGGAGAAGCGGGAGGAGTCGGTCACCGCGCCCTATGGACCGCTCGCGCTGACCGGCACCCACTGGATCGAGGACCGGCCGGAGGGGCGACTTCCGGACATTCCAGGGATTTGGCTGACGGATGGTGAAGGCATTGTGCTGACGGCCGCCGAGGGCGACGGACTCCAGGTGGACCGCCGACCCTTCGCCGGGGAGATCCGGCTGACCACCGACACCGGTCCGGAGGCCGCCGCCCGTGTCTCGCTCGGCGAGAAACGACTGGTCGTCCTGGTGCGTGAGGGCAGCTGGGGAGTGCGGGTCTACGACCCCGGCGCCGAGGCCCGCCGGGCCTTCCGGGGCATCGCGGCCACCGAGTACGACCCCGGCTGGTCGGTGCCGGGCCGCTTCACACCGTACGACGCCCGGCGCGTCCTGCGGCTCGGCAACGCGGACGGCAGGACCCGCGGGTTCGCCCTCGCCGGTGAAGTCGCCTTCACCCTGGCCGGCCGGGAGCGGACGCTGGCCGTGGCGCGGCAGGGCGAGGGCCCGCTGTGGGCGGTGTTCGCCGACGCCACCAGCGGCGACACCAGTTTCCGGTTCCGCTTCCTCTATCCGGAGGCGCCGGACGCGCAGGGCCGTACGACCGTCGACTTCAACCGCGCCCAGCTGCCGCCCTGCGCCTTCGCCGATCACTTCCTCTGCCCCTTCCCGCCGCCCGGGAACACGCTGGACACGGCGGTGGAGGCGGGGGAGCGGGCGCTGAGCTGACACCAACGGGAGTTAAAGCGACGGCCGTTGGGCAAAGGAGGGCTAAAGTCCGACGGCCGAAAGGCACCCTTGTGCGTACCGGGCGGTCGGCCGAATACTCCCCTCAGCGCTTGTCAGGGACATGCATAACCGCAATCCGGTCCTGACCCTGACTGCGCCTCACCGGGCCCCGACCCCACGCGGGCCCCCGACTCCCCTTGGAGGGAACGAAAAGTGAGGATCAAGCGCACCACTGCCCCGACCGGCCCGGCGAGACGGACCCGGCTGATCGCCGTGGCCGCGGGCTTCCTGGCCGCCGCGGCGTTCGCCGCCCCCACGGCGAACGCCAGCGACGCCCACACCTTCAGCGCCGCACAGCTCACCCAGGCGAGCGACTCGGTGATGAAGGCGGACATCCCCGGCACCGCCTGGGCCGTCGACGCCAAGAACAACCATGTCGTCGTCACCGTAGACGACACGGTCTCCCCGGCGGAGATCGCCAAGATCAGGAAGCAGGCCGGCGCCGACGCGGGCGCGCTGACCATCAAGCACACGGCCGGCACGTTCAGCAAGCTGATCAGTGGTGGCGACGCCATCTACGGCGGCCAGTACCGGTGTTCGCTCGGCTTCAACGTGCACAGCGGCAGCACGTACTACTTCCTGACCGCCGGGCACTGCGGCCAGGTCGCCTCCACCTGGTACAGCAACTCCGGGCACACCACCACGCTGGGCACCAATGTGGGCTACAGCTTCCCGGGCAATGACTTCGCCCTGGTCAAGTACACCAACTCCGCGATCGCGCACCCGAGCGCGGTCGGCAGCCAGACCATCTCCAGCGCGGCCACCCCGAGCGTGGGCGCGACCGTCTACCGGCGCGGCTCCACCACCGGTACGCACAGCGGCAAGGTCACCGCGCTCAACGCCACCGTCAACTACGGCAGCGACGGCATCGTCTCCGGCCTGATCCAGACCACGGTCTGCGCCGAGGGCGGCGACAGCGGCGGCCCGCTGTACAACGGGTCCGTCGCCTACGGTCTGACCTCCGGCGGCAGCGGCGACTGCACCTCCGGCGGTACGACCTTCTTCCAGCCGGTGACCGAGGCGCTGAGCTACTACGGCGTCACGCTCCCCTGACCGGCCCCGGCTTCGGCCCGAGCTGATGTGAGCCCCCGCACATATGCGCCTGTGCGGGGGCTTCCTCATGTCCGGCTTGTGAAGGAAGGGCGACGACGGCGAAGGAAACAAGCCATGCGTCGTCGTCACGTTCCGATGAGGGCCACTCGCCCGTCGTGTTTGCGCCCCGAAATTTCCTCGGTGGTGACGGTGGGTCATCTGTGAACGGGCGTACGAGGTCCGTTCCTCGGTGCGTCCGGAACTCGGCCTTGTGGGTTCCCTGTGGGTTTCGGAAGAGTGGGCGCCCGTCAACCAGCCTTCCGGTCGTCGGGTCCCCACAACCCGGCGGTCGTCCCCCCACAGGAGGACATGAGTTGAAGCACCGACGCATACCCAGGCGCCGGCTCGTGATGGCCGGCGCGGGTGTCGCCGCGCTGGCCGCAGCGGGTGTCACCTTGCAGAATGCGAACGCCAGTGAGCCCGCGAAGCCCGCGGTCCAGACCCGGCCGCTGTCCGCTCCGGCGGCCGCGACGCTGGCCTCCGACCTGACCGCGCACCTCGGTTCGAGCACGGCGGGCAGCTACTACGACGCCAAGGCCAGGAGCCTCGTCGTGAACGTGCTCGACAAGGCCGCCGCGAAGGCGGTCGAGGCCAAGGGCGCCAAGGCCAGAATCGTCACCCGCACCCTCGCCCAACTCGACGGCGCCCGTACGACGCTGAAGAAGGACGCGACCATCCCGGGCACGTCCTGGTCCATCGACCCGGTGTCGAACAAGGTCGTCGTCACGGCCGACAAGTCCGTCACCGGCGCCCGGTGGGACAAGCTGAGCAAGGTGGTCGACGGGCTCGGCGGCACGGCCGAACTCAAGCGTTTCCAGGGCGAGTACAAGCCCTTCATCGCCGGCGGCGACGCCATCAACGGCTCCGGCGGCCGCTGCTCGCTCGGCTTCAACGTGGTCAAGGACGGGCAGCCGTACTTCCTGACCGCCGGGCACTGCACCGCGGACATCTCCAGCTGGTCGGACGCGGACGGCCAGGAGATCGGGCAGAACGCGGAGTCCCACTTCCCGGGCACCGACTTCGGCCTGGTCAAGTACACCTCGGACGCCGCCCATCCGAGCGAGGTCGACCTCTACGACGGCTCGACCCAGAAGATCACCGGCGCCGCCGAGGCCACGGTGGGCATGAAGGTCACGCGCAGCGGGTCCACCACCCATGTGCACGACGGCACGGTCACCGGTCTGAACGCCACCGTGAACTACCAGGAGGGCTCGGTCAGCGGGCTGATCCAGACCGATGTCTGCGCCGAGCCCGGCGACAGCGGCGGCTCGCTGTTCTCCGGTGACAAGGCGATCGGCCTGACCTCCGGCGGCAGCGGCGACTGCACCTCCGGCGGGGAGACCTTCTTCCAGCCGGTCACCGCGGCCCTCTCCGCCACGGGCACCACCATCGGCTGACCGAAGCACCGCATGACGTCCCGCCCCGGATCCCCGGGGCGGGACGTCATGTTTTAGGCCACCACTCACTCCCGCCCGCCCTCGGGTGAAGAATCACTCATCTGTTCGAACAGGCTCGCCGACCAGCGCCGACGAAGCTAGAGTATTCGAAGTATTCGAACGAGCGTACGATGAACGTATCGGGCGTATGGCTGAAAAGGGGTGGAGTGAGGGAGGTGCGGCATGGCGGGCTTCGCCCATCTGCATGTCGCGTCCGGCTACTCCGCCCGCTATGGCGCCGCGCACCCGGAACAGCTGGCGCGCCGCGCGGCCGAGCGGGGCATGGCGGCGCTCGCGCTGACCGACCGGGACACGGTCACCGGCGCTGTTCGATTCGCACAGGCGTGTGCGAAGGAGGGGGTGTGGCCGGTCTTCGGCGTCGATCTCGCGGTGCAGGCCCTCGCCCCGCCGCCCCCCGCCCTGCGTCGCCGCACCCCGGCGCGCGGCGGCGCCCATGTGATCGAGCCGCCGCTGCGGGTCGTCCTGCTCGCCCGGAACCGGGAGGGCTGGGCGCGGCTGTGCCGGATCACCTCGGCCGCCCACGCGGACGCGCTCGGCGGCCGGGCGCCGGTGGTGCCGTGGTCGGCGCTGCGGGAGCACGGCGGCCCCGGGCTGCTGGCCCTGCTCGGCCCCCTCTCGGAGCCGGCGCGGGCGCTGTCGGTGGGCCGGGAGGATGTCGCGGTACGGCTGCTGGCGCCGTGGCGGGAGGTCTTCGGGCGGGAGGTCCGGCTGGAGGCCGTCGCGCAGAAACGTTCCGGCACGGGTCCCGGCTCCCTTCGCCTCGCCGCTCGCACCCTGGCGCTGGCCGACCGCACCGGTACGACCGCCGTCCTCACCAACGCCGTCCGCTACGCCGACCCCGCCCAGCACCGCCTCGCCGATGTCCTGGACGCCGCCCGGCTGCTGCGGCCGATCGACCGGCGCCGCCTGGACAGCGGGCAGCGCTGGCTCAAGGACGAGCGGGCGATGACGGTCCTCGCGCGCATGATCGCCGAGTGCGCCGGAGCCGATGAGCGGCGGGCCCGCCGACTGCTCGCGGACACCGCGGCCACGGCCGCCGAATGCGCCCTCGACCCCCGCGCCGACCTGGGCCTTGGCACCCCGCACTTCCCCGAGCCCGCGCTCTTCGGCGCCGACCCCGGGGCGGACGGCGCCGCCCGGCTGCTGCGCCGCCGCTGCGCGGAGGGCCTGGCCCGCCGGGGCCTCGACCGCGACCCGGTGGCCCTCGCCCGGCTCGACGAGGAACTCGCCGTGATCTCCCGGCTGCGCTACGACTCGTACTTCCTCGCCGTCGGCCAGGTCGTCGCCGACATCCGGGCCAAGGGCATCCGGGTCGCGGCCCGCGGCTCCGGCGCCGGCTCGCTGGTCTGCCACGCGCTGGGCATCGCCACCGCCAACCCGCTCGAACACCGACTGCTGTTCGAACGGTTCCTCAGCGCCCGCCGTGCCTCGCTGCCCGACATCGACATCGACGTGGAGTCCGCGCGGCGCCTGGAGTGCTACGACACAATCTTCGAGCGGTTCGGCAAGGAACGGGTCGCGGTCACCGCGATGCCCGAGACCTACCGGGCGCGCCGGGCCCTGCGCGACACCGGCCTCGCCCTCGGCATCGCGCCCGCGGAGGTCGACCGGATCGCCAAGAGCTTCCCGCACCTGCGCGCCTCGGACATCACCGGCGCCCTCGCGGAACTTCCCGAGCTGCGTCAACTGGCCGCCGAGGCCGGCCGGTTCGGGCCGCTGTGGGAGCTGGCCGAGGGGCTCGACTCGCTGGTCCACGGCATGGCCATGCACCCCTGCGGCGTGGTCATCAGCGACGCGACCCTGCTGGACCGGCTGCCGGTGCAGCCCACCCCGCAGGGCGACTACCCGATGGCCATGGCCGCGAAGGAGGAGATCGAGGCGCTCGGCAACATCAAACTCGACGTCCTGGGCGTGCGGATGCAGTCCGCGATGGCCCATGCCGTCGCGGAGCTCGAACGGACCACCGGCGACCGCATCGACCTGGACGACCCCGAACAGGTGCCGCTGGACGACGTGTTCGCGTTCAAGCTCCTCCAGGAGAGCCAGACCCTCGGCCTGTTCCAGCTGGAGTCGCCCGGCCAGCAGGACCTGCTGTCCCGGCTCCAGCCGCGCAACCAGCAGGACGTCATCGCCGACATCAGCCTCTTCCGCCCAGGGCCGGTCGCGGGCGGCATGCCCGAGCGGTACATCGCCGCCCGCCACGGCGGCACCCCGCGGTACGCCCACCCGGACCTGGAGCCGGTGCTCGCCGACACCTACGGCGTGACCATCTGGCACGAGCAGATCATCGAGACGCTGGTGGTGCTGACCGGCTGCGACCCGGCCTTCGCGGAGATCACCCGGCGGGCGCTCGGCGACAAGGAGCGGCTGCCCGAGATCAGGGACTGGTTCCAGGGGCGGGCCCGTGCGCGCGGCTACGGCACGGCGGTACGGGAGGAGGTCTGGCGGACGATCGAGGCCTTCGGGGCGTACGGCTTCTGCCGGGCGCACGCGGTCGCCTTCGCCGTACCGGCCCTACAGAGCGCCTGGCTCAAGGCGCACCATCCGGCCTTCCTGCTGGCCGGGCTGCTCGAACACGACCCCGGGATGTGGCCCAAGCGGGTGCTGGTCGCCGACGCGCGCCGGCGCGGGGTGCCGGTGCTGCCCGTCGACGTCAACCGGTCCGCGACCCGGCACACCGTGGAGAAGACCGACGGGGACCGATGGGGGGTGCGCCTCGCGCTGTCCGCCGTGCACGGCATCGGCGCGCAGGAGTGCGCGCGGATCGAGGCGGGGCAGCCCTACGGATCGCTGTCCGACTTCTGGCAGCGGGCCCGGCCCAGCCGCCCGGTCGCCGAACGCCTCGCGGAGATCGGGGCGTTGGGCGCCCTGCACGACGGCCGGCTCACCCGGCGCGATCTGCTGCTCCAGCTGGCCGAACTGCACCGGGCCGCCCGCAACCGGTCCGCGGGCACCGGTCAACTGCCCCTGATCGCGGGGGTCGTCGGCGGGTCCGAGCCGAGCGGGCTGCCGGAGATGACCGGACGCGAGGCGCTCGGCGCCGAGTTGAACACCCTCGGCATCGATGTCTCCAAGCACCTGATGGAGCACCACCACCGGCTGCTGCGCGAGATCGGCGCGACCGACGCGGCCCGGCTGGCCGGGCTGCGCGCCGGGCAGCAGGTCCTCGTCGCCGGTGTACGAGCCTCCACCCAGACCCCGCCGATCGCGAGCGGCAAGCGGATCATCTTCGTCACCCTGGAGGACGGCTCCGGCCTGGTCGACCTGGCCTTCTTCGAGGACTCCCACCCGGCCTGCGCCTACACCGTCTTCCATAGCGGGCTGCTGCTGGTGCGCGGCACGGTGCAGGTGCGCGGCACCCGTCGTACCGTCGTCGGCTCGATGGCCTGGGACCTGGACGAGATCGCCGCGGCCCGCCGGGACAACGGTCCCGAGGCCGCGCTCGCCCTGCTCGGCCGGAGCCGTCCGCATCCGACCCCCGCCCAGCCGCGGCGCACCCTGGCCAACGGCACCACCGGTGCCCGGCTGCACCCGTACGCCGACCTGCTGCCCGCGGGCAGCCGCTCGGCCGACCTCAAGAAATTCGGTTACACCAGTCCGGGGAGCGCGGGATGAGCATCCGTCAGCGGCACATCGCCCAGCTGTATCTGCACGGCTCGCTGAACGAGGAGCAGTACGGTCATGTAATCGAACTGGTGTCCGGTATCACGCCTCATGTGCAGGAGATGCCGCCCGACGCCGTGCAACTGGACCTGACCTCGGCGCTGCGGTACTTCGGCCTGTCCCCCTATGACGTGGTCCAGATGACGATGATGCGCCTGAAGGCCCTCTACGGCATCGACGGCAGCGCCGGGCTCGCGGGCAACCGGATGCTCGCGGCGATGGCGGCCGACGTGTCCGCGCCGGGGGAGACCACCTGGGTGCCCGCCGAGCGGGCCGCCGAGTGGCTGCGCCCCCGGCCGGTCACCGCGCTGCCGGGGATCGGCCGCGGCACGGCGGCGACGCTCGGCCGGTACGGACTGCACCACATCGGCCAGCTCGCCGACCTCTCCCCGGCCACCCTGCAACGCCTGCTCGGCACGGGCACCGCCCGGCTGCTGGCCGAACGCGCCCGCGGCCACGACCCGCGCCCGGTCCTGCCCCGGGAGGCGGCGGACCGGCTGACCGCCGACCTGGTGCTGGAGCGGGACTGCCTCGATCCGGCGGAGCAGCACCGGGCCGTCCTCGGGCTCGCCGACCGGATCGGCCGACTCCTGCGCGCGGAGCGGCGGGTGGCGGGCCGGGCGACCCTCACCGTGCGCTACGCCGACCGCAGCTCCAGCACCCGGGCGCGCACCCTGCCGGAGGCCACCGACCACTCGCCCGCCCTCGCCGCGGCGGCCCTCGGCCTGCTGTCCTCCCTCGGTCTGCAACGGGCCCGGGTGCGCGCCTTCACGCTCCGCGCCGACCGTCTCCGCCCGGCCGCCGACGCCTTCCACCAGCTCTCCCTGGACCCCGCCGACACCCGGGCCCGCGCCGCCGAGGCCGCCGCCGACCGTGCCCGCCGGCGCTTCGGACCGGACGCGGTACGGCCCGCGGCGACGGCGCGTACCCCTCGTAACCCCCACAGCGGTGGGGTCAGTTGGCCCATGGCGGGGTGAGCAGGCTGCCGTCCGCCAGCTTGGCCGTGAGCCCGACGGAGGTGGTGACCCAGGAGATCGCCGTGTGCCCGGTCGGGTTCTCCACGCCCAGGGTGGACCCGGCGTTGACGATCACCGTGTCGCCCGCGCCCACCCGCTCGGTGCGGCCGTCGAGGGTGATCAGCAGTTCCCCGACGAGCAGATGGAAGATCTCCTCGCGGCTGACGGTGTGCGCCGGGGCCCGGGTGCCGGCCGGGATCTCCCCGCGCCAGGCGCACAGCTCCTCGCTGCCGGTGAGCGGGGCGGCGTACGAGATGAAGCGGGCACCGTGGATCTCGTGGGTCACGGCCTCGGACGAGCGGACGACGGGCATGGCTGGGTTCTCCGTTCGGAACAGGGGCAACTGGTCAAGCAGATTGACTATATGGTCAGGCTGCTTGACCAATGCGTCAAGGGTGTTTCAATGCCCCCGTGCAGAACTCCGAAGCCATGGCCCTGTCCGCCACCCTGCTCGCCGCGGCGGGCGATCTCACCCAGCGCATCCATGAGGGGGTCGTGGCGCGCGGCTTCGCCGATCTGCGGCCCGCGCACGGATTCGCCTTCGCGCGGCTCGCGCCGGACGGTGCCACCGTCACCGAACTCGCCGCGCACCTCGGGGTGACCAAGCAGGCGGCGAGCCAGCTGGTGGACGAGGTGGTGCGCAGGGGGTACGCCGAGCGGCGGCCGCATCCGGGGGACGCGCGGGCGCGGTTGATCGTGCTGACCGAGCGCGGACGGGCCTGCACCCGGGCCGCGGAGGCGGCGGCGGCCGAGGTGGTCGGCGGCTGGCGCGAACTGCTGGGCGAGGCGGAAGTGCGGGCCCTGTGGGGGAGTCTGGCGAAGATCGCGCCCCATGGGCCGGTGCGGCCCGTGTGGTGACGGTACGTCAGGCGGATGGTTGAGACGGGAAGTTTTACTTGCGCGTAACTTCCCCCGGAGGCTACCCGCCCGTAACTTGACGAATGAACAGCATCCCGTGATCCGGATCACAGGGCCAGTCCGCCGTATCCCCCTTGAGCCGCGAGGAGATCACCCGATGCTGCCCTGGAAGCGAGTGCTCAGACCCCTCACCGCGCTGCTGCTGTCCGCCGCCGCGGTCGCCCTGCCCGCCACGGCCGCGCACGCCGACACCGCCACCCACAGCGGCTGGAACGACTACTCCTGCAAGCCGTCCGCCGCGCACCCCCGCCCCGTCGTGCTGGTCCACGGCACCCTCGGCAACTCGGTCGACAACTGGCTCGGCCTCGCCCCCTATCTGGAGGCCCGCGGGTACTGCGTCTTCTCCCTGGACTACGGCCAGCTCCCCGGCGTCCCCGTCTTCTACGGGCTCGGCCCCATCGACCAGTCGGCCGCGCAGCTCGCCTCCTTCGTGGACCAGGTGCGCTCCGCCACCGGCGCCGCCAAGGTCGACCTGGTCGGGCACTCCCAGGGCGGCATGATGCCCCGCTACTACCTGAAGTTCCTCGGCGGCGCGGCCAAGGTCAACGCGCTCGTCGGCATCGCCCCCGACAACCACGGCGCCACCATCAGCGGCCTGACCAACCTGCTGCCGTACTTCCCCGGCGCCACCGACCTGGTCAAGGCCACCACCCCCGGCCTCGCCGACCAGATACCCGGCTCCGCCTTCCTCACCAAGCTCAACGCGGGCGGCGACACCGTGCCCGGGGTGCACTACACGGTCATCGCGACCCAGTACGACGAGGTGGCCACCCCCTGGCGCAGCCAGTACCTCAGCGGCTCCGACGTGCACAACGTCCTGCTCCAGGACCTGTGCCCGCTGGACCTCTCCGAGCATGTGCTGGCCGGCCTGAGCGACCGCATCGTCTTCCACGAGGTCGCCAACTCCCTCGACCCGGCGCACGCCAGCACCACCACCTGCGCCTCCGTCCTCAGCTGACGGCCGGGCGCGGGGTCAGCCCTCGGGCCACCAGGTGCGCGCGATGTCCTCGCGCACCTCGGGGCGTCCCGCCGGACGTTCCTCCGCCTTCTCGCGGATCCGGCGGACGTCCGTCCTCTTCAGCGGCTTCCGCACGGTCGTACGGCGCATGGCTGCCTCCTTCGGTGCCCACCGGGCTCCGCGCGGGGCGGAGGCGGGCGCTTGAGGGGAGAGTTCCCTATTCGTTCGGGGCTGTCAGTGGCGTGTGTCACTCTCCGGTCATGACCGATGAGTGTGAGCACAGCGATACGACCGCCCAGCCGCCGGACTGGGACGCGCAGGCCGCCGGCTTCGACGATGTGCCGGACCACGGCCTGCGCGACCCCGCCGTGCGGGCCGCCTGGGCGGCCAGACTCCGTTCCTGGCTGCCCGGGCAACCCGCCGATGTCCTCGACCTCGGCTGCGGCACCGGCAGCCTGTCGCTGCTCGCCGTCGAGCAGGGGCACCGGGTGACGGCCGTCGATCTGTCCCCGGCCATGACCGAGCGGGCCCGCGCCAAGCTCGCCGGGCACCCGGCCGAGGTGCTGTGCGGACCGGCCGAGACCCCGCCGGTGGGGGAGCGCCGCTTCGACGTGGTCCTCGTACGCCATGTGCTGTGGATGCTGCCGGACCAGGACCGGGTGCTGCGGCACTGGCGGGATCTGCTGCGCCCCGGCGGCCGGTTCGTGCTCGTCGAGGGAGTCTGGGGCGAGCTGCACCCGGTCGGCATAGCCGCGGACCGGCTCACCGCGCTGCTGGAGCCGCTGACGGCCGGGGCGCGTGTGGAGCGGCTGTCCGGTGACGCCGTGCTGTGGGGGAAGGAGGTGAGGGACGAGCGGTACGCGGTGGTGGCGGGCGTCTGAGCGCGGCTCAGGCCAGCAGGTCGCCGAAGCCGTCCGCGCGGGCGAGCCGTTCCAGCTCGTCGAGGGCGGCCACGGCGGCCGCGGCCGCCCCCGGGTCCCGCTCGGCCAGGCCGCTCGCGGCGAACTCGTCCTCGTCCAGCCGGCGTACGTCCCCGCCGTCGGCCGAGCGCCACAGGTCCAGGTCGAGGTCCTCCACCACCAGTTCCGCGCCGGTGCGGACCGCGGGCCGGGTGATGTCGCAGTACCAGCCCTTGACGCGGCCGTCCGCGGCGCGGACCTCCTTCACCGCGTACCACCGGTCGCGCCAGTAGTACTCGGTGAACACATCGCCCGGCTCGAAGCGCACGAACCCGAAGTCACGGGTGCCGTCGCCCGCCCAGGGCGCCCGGACCACGACCCGGGTGCCGTCGTCCCCGAGCAGCCCGGCCGGGTAACGGATCTTCGTACGGCCGCCCTTGACCAGGCTGACGGTCAGATCGGCCGTCGGCTCAGCCGAGTTCGCGGACATGGCGGACCTCCGTCGCACAGATCTCGTAGCCGAGCCACTTGTTGATCGCGATCATCGGATCATTGCCCGCGTCATTGCCCGTGAACGCGTCGGTGACGCCGGCGGCGCGGGCCCGGTGCAGGGAGTGCAGCTTGGCGAGCTTGGCCAGACCGCGGCCGCGGTGGACGCGGACGGTGCCGGTCATCGCGGTGGAGTACCGGCCGTCGGCGTCGGTGTAGGCGACGGTGAAGGCGACCGGGCGGCCGTCGACGCACGCGGCCATGATCAGCTCGCGGTTCAGCAGCGGGTGGTTCCAGGTGCTGGACAGCCAGTCGTCGTAGCCGCGGGACTCGACGTCGAGGTCGCCCGGCTCGTCCTGAAGGGTCTCCGCGTCCAGCTCGAACAGCGGGCGCGGGTCGTCGGCGAACTCGGCGGCCGCGCGCAGCTCGACGCCCGCCGGGGTGGGCGGGAGCGGCGGCAGTTCGCCGCCGGCCAGGTCAAGGCGGAGGAAGTGCGCGGACCGGCCGGCCCGGTAGCCGTGCCGCTCGGCGAAGGCGCGGTTGGCCGGTTCGTCCAGGATCCAGCTGAACACCTTGGTCGCGTCCAGCGAGGCGAGGTACTCCTCGGCCGTGCGCAGCAGCAGCGTGCCCGCGCCGCGGCCCGCCCGGTCCGGCCGGACGTAGATGTTCAGCAGGCCCTGGCCCGGCTCGGTGCTGTCGTACGCCAGCAGGACCTGGGCGGTGCCGACGATCTCGCCGTCCTCCTCCGCGACGAGCGGGCGGTAGCGGGCGTCGGGATGGGTGTGCAGCGTGTTGTGCCGGACCGAGTCCGAGGTGAACAGGATGTACGGCAGGGCGAGCCGGCGCACCCGGGCGAAGCCCTCGGTGTCGGCCGGAACGCCGGGGCGCACATCGCGGACGATCAAAGTCATGTGGAGGGACCGTACGGGGAGTTGTCCGGGGGGTGCCTCTCATTTTCCCGCGGGTGCGTCAGAATCGGGCTGTGAGCCTGAAGATCCGCATCGATGACAGCGCGCCCCCCTACGAGCAGGTGCGGGCGCAGATTTCCGAGCAGGCACGGTCCGGGGTGCTGCCCGTGGGGTACCGGCTGCCGACCGTGCGGGGGCTGGCCGAGTCCCTGGGGCTCGCGGTGAACACGGTGGCCAAGGCGTACCGGGCGCTGGAGGGCGACGGGGTGATCGAGACGCGTGGGCGCCTCGGCACGTATGTGGCCGCCGCCGGCTCGGCCGCGCAGCGCGAGGCGTCCCTGGCCGCGCAGGCGTACGCCGACCGGGCGCGGCGGCTGGGGCTGGGGGAGGAGGAGGCGCTGTCCGCGGTGCGGGACGCCCTGCGGGCGGCTTACGGGGGGTAGACGGCGGGTGGACGGGGGGTGGACGGGGGCGCGTCAGTGCCGTCCCGCCGGTTGCGGGAACCTCGTCACCGTAAGGCCCGCCCTCCTCGCCGCCCTCCCGAAGGTCACCGCGTCCGTCACCGCCGCGCCGCCCGGGTCGTTGTTGAAGTAGGCGTGGACGGTCTCGCCGTCGGGGAAGGCCGTGGCGACGCGGTCCACCCAGGTCTCCAGGGCGCGCCGGCCGTAGTGCGGCCAGGGCTGGGCGCGGCCCTGGTGGAAGCGGACATAGCCCCAGTCGGTGGTGCGCCACAGCGGGGTGACCGGGCGGGACAGGACGTCGGCCCAGCACAGGGCCGCGCCGCGGGAGACGAGGACCTCGCGCACCTCGGGCGTCCACCAGGAGTCGTGCCGGGGCTCCACCGCGACCCTCGTACCGGCCCGGAAGCAGGCCAGGCAGGCGTCCAGCAGGGCCGGGTCGGCGCGCAGCGTGGGCGGGAGCTGGAGCAGCACCGGTCCGAGCCGGTCGCGCAGGCCCGCCGCGTGGGCCAGCAGCCGGTGCACCGGCTCGGCGGGGTCCTTCAGCCGCCTGATGTGGGTCAGATAGCGGCTGGCCTTGACCGCGACCACGAAATCCGGCGGCACCCGGGAGCGCCAGGCGGCGAAATTGTCGTACGACGGCAGCCGGTAGAACGCGTTGTTGATCTCCACCGTGGCGAACAGCCGGGTGTACTCCTCCAGCCACAGCCGCGCCGGGACCCCGGCCGGATAGACGCGGTCCCGCCAGTCCTTGTACTGCCACCCGGAGGTGCCGACCAACAGGGTCACGTCTTCATGAAAGCACTACAGGTACAGCCCCGCGTCCGCGCCGTTGCGCGCCCCCGGTACCGAGGTCGGCGTGGTGCCCCGGCGCAGCGCGTACAGCTCGGCCAGGGTGGCGCCCTCGCGGCCGACGCCCTCCTCCGTGCCGAGCCAGTGCACCGACTCCTCGTGGGTGAGCGGGCCCACCTCGATACGGGCCAGACAGCGGCCGGGGCGGACCACGGCGGGGTGCAGGCGCTCCAGGTCCTCGTTCGTGGTGACGCCCACCAGGACATTGCGGCCCTGGCCGAGCAGTCCGTCGGTGAGGTTCAGCAGCCGGGACAGCGCCTGGCCCGCGGTGTGCCGGGCCTCGCCGCGGATCAGCTCGTCGCAGTCCTCCAGGAGCAGCAGCCGCCAGCGGCCCTTGCCCGCGCCGTCCTCCTCGCCGATCGCGATGTCCATCAGATAGCCGACGTCGGAGAAGAGCCGCTCGGGATCGAGGACGCAGTCCACCTGGCACCAGTCCCGCCAGGAACGGGCCAGGGTGCGCAGCGCCGAGGTCTTGCCGGTGCCCGGCGGGCCGTGCAGCAGCAGGAGGCGGCCCGCGATGTCCTCCGGGGTGGTCTTCATCAGCCGGTCCATCGCCTCGGCGACCGGCGCGGTGTAGTTGGCGCGCACCTCCGACCAGGTGCCGGCCGAGATCTGCCGGGTGGTGCGGTGCGGGCCGCGGCGCGGGGACACGTACCAGAACCCCATCGTCACGTTCTCCGGCTGGGGTTCGGGCTCGTCGGCCGCGCCGTCCGTCGCCTTGTCGAGGATCTCCTGGGCCAGTTCGGCGCTGGTCGCGGTCACGGTGACATCCGCGCCCCGGCTCCAGCGGGAGACCAGCAGGGTCCAGCCGTCGCCCTCGGCGAGGGTGGCGCTGCGGTCGTCGTCCCGGGCGACCCGGAGCACCCGGGCGCCCTCGGGCAGCAGGGTCGCGCCGGAGCGCACGCGGTCGATGTTCACCGCGTGCGAGTACGGCTGCTCGCCCGTCGCGAAACGGCCGAGGAACAGCGCGTCGACGACGTCGGACGGCGAGTCGGAATCGTCGACGTGGAGCCGGATCGGCAGAGCGTCGTGCGGGTTCGCAGGCATGCCGCCATGATCCGCCACCGATGCCCTCCGTGCACGACATTTCCACCGCTTGTCCCGGGTGTCCCGGGGTTGTTCGAGATCTGCCCAAGCCCCGGACCGCGCCGATACTGTTGCCCTCGATGGCACGTCATGGGTGGGTATCGGTTGACCGGCGATGGCGGCTCGGCGCCCTGCTCGGGGGGATCGCGGCGGCGCTCGCCCTGCTGGTGAGCCTGACCGGCGGACTGCCCGGGGGACTGACCGGCGGGCTGCCCGGCACCTCGGCCGCGCCGCGCGGCACCGCGAAGCCGTACGTCGGCTGGGGCTTCACCCACACCCAGTTCAGCGCTGACGAGGGCGCGCCCGCCGCCACCGCCCGGGTGCGGGGGCTCCTCAAGGCGGACGGCGGGGTGGCGCAGGACCAGGCGATCATGGGCTGGGGCGCGGACAATCCCGAACCGTCCCCGGGGCATTACGACTTCACCGCCCTGGACCGCCGGATCGCCTTCGTCCGCGCCTCCGGCGGCACCCCGGTGATCACCCTGTGCTGCGCCCCCGACTGGATGAAGGGCGGCAAGTCCGGGGCGAACCACACCGATTGGAGCCGGTCGGCGCTGGAGACCGCGCCCACCCCCGCCCACTACCAGGACTTCGCCGACCTCGCCGCGACCGTGGCCCGGCGCTATCCGGACGTGCGGCACTTCGTCGTCTGGAACGAGTTCAAGGGCTTCTGGGACGAGGCCGCGGGCCGCTGGGACTACGAGGGGTACACCGATCTGTACAACCGTGTGTACCGCGCCCTGAAGAAGACCGGCGAGGACGTCATGGTCGGCGGGCCCTATCTGCCGATGGACAGCGTCGCCCCGACCGACCCCGAGGCCTCCCCCCAACTGCGGGGCGAGTGGGGCGCGATGGACCAGCGGGTGCTCGACGCCTTCACCTACTGGAACGCGCACAAGACGGGTGCCGACTTCACCGTCGTCGACGGCGCCAGTTACCCCAACGGCGGCGATCCGCGGCCCGACGAGTTCACCGCCACGGAGAAACTGACCGCCGTCAGCGCCTGGGTACGGCGGCAGACCCATGACCTTCCCCTGTGGTGGGCCGAGTACTACGTGGAGCCCGGCGACGGCGACGCCGGCTGGTCCGAGCCGCACCGGGTCGCCGTCCAGGCCACCGGCATGATCGCCCTGGTCAGGGGCGGCGCCGATTCCGGCTTCTACTGGAACCCGGAGAAGCGCACCGGCACCGCCTGCCCCGGCTGCCTGTGGACCCCCACCGACCGCGCCGACGGAGGGCGGCCGCTGCCCATGTACGGCCTGCTGTCCCGGTTCGCCGCCGCCTTCCCGCCGGGCACCCGTCGGCGCACGGTTTCCGTCGACCCGGCCACCGCGCCCGACCTGCGCGTCCTCGCGAGCGACCGCACCGTCCTCGTCGTCAACACCCGCGACCACGCGATCGGTACGCGGGTGGACGGCGACCGGCTCACGCTGCGGCCGTACGAGGTGAAGTGGCTCGGCCGCTGACCCTCACTTCAGGGTCAGGAACCGCTGCACCAGCACCGCCAGCACCACCGCCAGCAGCGGCAGGGAGAACCAGAGACTGCCCTGGAGCCACCGCACTCGGCGCACCCCCGGCCGCACCGCCACCCGCACCACCTCGCGCGCC
Organism: Streptomyces sp. NPDC093018; assembly: GCF_040684035.1. Lineage (NCBI taxonomy): Bacteria > Bacillati > Actinomycetota > Actinomycetes > Kitasatosporales > Streptomycetaceae > Streptomyces > Streptomyces sp. NPDC093018. The sequence goes on from NZ_JBFBFF010000020.1 coordinate 74,231, forward strand.
GCCAGCAGCAGCATCAGGACGACGGCGGCCAGCGCCCCGACCACCGACCAGGGCGTCCAGGTCACCCGGGGCCCGATCGGCCCGGGGCGCGGCTCGGGCACGGCGCCCGGGGGCCGCGCGCGCAGGGCGTACACCGAGACATCGTCATTGACCAGGACCTTCGTCAGCTCCGGCCGGGCGTCCAGGCTCCGGGTGAGCCGGGAACCCCAGGCCGCCGGATAGCCCGAGTCCAGCCGCAAATATGTCACCTGGCTCTCGTTCACCATGAGATACGACTGCGGCCCCGCGTCCTTGAGCGCCTCGACCAGCCCGGACACCCGGGCGGGGTCGGTCGGCGCGAGCGTCGGGACGTAGTCGACCCGCTCCATGTCCTTGGCGCCCCACGGCAGCGACGGCGTCACATCGTTCACCGGGTCATCGCTCAGCCACAACAGCCGTACGGTCGGCCGGTCATGGGCGTACACCCAGTTCATCGCCGCGACCTCGCCGGGCCGGGTGCGCTCGAAGGGCTCGTTGCCCCACCGGGCCACCAGGAAGCCGCCCATCAGCAGCAGCCCGGCGAGCAGCGCGGCCCCGAGGGCGAGGACCGGCCGCCGCGAACCCGTGGGACGGGGAAAGAGGGCGAGGGCGCCGAGCAGGGCCGCGCCCGGCACCGCGAACATGAAGACGCGCAGCGCCATCTCACCGCCGTACGACTGCATGCCGAAGCCCAGGAACGGCACGAAGGCGAGGACCGGCAGGGACCGTTCGCGGTACCGGTGCAGACGCCGGCGCCACCATCCCCCGCACGCCAGGGCCAGTACGGCGGCGGCCAGCAGTACCCGGGTGTACAGGACCAGCTTGTGGGTCGGATCGCCGCCCTGGATACGGCCGGAGACGGAGGTGGAGACATTGCCGCCGATCCCGCCGATGCCGCCGAAGAGATCGTCGAAGTGCCCGGACCAGTACGGCTCCGCCATGAAGCCGAGCCAGCAGGCGACGAGCACCGCGCACAGCAGGGGCAGTCCGCGCAGCTCGCAGCGGCGCAGCAGGACGAGGGCCGTAAGGACGCCCAGCATCACGAACGGGGTCAGCTGGTGCGCGGGCACGGTCGCGGCGTACAGGCCCAGCAACAGCAGCAGGAGCACGGTCCGCCCGCGCCGGTCGAGCGGCGGAGGTTCCGCCTCGCCCGGGCGCAGCCGTGCCGTCAGCGCCCGGGGCGGGCGGAACCAGACCAGCAGGATCGCTGTGAAGAGCAGATACAGCAGGAAGGTGAAGCCCTGCGGGGAGAAGTAGTCCTGGCCGACCCAGCCGCACAGCACGAACAGCCAGACGCCGGTCCACTTCGCCCGCCAGTCCGCGCGCATCGACCGGACCAGCAGCAACATCGGTGCCAGATAGGCGAGTTGGATCGCCGTCGGCCACCAGCGGATGACCTCGGTGAAGTCGGTGACCCCGCAGGCCCGGCCGGCGAACGCGGCCACCGCGAAGAAACCGGGCCAGCTCCAGCGGGCGTCCAGGTCCGGGACGGCGGAGCCGGTGCGGTCGATGTAGTCCAGGAAGCCCAGATGCTGCCAGGCCGTCGCGAACCGCGGCTCGGTCTCGATCACGGCCGGCAGCGCGTGCAGCGACACGACCGTGACGAGCAGCGTCACCAGCAACAGGGCCCGGTGCTCCCGGCGTTGCCACAGCAGCCCGGCGAACACCACGACCAGCAGCGCCGCGCCGAGGAGCGTGGGCCACGGCAGCACCGAGACCAGGCCCAGGCCGCCCATCCGGTCCAGATCACCCTCCCCGAGACGCAGGGCGGGGAGCCAGTAGAGGAGGAGGGCGGCGACCAGGAGGGGGACGAGGAGGAGAGGGGAGCGCAGGTGGCGGGCGGGGGGAGCGGGGTCCGGTGAGGAGCCCGGCGCGGGCCCCGGCTCCGGCTCCGGCTCCGGCTCCGCAGGGGGTACGGCCTCCTCGGCGGCCCGCGCGCGTGCCCACGCCGGCACCCGGCGTCGTACCGGCTCCTCCTCCCGCAGCCCCAGATCGGCCAGATCCCCGTCCGGCGCCACCGCGTCCGGCACGCCCCCGGCCCCCCGCGCGGACCCGGACACCGGTCCCGCCCGCACCGTCCGCCACAACCGCGGCGCGGCGATCGAGACGATCACGGTCAGGCTGGAGATCTCGGCGACCCCCGCGCCCGTGAGCCCCATCCGGGGCAGGAGCAGCAGGGTGAGCCCGAGGACCAGGACGCACAACAGGCCCTGCAGCCAGGCGAGTCCGGCGGTGCGGCTCTGGGCGCGCAGGACGGCGAAGTAGGTCTCCATGACGACCCGGAGCAGGGTGCCGACGGCGAACAGGCGCAGCAGCCCGGTCGCCGCGTCCGCGTAGCCCGCGCCGAAGACGCCGAGGATCCAGGGCGCGCCGAGGAACAACGCGGCGCTGATCGGCAGCATGATCCGGGCCATGCGCCACAGCGCCGCGCGGGCGTTGGCGGCCAGCCGCTCCGGGTCGTGCGAGCCCTCGACGGTGAGGGACGCGCCCATGTTGACGGCGAGCAGATTGCAGGTGCCGCCGATGGTGGTGGTGATGTAGAAGTACGCGTTCTCCGCGGAGCTGACCTGCGCGGCGATGATCACCGGCACCAGATAGACCACGGCGAGCGAGAACAGGGAGCCGGTGTAGTCCCCGGCCAGGAACCGCCCGACCTCCCGCGCGGCCGGCGGCCCCGGCCGCCCGGCGGTCGCCGCGACATGGCGGGGCACCAGACGCCGGAACACCAGCCAGCCCAGCGGCACCACGGAGGTGGCGATCGCGGCCACCCAGGACACGAAGACACCGGTGGCAGGCACGGCCACGGCGAACGCGGCGAGCAGCACCAGCTTCACCGCCGAGAACACCGTGTTGCCCACCGGCACCCAGGGCGCGCTGCGCAGCCCGGTCAGCACCCCGTCCTGGAGGGTGAGCAGGTTCCAGGCGACCACGGCCGTAACGAAGCCGAGGCCGGGGAGCAGACCGTGCAGAAAGCGGTACGACGGCCCCCAGGCGTCCAGCGTGCCCAGGAAGACCCCGGCGGCCAGCGCGACGATCAGTGAACTGCCCGCGTACGTACGGAAGATGAAGCGTCCGGTGCGCTTCCCGGACACCGGGATGAACCGGGCCAGCGCGCCGGTCAGGGTCACCGCGGTGAGCCCGGCGAGCAGCTTCATCGCGGCGATGGCGGCCGAGCCCCGGCCGACCGCGGCATCGGAGTAGTAGTGCGCCGCGGCCAGCCAGAAGCCGAGGCCCAGCACGGCGGAGATCCCGGTGTTGAGCATCAGCGCGTACGCGTTGCGCAGCAGCGGACCCCCGCCCGGGGCGCGGGCGGCGCCGGGCGCCTTCGCCGCCTTTGGGCCGGGCGCGGTGGTCGTGTCAGTCACCGGCCCGACCGGCCTTCCGGAGCGCCGGGCCGATCCGCCGCGCCCCGCGCACCAGCGCGTACCCCCGGGTGAGGGCCCGGTCCCGGGCGAACGCACGGCCGATGCCCTGGCCCCGCAGCAGCCGCGTGAACTCCTCGGCGTCCGTACGGCGGCGCACCGTGACCCGGCGCAGCGCGTACGGCCCCTGGGCGCGGCGGGCGAGCCCGTTGCCGACGGCGAGGGCCTGCGCGTACCCGGCCGCGCGCACCGCCCGGCGCACCCGGCGGCTGGAGTAGCCGTAGGGATACGCGAACGACAGTGGCCGCGCCCCGAGTTCACCGGTGAGGATCTCCGTGCACCGGACCAGCTCCGCTTCCAGCGCCGTCTCGTCCAGCTGGTCCAGCTGCGGATGGGTGTGGCTGTGCCCGCCGATCTCCACGCCGGAGGCGGCGAGCCGGCGCACCTGGTGCCAGTCGAGCATGGTGTCGAGGCCGCCCCCGGTGTCGTACGCGCCCCGCAGCCAGCCGGTGGAGACGAACAGGGTGGCCGGGAAGCCGTGCCGGGCGAGCAGCGGCAGGGCGTGCCGGTGCACGCCCTCGTAGCCGTCGTCGAAGGTGATCAGGACCGGGCGCGCGGGCAGCGGCCGGCCGCCGCGCCAGTGCGCCGCCAGCTCGGCGGCGGTGACGGGTGTGCTGCCCGACTCCCCGATGAGGGACAGCTGTTCGGCGAAGGCGTCCGGTGTGACGGACAGGGTCCGGGTGGCGGCGCTGGGCGCGGTGGCGACCGAGTGGTACATGAGGACGGGCACCGGCTGGTCACTCATGCGGGCCCCCGGTCCGTTCGCCGGTCCCGGCGGTGGCGTACGACCCCCGCCGCGCCCGCAGGCTCCCCACCGCGAACCCGCCCGCGGCCGTGAGCACCCCGGCGACGATGGCACCCGCGCGGCCCGCCCCGCCCGGCCGGCCGAGCAGGGCGTCACGCAGTCCCCGGGCGACCCCGGCGGGCAACACCCGCGTGGTGTAACGGCGTTCGGACTCCAGCCCCTTGGCCGCGCCGACGCTGCGGGCCACCAGCGCCTTGGACAGGCCCTCGGCGTAGGCGCGGGTGCGGAAGTAGGCGAAGTTCTCCCGGGCCCGTGGCACCCGGTGGTGGATCACCGCACGGTCGTCGATGAGCAGCACACCGTCGGGGCGGGCGCGGGTGAGGCGGATGCACAGCTCCGTCTCCTCGCAGCCGAGCGGGCGGTGGCCGCCGTCGCGCCCGATGCCGGTGGCGAAGCCGCCCGCCGCCTCGAAGGCCGTACGCCGGAACGAGGCGTTGCCGCCCAGCACATTGCGCACCCGCACCCGGCCCGGCGGCAGGCCCCGGTAGGTGCAGCCCACCACCCAGTCGAACTCCTCCGGGAACCAGGCGGGCCGCCTCCCGGACGCCCACACCGGCTCGGTGCGCCCGCCGACCGCCAGCACCCGGGGGTCGGCGTACGCCTCGGCGAAGCGGCGCAGCCAGTCCCGTTCGGCCAGTGCGTCGTCGTCCAGGAAGGCGATCACCTCGCCGCGGGCGGCGGCGATGCCGGTGTTGCGGCCCGAGGACAGGCCCCGCGGGCCGGAGTTGGGCAGCACCCGCACGTCCTCGGCCGTCCGGTACGCGTGCTCCAGCCGCTGACCGAGGGCCGGGTTGTGGTCCACGACCAGGAGGGTCTCCAGGGCCGGGTACGACTGCGCGCGCACCGAGGAGACCGCCGCGCGGATGTCCTCCCAGCGGTCCTCGGTGTAGGCGCAGATCACGACGGAGATGCCGGGATCGCTCAAGACGCCTCTCCCCGCCGGGCCTTGAGCAGCGGGGACTGCCGCACCCGGCGGCGCAGCGCCCGCCGGTTGGAGCGCTCGCGCAGGATCACCCGCAGCACCCGCAGCCCGTCGCGCACCGCCCGCAGATTGCTGGTGCCGTGGATGCGCAGATACTCGTGGCTCGGGATCTCCTGCACTCTCAGGCCCGCCTTGACCACTCTGATGTTCATCAGCGTCTCGACCTCGAAGCCGGTGCAGTCGAGGTCGATCTTGTCGAGGCAGTGCCGCCAGAACGCGTTGTAGCCGTAGCACAGATCGGTGTAGCGGGCGCCGAACTTGCGGTTGACGACGGTGCACAGCGCCCAGTTGCCGAGCTTGCGCACGAAGGTCATGTCGTCGGTGCCGCCGCCGTTGGCGAAGCGGGAGCCCTTGGCGAAGTCGGCGCCGGAGACCAGCGCGGAGACGTAGGCGATGATCTCCCCGCCGTCCGCCGAGCCGTCCGCGTCGACCATCACGATGATGTCGCCGGTGCACGCCTCGAACCCGGTGATCAGGGCGTCGCCCTTGCCCCGGCCGCGCTGCGGGACAACCTTGAGGCGCGGCCACAGGGACCGGGCCACCTCGACGGTGCCGTCGGTGGAGTTGCCGTCCACGAGGACGACCTCGTGGACCCAGTCGGGAAGGCTCTTGAAGACGTAGGGCAGGTTCTTCGCCTCGTTCATGGCGGGGATCACGACGCTCACCGGTGGAGTGATCGCCAGGTGCGAGGAGATGGGCCGGTAGTGCGTGACGAGCAGCGGTTCGCGGCCCGGACTCGGCGGGCGCAGCGCTGAACTCATGGTTGGTTCCCTCTCGTCCGGTGGGCCGCCCGCCCCTGGGCGGCCCGGCTTAGGGTCCGGTTCGAAAGGGGGGTTCTCCTCCAGGGCACGGCGAGCGGAACTCCGTACCCGTGGACGAGCTTGGCAAAGCTGTCCGGGCCGCCGGACGGGCATGGCGGCCGGTCGCGCGGCCCGGCCCGGTCACCGCTCGCGGTCACCGAGCACGGCACCCCCCTACCGCGCTCCGCACCGGCCCCCATGGCGCCCGGCCCTCCCCAGGGACCGTGCACCGGCGAACCGCTGCGGTTGAGCTGTATGACGGTATTGACGGTTGAGCCCGAAAGGCAAGACCTGGACGGTGCCTCACCTTTCCCATGATTGGTCCGTTGCGTAACAGTGACTCACCTTGCTCAGTCTTGTGTGCTTTTACCGTGAATTCGATCCCGGAGGAGCACAAGGAGCAGCAGGGCCGGGCTCAGTACGGCGACGGCGGCCACCCCGCCCCGGACGGACCAGTGGTGCGCCGCGAGCATCACCTGGGCCACCAGCATGTCGACGACCACCGCACCCGCGAGTGCGCACAGGGCGCGGGCGAAGGGGTCGAGACCGCGCAGGGCGGCGGCGAGCGAGGCGGCCGGCGCGAGCAACAGGAAGAGCAGGGTGCACGGGCCGCGCAGCGCGGAGTTCGAACCGCTGAGGGCGAGCAGCGCGCCGGCCGTCGAGACGGCGGTCGCGGCGCCCGCGAGCAACGGCGACAGGTCCCTGTTGATCCGTAAGGTGCGCATTGGCGACTTTGCCCCCCGGAGCGCCGGATGCCGGGCTTTAATGTCGCGCAGGCCCGAGGGGGGCGTCAAGGGCGCCCTCCCCCCGAAAAACCCACTGGAGCAGGCATCTGAGGCCCGGTCAACATAGTTGACATGTACGCGCAATACATAAGCAGTAAATATTTGAAGACGGTCTTATTGAGAGTCAAAAATTCTTGGCATGAACACTTCCGGTCAACGCGCGTAGTTGCTACTTAAGTTGCCGCAGACTTCCTGCTCACCTGGGAGATACACCATGAGACGTTCCCGGCTTGTCGGATTCGTTGCTCCACTCCTCCTTGCTCTCGGCCTCGGCTTCACGCAGGCGGCGTCGGCGCAGGCGGCATCCAACAGCGGTGGCTATGTGGCGCTGGGCGACTCCTACGCCTCCGGCGTCGGCGCCGGCAGCTACATCAGCTCCAGCGGCGACTGCGACCGCAGCACCAACTCCGCGGCCTACCTGTGGAACGCCGCGCACAAGCCGGCCTCCTTCGCCTTCAACGCCTGCTCGGGCGCCACGACGGACGATGTGATGGCCAACCAGCTCGGCTCGCTCAACTCCTCCACCTCGCTGGTGTCCATCAGCATCGGCGGCAACGACGCCGGGTTCGCGGACGTCATGCAGACGTGCGTGCTGAACTCCGACAGCACCTGTCTGTCCGCCATCGCCAGCGCGAAGTCCTACATCACCAACACGCTGCCCGGAAAGCTCGACACCGTCTACAACGCGATCCACTCCAAGGCGCCCAACGCCCGTGTGGTCGTGGTCGGTTACCCGCGCTTCTACCTGCTCGGCCAGGTCTGCCTGGGGCTGTCCGACACGAAGCGGTCGGCCATAAACGGTGCCGCCGACACCCTGGACAGCACCATCCAGTCCCGTGTCTCCGCCCACGGCTTCGCCTTCGGTGACGTCCGCAGCGCCTTCTCCAGCCACGAGATCTGCTCCAGCAGCTCCTGGCTCCACAGCCTCAATGTGCTGGACCTCACCGAGTCGTACCACCCCACCGCCGACGGTCAGTCCGGCGGCTACCTGCCGGCCCTCACCAACGCGGCCGGCTGACCCGAACGGGTGAGCATTCCACGGCGCACCACTGGGCCCGCCCGTCAGGGTGAACTCACCGACCGGCCCGCGGCGTCGACGTAACACCTGGTACCTCCCGGGTGAGCCCGCCGTGTGCACCCGGCGGGATCGCCCACCGCGGCGGCGGGGACTCTGGCCGATGGGGCCTCCGCCGACCGGACGGCCGGGCGCGTGAGATGGACCACGTTCCCGGCCGCCTCCGCATCGCCTCCTCCGCCCGCGCCGCGACCGGTGCGGGCGGTCGCGGTCGCGGCGCCGGAGCGACCGTCGCCGGGCCGCCGCCGGGACCCGTCGTCACCCTGGGGCTCCGCGGGGGCGGCGCGCCCTTGATCACGAGGGGGCCGGCGCCCGATGGGCGTCACGCGCCGTGACGGCCGCCCCGGACCGGCGCACCGGCACGAGCCGTCGGCCAGCCCATTGTCCAACTCGCCCTGAAACCGGTCGGATTCGGAGAGTAGTCGGCTTGGGATGGTCAACCGCCTTACGGGGAAGGTGAATCCTGAAGGCGCGATACACGAGTGCCCCGGTGGGGAGATAGGGTTACTCTGCCCGGGGCCGGGTGGACTCGTACGGGTGGGGAGTGACATGGAACAGATAACAGTGCGCAGCAGGGCCAGGGTCCCTGCGATCACCTGCGGGAGCAGCGCGACCAGCTCGCGCCTCGACCGGCATCTGGCGGTGCTGGGCGGTCCCGCCATACCGCAGCAGAAGACCATCGAGGCGACCTCGCTGATGCGGGAGCTGACGGCCCGGGACACCCGGCGCACGCACAGCGACCGGGGCGCGCGGGTCCGCCGGGTCTCCCTCTTCGCGCCCCTGCGCCGACTGCGTCGTTCGCTGTTCGGCGGCCACTAGTCCGGTCCTCGACCGGCCACTGATCCGGCCCCGATCCGGCCACTGATCCCCTTGAGCGCCCCTCCGGCGCTCACTGGGCGAACTACGGTCCTGGACCCGTCCAGGGCCCGCGCTCAGGCCGCCACACCGTCCCGGCGCAGCGCTGCGATCTCGTCGTCCGTCATTCCCACGGCACGCAGCAGCGCCCCGGTGTGCTGTCCGAGCGCGGGCACATCGCCCATCCGCGCCTCGCCCCCGCCCGGCAGCGTGAGCGGCGGCAGCAGTGCCCGCAACGGCCCCACCGGCGAACCCACCTGACGCCATCGGTCCCGGGCCGCCAGTTGCGGATGCTCCGCCAGCTCGCGCGGATCCCGCAGCCGGGCGCAGGCGAGCCCCGCCCGCTCCAGCCGCGCCAGCGCCTCGTCGGTCTCCAGCGCGCCGAGCGCCCCGGCCACCGCCGCGTCCGTCTCCGCCCGGTGCGCGACCCGCGCCGCGTTCGTCGCGAACACCGGGTCCGTCCCCAACTCCGGTCGTTCCAGGATCTGTTCGGCAAGGCGCCGCCACTCCCGGTCGTTCTGCACCGACAGAAGCACCTGGCCGCCGTCCGCCGTCGGATAGGCGTCGTAGGGCGCGATGACGGGATGCGCGAGGCCGGTGCGCGCCGGGGGCTCGCCGTCGTGCATCGTGTGGTGCAGCGGATGCCCCATCCACTCCGCGAGCGAGTCCAGCAGCGACACCTCCACCGGGCCGCCGCGCCCGGTGACGCCCCGGCGCACCAGCGCCGCCAGCACCCCCGAGAAGGCGTACATGGCCGCCGCGATGTCCGCCGCCGGGATCCCCGCCTTCACCGGCCGCTCCGGCGTCCCGGTGACCGACACCAGTCCCGTCTCGCACTGCACCAGCATGTCGTAGGCCCGCTTGCCCGCGTACGGGCCATGGGGGCCGTACCCCGAGATGTCCACCGCGATCAGCCGCGGATGGGCCGCGCACAGGGTGGCCGCGTCCAGGCCGAGCCGGGCCGCGGCCCCGTGCGCCAGGTTCTGCACGAACACGTCCGCGTCCGCGACCAGCCGCCGTACGACCTCCCGGCCGCGCGGGTCCTTCAGGTCCAGGGCGAGGGACTCCTTGCCGCGGTTGCACCACACGAAGTGCGAGGCGAGCCCGCCCGCCGCGGTGTCGTAGCCCCGCGCGAAGTCACCCCCGTCCACCCGCTCCACCTTGATGACCCGGGCCCCCAGATCGGCGAGCTGTCGGGTCGCGAAGGGCGCCGCCACGGCCTGTTCGACGGCGACGACGGTGACGCCCTCCAGGGGGAGCGGTTGGGGTGCCGAGTGATGTGCCGGGGGATGATCCGCGAGGTGCTCCATGGGGTGGATGATCTCCCCCTCGGGCGGGTCTGTCAGTACCGCGTATGTCACTCGCCGCGGCGGTACCGGCGCACCGCGAGCGGCAGGAACACCGCGATCAGGGCGAGGCTCCAGGCGAGCGACCCGGCGACCGGATGGGCCACCGGCCAGGCGGCGCCGCGCGGCACGGGCGCGTTGCCGAACAGCTCCCGCAGGGCGGTGGTCACCGCGCTGATCGGGTTCCACTCGGCGATCGTCCGCAGCCAGCCGGGCAGATTGCCGGTCGGGATGTAGGCGTTCGACAGCAGCGGCAGCACGAAGGAGGAGGCGCCGAGCTGCCCGGCCGCGTCCTCGCTGCGGGTGAGCAGGCCCAGCTGGATGCCGACGCAGGTGCAGGCGAACCGGAAGAGCAGCAACAGCCCCACCGCGCCCATGACGTCGGGCACCGACCCCTCGATCCGCCAGCCCACCGCGAGCCCCACCAGCAGCAGCGGCACCGTGCCGACGGCGGTGACCACGAGGTCCGCGACGGCCTGTCCCAGGGGTACGGCGGCCCGGCTCACCGGCAGCGCCCGGAACCGGTCCATGACGCCCCGGTGGGTGTCCGCGGCGGCCTGGAACATCCCGGTCATCAGCCCGCCCGCCGCGGTCGCGACCAGCAGCCCCGGCACCAGGAAGGCGCGGTACTCCCGGCCGGGCATCGCCAGCGCGCTGCCGAAGACATAGCCGAAGAACAGGAGCATGTTGACCGGCATCAGCTGGGTCAGGACCGCCAGGCCCGGACTGTTGCGCACCCGGCGCAACTGCCGCCCCGTCATGGCGAGTCCGTCGTACGCCAGCGCGCTCATGCGGCCTGCTCCTTCATGGGGTCGGCGAGGGGGCCGGCTTCGGTCCGGGACGTGGCCGCGGTTCCGGTGAGCCGCAGGAAGACGTCGTCCAGGGTCGGCGGGCGCAGGCTCGCGTCCAGCAACGGGACGCCCGCCGCGTCGAGTTCGCGCACCAGGCGGGGCAGGGTCAGCGTCGGGTCGGTGGTGAGGACGCCGACGGCGGCGCGCTCGCGGTCGAGGACCGGTGCGCGGCCGGTGAGCCGGTCGAGCACGGCGGCCGCCGCGCCGAGCGCGTCCGGGTGGGTGACCACGGCCTCGGCGTACGACCCGATGAGCGCCTTGAGTTCGGCGGGTGAGCCGCTGTGGGCGATCCGGCCCCGGTCCATCAGGGCGATGTCGTCGGCGAGTTGGTCGGCCTCCTCCAGATACTGCGTGGTCAGCAGTACGGTCGTACCGTCCGCGGTGAGATCCTGTACCGCCTGCCAGATGCAGCCGCGGGCCGCCGGGTCGAGGCCGGTGGTCGGCTCGTCCAGGAACAGCACCTCCGGGCGGCGCACGAGGCTCGCGGCGAGGTCGAGGCGGCGCCGCATGCCGCCCGAGTAGGTGGCGGCCCTGCGGCCTGCGGCCTCCGTGAGACCGAAGCGCTCCAGCAGTTCGTCGGCGCGCGCGGCCGGGTTCTGGACCCGGTGCAGCCGGGCGAACAGCCGCAGGTTCTCGCGGCCGGTCAGATCGCCGTCGACGGAGGCGTACTGCCCGGTGACCGAGATCAGGTTCCGGACGGCGGCGGCCTCCCGGACCAGATCGTGCCCGGCGATCCGCGCGGAGCCGGCGTCCGGCCGCAGCAGCGTGGTCAACAGGCGTACGGCGGTGGTCTTTCCGGCGCCGTTGGGTCCCAGCAGTCCGCAGACCGTGCCCCGGGCCACCGCCAGATCGAGCCCGCGCAGGGCGGGGACCGCGCCGAAGCGCTTCTCCAGACCTTCACTAAGTACAGCGTACGTAGTTGGCATGGGTCGACCATAGCGCACTACGTACGGCGTACGTAACTAGGATGGTGGGCGAGGTGATGACATGGCAGTCCGAGGGGCCGTACCCGAGGTGATCTGGGCGCGCCCCGAGCGCACCGGACGGGGGCCGAGACCGGCGTACACCCGTGACGACATCGCGGCCGCCGCCGTGCGGATCGCCGACGCGCGCGGGCTCGACGCGGTGTCGATGCGGCAGGTCGCGGCGGAGCTGGGGTGCGGGACGATGTCGCTGTACAACTACGTGCCGCGCAAGGAGGACCTGTACGAGCTGATGATGGACGCGGTCGGCGCGGAGCACGCGCTGTGGCCGCCGAGCGGCAACTGGCGGGCGGATCTGACGCGGGTGGCGCACGAGTCGCGCGCGCTGATGCACCGGCATCCGTGGATGCCGCGCCTCATGTCACCGGCCTACGGATTCAGCCCGCACACCCTGCGCTATCTGGAGCACTGCCTGGCCTGCCTGGACCCGCTGGCGGCCCGCTACGGCGAGAAGCTCGAACTCATCGCCATGCTCAACGGCGTGGTGACGACGTACGTGCGCAATGAGCTGGACACCGCCGAGCGGGTACGGGCGCTGCCGTGGTCGCAGGACGAGGAGAACGCGGTGCGCGGCGCGTATCTGGCACGGCAGGTGGCGTCCGGGGAGTACCCGAGGATGGCGGCGGCGTTCGCGGAGGACCCGGGTCCGATCGACCTGGAGGCCGTCTTCGAGCGGGCGCTGCGGAGGATCCTCGACGCGTACGCCTGACCCCGTCCGTCACAGCAGCGCGAACTGGCCCTCCGGGCCCTCCTCGGGGTGGTCCAGGACGGAGGCGGGGAGGCGGGCGGAGTGCGGGGGCGGGAGGACGGCGGAGTGGCGCAGGTCCGTCGCCGTGATCGTCGAGGGGATCGTCAAGTCGGCCTTCAGCGCGCGCACTTCGGCCAGGAGCGCCAGCACCGTGATCAGCTCCAGCAGTTCCGAGGTCCAGGTCTGGAGCCAGGTGGTGGGGCGGATCGCCTCCAGCGTGCCGGGGGCGCCGGGTGCCGTGCGGGAGGCGAACCAGGACTCCAGGACCCGGACCCCGTTCAGCTCGTACTCCCAGGCCGCGGCGGGGACGGGGGAGACCCGGCCCTCGTCCAGGTGCAGTGCCTCCTCCTCGGCGTCGTACCGGAGGACGGCCGGGCGGGGCGGCAGCGGGGCGCGGACGTAGGGGCGGCGGCCACCGGGGAGCTTGGGGCGGTCGCCGTCGCGGCGCAGCAGCCAGAGCAGCCGGCGGCCCGACGCCACGCCGGACGACCAGAGTTCCGCGTCGTCGGTCAGCGGGACCGTGCGGTCGGGGCGGGCCGCGGCCAGGAACCAGGCCGCCAGATCGAGCGGGGTGACCTCGACGCCCAGACGGGCCGTGAGATGGTCCAGGAGACCGGGCGCCAGATTGGGGTCCGCGGCGGCCGGGCGGCGGTACAGGGGCCGGATCCGTCCGCTGCGCAGGGTCGGCAGCAGCCCTGTGGCCAGCAGCGGGTGGTGCTCGTCGGGCGTCTCCACCAGGAAGACCTGCCGTTCGTCCGCCACCCGCCACAGCTCCGGGCGGGCCGCGTCGAGCAGCCGGTGGTCCGGGATCAGCCACTGCTCGTCGAAGGGCGCCGCCAGCACCCGTACCGGCTCCGCGCACGGCCCCTCGGCGCGCGCCAGGCGCTCGGTGCCGCACCTCCGGCCCGGCAGCTGGCCCACGGCCGAGTGCAGGGTGCGGGCCCTGCTCGGCTCGAACAGGGCCTCGCGGTCCGGGAGTTCCGCCTTCAGCAGGGCGTCCCAGCGGGCTCTCAGACAGGCCGGATCGGGGGCCGTCGGCCAGGCGCGGCCCGGCCGCGGCGGTGCGACGGACCACGGCATGAGGTCCGCCAGCAGCGGAGCGTCGTCGTCGTACGGCACGCTGGGCATCGTACGGGCCGAGGGCGCCCGGCGGGTCAGGTGGCGTCCAAGGTCACCGTGAAGGAGAAGCGGTCGCCCCGGTAGTGGATCACCGCCACGTCCAGCACCCGGCCCTCGGTGTCATAGGTGATGCCGGTGTAGTGCAGGATCGGGCTGAGCAGCGGGACCTGGAGGAGGCGGGCGGTCTCCGGGTCGGCGAGCCGGGCCTCCACCGTGTCCGTGATCCGGCTGATGTCCGCCTTGACGACGTCCCGCAGCACCTTCGTCATCGGCCAGCGGACCAGATCGTCCACATCGATCCGCTCGGCCAGTTCGGGGCGTACGTGGTTGACGGCGTGGTTGGTCGGCTCGCCGGTCTTCTCGTCGAAGCGCAGCCTGTGGTACGTCGCCACCTCGGTCAGCCCCGGGAAGCAGTCCGTCAGCCCGCCCGGCACCGGCGCGGGCCCGTGCGCCAGCAACTCCGTGCGCATCCCGGACTGCTGGGCCACGATCGCGTCCACCGAGCCCAGCAGCCGCACCGGGGCGCCGCGCCGCGCATCGGGCTCGATGAACGTGCCGCGCCGCCGGTGCCGGCTGATCAGCCCCTCGTCCTCCAGTTCCTTCAGCGCCTGCCGCATGGTCAGCACGCTCACCCCGTAGTGCTCCGCCAGGCGCTCCTCGGTGGGCAGGCGCAGTGGGTCCGCGGGCGAGCGGCCCAGTATCGAGGCGCGCAGCGACTGCGACACCTGGTACCAGAGCGGCAGCTTGCGGTTCAGGACGATCGAGTCAGGGGCGAATGAGGTCACGCTGATATCCGTACCGGTCGGGAACAACGGGCGCAACAGAGGTGTCAGATACGGAAGTTGCGCGTCAGGCCCTGCCAGACGTCGTCGTACGCCCGCTGGAGATGGCCGGCGTCGGCCGCGTCCGGGGTGAGCGTCAGCGGCCAGCGGGTCTCGAACATGAAGGCGAGGCCGTCGTCGATCTTCTGCGGCTTCAGCTCGGCCGCGCTCGCCCTGTCGAACGTCTCCCGGTCCGGGCCGTGCGCCGACATCATGTTGTGCAGCGAGCCGCCGCCCGGCACGAAGCCCTCCGCCTTCGCGTCGTAGGCGCCCTCGATCAGGCCCATGTACTCGCTCATCACGTTCCGGTGGAAGTACGGCGGCCGGAAGGTGTCCTCGCCCACCAGCCAGCGCGGCGCGAAGACCACGAAGTCGACACCGGCCAGGCCCGGGGTGTCCGAGGGCGAGGTCAGGACGGTGAAGATGGAGGGGTCGGGGTGGTCGTAGGAGATCGAGCCGAGCACATTGAAGCGGCGCAGGTCGTAGACGTACGGCACATGGTTGCCGTGCCAGGCGACCACGTCGAGCGGCGAGTGGTCGTACACGGCGGTCCAGAGGTTGCCGCAGAACTTGTTGACCACCTCCACCGGGCCCTCGGTGTCCTCGTACGCGGCGACCGGCGCACGGAAGTCCCGTGCGTTGGCGAGGCCGTTGGCGCCGATCGGGCCGAGGTCGGGCAGCCGGAACGGCGCCCCGTAGTTCTCGCACACATAGCCGCGGGCCGACGCGTCGAGCAGCTCCACCCGGAACCGCACCCCGCGCGGGATCAGCGCCATGTGCGCGGGCTCCACATGCAGCCGCCCGAACTCGGTGTGCAGCAGCAGCCCGCCGCGCTCCGGGACGATCAGCAGCTCGCCGTCCGCGTCCGAGAAGACGCGCTCCATCGAGGCGTTGGCGTGGTACAGGTGTACGGCCATGCCCGCCCGCTGGGTCGCGTCGCCGTTGCCGCCGAGCGTCCACAGGCCCGCGAGGAAGTCGGTGCCCGCGGCCGGTTCGGGCAGCGGGTTCCAGCGCAGCCGGTTCGGGTCGGGCACGGCCTCGGTGAAGGGTGCCGTACGGATCGAGCCGTTGGCCGTCCGGGTGAACCGCGGATGCGCGGCCGACGGACGGATCCGGTACAGCCACGAGCGGCGGTTGTGCGCCCGCGGCTCGGTGAAGGCCGCGCCGCTGAGCTGCTCCGCGTAGAGGCCGAGCGGCGCGCGCTGCGGCGCGTTGCGGCCCTCGGGCAGGGCGCCCGGCACCGCCTCCGAGGCATGCTCATTGCCGAACCCGGTCAGATACGACAGTCCCTCGGCCCTCTTGCGCGCGTCCCCGCTCATGGTCGCCCCCACGCTCCTCTGCGCTTGTCGACTGCGTCCATTCATTCCTATGGGACACCGTAGGAATCAGCGGGGCTCGGCGCAAGAGGGCGGGGCCTCCTCCCTCCGGGGTAGGTCAGGAACCCGACTTCAGGCGGATTCCCGCGCCCGCCCCCGTGTTCTACGCTCCCGGGCATGTCGTGGACGAAGTCGTGGACGAGGTCGTGGACGAAGGAGACCCGGGGACGCCTGGCCGTGCTCGCGGTGTGCCTTCTGCTGCCCCTCGGCGCGGCCGGCTGCGGCACCGCGCACGGCGGCACGGGCACCGCTCCGGGCGGGGCCCCGGGCACGGGCACGGCCGGCGCGGACTCGCCCTCGCCCGTCGGCAAGGTCCTCGACGACACCGACGACAGCGGCCGCCATCTGCGCGAGGTCGGCGGCAAGGACGCCCCCGCGGTCGGCGTCGAGATCACCCCGGACTCCGCCGACGGCTGGGACGTGCGGCTGACCTTCCGCCACTTCCGGGTCTCCACGCCCGGCGCGCGCCCGACCGCGGTCACCGGACGCGGGCCCGCCTGCCTCTTCGTGGACGGCCGCCGCATCGCCCGGCTGTACGCGCCCCGGTACCGGCTGCCCGGCCGGCTCCTCCCGCACGGCACCCACCATGTCACCGCCCGCCTGTACGCCGACGACGGCACGGTGTGGGCCGTACACGGCAAGCCGGTGCAGAGCACCGCCGACATAACGGTGTCGGACACCCGGCCGCCGGGGCCCACGCCCGCGAGCGCCGACCACCCGGCAAACGGCTGAGGGGTTCGCGCACGCGTCTTTCGTACCCTGGGACCAGGTTCACCGGACCCCGGCGGAAAGGCATCATGAAGCCCGTGCCCCACGCGACCTCGCTCCGCCGCGCCCCCGTCCAGCGGCGCAGCGCCGAACGGCTGACCAGGATCCTCGACGCCTGCGCCGAACTCCTCGACGAGGTGGGCTACGACGAACTGAGCACCCGGGCCGTCGCGGTGCGCGCCGGTGTGCCCATCGGCTCGGTCTACCGCTTCTTCGGCAACAAACGGCAGATGGCCGACGCCCTCGCGCAGCGCAACCTGGAGCTGTACATCGAGCATGTCATCGGGCGTCTGGAGCGGGCGGCGGAAGGGGACTGGCGGGCCGCGATGGACGCCGTCCTGGACGAGTACCTGGCGATGAAGCGCACCGCGCCCGGCTTCTCCCTGGTCGACTTCGGCAACCAGATCCCGGTCGGCGCCCGCCAGGCGGAGCCCAACAGCCGGGTCGCCGACCGGCTCTCCGAACTGCTCGCCGGCTATATCGGCCGCACCCCCGACGAGGAGCTGCGGCGGGCCTTCCTGGTCGCCGTGGAGAGCGCGGACACCCTGGTCCAACTGGCCTTCCGGCTCGATCCGGAGGGCGACGAGGCGATCATCCGCGAGACCCGGGAACTGCTGCGTGCCTACCTGGGACGCCTCCTGGACTGACCGGCCGGCCACGGGGGCTGCCCGACATGCCAACCGGTCGGTAGGCTCCCGGTGTGCCCGCGCTCCCGCGCCGCCGACCCCTCCGGGAGGACCCGTGCCCCGCACCGCCCCGCGTGTCTGCCCGCTGTGCGAGGCCACCTGCGGACTGACCCTCACCATCGAGGGCACCCGGGTCACCGGCGCCCGCGGCGATGCCGAGGACGTCTTCAGCAAGGGCTTCCTCTGCCCCAAGGGCGCCGCCTTCGGAGCCCTCGACGCCGACCCCGACCGGCTGCGCACCCCGCTGGTGCGGGACAACGGGCGGCTGCGCGAGGCGAGTTGGGAGGAGGCGTTCGACGCGGTCGCGGCCGGGCTGCGCCCCGTGGTGGAGCGGTACGGCCCGGACGCCGTCGGTGTGGTCCTCGGCAACCCCAACGCGCACACCATGGCCGGGGCCCTCTACCCGCCGCTGCTGCTCGGCGCCCTGCGCACCCGGAGCCTGTTCACCGCGTCCACGGTCGACCAGATGCCCAAGCACGTCGCCGCCGGACTGCTGTTCGGCGACGCCCACGCCATCGCCGTACCGGATCTGGACCGCACCGACCATCTGCTGCTCATCGGCGCCAACCCCCTTGATTCGAACGGCAGTCTGTGCACCGCCCCCGACTTCCCGGGCCGCCTCAAGGCGCTCAAGGCGCGCGGCGGACGGCTGACCGTGGTCGACCCGCGCCGCACCCGCACCGCCCGGCTCGCCGACCGGCATGTGGCGATACGGCCCGGCGCCGACGCCCTGCTGCTCGCCGCGATGGCCCGGACGCTGTTCGCGGAGGACCTGGTCGACCTCGCCGGCCTCGCCCCGCATGTCGAGGGCGTCGCCGAACTCCGCGCGGCGCTCGCCGACTTCACCCCCGAGTCCGTCGCCCCCGCCTGCGATGTCGAGGCGGACGTCATCCGCGCCCTCGCCCGGGAACTCGCCGCCGCCCCGACCGCCGCCGTCTACGCCCGCATCGGCAGCTGCACCGTCCCGCACGGCACCCTCGCCAGCTGGCTGGTCGACGTCCTGAACATCCTCACCGGCAATCTGGACCGCCCCGGCGGCGCCCTGTTCCCGCTGGCCGCCACCGCCAGGGCCCCCCGCCCGGCGGGCCCCGGCCACGGCTTCGAGCTGGGCCGCTGGCACTCGCGGGTACGGCGACTCCCGGAAACCAAGGGCGAGTTGCCGCTCGCCGCGCTCGCCGAGGAGATCGACACCGCGACCGAGGAGGGCGAGCCGATCCGGGCACTGATCGTCGTGGCCGCCAACCCGGTGCTCTCCGCGCCCGACGGCGACCGCCTGGACAAGGCCCTCGGCTCCCTCGACTTCATGGTGAGCGTCGACCCGTACCTCAACGAGACCTCGCGCCACGCCCAGGTCGTGCTGCCCCCGCCGCCGCCCTCCCAGAGCCCGCACCACGACTTCGTGTTCAACACCTTCGCCGTGCGCAACCAGGTCCGCTACCACCGCCCCGCGCTCTTGCTGGAGCCCGGCCGGATGGCCGAGAGCGAGATCCTCGCCCGGCTCACCCTCGCGGCCACCGGCAGGCACGGCGCCGACCCCGGCGCCGTGGACGCCCTGGCCGTCGAGCAGGCCCTGGCCAGGGCCGTACGGGACCCCGACTCGGCGGTGCACGGCCGCGATCCGGGCGAACTGGCCGGACAGCTCACCGGCGAGTCCGGCCCCGAGCGCCGGCTCGACCTGATGCTGCGCCTCGGCCCCTACGGCGACGGCTTCGGCGCCAGGGCGGACGGCCTGACCCTGGCCGCGCTGCTCGCCCACCCGCACGGCATCGACCTCGGCCCGCTGCGCTCGCGCCTGCCCGGCCCCCTCAAGACCCGCAGCGGCAAAGTGGAGTTGCTGCCGCCGCCGCTCGCCGCCGATCTGCCCCGGCTGCGCGCCGCCCGCGACGAACGCCCCGCCGGGCTCGTCCTCGTCGGCCGCCGCCATCTGCGCTCCAACAACAGCTGGCTGCACAACCTGCCCGCCCTCACCGGCGGCTCCAACCGCTGCACCCTGCAACTGCACCCGAAGGACGCGGACCGGCTCGGTGTCCTGGACGGTGCGCGGGTGCGGGTCAAGGGCGCCGGGGGAGAGGTGGTGGCCCCGGCCGAGGTCACCGACGCGGTACGCCCCGGCGTGGTCAGCCTGCCGCACGGCTGGGGCCACGGCCGCCCCGGCACCCGGCTCGGCCACGCCGCCACCACGCCGGGCGTCAACGTCAACCAACTCCTCGACGGGAGCCTGCTCGACCCGCTGTCGGGCAACGCGGTCCTCAACGGCATTCCCGTGGAGCTGGCCGCGGTGCTCCCTAGTGAGCCGAGTTAGTCATATTGTCATATTGCTCCGCCAGGGGGATATCTGACGGCGCGCCGGGCCGCGATGCCGCCGGGTGTCGTGCGCATTGGGCAGAGTCCAGACGAGATCGATTTGTATGAAAATCGTCTGACTCGGAGGAAATGCGCATGCCCACCCGGACATTCCCACGCACCGCCGGTACCCGCGCCGGCGCCACCGTCGTCCTGACCGCTCTCGCCGCGGCGGGTGCGTCGTGGGTGGCGGCACCGACCGCCATGGCCCAAGGGGAGAACGGCGACATCAGAGTCCACCGGGTCGGCACGCCCTTCGGCGTCTCGAAGGACGACCCCACGGTCTGCCGGTTCTACCTGGACGCCGTCAACTTCGACATCCTGCCCGTCATCGCCTACACCATCACCCCGCAGCCCCCGCTGCCCACCTCCGCCACCGTCACCGGCACCATCCAGCTCGCCGGGGGCGCCGGGCACACCGACCCGCTGGGGCTCGCGGACGGCCAGTACCGGGTCACCTGGACCGTGGCCGGGGCCCTCAAGGAGAAGGTCTTCCGGGTCAACTGCCGGGAGAACGGCAACCAGGGCGCGCCCGGCCAGATCGACGACCACCAGCAGGAGCACAACGACACCAGCTGGGGCCAGAGCGGCGACCACAGCGGCCCGCAGGGCGGGGTGCACGCCGGTGGCGGCGGCCTCGTCGACACCGCGGCCGCGTACTCCCCGGTGGGCGCCGCCGCGGCGGTGGGCCTGATCGCGGTCGGCGGGGCCGCGTACGTCCGGCGCAACCGCCGTCGCCCCCATGGCGCCGCGTAGGCGCCGACGCAGGCCCTGGTACCGGACCCGCGCCTTTCGCCTCGCCAGGACGGCCGCCCTCACGGCCGTCCTGGTGACGCTCGTCAACCGGTGCGGGGACGACGGCCCGCCGGACCACACGGAGACCGTCGCCGCCGGGGCGGGCGCGGGCTCGGTCCGCCCGCTGCCCCGGTCCCGGCCCACCTCCCTGCGCATCCCCTCCCTCGGCATCGACGCCCGGATCGTCGGCGTACGGCTCGGCAGGGACCGGCAGCTGGAGACGCCACCGTTCGACCGGCCCAAGGCCGCCGGCTGGTACGAGGGCGGCGCCACCCCCGGCGAGGCGGGCACCGCGATCGCCGTCGGCCACCGCGACACCCCCTCCGGGCCCGCGGTGTTCGCCGCGCTCCCGATGGTCAAGCCCGGCAAGGCGATCGAGGCGCGGCGCGCGGACGGCCGTACCGCCGTCTACACCGTGGACCGGGTGCAGGTCTTCGACAAGTCCGGCTTCCCCGACAAGGAGGTGTACGGCCGCGCCCGCCGCCCGGAGCTGCGCGTGCTCACCTGCGGGGGCCTGTACAGCAGGCGCACCGGGTACAGCAGCAATGTGGTGGTCTTCGCCCATCTCACCGCGACCAGGTGAGTCAGCTCGGCGAGAGCGTCTGGCGCCGGAAAACTATCGCCGCTAGTTTGTGGGGCGGACGACGCGCATCCGCCGGGAGGAAGCAGCATGAAGGCACACGACGGTCTGTACATCGACGGCGGCTGGCGCCCCGCCGCTCGCCCGGACGATGTGATCGAGGTCGTGAACCCGGCCGACGAGCAGGTCATCGCCCGGGTCCCGGCCGCCGGCCCGGACGACGTGGACGCCGCCGTGCGCGCGGCCCGCGCCGCCCTGCCCGGCTGGGCGGCCACCCCGCCCGCCGAGCGCGCGGCCCGGCTGACCGCGCTGCGGGACGCGCTGGCGGCCCGCAAGGACGAGATCGCCGAGACGGTCACCGCCGAACTCGGCTCCCCGCCCGCCTTCTCGGAGGCCGTGCACGCGGGCCTGCCCATCGCGGTCGCCGGCAGCTACGCCGAACTCGCCGCGAGCCGCCCCTTCGAGGAGAAGGTCGGCAACTCCACCGTCCTGCACGAGCCGGTCGGCGTGGTCGGCGCGATCACCCCCTGGAACTACCCGCTGCACCAGATCGTCGCCAAGGCCGCCCCGGCGCTCGCCGCCGGCTGCACGGTCGTCCTCAAGCCCGCCGAGGACACCCCGCTCACCGCCCAGCTGTTCGCCGAGGCGGTGCACGAGGCGGGCGTCCCGGCGGGCGTGTTCAACCTCGTCACCGGGCTCGGACCGGTCGCCGGGCAGGCGCTGGCCGAGCACCCGGACGTGGACCTCGTCTCCTTCACCGGCTCCACCGCGGTCGGCCGCCGCATCGGCGCGCTGGCCGGCGGGGCCGTGAAGCGGGTCGCCCTCGAACTCGGCGGCAAGTCCGCCAATGTGATCCTGCCGAGCGCCGACCTCGCCAAGGCGGTCCATGTCGGCGTCGCCAATGTGATGTCCAACTCCGGGCAGACGTGCAGCGCCTGGACCCGGATGCTGGTCCACCGCGACCGGTACGAGGAGGCCGTCGAACTGGCCGCGGCCGCCGCCGCCAAGTACGGCGACCGCATCGGGCCACTGGTCAACGCCAAGCAGCAGGCTCGGGTGCGCGGTTACATCGAGAAGGGTGTCGCGGAGGGCGCCCGCCTGGTCGCGGGCGGCCCCGAAGCGCCGCGCGAGCAGGGCTACTTCGTCAGCCCGACCGTCTTCGCCGATGTCACACCGGGGATGACCATCGCCCAGGAGGAGATCTTCGGCCCGGTCCTGTCGATCCTCGCCTACGACGACGAGGACGACGCCCTGCGCATCGCCAACGGCACGGTGTACGGCCTGGCCGGCGCGGTCTGGGCCGGCGACGAGGAGGAGGCGGTGGCCTTCGCCCGGCGCATGGACACCGGGCAGGTCGACATCAACGGCGGCCGCTTCAACCCGCGCGCGCCGTTCGGCGGCTACAAGCAGTCCGGGGTCGGCCGGGAACTCGGCGGCCACGGCCTCGACGAGTACCTCCAGACCAAGTCCTTCCAGTTCTAGAGGGAGTCCGCCCACCATGGCCGTACGAGCCGCCGTCCTTCCCGCCGTCGGCGCACCCCTGGAGATAACCGGCATCGAGCTGCCCGACCCGGGTCCCGGACAGGTCCGGGTCCGGCTCGCGGCGGCCGGGGTGTGCCACTCCGATCTCTCCCTGTCCGACGGCACCATGAGCGTGCCGGTGCCCGCGGTGCTCGGCCATGAGGGCGCGGGCACGGTCGTCGCCGTCGGCCCGGACGTCACCCATGTCGCGCCCGGGGCACCCGTCGTCCTCAACTGGGCGCCCGCGTGCGGCACCTGCCACGCCTGCTCGCTCGGCGAGGTCTGGCTGTGCGCCAACGCGCTCGACGGCGCGGCCGCCGTGTACGCCCACACCGCCGGCGGCACCCCGCTGCATCCCGGTCTGAACGTCGCCGCGTTCGCCGAGGAGACCGTCGTCGCCGCGTCCTGCGTGCTGCCGCTGCCGCCCGGGGTGCCGCTCGCGGACGCCGCGCTCCTCGGCTGCGCCGTGCTCACCGGGTACGGCGCGATCCACCACAGCGCCCGGGTACGGCCCGGGGAGAGCGTCGCGGTGTTCGGCGCGGGCGGGGTCGGCCTCGCCGCGCTCCAGTCGGCCCGGATCGCGGGCGCGTCCCGGATCGTCGCCGTCGACGTCTCGCCCGCGAAGGAGGACCTGGCGCGCGGCGCCGGCGCCACGGACTTCCTCCTCGCCTCCACGACCACGCCCCGCGAGATCCGCGCCCTCACCGGCAAGCAGGGCGTGGACGTCGCCGTCGAGTGCGCGGGCCGCGCGGTCAGCATCCGCGCGGCCTGGGAGTCCACCCGGCGGGGCGGCCGTACGACGGTCGTCGGCATCGGCGGCAAGGATCAGCAGGTCACCTTCAACGCCCTCGAACTCTTCCACTGGGGCCGCACCCTGTCCGGCTGCGTCTACGGCAACAGCGACCCCTCCCAGGACCTGCCGCTGCTGGCCGAACACGTCCGCGCCGGCCGTCTGGACCTGTCCGCCCTGGTGACGGAGCGGATCGGCCTGGCGGACATCCCGGCCGCCTTCGACAACATGAAGGCGGGGAAGGGCGGACGGGCGCTGGTGGTGTTCTGAGGGGGCGCGGGGAACCGCGCGAGGAACCACGACGCACCCGCGCCCGGCAATTCACCGACGCCCCCGCCCCCTCGCCGGCGATCAGCCCAGGGCACCTGGAGCGATGCCGAGCAGCGAGCACAACACCCGCTCCCCCTCCCGCGTCACCCGGACCGCCCGCCCGCTCCCGATCCGCTCGCACCACCCCGCGGCCAACGCGTGCCGGCAGAGCGCCGCCCCCGCCACACCGGCCAGGTGCGGGCGGCGCTCGGTCCAGTCCAGGCACCCGCGGGCCAGCGGACGGCGGCCGGTCGGCGTCAGGGAGATCCCCGTCGTCGCGAACCACTCCACCCCCGCGTCCGTCAGCGCGAACCCCGTGTCCTGACGCAACAGCCCCCGCGCGGTCAACGCGTCCGTGAGCGCGATCCCGAGCCGCCCCGCGAGATGGTCGTAGCACGTACGCCCCCGCGCCATCGCCGCCCCCGCGCTCGCCGCGCGCAGGGAACGCACCGCCCCCCGCCCGGCCGCCGGAGGCACCCGCGCCGCGAGATCCTCCACCAGCGTCGCCACCCGCGCGTCGGCCAGCCGCACATACCGGTGCCGCCCCTGGCGTTCCTGCGCGAGCAGCCCGCCCGCCACCAGCTTGCCCAGATGCTCGCTCACCGTGGACGCGGCCACCCCGGCGTGCCGCGCCAGCTCGCCCGCCGTCCAGGCCCGCCCGTCCAGCAGGGCCAGCAGACAGGTGGCCCGGGTCTCGTCCGCGATCAGCCCGGCCAGCGCGGCGAGCCCCGCGGCCTGAGGGTCCTCGATCCTGGTCATGCCTCCCAGCATGCGCCCGGAACACTTCGGCCGGCGCCGAAGTGTCGGCACCGGGCCGCCTAGGACTCCTGCCGTACCCGCTCGTACTGCTGCGCCAGCCCGTCCAGCAGCGCGCTCAGCCCGGCCTCGAAGGCCCGCTCGTCGATCTTCTCCTGCTGCTCCGCGAGGAGATGGGCCTGTCCGAGATGCGGATAGTCGGCCGGGTCGTACGCGCTCGCGTCGTCCACGAAGCCGCCCGCGAAGGAGCCGAGCGCGGAGCCCATGATGAAGTACCGCATCAGCGCCCCGATGGACGTGGCCTGCGCCGGTGGCCAGCCCGCGTCGACCATCGCGCCGTACGCCGCGTCCGCCACCCGCAGCGCGGCCGGCCGGCGCCCGGGGCCGCGCGCGAGCACGGGGACGATGTTGGGATGGGCGCGCAGCGCGGTCCGGTAGGAGACGGCCCAGTCGTGCAGCGCGGTCCGCCAGGCCCGGCCGTCCTCGAACATCGACAGATCGACCAGCGCGCTCACCGAGTCCGCGACCGCCTCCAGGATCTCGTCCTTGGTGCGGAAGTGGTTGTACAGCGAGGGCCCGCTCACCCCCAGCTCCGCGGCGAGCCGACGGGTGGAGACGGCCGCCAGGCCCTCCCGGTCCACGAGTTCGCGGGCCGTCCGGACGATCCGGTCGGTGCTGAGCAGGGGCTTGCGCGGTCGGGCCATGGCGCACATAGTAGGGCTGCGTCCTTAAACTAGCAGTGCTAATTTAAATGGGAGAGGTGATCCCGTGGTGAACCTGGGGCTGAGCGAGGAGCAGGCGGCCGTACGGCGGCTCGCGCGGGACTTCGTGACCCGTGAGATCGCCCCGCACGTGATCGCCTGGGACCGGGCCGAGGAGGTCGACCGGGGCATCGTGAAGAAGCTCGGCGAGATCGGCTTCCTCGGACTGACGGTCCCGGAGGAGTACGGCGGCAGTGGCGGCGACCACCTCTCGTACTGCCTGGTCACCGAGGAGCTGGGCCGCGGGGACTCCTCGGTGCGCGGCATCGTGTCCGTCTCCCTCGGCCTCGTCGCCAAGACGATCGCCGCCTGGGGGAGCGAGGAGCAGAAGCGGCGCTGGCTGCCGGGGCTGACCGCGGGCGAGTACGTCGGCTGCTTCGGCCTCACCGAGCCGGGCACCGGCTCCGACGCGGGCAACCTCACCACCCGCGCGGTACGCGACGGCGACGAGTACGTCGTCAACGGCAGCAAGATGTTCATCACCAACGGCACCTGGGCGGACGTCGTCCTGCTCTTCGCCCGCTCCACCGACGCCCCCGGCCACAAGGGCGTGAGCGCCTTCCTGGTGCCCACCGACACGCCCGGCCTGAGCCGCCGCCCGATCCACGGCAAGCTCGGCCTGCGCGGCCAGGCCACCGCCGAACTCGTCCTTCAGGACGTGCGGGTGCCCGCCGCCGCGCTGCTGGGCGAGGAGGGCAAGGGCTTCTCGGTCGCCATGTCCGCGCTCGCCAAGGGCCGGATGTCGGTGGCGGCGGGCTGCGTCGGGATAGCCCAGGCCGCCCTGGACGCGGCCGTCGCCTACGCGGGGGAGCGCGAGCAGTTCGGCAAGCCGATCGCCCGCCACCAGCTGGTGCAGGAACTGATCAGCGACATCGCGGTCGACGTGGACGCGGCCCGGCTGCTGACCTGGCGGGTCGCCGATCTGATCGACCGGGGCGAGCCGTTCGCCGTCGAGTCCTCCAAGGCCAAGCTGTTCGCCTCCGAGGCCGCGGTCCGCGCCGCCAACAACGCGCTCCAGGTCTTCGGCGGCTATGGCTACATCGACGAGTACCCGGTCGGCAAACTCCTGCGCGACGCCCGCGTGATGACCCTCTACGAGGGCACCAGCCAGATCCAGAAGCTGCTCATCGGCCGTTCCCTGACCGGGGTTTCGGCGTTCTGAGTACCGTCTGAGTAGCCGAGCGGATGTGGCGCGGGCCGTGCGCGCCGATCCTCTTCCTCATGAGTGACACATCGGTCAAGCAGCAGAGCACGGCCGCCTTCTACGGCCAGGCCGTCGCGTCCTTCGCCATCGCCATGGTGGCCACGTCCGTCGGCATCTTCCGGCTGGACACCGACGCATGGGTGCGCGCGTTCCTCGCGATCGCCGTCCTGTACCTCGTCACCTCCGCCTTCACCCTCGCCAAGGTGATCCGGGACCGCCAGGAGGCCGGACAGATCGTCAGCCGGGTCGACCAGGCCCGCTTGGACAAGCTCCTCGCCGAGCACGACCCCTTCGCCGAGAAGCTCTGACCTTCCGCACGGCCTTCGGGCTGCTGCGCTAAGCGCTCGCTCACCGTCGGCGGTATGGTGGTGCTCCTGTCACCGAGAGGGGCGTAAGAGCGATGAGTACGGCGGCGGAGACGACCGGCGGCGAGACGGAGCCGTGGGAGGAGGTTACCCCTGACGCGGCCCGGCGGCTGCTGGTGGCCGCCGTGGAGGCCTTCGCCGAGCGCGGCTACCACGCGACGACCACCCGGGACATCGCGGGCCGCGCCGGGATGAGCCCGGCCGCGCTCTACATCCACTACAAGACCAAGGAAGAGCTGCTCCACCGGATCAGCCGCATCGGTCACGACAAGGCCCTGGACATCCTGCGCACGGCCGCCCGCCGCGAGGGCTCCGCGAAGGAGCGGCTCGCCGACGCGGTCAGCTCCTTCGTCCGCTGGCACGCCGGGCGGCGCACCACCGCGCGGGTCGTGCAGTACGAGCTCGACGCCCTCGGCCCCGGGGCCCGCGCCGAGATCCTCGGGCTGCGCCGGCAGGTCGACGCCGAGGTGCGCGGGATCATCGAGGACGGCGTCGCCGCGGGCGAGTTCGAGGTGCCGGACGTCCAGGGCACCACGCTCGCCGTGCTGTCGCTGTGCATCGACGTGGCCCGCTGGTTCAACATCGACGGGCCACGTACGCCGGAGGCGGTCGGCGAGCTGTACGCCGAGCTGGTGCTGCGGATGGTCGGGGCGAAGTAGCCCCGCCCCGCGGCGAGGTCGGGGTTCTACAGGTAGTAGCGGGACACCGACTCCGCGACGCACACCGGCTTGTCGCCGCCCTCGCGCTCCACGGTGAAGGCGACGGCGACCTGCACGCCGCCCGTGACGTCCTCGACGCCGGTGATCGTCGCGGTGGCGCGCAGCCGGGAGCCGACGGGGACGGGGGCGGGGAAGCGGACCTTGTTGGTGCCGTAGTTGACGCCCATCTTCACGCCGTCGACCCGCATCAGCTGGGGGCCGAAGAGCGGCAGCAGGGACAGGGTGAGATAGCCGTGCGCGATGGTCGTCCCGAACGGCCCCGCGGCGGCCTTCTCCGGGTCCACATGGATCCACTGGTGGTCCCCGGTGGCCTCGGCGAAGAGATCGATCCGCTTCTGGTCGACCTCCAGCCAGTCGGTGTGGCCCAGCTGCTCGCCCACGGCCGCCTTCAGCTCGGCGGGGGAGGTGAAGATCCTCGGTTCTGCCATGTTCCCGGCCTCTCGATCGTATGCCTAAGCAACTGCTTAGCATGGTTGGGTGCGACGCCGATGTCAACGGACAGGCCCTAGGCTCTGAGGGGTGCCGCAGATTCCCGAGAAGATCCATGAGCTGACCGTCGGCCAGCTGGCCGCGCGCAGCGGTGCCGCCGTGTCCGCGCTGCACTTCTACGAGGCCAAGGGCCTGATCACCAGCCGCCGCACCGGGGGCAACCAGCGCCGGTTCAGCCGGGACACGCTGCGCCGGGTGGCGTTCATCCGCGCGGCGCAGCGGGTCGGCATCCCCCTCGCCACGATCCGCTCCGCGCTGGCCGAGCTGCCGGAGGAGCGCACCCCGACGCGGGAGGACTGGGCGCGGCTCTCGCAGGCGTGGCGCTCGGAGCTGGACGAGCGGATCACGCAGCTCAACCGGCTGCGCGACCACCTGACCGACTGCATCGGCTGTGGCTGTCTGTCGCTGGACACCTGTGTGCTGTCCAACCCGGACGACAAGTTCGGGGAGCGGCGGGCGGGGTCGCGGCTGATGGCGGAGGGCCGCTGAGCCCGGGGCCCGGCGGCCCGGCCCCGGCCCCGGTCACTCGTACTCCGTGCCGCCCTTGCGGGTCAGATACGCCGGACTCACCGCCTTCGCGATCGCGCGGCCGCCGGTCACCGCGCTGTACCGCTCGCCGGCCGGCCGTATCACCACGCCCTCGCGCAGATGCAGCTCGCGTCCCGAGACCGTCTCCCGGCCGCTCGCGACCGAGAGCACCCGGTCGATGTCGTACGGCCCCGCGTACAGCCGCGGCACCACCGGCAGTCCGCCGTCCAGTACGGCGGTGTCCAGCCAGCGCACGGTGCCCCCGATCTCCGCCGAGACGTCGAACACCGCGTACCCGAGGGTCTCGCGGCGGCCGTCCGCGCCGTACGTCAGGTCCTGCACGCCCGCGCCGTACACCTCGCCGAAGACGCCGATCCGCCGGGCCCCGAGCCGTTCGGCGAGGCGGGCGGCGGCCTCGGGGACGCCGTGGGCGTGCACGGCGCGCCAGTACAGGTTGCGGGGGTCCTCCTTGAGCGCGAGCGACCTGGCGCCGAAGCCCTTGGAGGAGACGTACACCCGCCCCTCGCCGGCGACATACGTCAGCAGGCAGGCCGAGCCGTGCAGCTTCTCGGTGAGCACCACCGGCTCGCCGGGCGTGAAGATGTCCGGGTGGCGCTGGATGTTCTCGATGTCGACCCAGGGCAGCAGCTCGGGCGCCGGCTCCACCTCGCCGTTCATGGTGGGCGGGATCGGCGGCACCCATTTGGTGATGCCGAGCCGCTCCGCGAAGTCCGTGCCCCGGGCGGCCGCGGCGGCGAGGTCGACGCCGTCGAGCGCCTTCGGCCGGCACACGAGGCCCTGGGACAGCTCGCCGCGCAGCCGTACCGCCCTGACCCGGTTGGCCGCCGACCCCGCGAGCCGCCCGGTCAGCCCCAGCTCCTCGATCAACTCGACCGGCAGCACGGCCTGTTCGGGAATGTACAGCGCCACCTCCCCGCTGCGGAACGCCCCCTTGGCCACCACGGCCCGGTACAGCCCCACCTGTGCCAGCTCCAGCGCGTCGGCGTTCGGGTGCGCATGGACGGTCAGCACCTCGGCGGTCACCCGCAATGTGGA
Organism: Streptomyces sp. NPDC093018; assembly: GCF_040684035.1. Taxonomy (NCBI): domain Bacteria; kingdom Bacillati; phylum Actinomycetota; class Actinomycetes; order Kitasatosporales; family Streptomycetaceae; genus Streptomyces; species Streptomyces sp. NPDC093018. Next base: position 103,887 of record NZ_JBFBFF010000020.1, read on the forward strand.
CATGGAGATCCCCCGTTCCTCACGGCTTCGACTCCCGCCACTGTCGCGGACACCAAACCCGTGGAACGAGCCGATTTCCGCCTGCTACCGTCCCGTCGGTCTATGACGAGTGCCGGGCCGATGCGTACTGGATGAGGCCCTCCGTCACCAACCGGGCGTTGGACGCGGCCCGTTCGCCGTCCGGCAGCAGCAGGGTGTCCTCCAGGCCGATCCGGGTCGCGAGGCCGAGGCGGGCGGCGAGGCGGAGGACGGACCAGGTGCCGCCCTCCTCGCCGTGCAGGAGACGGGGGCGGCCGTGCGCCTCGCCCAGGGCGGCCAGCAGAGCGCGGGCCGAGTCCTCCGCCGTGGCCGGGTCCGGCTCCATGACCTCGGCCAGGACGCGCAGGACCCGGGGGCCGAGGGTGGAGGCGGTGAAACGGGCCGCGCCGTCCGTGCCGGACCAGATGCCCGCCTCGACGGCCACACCCCGCTCCAGCAGCAGGGCGGCCAGCTCCTCCGCGCCCGGTTCGTGCCAGTTGACCGAGGCGAAGTCGGGCAGGAGGGGCCAGGAGCGCACCCGGGCGAGACGGGCGGCGGGGTCGGGTTCGGCCCAGGCGCCGGTGGTCACCCCGATCGGCACCGGAACCCGCTCGCGCAGCGCCTCCAGGACCGGGGTGAGGACGCGGGGGGAGAGGCTGTCGTGCCCGCACGGGCACTTGGGGTGGACATGGATCTCCGTGGCCCCGGCCGCGACGGCGTCCGCGGCGGAGCGCGCCAGGTCCTTCGGTGACATCGGGACGGCCGCGCCGTGCTCGGCGGTACGGCTTCCGTTCAGACATGCCTGCACCATGCTTCGATGGTGCCAGTCGCCGCCGGTGAAGTCAGCGGAGCGAGATCGGTGGAGCATGGGGGCGCGGCATCCCCTGCGCGGCCCCCGGACATTCCCCTGCCGAGATCCTCGCCGGCTCGGTCAGGCCGGCATCAGGAGGCGCCCCCGCCTGGCGTACGCCAGCGCCTGCGGGGAGAGCACCGGGCGCGGGACGAGTATCCCGCAGTCGCCGCACACGGGTCCCGAGGACGGTTCGTGGTCGAGGCCGTACTTCCATACGAGCCGGTCGGCGCCGCAGACCGGGCAGCTCGCCCCCGGCTCCCGCTCCAGTGCGTCGATCAGCCTGCGCAGCACCTCGGCCAGCGGATCGGAAGGGTGCACCCGCGGGTCGTCGCACCAGGCGACCCCGAAGCCGCCCCAGGTCAGCCGGTGCCAGTCGTCCACACTGCCCGGCCGGCGCAGCCCGTCGTGCTTCTCGCGGCGGCGGCGCTCGGTGAACTCGCTCTCGTAGCCGAGCCAGACGGAGCGGGCCTCCTCCAGCTCCTCCAGTGCGGCCACGAGCCGCGCCGGGTCGGGGGAGCGGTCCTCGGGACCGAACCCGGCCCGCGCGCACAGATGGTCCCATGTCGCCCGATGCCCGTAAGGGGCGAACTTCTCAAGGCACTTGCGCAGCGAATAGCGCCGCAGTGCCAGATCGCAGTCCGGATCGCGTACCTGTCTCGCCAGACTCCGGAAACCGGCCATCGCCCTGCACCTCCGTCACACCTGCACCTGTTCCGCGGCCACTTCGGCGTCGTCGTACGGACGTCGCCTGATAGACGTATCGACAGGCGCTTCGGCTCCATCTCTTCTCGCGCTTGTTCTGCTCGGCCTTCCCGCAAACCCAAAAACGTGACGCATGTTCATCTTCAACTTCGGGGATACCGGCGGTAACGTTCGCGCACCCCAGTCGCTAGGAGCTGCCATGCCACGGCGCACCCCACGGACCGCCCTTGACAGAGTGAGAACGTTCCGCCGACTCCCCGGGTTCCTGAAGACGGCGTCGGTATGCGTTCTGATAGCCGGACTTGTCTCCCCCATTACCCAGAGCGCCGCGAGCGCGGCCACTTCCGCGTCCCCCGCGGCCGCCGCGAACGACTACTGCGGCGGCCAGTGTTCGGACATCCTGCCGCCCGGCGAGAACGGCAACGCCACCCTCGCGCAGATCCTCCTCAACCAGGCCTTCGGCACCCAGCCCGGGCACGCCGAGGACCAGCTCGGCCCGTACGCCAACCTGGCCACGGGCTACAAGGGCCTGAGCGACACGACCATCAACAACTTCTTCAACGACGCCTCGTTCGGCGTCCCGTCCGACCAGGTCGCCTCGACCGAGAAGCCGAACGGGCGCAGCGATGTGACGATCGTGCGCGACAAGAAGACCGGCGTCCCTCACATCACCGGCACCACCCGCTACGGCACCGAGTTCGGCGCCGGGTACGCCGCGGCCGAGGACCGGCTCTGGCTGATGGACGTCTTCCGGCACGTCGGCCGGGGCCAGCTGACCTCCTTCGCGGGCGGCGCCGCCGCCAACCAGGGCCTGGAGCAGGAGTTCTACCGCAACGCGCCCTACACCGAGGCCGACCTCCAGGCGCAGATCGACCGCGCCGTGGCGAACAACGGCGCCCGCGGCCAGCAGGCCCTCTCCGACGCCGACGCCTACCTGGACGGCATCAACTCCTACATCGACGCCTCCGACAGCGGCCGTTACTTCCCCGGCGAGTACGACCTGACCGGCCACAAGGACGCGATCACCAACGCCGGCACCATCGACCACTTCAAGATCACCGACCTGGTGGCGCTGGCCTCCGTCATCGGCTCCCTGTTCGGCTCCGGCGGCGGGGGAGAGGTGAACAACGCCCTCTCCCTGATGGCCGCGCAGGACAAGTACGGCGTCGAGCAGGGCACCAAGGTCTGGGAGTCCTTCCGCGAGCGCAACGACCCCGAGGCCGTCCTCACCGTCCACGGCGGCCAGAGCTTCCCGTACGGCGCCAAGCCCGCCACCGCCCAGGGGCAGGCGATGCCCGACGCCGGCTCGGTGACCCAGGAGCCGCTGGTCTACGACCGCACCGGCAGCGCGGCCTCCACCGCCGCCAAGAGCGCCTCCACCACGGCCGCGAAGACGGACCTCAGCTCCGCCCACCGGGGGATGTCCAACGCCCTGGTGGTGAGCGGCAAATACACCGCGAGCGGCCATCCGATCGCCGTCTTCGGACCGCAGACCGGCTACTTCGCGCCGCAGCTGCTCATGCTCCAGGAGATCCAGGGCCCGGGCATCAGCGCCCGCGGCGCCTCCTTCGCGGGCCTGAGCATGTACGTCGAACTCGGCCGCGGCCAGGACTACTCCTGGAGCGCGACCACCTCCGGCCAGGACATCATCGACACCTACGCCGTCGAGCTGTGCCAGGACGACTACCACTACCTGTACCACGGCACCTGCACCGCCATGGACAAGGTCGAGCAGAAGAACTCCTGGTCGCCCACGCTGGCCGACGGCACCGCCGCCGGGTCGTACACCATGCGGGTCTGGCGCACCAAGTACGGTCCGGTGGAGTACCGGGCGACCGTCGGCGGCAAGAAGGTCGCCTACACCAGCCTGCGCTCCTCGTATCTGCACGAGGTCGACTCGATCATCGGCTTCCAGATGCTGAACGACCCCGGCTACATCAAGGGCCCCCAGGACTTCCAGAGCGCGGCGCAGCACATCAACTACACCTTCAACTGGTTCTACGCCGACTCCCAGCACACCGCCTACTACAACAGCGGCGACAACCCGGTCCGCGCGGACGGCGTCGACGCCGAGTTCCCGGTGTGGGCGCAGCCCGCCTACGAGTGGAAGAACTGGAACCCGGACACCAACACGGCCGACTACACCGCGCCCTCCGCCCACCCCAACTCCATCGACCAGGACTACTACGTCTCCTGGAACAACAAGCAGGCCAAGGACTACACCACGGCCTCCTGGGGCGACGGCTCCGTGCACCGCGCCAATCTGCTGGACGACCGGGTGAAGAAGCTGGTCGCGGCCGGCGGGGTGACCCGCGCCCAGCTGGTGCAGGCCATGGCGTCCGCGAGCGTCAGCGATCTGCGCGCCGAGGACGTGCTGCCCGAGCTGCTCCAGGTGATCAACTCCTCGCCGGTGACCGACTCCGCGGCCGCCGACGCGGTGAACAAGCTCCAGGCATGGGTGACCGCGGGCGCCCAGCGCACCGAGACCAGCGCCGGCTCCAAGACGTACGCCGACGCCGACGCGATCCGCATCCTGGACGCCTGGTGGCCGCTGCTGGTCAAGGCCGAGTTCCAGCCCGGCCTCGGCAGCGACCTGTACAACGCGCTCACCAGCAACCTGGCCATCGACGAGGCCCCGTCCGCCGGACACGGACCGACCGGCTCGCACGCCGGAAGCTCCTTCCAGTACGGCTGGTGGAGCTATGTCGACAAGGACATCCGCTCGGTGCTCGGGCAGAACGTGCAGGGCCCCCTCGCCGCGAAGTACTGCGGCAACGGGGACCTGGGCGCCTGCCGGGACACCCTGATCAGCACCCTCAAGCAGGCCGCCGGGATGACCGCCGCCCAGGTCTACCCGGGCGACTCGGTCTGCTCCGCCGGTGACCAGTGGTGCGCCGACTCGATCGTCCAGCGCACGCTGGGCGGCATCAAGCACGGCAACATCAGCTGGCAGAACCGGCCGACCTTCCAGCAGGTCGTGGAGTACACCTCGCACCGGTGACCTCGGGACCGAGCGAGCGGTGACTGGCGGTGGGTCAGGCGATCCGGCCCGCCGCCAGCACCACCCGGGCCAGTTCGGGGTGCAGGATGTCGCTGTGCGCCCCGGCCGGCGGACCGCCCCGGCGGACCACCGCCGCCGCGTCCACGTTCACACACCCCGACGCGGGCAGCCGGCCCGCCAGGGCGCCGGCCAGATCCAATTGGGCCGTGCCCGGCACCGCCTGCACCCCGTCATGGCCCAGCGCGCCCCACCGGGGACCCAGCACGGCCGCGATCTCGTTGCCCAGACAGGACCGGTCGTCCCCCGCGAGCCGCGAGGCCAGCGGATAGAAGGTGCCGAGCGCCGCGTCGAAGTGCGAGTGGCAGCACACCAGCGGACCGTCGATCCGCCGCTGCTGATCCTTGAGCGCCCCCGACTTGTGCGGGTCCTCGGGCAGCCGGTCCGCGAACACATAGTGCGAGAAGGCCCCTTCGAGCAGCGTCAGGGACTTCACCGGGCGCGCCTGACCGGGCAGCCCGCGCAGCGCGAACGCCACCAGGCGCCCGCCGAAGCTGTGGCCCACCAGATGCACCCGCACCCCCGGCGCCTTCGCCGCCAACTTCCCCAGCAGCGGCCCGAGTCCGTGCTCGCCGATGGTCCCGGCCCGCCCCTTCATCTGGTAGTACGCCGCCTGCCGCAGCAGCTCCTTCGCGCCCTCCCAGGGATTGGGCAGGCTGAACCCCTCGGTGCCGCCCGGTGCCGCGACCGCGGCCAGCGCACCGGCGAACTCGGCGCAGGCGGTGGCGGGTTCCTCGGTGAACACGGCCGGCTCGCCGTCCTCGTCGGTATCGGCCGCGGTGCTCCCCGCCCCGTCCAGCAGCAGCCGCACCAGCCGCCCGAACTCCGTCAACCCCGCGTCCCCGTCCGGCCGTTCGCCGAGCAGCCGGGCCACCTGGTCGATGACGTCCGCCCGGTCCGGGAAGGCGACGAGCAGCCCGCGCCGGGTGTCCTGGTCCAGCGCCGGTCCGGGCGCCGCCTCCGTCGCCACCACCGACTTCGGGAAGTCGGGGATCGGTTCGTCGCTGAACCGCATCGACGGCCAGACCACCCCGACGTACCCGAGGTGCGCCTTGGGGGCGAGTCCCGGGAACGGGGCGAAGAAGCGGCGGTACAGGGCGGTCGCCGCCGACCGGTCCTCGTTCCAGCCGTGTGCGAAGACGACCAGGTCACGGATGCCGTGTTCCGTGACCTGGGCCAGCAGGTGATCGCGTTCGGGCGGGTCGACGTCCCCGCCGGTGTCGAAGGTCAGCTCCCAGTAGGGAGACACGCTCATCCCGGAATCCGCCATGCCAGGCTCCCTCGCCCCGCGGAGAACGACACGTTACCCGGTGTAATTGTCCCGCGACGCAGTGGAGTTGAAACCGGTTCGCCTCACGTGTACAGCAGGTATTCCTTTCGGACCCGCCGGAACGCGGCCAACTCCTGCCGCCAGGCGCCCGTCACCTCGTCGGTGTCCGCGCCCGCGTCGATCATCGTGCGCACCCGGTCCGAACCGGTGAGCTTGTCGATCCAGTCGTCCGAGCGCCAGGCGAAGCCGTCCCAGACCTTGCGCGCGGTCACCAGCAGGGCGATCCCGGTGCGCACCGGGTCGTAGGCCGCCCGGTCCGTCACATGGATCTGCACCCCGCCGGCCGTCTTCCCCTCGAACTTGGAGAACGTGGGCGCGAAGTACGCCTCCCGGAACCGCACCCCGGGCAGCCCCAGCGCGTTCGCGGCCGCCGCCCAGCGGCCGTCGATGCCCTCGGCGCCGAGGAGTTCGAACGGCCGGGTGGTGCCGCGGCCCTCGGAGAGGTTCGTGCCCTCGAACATGCAGGTGCCGGAGTACACCAACGCCGTGTCCGGGGTGGGCATGTTGGGGCTCGGCGGCACCCAGGGCAGCGCCGAGGCGTCGTAGAAGTCCGTGCGCCGCCAGCCCGTCATCAGCACGGTCTCCAGGGGGCCGGACCCGCCGAGGAACTCCTTGTCGAACAGCCGGGCCAGCTCCGCGACGGTCATGCCGTGCGCCTGCGCGATCGGCTGCCGGCCGACGAACGTGGCGAACTCCTTGTGCAGCACCGGACCTTGAGCCTCACGGCCGGTGACCGGGTTCGGGCGGTCGAGCACGACGAACCGCTTCCCCGCCGTCCGGGCGGCCTCCATGCAGTCGTACAGCGTCCAGATGTACGTGTAGAAGCGGGCGCCGACGTCCTGGATGTCGAAGACGATCGTGTCGACGCCGGAGGCGGTGAAGACGTCGGCCAGCGGCTGACCGCTCTTGAGGTACGTGTCGTAGACCGGCAGGCCCGTCTCCGGATCGTCGTAGCGGCCCTCGGAACCCCCGGCCTGCGCGGTACCGCGGAAGCCGTGTTCCGGGCCGAAGACCGCCGTCAGCCTGACGCGGCTGTCCTCGTGCATGACGTCCACGATGTGCCGGGCGTCGCGGGTGATGCCGGTGGGGTTGGTGACGATGCCGGCCTTCTGGCCGTGGAGGAGCCGGTAGCCGTCGGCCGCGAGCCGCTCGAAGCCGGTGCGGAAGGACGCGCGGTGCCGAGGGGACACGGCCGCGCCGGGGGGCACGGCCTCCCCGGGGGACGCGGCGGGGACGGCGGCCAGGGTGGCCGTGGCCAGGAGGTTTCTTCGGGACAGCTGCATGGGACCTCCGTTGGTGCGGAAGGTGCGGGCCTCTAGAGGTTGGTGCGATGACCCTTCCTTCACACATACCGACCGGTTAGTCTGGCCGCGCTGAGCCGAGTCGCGTCGTGTCGAAGGAGACCGATGGTGGAAGCCATGCAGGATGCGGGAGTCGTCGTCACCGGGGCCGGTGGGGGGATCGGGGCCGCGCTGGCCCGGAGGTTCGCCGGGGCCGGGGCCCGGGTCGTGGTGAACGACCTGGACGGGCGAAAGGCGAAGGCGGTGGCCGAGGAGATCGGCGGGACCGCCGTGCCCGGGGACGCCTCCGCGATCGTCGAGGAGGCCCGGGACGCGCTCGGCGGGACCATCGACGTGTACTGCGCCAACGCCGGGGTCGGCTTCTCCGACGGCGACATCGCCGGGCCGCTGGACGAGCGGTCCTGGGCACTGGCCTGGGACGTCAATGTGATGGCCCATGTCCGCGCGGCCCACGCCCTGCTGCCGCACTGGCTGGAGCGGGGCAGCGGCCGGTTCGTCACCACCGTGTCCGCCGCCGGGCTGCTCACCATGGTCGGCGCCCCCTCCTACAGCGTCACCAAGCACGGCGCCTACGCGTTCGCCGAGTGGCTGTCCCTGACGTACCGCCACCGCGGTCTGAAGGTGCACGCGATCTGCCCGGAGGGCGTGCGCACCGACATGCTCGCGGCCACCGGCACCGCGGGCGAGGTGGTGCTGGTGCCGACCGCGATCGAGCCGCAGGACGTGGCCGACGCGCTCTTCAAGGGCATCGAGGAGGACCGCTTCCTGATCCTGCCGCACCCGGAGACCGGCGCCCGCTACCAGGTGCGCGCGGCCGACCCCGAGCGCTGGCTGGCCGGCATGAACCACCTCCAGCAGAAGGTGGAGGAGGTCTCGTGAGCGACTCCCCGTACGCGGCCAAGCCCTGGCTGGCCCTGCTGAACGAGGCCCAGCGGGTCCCCGTCGCCCCGGCCGACTCGCTGGTGCACGCCCTGCGCGCCGCCGCCGCGAAGGCGCCCGAGCGCACCTTCCTCGCCTACTTCGACGCCCGCCTGAGCTACCGCGAGGTGGACGAGCTCAGCGACTCGATCGCCGCGCGTCTCGCCGCGCGCGGACTGGAGCGCGGCGACCGGGTGGCCGTACTCCTGCAGAACTCCCCGCACTTCGTGCTGGCCGTGCTCGGCGCCTGGAAGGCGGGCGCGACCGTGGTGCCGGTCAACCCGATGTACAAGTCGGCCGAGGTCGGCCATGTGCTGCGGGACGCCGAGGTGGCCGCGCTGATCTGCTCCGAGCGGGCGTGGGAGTCGTACCTGCGGCGGACGGCGGCCGACTCGCCGGTGCGGATCGTGCTCACCGGGTGCGAGCTGGACTTCCAGACCCGCGACGACCAGCGGGTGCTGGCCTTCGAGCGGCTGCCGGGAGCCCCCGACGCCGAGGACCTGGTGGCCGTGGCCCGGCAGGGCGGGCGGGTGCCCGAGGGGCGGGACCCGGGACCCGGCGACATCGCGCTGATCAGCTACACCTCAGGGACCAGCGGCACCCCCAAGGGCGCCACCAACACCCACGGCAACATCATGTACACCGTGGAACGCCAGCGCACCGGGCTCCCGCTGCCCGAGGGGCCGGTCTACTTCGCGCTCGCGCCGCTGTTCCACATCACCGGCATGGTCTGCCAGTTCGGCGCCTGTCTGAACAGCGCCGGCACCTTGGTCCTCGCCTACCGGTTCGAACCGGGTGTGGTCCTGGAGGCGTTCGCCGAGCACCGCCCGGTGTTCACGGTCGGCCCCGCCACCGCCTTCATGGCGCTCGGCGCCCACCCCGGGGCGGGTCCGGAGCACTTCTCCTCCTTCGTGCACCTCGCCTCCGGCGGGGCCCCGCTGCCGCCCGCGCTGGTGGAGGGCTTCCGGGCGCGGTTCGGGGCGTACATCCGCAACGGATACGGGCTCACCGAGTGCACCGCGCCCTGCGCCTCCGTGCCCTCCGGTCTGGAGGCGCCGGTCGACCCGGTCTCCGGGACGCTCGCGGTCGGCCTGCCGGGACCGGACACGCTGGTGCGGATCGTGGACGAGAGCGGCGCGGACGTGCCGTTCGGCGAGCAGGGCGAGATCGTGGTGCGCGGGCCCCAGGTGATCCCCGGCTACTGGCGCCGCCCGGACGCCACCGCCGAGACCTTCCCCGGGGGCGAGCTGCACACCGGCGACATCGGGTTCATGGACCCGCAGGGCTGGCTCTACGTCGTGGACCGCAAGAAGGACATGATCAACGCGTCCGGGTTCAAGGTGTGGCCGCGCGAGGTCGAGGACGTCCTGTACGCCCATCCGGCGGTGCGCGAGGCGGCCGTCGTCGGCATCCCGGACGGCTATCGCGGGGAGACCGTCAAGGCGTACATCAGCCTTCGTCCTGGCGCCGCGGCGGACCCGGATGAACTCGCGGTGTACTGCAAGGAGAGACTGGCCGCCTACAAATATCCGCGCCAGGTGGAGATCCTGCCCGAGTTGCCCAAGACGTCGAGTGGGAAGATCCTCCGGCGGGAGCTTCGCTCCCGCGGCGACGGCGAACGCCGAAACTAGCGACACTCAGAACGAGCGACATCACGGAAGGCAGGTGGCGGCAGTGCCCAGGACGACGGACGGCGACGGAGCACCTGTTCCGCAGCGGCTGCTGGCCGCCGCCACCCGGCTCTTCGCCGAGCAGGGCTACGACCGGACCTCGGTGCAGGAGATCGTGGAGGCGGCCGGCGTCACCAAGGGGGCGCTGTACCACTACTTCGGCTCCAAGGACGATCTGCTGCACGAGGTGTACGCGCGCATGCTCCGCGTCCAGCAGGAGCGGCTCGACCACTTCGCCGACATGGACGCGCCCGTGGAGACCCGGCTGCGGGAAGCGGCGGCGGACGTCGTGGTGTCGACCATCGAGAACCTGGACGACGCCTCGATCTTCTTCCGCTCCATGCACCAGCTGAGCCCGGAGAAGCACAAGCAGGTACGGGCCGAACGGCGCCGCTACCACGAACGGTTCCGCGCGCTCATCGAGGAGGGCCAGAAGTCCGGCGTCTTCTCCACCGCCACCCCGGCCGACCTGGTGGTGGACTACCACTTCGGTTCCGTCCACCATCTGTCCACCTGGTACCGCCCGGACGGACCGCTGAGCCCCCAGCAGGTCGCCGACCACCTCGCGGACCTGCTGCTGCGCGCGCTGCGCCCCTGAACGCCGGTGACCCGCGCCCGTGAGCGCAGGCAAGGGGCGGCCTCCTTCGCGGGCCGCCCCTCACCCGTGTCCGCCTACAGGTACTTCTTCAGCTCCCGCCGCGCCAGCGACCGCTGGTGCACCTCGTCCGGGCCGTCGGCCAGCATCAGGGTGCGGGCGGCGGCGTAGACCTCGGCCAGCGGGAAGTCCTGGCTCACCCCGCCCGCGCCGTGCAGCTGGATCGCCCGGTCCAGGATGTCGACCACCGCGCGCGGGGTGGCGATCTTGATGGCCTGGATCTCGGTGTGCGCGCCCCGGTTGCCGACGGTGTCCATCAGCCAGGCCGTCTTCAGCACCAGCAGCCGCAGCTGCTCGACCGTCACCCGGGCGTCGGCGATCCAGTTCTGCACCACGCCCTGCTGGGCCAGCGGCTTGCCGAACGCCGTACGCGAGACCGCGCGCCGGCACATCAGCTCGATCGCCCGCTCGGCCATGCCGATCAGCCGCATGCAGTGGTGGATCCGGCCGGGGCCGAGCCGGGCCTGCGCGATGGCGAAGCCGCCGCCCTCCTCGCCGATCAGATGGGACACCGGCACCCGCACCCGGTCGAAGACCACCTCGGCGTGTCCGCCGTGCGAGTGGTCCTCGTAGCCGAACACCCGCATGGCCCGCCGGACGGTCACCCCGGGCGTGTCGCGCGGGACCAGGACCATGGACTGCTGGCGGCGGATGTCCGCGCCGTCCGGGTCCGTCTTGCCCATCACGATGAAGATCCGGCAGTCCGGGCTCATCGCCCCGGAGATGTACCACTTGCGGCCGGTGATGACGTATTCGTCGCCGTCCCGCTCGATCAGGGTGGTGATGTTGGTGGCGTCCGAGGAGGCTACCTCCGGCTCGGTCATCGCGAACGCGGACCGGATCTCACCGGCGAGCAGCGGCTCCAGCCACTGCTTCTTCTGCGCCTCGTCGCCGAACTGCGCCAGCACCTCCATGTTCCCGGTGTCGGGCGCCGCGCAGTTGGTCGCGGTGGGCGCCAGGTGCGGGGAGCGGCCGGTGATCTCGGCGAGCGGCGCGTACTGGAGGTTCGTCAGGCCCGCGCCGTACTCCGTGTCGGGCAGGAACAGGTTCCACAGGCCCTGCCTGCGGGCCTCCGCCTTCAGCTCCTCCACCACCGCCGGGGTGTCCCACGGCGAGGCGAGCGCGGCCCGCTGCTCCTCGGCGACCGGCTCGGCCGGGTAGACGTACTCGTCCATGAAGGCGAGCAGCTTGGCCCGCATCTCCTCGGTACGCGCGTCGAACGCGAAGTCCATGACGGTCAGCCTTCCTGAAGGGTGGTCAGTCCGTGGTCGATGAAGACGGGCACCAGCTCGCCGATCCGGTCGAAGCCGCGCCCGACCGTCTGGCCCAGCGTGAAGCGGTAGTGGATGCCCTCCAGGATCACGGCGAGCTTGAAGAACGCGAACGCCTCGTACCAGGGGACGGCCGAGACGTCCCGCCCGGAGCGCGCCGCGTACCGCTCGATCAGCTCCTCGGGCGCGGGGTGCCCCGGTGCCTCGGCGGTGGTGGAGACGGGGGAGTTCGGCAGGTCCAGGGAGCGGCTGTACATCACCAGCAGACCGAGGTCGGTCAGCGGGTCGCCGAGCGTGGACATCTCCCAGTCGAGGATCGCCGTGATCCGGTCGTCCGCCCCGATCAGCACATTGTCCAGCCGGTAGTCGCCGTGCACGACGGTGGCGGCGGGCGAGCCGGGGAGCCCCCGGCCCAGTGCGGCGTGGAGTTCGTCGATGCCGGGCAGCTCGCGGTTGCGGGAGGCGTCCAGCTGCTTGCCCCAGCGGCGCAGCTGCCGGTCCAGATAGCCCTCCGGGCGGCCGAAGTCGCCGAGGCCCACCTCGGCGGGGTCCACCGCGTGCAGCTCGACCAGCGTGTCCACCAGGGACAGCACCGCGCCCCGCACCCGCTGCTCGCCGAGCGGGGCGAGCTGTGCGGAGGTGCGGTACGGCGTGCCCGCGACGAACTCCATCATGTAGAACGGCGCGCCGAGCACCTCCTCGTCCTCGCACAGCAGCACCGGCGCGGGGACCGGTACGGAGGTGGGGTGCAGGGCGCTGATCACCCGGTGCTCGCGCTTCATGTCGTGCGCGGTGGCGAGGACATGGCCGAGCGGCGGGCGGCGCACCACCCACTTCGAGGTGCCGTCGGAGAGCGCGTAGGTGAGGTTCGACCGGCCGCCCTCGATCAGCCGCCCGGTGAGCGGCCCCCGCACCAGCCCAGGGCGCTCCCGCTCCAGCAGGGCGCGCAGCCGGTCCAGGTCCAGTCCGGGCGGGTGGTCGGCGCTCATGTGTCACTCCTGTGAACGGTCGGATAGCAGGACTCGACTCATGATGCCGACCGGTCGGTATGTCGTCCAGTGTGTGCGGCGAACAGGACGGGAAACGTGACGGGGACCACCGGGTTCCGGGTGCGCGGGAGGCTCAGCTCTGGGCGTTCCCGGTGTTCCCGGCGCGGAACCGCGCGAGCCGCTCGTACGCGGCCAGCCCGTCCGGCACCCACTCCCACTCGCCGAGGCGCGCCTCGACCTCCTCCTCGGAGAGGAAGGCGTGCCACTGCACCTCCTCCACCTGCGGGTTCACTGGCAGCTCGCAGCGCACCTCGTACACCGCCGACCACCAGGTCTTCCCGGCGCCGTCGTCGTAGAGGAACGTGAAGAGATGCGTCGGCCGGGGCAGCCCGGACACGCCGAGCTCCTCCTCGGCCTCCCGCAGCGCCGCCTCGTCATAGGACTCGCCCGCGCCCACGACCCCGCCGACGAACGGGTCGTACAGGGCGGGGAAGACCAGCTTGGTCGCCGTACGCCGGTGCACGAAGAGCCGGCCGGCCGCGTCCCGGGCCTGGATGAAGACACAGCGGTGGCGCAGCCCGCGCCGGTACACCTCACCGCGCGGCAACTGCCCGACGACGCGGTCGTGTTCGTCGACGACGTCGAGGATCTCGTCAGCAGGATTCATGCCCTCATCCAAGCACGGGGGCGCGCGCCGCGGTGGAAGGCTTCAACGGCGCTGGAGTTCGTGGGCCGGGGGCTCCGACTCCGTGGTGCCGCAGGGCATCGCCGGGTGCATCCCGAGCAGCACGATGCCCCCGACCACGCCCGCGAGCCCGGCCGCCTCCCAGGCCAGCGCCCCGGTGTCGGTGCGCAGCCGGTCGCCGAGGAAGCCCACCCCGCACAGGATTCCGGCGAGCGGCTCGGCGGCGGTGAGCGCGGGCAGCGACATCCGCAGCGGCGCCGTCTCGAACGCGCTCTGCACCAGCACGAGACCGGTCACCCCGCACACGAACACGCCGTACGGCTGCCAGCTGGTGAGCAGATCCGCGAAGCCGCCGTCGGAGAAGAGGGTGCCGCTCACCCGGGTCAGCGCGTCCTGCACCCCGTAGAGCAGCCCGGCGGCCAGGGCCAGCAGTACGGCGGTCCAGTTCAGCCGGGAGCGCTTGGCGTATGTCGTCAGGGCCAGGGCCACGCCCACCACCACGCCGATGATCAGCCAGTGCCGCAGCGGATCCGCGATGGCGTTGCCCGCCCGCGGCTCACCCGCCGTGATGAACGCGCTCACCCCGCCCGCGAGCAGCAGCAGCCCCGCCCAACCCTGCCGTCCCAGCGGCTGTTTGGTCTGGTACCGGGAGAGCGCGAGCGCGAACAGCAGATTGGTCGCGAGCAGCGGCTCCACCAGCGAGATCTCACCCTTGCCGAGCGCCACCGCGCCCAGCACCATGCCGGCCACCATCAGCCCGAGCCCGCCCAGCCAGCGCGGCACCCGCATCAGGTCGAGCAGCAGCCGCAGCGACAGGAAGTCGCTCAGCGGCGCCCGTTGCGCGGCGTTCTGCTGGAGCACGAAGCCGAGGCCCAGACAGCAGGCCGCGCTCACGGCGAGGAGGAGAACCAGAACGGACACGCTGCGTACCTCGATCATCCGGCCGGACCACGGACGCGTAGTGGCCGACTGTAGCGCCCCCGGGACGGCATTGCCCCGGAAGAACCCGGAAAGGGGCGGTTGACCCGCCATGGTCGGCGCCGGGGGCGCGGGGCGCCATGGCGTACGCCACACATCCCGGCACGACGGGGCGCGCGACGGCATGGCATACGCCACAGCGCCGCACCGCACCCCGGTCCCGGGCCGGTTCCGGCCCGGCCTCACGGTCGGTCACGTATCCGCGCCTATACCCCAATTTCCCTGCTACGAACGGTAGTTGAACCCATTAACATCAGCGTTCCGCTTGACGCAAACCTTGGCCTGCGGGTTTGCTGTGTGTGATCGGCCGATGGCAGCCCGAGAAACAGGAAGTCCTGCGGTGTCACCACTCCCGCCTCTGCTCGACGTGCGCCGGGCCCGCACGGCCCCCTCCGGCGCCACCGCCCCGGACCTCCCCGGCGGTTACGACGACGCCCTGGACGACGCCGAACTGCGCACCGCCCGCGCCGCGTTGGTCCAGGGCCGCCGCCAGGCCGCCCGCTCCCTGCTGCTGCACACCGGCGACGACTGGGACCGCAGGGGCCACCGGCTGACCGCGCTCGCCCGCGAGCCGTACGCCGCCGCCTGGGCCTGGGACTGGCTCCAGGCCGAACCCGGCTCCCCGGACGCCGCCGCCCTGCTCGCGCTCGCCCGCGTCCAGCGCGCCCTGCGCGGCCGGGAGAACCCCGAGCGGGCCCGCGAGGCGTGCGAGCGGGCCGCCGCGCTCGCCCCCGCCGACCCCACCCCCTGGCTCGGGCTGCTCCGGCTCGCCCGGATCGTCGGGCCCGAGCGGGAGGTCTTCGACGTGTTCGCCGAGGTGCGCCGCCGCCACCCCGAGCACCACCACGCCCACCACCTCCTCGTCGCCCGCCTCGCCGAACGGCCTTCGGGCGGGCGGTACGAGTCCCACGAGGTGTACGACCTCGCCGAGCTGGCCGCCGCCGAGGCCCCCGCCGACTCCCCGCTGGCCGTGCTGCCGGTCGTCGCCCTCGCCGAGCGCTACCGGGTGCTCGCCGCCACCGGCCTCGCCCCGGCCGACCCCACCGCCTCGGCGCACTGGTCCGGGCCGCGCGCCCGCCGGATCCTGCGGGCCGGCTTCGACTGGTGGCTGGAGTGGGAGCAGGACGAGCACCCCCGCCGCCACATCGATCTCAACCACCTGGCGTTCGCGCTGTCCTGCGCGGGCCGCCCGGCCGAGGCCGCCGTCCTCTTCCGGCGCATCGGCGCCCACGCCACCCGGGCCCCCTGGAGCTACCCGCACCGCGACCCGCGCGCCGCCTTCCGCACGGCCCGCGCCCAGGCCTCGGCATTCCTCGCGCATCCCTGAGGCATTCCTCGCGCACCCCTGAATTCCTTACGAATCCCTGACCGGGGCCCCGATTCCCTGGCCACCCCGCAGGCCCGGTGTTCGAATGAGGAGGTGAACCCCGAACCCCCCGAGGAACGGGACGGCACCCCCGTCGGCCGCCGCGTCTTCCTCGGCACCCTCGGCCTGGGCGCCCTCGGCGTGCTCGCCGCGCCCACCCTGCAACGCGCCCTGGAGGGCCTCGCCGGCAAGGACCCGACGGGCCTGACCGGGCTGCTGCCCAACGGCGGCGGCTTCCGCTACTACTCGGTCGCTGCCTCCGTCCCCGACAAGAACGCCACGGACTACCGCCTGACCGTCGGCGGCCTGGTCGACCGCCCCCGCGCCTACACCCTCGCCGAGCTGCGCGCCCTCCCGCAGACCCGGCTGGTCAAGGACGTCCAGTGCGTCACCGGCTGGCGGGTCCCCGGCACCCCCTTCGAGGGCGTACGCCTCGCCGACCTCCTCGACGCGGCCGGGGTCCGCCGCGGCGCCAAGGCGATCCGCTTCACCTGCTTCGACGGCACCTACACCGAGAGCCTCACCCTCGACCAGGCCCGCCGCCCGGACGTCCTGGTCGCCCTGCGCATGCAGAACAAGGACATCGGCCACGACCACGGCGGCCCCGTCCGCCTCTATGTCGCCCCCATGTACTTCTACAAGTCCGCCAAGTGGCTCTCCGGCATCACCGTCACCGACCGCGTCGAGCCGGGCTACTGGGAGAACCTGGGCTACGACGTCGACGCCTGGGTCGGCCGTTCGAACGGACGCACCGATGAGCCTACGAGCTGACACCCCGGCCCGCCCCGCCGCCCGGATCCGCCGCTTCTCCCGGGCCGAACGCTGGGTGCACCGGACCACGGCCGCGCTGATGGGCGTGTGCGTGGCGACCGCGGCCGTCCTCTATATCCCCCAGCTCGCCGTCCTGGTCGGCCGCCGCGCCCTGGTGGTCCGCGTCCACGAGTGCGCCGGGCTCGCGCTGCCCGTCCCCGTCCTGCTGGGCCTGGCCTCCCGCGCCTTCCGCGCCGATCTGCGCTTCCTCAACCGGTTCGGCCCGCACGACAGGGTCTGGCTGCGGGCCGCCCTGCGCCGCGACCGGCGCCGACAGGCGCGCCCGGCGGGCAAGTTCAACGCCGGGCAGAAGATCTACGCCGCCTGGATCGCCGGGGCGACCCTGGTCATGCTCGGCACCGGCCTGCTGATGTGGTTCACCCATCTCGCCCCGCTGGTCTGGCGCACCTCCGCCACCTTCGTCCACGACTGGCTCGCCCTCACCATCGCGGTCGTCC
Source organism: Streptomyces sp. NPDC093018 (assembly GCF_040684035.1). Taxonomy (NCBI): domain Bacteria; kingdom Bacillati; phylum Actinomycetota; class Actinomycetes; order Kitasatosporales; family Streptomycetaceae; genus Streptomyces; species Streptomyces sp. NPDC093018. Next base: position 120,949 of record NZ_JBFBFF010000020.1, read on the forward strand.
TGGCCGGTCATATCGGCATGGCGCTGGGCGACCCGGAGTCGCGGGAGGGGCTGCGCACGGGCACGGTCAGCCAGGAATGGGCGAAACGGCAGCACCCGCTGTGGCGAACGCGCCCGCGCCCCTGAACGGGTTCCGGTACGACGACGGAGGCCCGCCCCCCCTTTTTCGAGGGGCGGGCCTCCGCCGTCGTACCGCCGTCGCTACACCACCAGTGACAGCACCAGCACCAGCGCGCCGCCGACCACCGACAGGATCGTCTCCATGATCGACCAGGTCTTGACGGTCTGGCCGACGGTGAGCCCGAAGTACTCCTTGACCAGCCAGAACCCGGCGTCGTTGACGAAGCTGAAGAAGAGCGAGCCGGCGCCGATCGCCAGGACCAGCAGCGCGGTGTGCGTGGTCGACATGTCGGCCGCGAGCGGGGCGACCAGACCGGCCGCCGAGACCGTCGCCACCGTCGCCGAGCCGGTCGCGAGCCGGATCACCACGGCGATCAGCCAGGCCAGCAGCACCGCCGGGATCGACCAGCTCTTGGAGACGTCCAGGATCATCTGGCCGACACCGCAGTCGATCAGCGTCTGCTTGAAGCCGCCGCCCGCGCCCACGATCAGCAGGATGCCGGCGATGGGCATCAGGCCCTTCTCCACCGTGGCCTGGAGCCGCTCCTTGCTGAACCCGGCGGGCCGGCCCAGCGTGAAGAAGCCGACGATCACCGCGGCGAGCAGGGCGATCAGCGGGGCGCCGATGACATCGAAGGCACGCTGCGTGGTGTTCGCCGGGTCGTCGATGACGATGTCCACCAGCGCCTTGAGCAGCATCAGCGCCACCGGCAGCAGGATGGTGACGAGCGTCGCGGCGAAGCTCGGACGGCGGGTCAGCTCCTGCGAGGGCCGCTGCGGCAGCATCCGCTCGGGCGCCGGTACGTCCACCCAGCGGGCCGCGACCTTCGAGAACAGCGGGCCGCCGACGATCACCGTCGGGATGGCGACCAGGATGCCGAACGCCAGCGTCACACCCAGGTTGGCGTGCAGCGCGGAGATCGCGACCAGCGGGCCGGGGTGCGGCGGGATCAGACCGTGCATCACGGACAGACCGGCCAGCGCCGGGATACCGATGCGCATCAGGGAGTAGTTGCCGCGCTTGGCGACCATCAGCACGACCGGGATCAGCAGCACGATGCCGACCTCGAAGAAGATCGGCAGCCCGATCACGGAGGCGATGAGCACCATCGCCCACGGCATCGCCCGGCCGCCGGCCCTGGCCAGGATCGTGTCCACGATCTGGTCCGCGCCCCCGGAGTCGGCGAGCAGTTTGCCGAGCGTGGCGCCCAGTGCGATCAGCACACCGACGCTCGCGACCGTGGCGCCGAGCCCGGTGGTGAAACTGGTGAGCACCTTGTCGAGGGGCGCGCCGGCCGCCGCGCCGAGCGCCAGCGACCCGATGGTCAGCGCCAGAAAGGCATGCAGCTTGAACTTGGTGATGAGCAGGACGATCACCGCGATGCCCACCAGGACGGCGATGCCCAGCTGGGCGTGTCCTGCGGTGGAGATCGGCGGAGGGGCGTCCGCTGCCAGCATCTCGACGCTGAGTCTGGTCACGGGGGTTCCTTGCGGTTACGGGGAGTTGGGGAACGCTACTGCTGCGCGGATGCGGTGGACAGCCCGTCCAGTGCCAGTACGGCGCGTTCGGCGATCTCCTCGGGGCCACCGGCGACGTCCACGGCGACGCCCGCCTCGTCCGGCCCGAGGGGCTCCAGCGTGGCGAACTGCGAGTCCAGCAGCGCCGTCGGCATGAAGTGGCCCTGCCGGTGCGCCATCCGGTCCTCGATCAGCTTCCGGTCGCCCGTCAGATGCACGAACACGACCCCGGGCGCCACCGCCCGCAGCCGGTCGCGGTACGCGCGCTTCAGCGCCGAACTGCTGACCACCCCGCCGAGCCCCGCCCGCCCGTGCGCCCAGTGGCCGATGGCGTCCAGCCAGGGCAGGCGGTCGCTGTCGTCCAGCGGTATACCGGCCGTCATCTTGTCGATGTTGGCCTTGGGGTGGAAGTCGTCGCCCTCGGCGTACGGGACGCCCAGCCGCGCGGCGAGCAGGGGACCGATCGTGGTCTTGCCCGTCCCCGCGACGCCCATCACGACGACGACCTGGGGGGTTCGCATGTACTGCCTCGCTGTCTTCCTCGACATCCGACGCCACGGCGGCGTCGCCACACTGAAACCTATTAGGTACGACGAATTCAAGAGTCTGTGATGTATAAGTCTGACTTTTTGTTTCCGTGACCTACGCCGTACGCTGAGTGCATGAGCACACCGGGCCGGGGGCTGCACGGCCGCGTACTGGACAGCCTCGGCCCCGCGATCACCGCGGGCGAGTACCCGCCGGGCAGCATCCTGCGCACCGACGAACTCGCTCAGCACTTCGAGGTGTCACGCTCCGTGATGCGCGAGGCGGTGCGGGTCCTCGAATCGATGCACCTGGTCGAGTCCCGCCGCCGCGTGGGCGTCACCGTCCGCCCCAAGAGCGAGTGGAACGTCTACGACCCGCAGGTCATCCGCTGGCGGCTGGCCGGCGCCGACCGCCCACACCAGCTGCGCTCGCTCACCGTGCTGCGCTCCGCGATCGAACCGGCCGCGGCCGGACTCGCGGCCCGGCACGCCACCGCCGAGCAGTGCGCCGAACTCACCGAGTGCGCGCTCGGCATGGTCGCCCACTCACGCGGCCACCGGCTCGCGGAGTACCTGTTCCACGACGTCGCCTTCCACCGGGTCATCCTCACCGCCTCCGGCAACGAGATGTTCGCCCGCCTCGGCGATGTCGTGGCCGAGGTGCTGACCGGCCGCACCCAGCACGAGGTCATGTTCGAGGACCCCGACCCGGCGGCCGTCACCCTGCACGTCCGGGTCGCCGAGGCGGTGCGCGCCCGGGACGCCGTCCGCGCCGAGGAACTCACCCGGCAGATCACCGTGGGCGCCCTCCAGGAACTGGACATCCTGGCGCCCTGACCGAGGCGCGGCAGCCGGGAATCGTCGGACGGGCCCTACTCCAGGAAGTCCCCGTCCACGTACACCCACGCCCCGTCCACCCGCTCGAACCGGCTGCGCTCACACAGCGAGCCGCCCCGGTAGGAGGCGCGGAAGGTCACCGTCCCGGTGGTGTGGAAGGCGGACCCGTCGGCGGCGTCGAGGATCTCCAGACCGGTCCACCGCATCCGCGGATCGAGGTCGAGCCGCTCCGGCCGGGTCCGTGGATGCCAGGTGCGCAGCAGATACCCCGCGTCCCCCTTGACGAAGGCGCAGTACCGCGAGCGCATCAGCAGCTCGGCGGTCGGCGCGCCCGCCGCGCCCGAGTGGAAACGGCCGCAGCAGGCGTCGTAGGACTGCGGCAGTCCGCAGGGGCAGGTACGCGTGGTCATGCGCCCCATTGTGCCGGGACGGGACGGGCGCACCGGGCCCGGGGCAGGGGAGGCGTCCGCCGCCGGCCGGGTGCACAGTGGAGAACGGGCGGACCCGCAGCGGACGTACGGCCCGACGCGCCCGGGGCCCGCTCCGCGAGGAGGAGGGACGGACGATGACCCGACCCGTGAGCAGCCATCACCCGCCGGCCGTCAAGGAGTGGCGGCTGAACCTGTATCTGTCCGAGCACGACCCGGACACCACGGCCCGGATCGTCCTGGACACCGGGGACAACGTCCTGGAGAGCCACGCCGAGGCCCGCCGCAACCCGTACGACCGCGACATGCCCGAGATCGGCGACGAACTCGCCGCCGGACGCGCCCTGATCGCCATGGGCCGGCTGCTGGTACGCGCGGCCAACGGCGACATGCGGGCGCTGGGCGCGATCGACACGGAGAGCAGCCCCGCACCGCTCTGGCTGCCCCGGGAGTGAGGTGCCCGCCGTGCGGTTCGCCGACCGGCCGGAGGCGGGGCGCAGACTCGGCGCCCGCCTGGAAGCGCTGCGGGGCCCGGACGTGGTGGTGCTCGGACTGCCGCGCGGGGGAGTACCGGTGGCCGCCGAGGTCGCCGACGCCCTGGACGCCCCGCTGGACGTCTGCCTCGTGCGCAAACTCGGGGTGCCGTACCAGCCCGAACTGGCGATGGGCGCGATCGGCGAGGACGGCGTACGGGTGCTCAACGCGGACGTGCTGCGCGGCACCGGCGTCCGCGACGACGAACTCGCCCGGGTCGAGGAGCGCGAGCGCCGGGTGCTCGCCGAACGCGCCGAACGCTACCGGGGCGAGTGCCCCTCCGTCCCGCTCACCGGCCGCACCGCCGTGGTCGTCGACGACGGGGTGGCCACCGGCTCCACCGCCCGGGTCGCCTGCCGGGTCGCCCGCGCCCGCGGCGCCGCCCGCATCGTGCTCGCGGCCCCCGTCGCCCCCCGCGACGTCGCCCGCCGCCTCGGCGGCGACGCCGACGACGTCGTCTGCCTGGAGACACCCTGGGACTTCGCCGCCGTCGGACAGTTCTACGACGACTTCACCCAGACCGAGGACGCGGAGGTCACGGCGTGTCTGCGCCAGGCACGGCGACGGCGCCCGAACCCCGGACCGAGCGGCCACGACGCCGAACGGGACGTGACCGTACCCACCGGTGCCGCACGGGAGGTGACCGTGCCCGCCGGTGCCGTACGGCTGGGCGGCGGCCTGACCGTGCCCGAGGGCGCCACCGGCGTCATCGCCTTCGCGCACGGCAGCGGCAGCAGCCGGCACAGCCCCCGCAACCGGCACGTCGCCGAGGGCCTGCACCGCGCCGGGCTCGGCACCCTGCTGTTCGACCTGCTCACCGACGCGGAGGCCCGGGACCGCGACAACGTGTTCGACATCCCGCTGCTGGCCGCCCGGCTGCTCGCCGCCACCCACTGGCTGCGCGCGGAGCCCACGACCTCCGGCCTCGCCCTCGGCTACTTCGGCGCCAGCACCGGCGCGGCCGCCGCCCTGTGGGCCGCGCCCGAGGGGCACCCCGCCGCCGTCGTCTCCCGGGGCGGCCGCCCCGACCTCGCCGGACCCCGGCTCCCCGAGGTCACCGCGCCCACCCTGCTGATCGTCGGTGGCGCCGACCCACTCGTCCTCGACCTCAACCGGGACGCGCGGTCCCGGCTGCGCTGCGAGAACCGGCTGGAGACCGTCCCCGGCGCCACCCACCTCTTCGAGGAACCCGGCACGTTGGAGAGAGTGACCGAACTGGCCCGCGACTGGTTCACGGACCACCTGGCACCCGCGCACGTGTAGGCCCGACCGCCGCCCCGCGTCGTGGTGCCCGCGTGAAGCTCAGCGCCCGCCCTTGCGCAGAAACCGCCGCAGCCGGGTCAGCGGCCAGGTGTTGATCACCTCGTCCGGGGTCAGCCAGCCGCGCTGGGCGGTGCCGATGCCGTACCGCAGCTGCGCCAGCTGCGGCACCGAGTGCGCATCGGTGTTCACCGCGAACCGCACCCCGTGCGTCCGTGCCCGCAGGATGTCCTCGTCCCCGAGGTCCAGCCGGTCCGGCTGCGCGTTGACCTCCAGCGCGGTCCCGGAGCGCGCGCAGGCCGCGAACACCTCGTCCCAGTCCGCGTCCACCCCGGCCCGGCGGCCGATCAGCCGGGTGGTGGGATGCCCGAGGATGTTCACGTACGGGTTCTCCACCGCCCGCACCAGCCGCCGGGTCATCGCCTTGCGGCCGAGGTCGAAGTGCGAGTGCAGCGAGGCCACGCACAGATCGAAACCGGCCAGGAACTCGTCCGGCCAGTCGAGCCCGCCGTCCGGCCCGATGTTCAGCTCGGTGCCGTGCAGCAGCCGCATCCGATGATGCGTCCCGTCCAGCTCCCGCAGCCGCTCCCGCTGGGCGAGGATCTTCTCGTCCGTCATCCGCTGCATGGACAGATCCGGCGCGTGATCGGTCACCGCGTAGTACGCGTACCCGCGCTTCGCCGCCGCCTCCACCATGACGTCCAGGGACGCCAGACCGTCGGTGAGATCCGTGTGCGTGTGCAGATCACCGCGGACGTCCCGCTCGGTCACCACCTCGGGCAGCTCCCCGCGCAGCGCCGCCTCGATCTCCCCGCGGTCCTCCCGCAGCGTCGGCACGATCCACGGCAGCCCGAGCCGCGCGTACACCTCCTCCTCGGTGCGCGAGGCCAGCGACTCCCCGCTCTCCGTGTCGAACACGCCGTACTCCGACAGCTTCAGCCCCTCGCGCACGGCGATCGTCCGGGTGCGGATGTTGTGCGCCTTGGACCCGGTGAAGTACTGGAGTCCCGCGCCCCACGACTCCGGCGGCAGCACCCGCAGATCCACCTGGAGCCCCTTGCCGGTGCGCACCGACGTCTTCTTGGTGCCCCGCGCGATCACCTCGGCGGTGCCCGGCAGCTCGCACAGCGCCGCCATGAACGGCCCCGACTTCCGCGCCGCCACCAGGATGTCCAGATCCCCGACGGTCTCCCGCATCCGCCGCAGCGACCCCGCGTACGCGCACCTCCGGCACCCGGTCACCTCTTCCAGCGCGCCGACGATCCCCTCGGCGGTGTCCAGCGCGAGCGCCAACGGCACCCGCGCCCCGGCCCCCCCGCAGCAGCTCGATCCCGTGCCGGATGTTGTCCTGCGTCTTCTCCCCGAACCCCTTGAGATCGGCCAGCCGGTCCGCCTCGATCGCCGCGGCCAGCTCGCTCACCGAGGAGATGTGCAGATCCTCGTACAGCCGCAGCGCCTTCTTCGGCCCGAGCGTCGGGATGGTGATCAACTCCCGCACCCCGGCGGGAATCCTGGCCCGCCGCTCCTCGACGGCCGCCATCTTCCCGGTCCGCAGAAACTCGATCACCTTCTCGGCGATCGACCGCCCCACATTCGGGATCTCCCGCAGCCCCTCCTCGTCGAGCTTCGAGACATCCGCCGGATACCCCCCGACGGCCCGCGCCGCCTTCTCGTAGGCACGCGCCTTGAACGCGTCACCTCCGGTGATCGCGATGAGATCCGCGTACTCCCGCAGAACCGCCTCGACCTCGCCATTGACCCGGGCCACACATCGAGTCTAGGAACCCGGCCGCATCCGGGCATGCGAAAGGCCCCCGCAGAGCAGGGGCCTTCACTGGTGTCCGAGGGGGGACTTGAACCCCCACGCCCGATAAAGGGCACTAGCACCTCAAGCTAGCGCGTCTGCCATTCCGCCACCCGGACAAGGTGTCTGTCGTGCGCGGTTTTCCCTCGGCGGGGTTTCCCTCGCGGCGACAGAGGAAACATTACCAGGCTTTCGGGGGGTGACTGATCACCCCCCGGCCTGGGGCGGGCGGGCGTGAACGGCGTGTGACGGGCCGGGACCGGTCTTGGGCCGAGGGCGGGCGCGGAGAGAGGATGAGGGGGACCCACCAGCAGGGAAGCGGGAGGAAGCAGCGTGAGCGAGAAGGACACGGCCCAGGGCGTCACCGGTGAGGACGAGGTCGTGGACCTCTGCCGCGATCTGATCCGGTTCGACACCAGCAACTACGGCGACCACTCCGGGCCCGGCGAGCGCCAGGCCGCCGAGTGGGTCGCCGAGAAGCTCGCGGAGGTCGGCCTGGAGCCGGAGATCTACGAGTCCCACCCCGGCCGCGCCTCCACCGTGGCCCGCATCGCGGGGGAGGACCCCTCCCGGCCCGCCCTGCTGATCCACGGCCACCTGGACGTCGTACCGGCCAACGCCGACGACTGGACCCACCACCCCTTCTCCGGCGAGATCGCCGACGGGTGCGTATGGGGGCGCGGGGCGGTCGACATGAAGGACATGGACGCCATGACCCTCGCGGTGGTGCGCGACCGGCTGCGCAGCGGGCGGCGGCCCCCCCGCGACATCGTCGTCGCCTTCCTCGCCGACGAGGAGGCGGGCGGCACCTTCGGCGCCCGCCACCTGGTCGACCACCACCCCGAGCTGTTCGAGGGCGTCACCGAGGCGATCAGCGAGGTCGGCGGCTTCTCCTTCACGGTGAACGAGCACCGGCGGCTCTATCTGATCCAGACGGCCGAGAAGGGCATGCACTGGATGAAGCTCACCGTGGCCGGCACCGCCGGGCACGGCTCCATGATCCACCGCGACAACGCCATCACCGAGCTGTCCGAGGCGGTCGCCCGGGTCGGCCGGCACAAGTTCCCGGTGCGGGTCACCAAGACCACCCGGGCCTTCCTCGACGAGCTGGGCGACGCGCTCGGCACCGAGCTGGACCCCGAGGACATGGAGGCGACCATCGCCAAGCTCGGCGGCATCGCCAAACTGATCGGCGCGACCCTGAGCAACACCGCCAACCCGACCCAGCTGAACGCCGGTTACAAGGTCAACGTCATCCCCGGCGAGGCCACCGCGCACCTCGACGGCCGCTTCCTGCCCGGCTACGAGGAGGAGTTCCTCGGCGACCTCGACCGGCTGCTCGGCCCGCATGTGCGCCGCGAGGACGTGCACGCGGACAAGGCCGTCGAGACCAGCTTCGACGGGGCGCTGGTCGAGGCCATGCAGTCCGCGCTGCTCGCCGAGGACCCCATCGCCAAGGCGGTCCCGTACATGCTCTCCGGCGGCACCGACGCCAAGTCCTTCGACGACCTCGGCATCCGCGGCTTCGGCTTCGCCCCGCTGAAGCTGCCGCCGGAGCTGGACTTCGCCGGCATGTTCCACGGCGTGGACGAGCGGGTGCCGGTGGACGGCCTCCAGTTCGGCGTGCGGGTGCTCGACCGGTTCATCGACGCGTCCTGAGCTGCCGCCGGGGCGTTCGAACCGGGCCGCCTCGGCTTCGGGCGCGCGTTCGAGATCGACTGAGAAGGGTGAATGCGACCATAAGCTCGTAGCTCCATTACTCCCTCCTCGTTACAGGTGATGCGACCCCGCACCTTGGGGCCGCTTTGCCAACGAGGAGGAACAATGATCAAGAAGGTCGTCGCTGCCGCGGCTGCCACCGGTGGGCTGGTTCTCGCGGGCGCGGGCCTGGCCGTCGCCGACTCCGGTGCCCAGGGTGCCGCCCTGCACTCCCCGGGTGTCGTCTCCGGCAACGTCATCCAGGTGCCCGTGCACGTTCCGGTGAACGTGTGCGGCGACACGATCAACGTGATCGGGCTCCTGAACCCCGCCTTCGGCAACACCTGCGTCAACAGCTGACACCGGTTCCCCGGAGGGGCTTTCCACCCCGAGGGGCGTCTTCTTTCAGCCGTCGGCCTCGGAGCGCGCGCCATGCGCTCCGAGGCCGACCGGCCTTTTCCAGACAGTGAAGGCAAGCGAAGGCAGGGGGGTACGCAGCAATGCGACAAGGAACCCGTAAGGGTCTGATGACCATGGCGGCGGCGACCGGGGTACTCGCCGCCGCGACCGGTATGGCACACGCGGACGCGGGCGCGTCCGGCGCCGCCACCGGCTCACCCGGCGTGCTGTCCGGCAACACCGTGCAGGTGCCGGTGCATGTGCCGGTGAACGTCTGCGGCAACACCGTCAATGTCGTCGGGCTCCTCAACCCGGCGATGGGCAACGCCTGCGCCAACCCCGGCGGCGGCCACGGAGGTCAGGGCCACGGCGGCGCCGGCGGTCCAGGGGGAGCGAGCGCCGGCGGACACACCTCCGGCTCGCCGGGCGTGGGATCGGGCAACACCGTCCAGGTGCCGATCGACGTCCCGGTGAACGCGTGCGGCAACAGCGTCGACGTCATCGGCGTGGGCAACCCCGCCCTGGGCAACGACTGCTCCAACGGCGGCGGTACGCACGGCCTTCCGCCGGGCGGCGGCCACACCACCCCGCCGAGCCACCCCGGTCACCCGGGCCACCCTGGCCACCCCGGTCACCCGAGTCACCCTGGCCACCCGAGCCACCCGACTCAGCCGGGCACGCCCACCACTCCGGGCAAGCCGACCACCCCGGGCACTCCGCACCAGCCGGGCACCCCGGCGACCCCGCCCGCCCACCAGGTGCATGTGCCGCAGGCGCCCTCGGCGTCCCTGACCACGGGGCAGCTCGCGCACACCGGCAGTGATCTGCCGCTGGGCCTCGCGCTGCCGGCCGGCGCGGGCGCGCTGATCGCGGGCGCCGTGCTCTACCGCAAGGCACGGGCCAGGGCCTGAACCGGCGGACGGTCATGCCATGACGCGCGGCGAAAACGCGCCGTGACGGGCGGTGAAGATGCCGTGACGGGTGGCGCATGAGGAGCGGGTCCGGCCTTGTCGGCGGGCCCGCTCCGCCGCTTGCGTGCCCCCGTCGCCCTCAGCGGTCCCGCCTCACCAGGTGGCCCGCAGCTGGCGGATGATCCGCCGCCGCAGCCGCACCTTGCGGCTGCCGTCGCGCAGCAGGCTCAGGCGGTCCAACTCCCAGTGTCCGTACTCGGCATGGTCCGTCAGCAGACGTGTGGTCTCCTTGCGGGACACCCCGCGAGGCACATACACGTCGACAAATTCGTATTCCGGCATCGCATCTATTGTGCGGGCTGGTGCCCGGTACGGATAGCGTCTGCACTATGTCTGATGCTGCGCAGCCCACCGCTGCCGAGGTACGCGCCGCCGCCGAGGCGATCAAGAACGCGCTCGACCGTCACCTGGCGGCGGTCGAACGCAGGTCAGGAGACGACGACCCGGCCGTTTTCGAGGCGTTCAACCAGCTGGCCGCGGCCGCCGAGGTGTACGACGAGCTGCTCTACGACCGCTACGACGAGGTCACCCCCTTCGAGATCCCCGGCGCCGACGAGACGCTGCCGCCGTACGCGGGCCCCGAGGAACCCCATGCGATCAGCGTGCTGATCCGCCGCGACTACACCGTGGCGGAGCCCCAGCGGCTGCTGGCCCAGGCCGAGCGGGTCGAGGCCGCGGAGGACTTCGAGGACCTCGCCGGGCTGGACGAGGACGCCGCAGGCACCGTTCCCGGCGCGCTCGGCCTGCTCTTCGGCGAGTTCGAACCGGACGAGATCGCCTCCCGGCACAAGGAGTTCGGCCTGGAGGAGGGCGACTCCACGCTCTGGGTCACCGCGGCCGACGAGGCCCCGGAGGCCGGGGAGTGGCTGGAGGCCCCCTTCGAGCACTTCGATCCACAGGCGGTGGTCTGCCGCTTCGACGTCAGCGCGGTGTTCGACGACGAGGACGACGAACACGACGAACACGACGACACCGACCCGGACGCCGAGGACGACGACCTGGAGTTCGTGGACGACGAGGACCTGGACGAGGCCCACGACGAGCACGACGGCGAGGCCGACGGCGCGGGCGTCCGGGGCGCCGGCAGGTGACCTCGGCGGCGGTGCCGTGACGGCGCGAAGCCGGTACGGCACCGCCGCACAGCGCCGTCCCGGGTGATCCCATCCCGACGGCGCCGGGGCGCCTCAGTCCGTCGGGGACTGCGGGCGCAGCAGCGTCGCCAGCCGGGTCGTACGGGGCTTCGCCGGGATCTCCGCGACCGCCCGCGGCAGCGCACCCTCCGCGCCGTGGACCACCGAGAGATGCCGCTCACCCCGGCCGAACGCCGTGTACACCCACGGCCTGCTCAGCGCCTGCGCGGCATCGCCGGGCAGCACCACGACCGCCGCGGGCCAGCGCCCGCCCACCGCCTGATGCGCGGTCAGCGCCCATCCGTGCCGCACCCACGCCTCGACCCGCTCTCGCGGTACGACCACGGGGGCGCCCGCGCAGGACAGATGCAGCCCCTCCGCGTCGGCCTTCACCACCGTGCCCGGCAGAGTGCGGCCCGGGGCGGGGGAGTAGGCGATCCGGTCGCCGGGGTCGAAGCCGCCGAACCGGCCGGGGCCGGGGTTGAGGCGTTCCTTCAGAGCGGAGTTGAGGGCCCGGGTACCGGCCGCGCCGCCATGACCCGGCGTGATCACCACGACCTCCTCGACGGGCACCCCGAAGGCCCTCGGCACCGAGTCCGCGACCAGTTGCACGGTGCGGTGCACGGCCTCGCCCGCGTCCCGCACCGGCACGATCACGACCTCCTTGCCGGGCGCCTCGACCTGGTTCAGCTCGCCGATGCCGATCCCGGAGACCAGCTCCCCGATCGGGCCGGGGTCGGGCAGCCGGGAGGCGATCTGGGGGCAGGCGCGGGCCGCGAGCAGATCGGCGAAGACCCGCCCGGGACCGGCCGACCACAGCAGCGCCGGATCGCCGCCGAGCACCAGCCGCGCCCCGTCGGGCAGCGACTCCACCAGCATCGCCGCGCTCTCCACGTCCAGTTGGGGCGCGTCCGGCACGATCAGCAGATCCAGCTCCAGCGTTCCGTCCCCGTCCCGGCCGGGTCCCTCGGTACCGGCCAGCAGCCCGGCGACCGTGCCCACGTCCGCTCCTCGCGTCGGCGGCAGCGCGGCGAGCCGGTCGCGGCCGTCGGCGGTGTGGCACACGGCGAGGGCCCGCAGGCCCGCGTCCCGGGCGGCACCGAGCAGGGCCGCCGGTTCGGCGCGGGAGGCGTCGCCGCCGGTGTGCAGGACCAGACCGTGCCCGGCGACCGCGCGGGCCAGCTCGGCGGCGCCGCCCGACAGCGCCGCGACGACCGGCGCCCAGGTCTCCTCGGCGTCCTGGGACGGGGAGTTGATCAGCCGGGCCAGGCCGTCGGCGAGGCTCTCCTCGGCCATGGCGTACCGCTCCAGGGCGATGAGCACCCGCACCGGGCGCTCCTCCTCCCCGTCGTCGTCCGCCGGCTGCGCGGCCGGGGCGCCCGCCTCCTCCAGGGGGTCCTCGAACACCAGCGCCTCACCCTCGGCCAGGGTGCTCTGCACGGCCTCGTCCGGGTCCGGCACCCCCCGCTGGGCCAGCGCCGCGGTGAGCGCGGGTGCCTCCAGGGCGGTGTGTCCGGCGAGGGCCGCCTGCTCCAGCAGCCAGACCGTCACCGCCCGCCCCCGCCGCTCGTCCCGCGGACCGCACTCGGCACCGAGCAGCGCCCGGGCGAAACCGTCCGCCTGCTCGGGCCGTACCCCGGGGACCCGCAGCAACTGCCAGGGGTCCGCCCGCAGCAGTTCCCCGGCACCCTCGCCGAGCGCCACGGCCGCCTGCTGTCCCAGCGCCTCCGGCGCGCCGCCCTCCGCGAGGACCCGCCGTACGGCATCCACCGTCCGCGACGAGGGCCCGCCCGGCGCGGGAGCGGGGGCGGGCGTGGGCCGCTCCTGCCGCACCGGCTCCGGCTCGGGTGCCGGACGGACCGGGGCGGCCGCGGCGGTCGCGGGGCCCGGCTCGGGCGCGGGCCGCGAGGGCGCGGCGAACACCGTGGACGCCGGTTTCCCGCCCGCCTCCACCGCTCGCACCGCGGCCAGCAGATCGGCCGCCTTGCCGCTCAGCTTGGCGCCGCTCTCGACGGGTCCGTCGCGCTCCGCCTTGCGCCGCTCGATCCGTTCCCGCTCCAGCCGCTGCGCGGCCAACTCGGCCGCCGCCTCGGACAACTCCGGCTTCCCGGCACCATCGGCCGCCGACTCCGCCGACTCCGACCCCTCGGCCGACTCCGCAGTCTCCTCGTCCGCGCCGCCGCCCTCCGCCTCCAAGACCACGGACGCCTCGGACACTTCGGGAGCCCCGGATACTTCGGACGTCTCGTCCGCACCGTCATCGCCGTCCGCCGCGAGCCCACCCCCGTCCGCCTCGTCCGGCGTTCCCGGCGCTCCTGGAGTCCCCGGCGCTCCCTGCGCCTCCGGCATCTCCGGCGTCCCCGGCCCCGTTTCCTCCGTGGTCTCCGGTTCCGTGCTCACAGCGTGCTCCAGTCGTGATCGGGATAGCGGTGCAAGGGCGCCGACACATCGTCCAGCGCCCGGCAGATCTCGTCAGGAAGACTAAGCGCCTCCACTGACAATGCCGCCGTGAGCTGCTGCGCGGTGCGCGCGCCGACGATCGGGGCGGTGACCCCTGGGCGGTCGCGGACCCAGGCGAGCGCCACCTGGAGCGGGGTGACCGCGAGCCCGTCGGCGGCCGTCGTCACCGCGTCCACGATGCGCGTCGCGGTGTCGTCCAGATACGGCTCCACGAACGGCGCCAGATGCTCGGAGGCGCCGCGCGAGTCCGCGGGCGTGCCGTGCCGGTACTTTCCGGTCAGCACGCCCCGGCCGAGCGGGGAGGAGGGCAGCAGGCCCACGCCCAGGTCCAGCGCGGCGGGCAGCACCTCGCGCTCCACGCCCCGCTGGAGCAGCGAGTACTCCATCTGCGTGCTGGCCAGCCGGGTGCGGGTGCCCGGCGCCGCGAGCTGCCAGGTGGCGGCCTTGGCGAGCTGCCAGCCGCAGAAGTTGGACACCCCCGCGTACCGGGCCCGGCCGCTGGCCACCGCTATGTCGAGGGCCTGGAGCGTCTCCTCCAGCGGGGTCCCGGTGTCGTACGCGTGGATGTGCCACAGGTCCACATGGTCCGTGCCCAGGCGAACCAGCGAGGCGTCCAGCGCGGCCAGCAGATGGCCGCGGGAGCCGTCGAAGCGGCGCCCGGGGTCGGGGACGCTGCCCGCCTTCGTGGAGATCACCAGGTCACGGCGCGGCACGAGCCGTTCCATCAGCCGCCCGAGCAGATACTCCGCCTCCCCGCCGCCGTACACGTCCGCGGTGTCGACGAGGGTGCCGCCGGCCTCCCAGAACGCCTTGAGCATGTCCGCGGCGTCATGCTCCTCGGTGTCCCGGCCCCAGGTGAGGGTGCCGAGTCCGATCCGGGACACGCGCAGGCCGGTACGGCCGAGATGCCTCTGCTCCATGACCGCGAGATTACTGGCCGGAACGAGTGGGGCGGGATGCCTGTGGACAACTCGCGCGGGCCCGCACGGGGCGCCGCCCGCGCCCCCGCGCTAAGGTCTGCGCCACAGGGACGTTACTCATGGGTAAGGGGATTCGGCCATGCAACTCGGACTCAACCTCGGCTACTGGGGTGCGGGAATGGACGGGGACAATCTGGCCGTGGCCCAGGAGGCCGACCGGCTGGGCTACGCCGTGTGCTGGGCCGCCGAGGCGTACGGCTCCGACGCGGCCACCGTGCTCAGCTGGGTCGCCGCCCAGACCGAGCGCATCGACGTCGGCTCGGCCATCTTCCAGATCCCGGCCCGCCAGCCCGCGATGACCGCGATGACGGCGGCCACCCTGGACACCCTCTCCGGCGGCCGCTTCCGGCTCGGCCTCGGCGTCTCCGGGCCCCAGGTCTCCGAGGGCTGGTACGGCGTCAGGTTCGACAAGCCGCTGGCCCGCACCCGCGAGTACGTGGAGATCGTCCGCAAGGCGATGACCCGTGAGCGGCTGTCGTACGAGGGCGAGCACTGGACGCTGCCGCTGCCGGACGGTCCCGGCAAGCCGCTCAAGTTGACCGTGCACCCGCAGCGCGAGCACATCCCGCTGTACATCGCCGCGATCGGCCCGAAGAACCTGGAGCAGACCGGCGAGATCGCCGACGGCGCCCTGCTGATCTTCCCCGCGGCCGAGCACCTGGAGGAGACCACCCTCACGCATCTGCGCGCGGGCCGGGAGAAGGCGGGCAAGACCCTCGACGGGTTCGACGTGTGCCCGACCCTGCCGCTGGCCGTCGGTGACGACAAGGACGTGGCCGCGCTCGCCGACACCTTCCGCCCCTACACCGCGCTGTACGTCGGCGGCATGGGCAGCGCCAAGCAGAACTTCTACAACAAGCTCGCGCAGCGCATGGGGTACGAGCGGGAGGCCGCCGAGATCCAGGAGAAGTACCTGTCCGGGGACAAGCAGGGCGCGGCCGCCGCGATCCCGCAGGACCTCATCGACAAGACCACGCTGCTGGGCTCCGTCGACCGCATCGCCGACCGGATGAAGGCCTATGCCGAGGCCGGGGTCACCACCCTCAGCCTCGCGCCCGCCGGGTTCACCCTTCAGGAACGGCTCGCCTCCCTGCGCGCCGGCACCGAGGCCCTGGAGCGCGCCGGACTCGCCTGAACAAGGTGGCTTCTACGGCCGTGGTGGGGGCTCGGGGGTCTTCCCCGCCACGGCCGTCACCGGGAACAACGCGCCCGGCGACGAGCGGTTACGACTCCCGGGCCCCCTTCTTCCGAGGTTTTCCGGAGGGCCCCTCGCGGCCGGCGCGGCTCACAGCCACTCGCGCCGCTTGAACAGCCGGTACAGGAGCACCTCCAGCAGCGCCATCACCAGGATCACCGCCGGGTACGACCACAGCCAGTGCAGCTCGGGCATGTGGTCGAAGTTCATGCCGTAGATCCCGGCGATCATCGTGGGCACCGCGGCCATCGCCGCCCAGGCGGAGATCTTCCGCATGTCGTCGTTCTGCCGCACGCTCGTCTGCGCCAGATGCGCCGACAGCACGTCCGAAACCAGCCGGTCCAGGCCCTCCACCGACTCGTTGACACGGGCCAGATGGTCGCCGACGTCGCGGAAGAACGGCCGCGCCTCCTCGTGCACGAACGGCACCCCGCCGCCCGAGCCGAGCGGCCCCGTCCCCGCCAGCCGGCTCAGCGGCACCGTCAGCGGCCCGGTCGCCCGGCGGAACTCCACGATCTGCCGCTTGAAGCCGTAGATCCGCGAGGCGGTGTTGCGCGCGCCGCCCCCTTCGGGCCGGAACACCTCCGCCTCCACCTCCTCCAGATCCGTCTGGAGCTCGGTGGCCACCTCCAGGTACCGGTCCACGATGGCGTCGGCGATCGCGTACAGCACCGAGGTGGGCCCCTTGTGGAGCATCTCCGGCTCCTCCTCGAGCCGGTGCCGCACCGCCGCGAGCGGCGAGGCCTCGCCGTGCCGCACCGTCACCACGAAGCAGTCCCCGACGAAGACCATGATCTCGCCCGCCGAGACCGTGTCGCTCGCCGGTTCGTACGCGACCGGTTTCAGCACCACGAACAGCGAATCCTCGTACACCTCGAGTTTGGGCCGCTGATGAGCCTTGAGAGCGTCCTCCACCGCCAGCGGGTGCAGCCCGAACTCCTGGGTCACCAGGTCGAACTCCCGCTCGGACGGCTCGTACAGCCCGATCCACACGAACCCACCCGCCGCCCGCGCCTCGGCGAGCGCGTCGGACAGGTCCTCCGGACCCTCGGTCCGCTGTCCGTGCCGGTAGATGGCACAGTCGACGATCACGGAGCGCATTCTCCCTTCACGAGCTCAACGGCGCATCGTCCGATGCGCCTACCCTGGTCCGCATGCCCACGCTGATCCTCGTAAGGCACGGACGTTCCACCGCCAACACCTCCGGCGTGCTCGCCGGCTGGACCCCGGGGGTCTCCCTGGACGAGCGCGGCACCGCCCAGGCCGCCGCCCTGCCCGCCCGGCTCGCCGCCCTGCCGCTGGCCGAGATCGTCACCAGCCCGCTCCAGCGCTGCCAGGAGACCCTGGCCCCGCTCCTCGCGGCCCGGCCCGGTCTCAGCCCCCACACCGACGACCGGATCGGGGAGTGCCACTACGGCGACTGGTCCGGCCGCAAGCTCGCCGAACTCAAGGACGAGCCGCTGATGGACGTCGTCCAGGCCCACCCCTCCGCCGCCGCCTTCCCCGGCGGGGAGTCCATGCGCGCCATGCAGACCCGCGCCGCCGAGGCCGTCCGCGAGTGGAACGCGCGCGTCGAGCGCGACCACGGCGCCGACGCCACCTACCTGATGTGCTCCCACGGTGACATCATCAAGTCCCTGGTCGCCGAGGCCCTCGGCCTCCACCTCGACCTCTTCCAACGGATCTCCGTGGAACCGTGTTCCGTCACCGCGATCCGCTACACCCGGCTGCGTCCCTTCCTCGTCCGCCTCGGCGACACCGGCGATCTCGCCTCGCTCGCCCCGCGCGAGGAGCACCCCGACGGCGACGCACCGGTCGGTGGCGGTGCGGGCGCACCGTGATCGTCGCCCGCAGTAGGGTGAAGCGATCCGCGCCGTCGCGTATCCGCAGCGGCCCGCACACGCACCGCCGAAACTCTCGACCCAATGGAGACAGGACGTGTCCCGTCAGGTGTTCCTCTACGATCCGCCGGACCGCTTCGTGGCCGGCACGGTCGGACTGCCCGGACGCCGTACGTTCTTCCTCCAGGCCATGGCGGGTCCCCGGGTGACCAGCGTGGTCCTGGAGAAGACCCAGGTCGCCGCGCTCGCCGAGCGCATGGACGAACTCCTGGACGAGGTGGTGCGCCGCAGCGGCGGCAGCGCCCCCGTCCCGGCCATGGCGCCCAGTGAGATCTCCGACACCGCCCCGCTGGAGAGCCCCGTGGAGGAGGAGTTCCGGGTCGGCACCATGGCCCTGGCCTGGGACGCCGAGGAACAGCGCATGGTCGTGGAGGCGCAGGCCCTGGTGGAGCTGGACGCCGACACCGAGGAGGACCTCGCCGAGGCCGAGGAACGGCTGCTCCAGGACGAGGAGAACGGACCCCCGATGCTGCGGGTCCGGCTGAGCGGCGCGCAGGCCCGTGCCTTCGCCAAACGCGCCCTCGACGTCGTCAACGCCGGGCGGCCGCCGTGCCCGCTGTGCAGCCTCCCGCTCGATCCGGAAGGACACGTATGCCCGCGCCAGAACGGATACCGCCGCGGGGCGTGACCGCCGCCGACCCGGGCGCCGCCGAACTGCTCGCCCGCGGTGAGCTGACCGTGCGCGGCCGCATCCGCGACGCCTCGAACGCCGCCCTGTTCTGCACCGTCGCCCACGACGGCCGGGAAGCCGACTGCGTCTACAAGCCGGTGGCGGGGGAGCGCCCCCTGTGGGACTTCCCCGACGGCACCCTCGCCGCCCGGGAGGTCGCCGCCTACGAGGTCTCCGAGGCCACCGGCTGGGGTCTCGTCCCGCCCACCGTGCTGCGCGACGGCCCCTACGGCGAGGGCATGTGCCAGCTGTGGATCGAGGTCTCCCCGGAGCCCGAACTCCTCGCCCTGGTCGACGGCGAGGAACCCGAGCCCGGCTGGAAGGCCATCGGCTTCGCCGAGGTCGGCGAGGGCCGCACCGCGCTGCTCGTGCACGCAGACGACGAGCGGCTGCGCCGGCTCGCCGTCCTGGACGCCGTGATCAACAACGCCGACCGCAAGGGCGGCCATCTGTTGCCCACCGCCGACGGCCGGCTCTACGGCATCGACCACGGTGTGACCTTCAACGCCGAGGACAAGCTGCGCACCCTGCTGTGGGGCTGGGCCGGTGAACCCCTCACCGCCGAGGCCGTCGGAGTCCTCAAGCGGCTCCGTGACGCCCTGGACGGCGATCTGGGCGAGCGCCTCGCCCCGCTGATCACCGCAGCGGAACTGGACGCCACCCGCGCCCGGGTCGCCGCCCTCCTCGCCTGCGGGCTGCACCCGGAACCCGGCGGGGACTGGCCGGCGATCCCCTGGCCGCCCGTGTGAGCACGGCTCGTGTGAGCACAGTGCGACCGAAGATACAAGAGCGCACAACCGGCCATCCGACTCGATCCCGGTCGTGTACGCCACGCGCGGCCGGTTAGGCTCATGTACATGCATGCCTGGCCCGCTTCCGAGGTCCCCGCCCTGCCTGGTCAGGGCCGCGACCTGAGGATCCACAACACCGCGACCGGCGGCCTGGTCACCCTCCAGCCCGGTCCCGTCGCCCGTATCTACGTCTGCGGCATCACCCCGTACGACGCGACCCACATGGGTCATGCGGCGACCTACAACGCGTTCGACCTCGTCCAGCGCGTGTGGCTCGACACCAAGCGGCAGGTCCACTACGTCCAGAACGTCACCGACGTCGACGACCCGCTCCTTGAGCGCGCGGAGCGCGACGGCGTCGACTGGGTCGCCCTCGCCGAGAAGGAGACCTCCCTCTTCCGCGAGGACATGACCGCCCTGCGGATGCTCCCGCCCCAGCACTACATAGGCGCCGTCGAGGCCATACCCGGCATCGTCCCGCTCGTGGAGCGGCTGCGCGATCTCGGCGCGGCCTACGAGCTGGAAGGCGACATCTACTTCTCCGTCGAGTCCGACCCGCACTTCGGCTCGGTCTCGCACCTCGACGCGGCCGCCATGCGGCTGCTGTCCGCCGAGCGCGGCGGCGACCCGGACCGCCCGGGCAAGAAGAACCCGGTCGACCCGATGCTGTGGATGGCGGCCCGCGAGGGCGAGCCCAGCTGGGACGGCGCCTCCCTCGGCCCCGGCCGGCCCGGCTGGCACATCGAGTGCGTGGCCATCGCCCTCGACCACCTCGGCATGGGCTTCGACGTCCAGGGCGGCGGCTCCGACCTCGCCTTCCCGCACCATGAGATGGGCGCCTCGCACGCCCAGGTGCTCACCGGCGAGTTCCCGATGGCCAAGGCCTATGTACACGCCGGCATGGTCGCCCTGGACGGCGAGAAGATGTCCAAGTCCAAGGGCAACCTGGTCTTCGTCTCCCAGGTGCGGCGCGACGGCGTCGACCCGGCCGCGGTCCGCCTGGCCCTGCTGGCCCACCACTACCGGGCCGACTGGGAGTGGACCGACCAGGTCCTCCAGGACGCCGTCGACCGCCTCGACCGCTGGCGCGCCGCGGTCTCCCGCCCCGACGGCCCCTGCGCCGACGCCCTGGTCGAGGAGATCCGCGACGCCCTGTCGAACGACCTGGACGCCCCCACGGCGCTTGCCGCGGTGGACCGCTGGGCGGCCCGGCAGAACTCCGAGGGCGGCCCGGACACGGGCGCCCCGGGCCTGGTGACGAGGGCCGTGGACGCCCTCCTGGGCGTCGCCCTGTAAACACCGCTGACCCCGCGCCCCAAAGGGGCGCGGGGCCGTATCGATGTGCGGCTCCGCCGCGTGGGCGCGAGAAACCACGACGACGCGGCAGCCCCCCGACGACCTCGGGCGGCACCCCGTAGCGCATCGGCGACACGAAGAAGGGGCGGCCCCCAACCCGGGACCGCCCCTCCGCCGTACCTCAGTCCTCCGACCCGTCACCCTCGTCATCGCCGGCCGAACCGCCGGAGGCATCCGCATCGGGCTTCGAGGGGCGCGCCTTGCCGCCCGGGGTGTCCCGGCGCCGCAGATACCGCTCGAACTCCCGCGCGATCGCCTCTCCGGACGCCTCCGGCAGCTCCGCGGTGTCCCGGGCCTCCTCCAGCGTCTGGACGTACTCCGCGACCTCGCTGTCCTCCGCGGCCAGCTGGTCCACGCCCACCTGCCAGGCCCGCGCGTCCTCCGGCAGCTCGCCCTGCGGGATCCGCAGGTCCAGCAGATCCTCAAGACGGTTGAGCAGCGCCAGCGTGGCCTTCGGGTTGGGCGGCTGGGAGACGTAGTGCGGCACCGCCGCCCACAGCGACACCGCCGGCACCCCGGCATGCGTGCACGCCTCCTGGAGGACCCCGACGATGCCCGTCGGACCCTCGTACTTGGTCTCCTCCAGATCCATCCGCTGCGCCAGATCCGTGTCCGAGGTGACCCCGCTGACCGGCACCGGACGGGTGTGCGGGGTGTCCCCGAGCAGCGCGCCCATGACGACCACCAGCTCCACGCCCAGCTCGTGCGCGAAGCCCAGCAGCTCGTTGCAGAACGAGCGCCAGCGCATCGACGGCTCGATGCCCCGGACCAGCACCAGATCACGCGGCTTGGCGCCGCCGACACGGACCACCGAGAGCCGGGTCGTCGGCCAGGTGATCTTGCGTACCCCGTCCTCCATGAACACCGTCGGCCGGTTCACCTGGAAGTCGTAGTAGTCCTCGGCGTCCAGCGCCGCGAACACCTCGCCCTTGAACTCGCGTTCCAGATGCGCGACCGCCGTGGAGGCGGCGTCACCGGCATCGTTCCAGCCCTCGAACGCGGCCACCATGACTGGGTCGATCAGCTCGGGAACCCCCTCCAGCTCGATCACCCAGTGCCTCCTTCCGACGTGCCCTTGCTTGACTCACCAACCTTACGGCGTCCGGCAAGGGCGTCCGCAGTCCCCTTGTAGGGGCAGTGAACGGATCACTGCCCCGCGCTCCCCGCTCGAACACCCCTCGCGCCCCTGATAAAGCCCGGACCCGGAACCCGGATCCGAGGCCCGCGCGGAAGGGCGCGCGGAAGGGGCGGCCCGTGCGTACGGCGCCGCCCCTTCCCCGATGTCGTCTCCGACCGGGACTACTTCTCGTCGAGCAGACCCTGGACCTTCGCCCGGACCTCGTCCGTGGCCAGGCCGCGGATCGTCAGCGTGGTGCGGCGGCGCAGCACGTCGTCCGCCGTCTCGGCCCACTCGTGGTCCCGGGCCCATACGACCTGCGCCCAGATCTCCGGCGCGTCCGGGTGCACCCGCTGCGCCAGCGCCGGGTTCTCGTTCGCCATCCGGGCGATGTCGAAGGCCAGCGAGCCGTAGTGGGTGGCCAGGTGCTTGGCGGTGTCGGCGGCCATCCGCGGGCCGGGCGCCGGACCGTCCACCAGCAGCCGGTGCGCGACCGCGCGCGGGTTGGCGACACCGGGCAGCGGCAGCTTCTTCGGCAGCGAGGAGATCGGCTCGAAGTCGTCGCCCAGCGGGTGGCCCGGCAGCGCCTCCAGCTTCTTCATGATCGTACGACCGATGTGGCGGAACGTGGTCCACTTGCCGCCCGCGACGGACAGCATGCCGCCCTTGCCTTCGGTCACCACCGTCTCGCGCTTGGCCTTCGCGGTGTCACCGGGACCGCCGGGCAGCACCCGCAGACCGGCGAACGCGTACGTGATCAGGTCCTTCTTCAGCTGCTGGTCCCGGACGGAGAACGCCGCCTCGTCCAGGATCTGCGCTATGTCCTTGTCATTGACGGAAACATCCGCCGGGTCGCCCTCGTACTCCTCGTCGGTGGTGCCGAGCAGCAGCATGTCCTCCCACGGGAGGGCGAAGGTGATCCGGTACTTGTCGATCGGGGTCGCCAGCGCGGCCTTCCACGGCGAGGTCCGCTTCAGGACCAGGTGCGCGCCCTTGGACAGCCGGATGGACGGCGCCGCGTTCGGGTCCTCCAGCTTGCGCAGGTGGTCGACCCAGGGACCGGTCGCGTTCAGCACCAGACGGGCGTCGACACCGAACTCGTCACCGGAGGTACGGTCCTTCAGCTCGGCGCCCGTCACCCGGCCCCGGGTGAAGCGCAGGCCGGTGACCTCGGCGTGGTTCAGGACGACCGCGCCCGCCTCGACGGCCGCGCGGACCGTCATCAGCGCCATGCGCGCGTCGTTCATCTGGTCGTCGCCGTACACGGCCACGGCCTTGAGGTTCTCGGTACGCAGCTCGGGCACGTCCTGCGCCGCCTTGGCGGGGGAGAGCAGGTGGCCGACGCCGTCGCCGAACGCGGACAGCGCCGAGTAGGCGAAGACGCCCGCGCCGAGCTTCGCCGCGCCGTGCGGCCCACCCTTGTACACGGGGAGGTAGAAGGTCAGCGGGTTCGCCAGGTGGGGAGCCACCTGACGGGACACCGCACGGCGCTCGAAGTGGTTCTCCGCCACCAGCTTCACCGCGCCGGTCTGCAGGTAGCGCAGACCGCCGTGGAGCAGCTTGGAAGAGGCGGAGGACGTGGCACCGGCGAAGTCGCCGGCATCGACCAGCGCCACCCTGAGCCCGGACTGCGCGGCGTGCCAGGCGGTGGAGATGCCCAGGATGCCGCCGCCGATCACAAGAAGGTCGTACGACGCCTTGGAGAGCTGCTCCCTGGTCTCGGCGCGACTCGGGTTGGAGCCGGAGGCCGGGCGCGTTCCCAGGGCAGGCACGGACTGCAGGGTGGACTGACTGGTCATGTGGGGTACTTACTCCTCGTCAGAGCGGTCTGCGCGGAAAGAGGCAGCTCAGCTCTCGTCCTCGATCCAGCCCATGGTCCGGTCGACGGCCTTGAGCCAGTTCTTGTACTCACGGTCGCGGGTCTCCGCGTCCATCTGGGGGGTCCATTCGGCGGCCCGGCGCCAGTTGGCGCGCAGCTCGTCGGTGCTGGACCAGAAGCCGACGGCGAGGCCGGCGGCGTAGGCGGCGCCGAGGCAGGTGGTCTCGGCGACCATCGGGCGCACCACGGGCGCGTCCAGGACGTCGGCGAGCGTCTGCATCAGCAGGTTGTTGGAGGTCATGCCGCCGTCGACCTTCAGGGCCACCAGCTCGTCGCCGGAGTCCTTCACCATGGCGTCGGCGATCTCCCGGGTCTGCCAGGCGGTGGCCTCCAGGACGGCGCGCGCGAGGTGCGCCTTGGTGACGTACCGGGTCAGACCGGCGATCACACCGCGGGCGTCGGAACGCCAGTGCGGGGCGAACAGGCCGGAGAAGGCCGGCACGAAGTAGGCGCCGCCGTTGTCCTCGACGGAGAGCGCGAGCGTCTCGATCTCGGCGGCGGTGGAGATCAGGCCCATCTGGTCGCGCATCCACTGCACCAGCGAACCGGTGACGGCGATCGAGCCCTCCAGGGCGTAGACCGTGGGCTGCTCGCCGATCTTGTAGCCGACGGTGGTCAGCAGACCGGCGTACGAGTTGATGATCTTGTCGCCGGTGTTCATCACCATGAAGGTGCCGGTGCCGTAGGTCGACTTGGTCTCGCCCTCGGAGAAACAGGTCTGGCCGAACAGGGCCGCCTGCTGGTCGCCGAGCGCGGAGGCGACCGGGATGCCGCCCAGCAGGTCGCCGAGCTTGCCGCCGGTGACCTCGCCGTAGACCTCGGCGGAGGAGCGGATCTCGGGCAGGATGTTCAGCGGCACACCGATCGACTCGGCGATCTTCTCGTCCCACTGCATCGTGTGCAGGTTCATGAGCATGGTGCGCGAGGCGTTGGTGACGTCGGTGACGTGCCGCCCGCCGTTGACACCGCCGGTCAGGTTCCAGATGACCCAGGTGTCCATGGTGCCGAAGAGGATGTCCCCGGCGGCGGCGCGCTCCTTGAGGCCCTCGACGTTGTCGAGCAGCCAGCGGGCCTTGGGGCCGGCGAAGTAGGAGGCCAGCGGCAGGCCGGTCTCGCGGCGGAAGCGGTCCTGGCCGACGTTGCGGCCCAGCTCCCGGCACAGGCCGTCGGTGCGGGTGTCCTGCCAGACGATGGCGTTGTGGACGGGCTCACCGGTGTTCTTGTCCCACAGCACGGTGGTCTCGCGCTGGTTGGTGATGCCGATGGCCTTGATGTCGTCGCGGGTGATGCCGGCCTTCTCGACGGCTCCGGCGACGACCTCCTGGACGTTGGTCCAGATCTCGTTGGCGTTGTGCTCGACCCAGCCCGGCTTCGGGAAGATCTGCTCGTGCTCCTTCTGGTCGACGGAGACGATACGGCCGTCCCGGTCGAAGATGATGCAGCGCGAGGAGGTGGTGCCCTGGTCGATCGCCGCGATGAAGGGGCCTGCGGTGTGGGCGTCGGTCACTGTGTGCTCCTGAAAGGTCCGTGGTTGAGGGGCTGAACGTACGGCGCGTGCGCGAATCCCCTGTGGGGGGTTTCGTCAGAAGGCGACGTTGTAGATACCCGCCGCGATGGCGGCGCCGATCAGCGGGCCGACCACCGGGATCCAGGCGTAGCTCCAGTCGGAGCCGCCCTTGTTGGGCAGCGGCAGCAGGGCGTGCACGATGCGCGGGCCGAGGTCACGGGCCGGGTTGATCGCGTAGCCCGTCGGGCCGCCGAGGGACAGGCCGATGGCCACCACCACGAAGGCGGTGATCAGACCGCCGAGCGCGCCGAGGCCGTCGCCGTTGTTGTTCAGGCCCTGCGTGAGGACCGCGAGGATCAGCACGATGGTGCCGATGATCTCCGTGACGAGGTTCTGCACCACGTTCCGGATCTCCGGGCCGGTGGAGAAGATGCCGAGCACCGGGCCGGCGCCCTGCTCCTGGGCCTCGACCGCCTTGGCCGACGTGGCCTGGGCACCCGGACCGCCGACGATCTCCTTGTCGGTGAGGTGCGCGTGGAACTGCCCGTAGTAGGCGAGCCACACCAGGACCGCACCGATCATGGCGCCGAGCAGCTGGCCGCCGAGGTAGTACGGAACGCTGCTCCAGTCGCTGTTCTTGATGGCCAGGGCGACGGTGACGGCCGGGTTCAGATGGGCGCCGGAGAGCGGCGCGGAGATGTAGACGGCCGTCATGACCGCGAAGCCCCACCCGAAGGCGATGGCCACCCAGCCGGCGTTCCGTGCCTTGGAGGCCTTCAGCGTGACGGCGGCGCAGACACCGCCGCCGAGCAGGATGAGTATGGCGGTACCGAGGGTCTCGCCGATGAAGATGTCGGAGCTGGACACCCGCGACTCCTTTGTCCTTCGTCCAGGGGGAAGCGAACCCCGGTCCCACCGGGGGTTCTGGTGCCCTCGGGGATGAGAGCGATGCCGGCCCTTGGCGTTGTCACACTCTAACGCGTATTACCGATAGGTGTTCGACAATGCCGACCGATGGACGGGAGTCTCGCTTCGGTGTTACGCGTGCGTCAAGAGTTCTCTTATCGAAAACCGGATCGTTATTGATCGTCGTCGGCTATCACTCTTCGCCACGCTATGCAGTTTTAGCCCCGGTTCGTCCACTTCAGGGTAGGCCGAGAGCCGGAACGCCGCCCGGCGTCCCGGTCATACCCACAACAGAGCGTGATCCCTCAGGGACCCTCAGAACCGCCCGGCGCCCAGGTCCCTGGAGACCGCACGGGCGCAGTCGCGCACCGCGGCGATCAGCTCGGGCCGCAGCTCGCCGTCCCGGCACAGCCGCTCCACCGCACCCGTGATGCCGACGGCACCCACGGGCATCCGGCGCCGGTCGTGGACGGGCGCGGCGATCGACGCCACACCCTCCCACGTCTCCTCCACATCGGCCGCGTAGCCCCGCGCGCGCGTGAGGTCGAGGATCTGCTCGAACTCCTCCGCGCCGCACACCGTGCGGTCCGTGAACGCCTTGCGCTCGGCCTCCAGCGCCTCGCTGTGCGCCACCGGGTCGTACGCCGACAGCACCTTGCCCAGCGCCGTGCAGTGCAGGGGCTGCATGGCCCCGATCTCCAGCACCTGCCGGCTGTCGTCGGGCCGGAAGACGTGGTGCACGATCAGTACGCCCTGCTGGTGCAGCACCCCCAGGTGCACGCTCTCCCCGCTGGAGCGGGCCAGATCGTCCGTCCACACCAGGGCGCGCGCCCGCAGCTCGTGGACGTCCAGATAGGTGGTGCCCAGGCGCAGCAGCTCCGCGCCCAGCTGATAGCGGCCCGAGGCGTCGTCCTGCTCCACGAAGCCCTCCTGCTGGAGGGTGCGCAGGATGCCGTGTGCGGTGCCTTTGGCGAGGCCGAGCGAGGAGGCGATGTCCGACAGCCCGAGCCGTCGCTCGCCGCCCGCGAGCAGCCGCAGCATCGCGGCCGCGCGTTCGAGCGACTGGATGTTCCGTGCCATCGCCGTCCTGCCTCCGTCCCCTTCGACTGCCGAAACACATCTATGGGCGAAGCGCCGCCGACTTCCTGCGCTTCGCTACCACCGTTCGGCAATGTCGAACACTACCGGTCCATGTCGACCTCCCGCTAATGGTCGGTCGACACCTGTTACATCACATGTGGCCCGCATGTGGCGCCGGGGCCATCCGCGTCCGTCTCGTGGACGCCTGTGCCCATCCAAGCCCACTCCCGGTTAGTCTGACGCCGTGCGGCCCTCCCGCCTGCCGTGGGGGCACCGCATAGCCGACAGCCGTCGCACCTTCAGGGAGCCCTTACATGGCCTCGTTGCCAACGTCCCCTATCGCCGACAGCCGGACCCGTGCGTCCGCGCTCCGAGAGGCGCTCGCCACCCGCGTGGTGGTCGCCGACGGAGCCATGGGCACCATGCTCCAGGCCCAGGACCCGACCCTGGACGACTTCCAGCAGCTAGAGGGCTGCAACGAGATCCTCAATCTCACCCGCCCCGACATCGTCCGCTCGGTCCATGAGGCCTACTTCGCCGTCGGCGTGGACTGCGTCGAGACCAACACCTTCGGCGCCAACCACTCCGCCCTCGGCGAGTACGACATCTCCGACCGCGTCCACGAACTCTCCGAGTCCGGCGCCCGCGTCGCCCGCGAGACCGCCGACGCGTTCACCGCCCGCGACGGCCGCCCCCGCTGGGTCCTGGGCTCCATGGGCCCCGGCACCAAGCTGCCCACCCTCGGCCACGCGCCCTACCCGACGCTCCGTGACGCCTACCAGGCGAACGCCGAGGGCCTGATCGAGGGCGGCGCCGACGCGCTGCTCGTGGAGACCACCCAGGACCTCCTCCAGACCAAGGCTTCGGTCATCGGCGCCCGCAGCGCCCTGGCCGCCCTCGGCCTGGACCTCCCGGTGATCGTCTCGGTCACCGTCGAGACCACCGGCACCATGCTCCTCGGTTCCGAGATCGGCGCGGCCCTCACCGCGCTCGAACCGCTCGGCATCGACATGATCGGCCTGAACTGCGCCACCGGCCCGGCCGAGATGAGCGAACACCTGCGCTACCTCGCCCGCAACGCGCGCATCCCGCTGTCCTGCATGCCCAACGCCGGCCTGCCCGTCCTCGGCAAGGACGGCGCCCACTACCCGCTGACCGCCCCCGAGCTGGCGGACGCGCAGGAGACGTTCGTCCGTGAGTACGGCCTCTCGCTGGTCGGTGGCTGCTGCGGTACGACCCCCGAGCACCTGCGCCAGGTGGT
>NZ_JBFBFF010000021.1:0-147602 GCF_040684035.1 Streptomyces sp. NPDC093018
CGTGCCGCGAACAGGTCGGGAACATCCCGAAAAGCACGTTCTTACCCCACTCTTGTGCAATCGACACCACCATACGTACCAGCTGTCACGTCCACGACACCGAGGGCGTCGTGGTCCTCGTCGCCCACGGCCACTTCCTGCGCGTCCTGACCGGCCGCCGCCTCGGCCTCCCCGCCGGGCGTGGCGCCCTGTTCCAGCCGGCCACGGGCACGTTGTGCCGCCTCGGCACGGAGCACGGCCGGCCGGTGGTGGCGGGGTGGAACACCCGGCCACCGAGTCGACGGCCCTCCGAGTCGACCGTCCACGCGGCGCCCGTTGTCAGACCCTCGTCCTACGCTTCCCTTCGAGTCGCCGGACCGGCGGCCGCACCCGGCGACGCCCGGAGGGGAGCGCAGCGTGAGCAGAGAGCCGACCGCCGCCCAGCGGCGGATGATCGACGCGGCCGACCCGGTCACCGGCCGGTTGCGCGGTACGCAGGCGCAGCTCACGGCGCTGGTCCGGCGGGGCCTCGCCTTCCGGCACCCGCGCCCGCCGCACGACCACTTCCTGACCCCGGCGGGGCACCGCATACGGGAGGGGTCGCCCGCGACACCCGAGCAGCGGGAGCAGCGGGAGCAACCGCAGCAACCGGCGCCCTCCACCGGTGTCTTCGCGGCCCGCGTCGGCGGGGCGCGGGAGGCGGCCCCGCCCTCGGACGCCGGGCGGCTGCGGGAGGTGCGCGGTGCGTGGCAGGGCCTGCTGGAGCTGCGCCGGATGACCAACCCGGACGGCTCGACGGACCGCCCGTGCGGCTGGGAACGCGGCCATCTGGTGCGGGCCGCCGCCCTCGCCCTGGAGGCGGCAGGACATCCCCCGGAGACGGCGTCCGCCCCCGGCTACCGGGTGCGGACGACCCCCCAGCCGGAGGCGGTCGCCGTGTACGCGCCGGACGCGGCGGCCCTGTCGGCCTGCGCGGACACGCTGGAGCGGGCGGGATGGCAGCCGGGCGAGTGCACCGAGCCGCGGACCGGCACGCGGTACCTGCTGGCGTCCCCGCGCCGCACCTGACCCGGGGGCGCCGCTTTCGCCGCGCGTGGAAGGATCACCGGGTGGGCGGCGCCGCCGTACCGGAGCGGCCGCCGCACCGGAGCAAGAGGGGAAAGCCGTGAGCGAACCGTTTTCCGTCCGCGTCACCGTCCGCGGGTACGAGACCGATGTGCAGGGCCATCTGAATCAGGCCGTGTACCTCCAGTACGCCGAACATGCCCGCTGGTCGCTGCTCCAGGCCGCCGGGATCGGCCAGACCGCTCTGGTGCGCACCGGTGTCGGCCCGGTGGTCCTGGAGACGACCATCCGCTATCGCCGGGAACTCCTCGCCGGTGACGAGGTGGACGTGACCTGCGCCTTCGAGTGGACCTCCGGCAAGACCTTCAAGATCCACCAGGAGATGCGCAAGGCCGACGGCACCCTGGCCGCCGAAGTCACCGGCGTCGGCGGCCTGCTGGACCTGAAGGAGCGCAAGCTGGTCGCCGCCCCGGCCAAGGTCTTCCAGGAACTCGCCTGCGAACCGGCCCTGTTCGGCCTGTAGCCGCGAGGACGGATCGGGGGCGGGCCCACGGTCAGACGGCGCGGAACGCCCCCTTGTGGTCCTCGGCCCACTGCCGGAAGGACCGGGCGGGACGGCCCAGCACCCGGGGGATGCCCTCGGTGACCAGCGCGTTACCGCCGTCACGGACGTACCGCATCCCGGCGAGCGCGTCGTCCGCCCGGGTGTCGTCGAAGCCCCAGACGGTGCGCAGGAACGTCCGGGCCTCGTCCGGTGTCAGATCCCGGGTACCCACCGGGCGCCCGAGGACCGAGGCGAGGACCGCGGCCTGGCCCGGGACGCTGATCGCCTCGGGGCCGGTCAGCGTGTACGTCCGGCCGCCGTGCCCGGCGTCGAGCAGCGCCGCGACGGCCACCTCCGCGATGTCGCGCGGGTCGATGACGCCCGAGGCCCCGTCACCGGTGAGGTTGGGCACCGGCTCCCCGGCGCGGACCGCCGCCGCCCAGCCGAGGGAGTTGGCGGCGAAGGAGGACGGCCGCAGCACGGTCCATTCGGCGCCGCTCTCCCGTACGGCCCGCTCCCCGTCCTCGTGCCGGCCGCCGAACCGGCCGACCTCGGGATCGCCGGTGCCGATGGCGGAGAGCTTCACCAGCCGCCCGGCGCCCGCCGCACGGGCCGCCGACACGAGCGCCGCGTCGTACCGGGCCGCTTCGGGGCCGGGCGGCGTCACCAGGAACACCGCGCGCACCCCGGCCGTCGCGGCGGCCAGGGAACCCGGGTCGGCGTAGTCCCCGCGCACCACCTCCACACCGGAGGGCAGGCCGGCCCGCGCCGGGTCCCGGGTGAGCGCCCGCGTCTTCTCGCCGCGCGCCGCGAGCTGTCGTACGACCGCGCCGCCGATGGTGCCCGTGGCACCCGTCACCAGAATCATGCCGTCCACCATGGGCCGGGCGGGATGCCGTTCTCTTGGAAATTCCGGCACGGTTCGACGGCCCGGCCGGGCACCCGGCGCGCTTACCGTGGAGGGGTGCCGAACACCATCGCCGGTCAGGCGCCGCCCGCGCCCGAGTCCCTGCGCCCCTGGTTCGCCGGGGTGCGCGCGTTCTCCCCCGCCGGGCGGCCCGAGGAGACCCTCGTCCAGCTGCCCGCCGCCGCCACCAAGGTGGTGCTGCGGATGAGCGCGGACGGCCGGCGCGATGTGCTCGCCGTGGGTCCGCGCGTGCGGGCCTCGTACCACGCGGGCAAACAGGGCTTCTCCTGCGTCGAGTTGTGGCTCGCGCCGGGCGCGGTCCGGCCGCTGCTCGGCGTCGCGGCGACCGAACTGGTGGGCCGCGCGGTCGCCTTGCCCGCGCTCCCCGGCGCGGCCTCGCCCCGGCTCGCGGCCGCGCTGCACCGCCTGGACCCGCGCGACCCCCTGCCGGAACTCGCCGAGACACTGCCCGCGTTGCTGCCCGCCGTGGATCCCGCCCGCACGGCGCTGCTGCGAGCCGGGGTCGACGCGCTGTCGGTGCACCCGGACCGGGCGCCCGCCCGGGTCCGCGAGGTGGCCGGTGAACTGGCCGTCAGCGAACGCCAGTTGCGCAATCTCTTCGCCGACGGCGTCGGGGTCTCCCCCAAGCACTACGCCCGCATCGACCGCGTCCGCACGATCATCACCGGCGCCGCCACCACCCCCTGGTCCCGACTCGCCGCCGCCACCGGCTACTACGACCAGTCCCACATGACCACCGACTTCCGCGCCCTGATGGGCGTCCCACCCCGCTCCTACTTCACCGACCGCCTCCCGGCACGCTCCCCCTGCGGGGCGCACCTCGGCTGAGACGCCACCCGGGCGCGCCGGGCCCGTCGTACCGAACGCCACACGGACACACTCGTCCGGAGCACGAAGGCGATCTCCGCCCCGTGCTGGTCGATGAACTGAACGATGGACATCGTCCGTTCCTCCCTCTCTCCACCGAAATCCGCTGCTCGGGGCCGCTGTCCGGCCTCGTGACTCCGGTCTACGGGGCGCCCCCGTCCGGCCTGGAGCCCGTCCGGACAGGGCTCGGACGGCGTGGTCCTGGCCTGCGGACGGCGCACGCCGTCCGGGTGTCCGAGGTGTCCGCGTGCGGACATGCGCGGTCGTCGGGCGGACGTGTGCGCCGACCCCGTAGGCTCGGTCGACAGGCACGACGGGGTGGAGGGGCGGTATGACGACCAGCCGGGAGCGGAGGCCGTCGACAGGGGGACTCGCGCTGAAGCCCCCTGATCCGCAGGCTCCGGCGCCGATGCGGACGCTGGCGCGGCGGCTGCGGGAACTGCTGGCCGAGGCGGGGTTCACGGGTGTCCGGGACATCGCGGCCACCTGCGGGCTGGGCAGAAGTACCGTCTCGGACGCGCTGTCGGGCTCGCGCGCGCCGACCTGGACCACCGTGGCGGCGCTGCTCAGGGTGGGCGGGGCGGCGGCCAGTACCCGGTGGCAGCGGGCCGTGGAGGAGGCGAAGGAGAGCGAGCGGGAGTGGAAGAGCGCCCGGCGGGGCCGCTCGGACGGCACCGGGGCGGCGGCCCTCGGGATCACGGCGGCCGCGCGCGAGACGGCCGACGCCGGGCCCGGAACCTTCTCGGTCCGCGCGCCGTACGGTGAACTGCCGGGCCGGGTCCGCGGGCGCGACGAACTGCTGGCCGCGCTCGAAAGGGACGTGACCGAGGGCTCCGACCGGATCCAGGTGCTGTACGGGCTGGGCGGTTGCGGCAAGACCACCGTGGCCCTGCGGCTGGCACGGTTCGCGCATGGCCTCGGCCACCATGTCTTCTGGATCTCCGGCGCCTCCCGGGACCGGCTCAGCACCGGGATGCGTCAGCTCGCGCGCGAGCTGGGTGTGTCCGAGCACGAGATCGACGCCGCGTGGTCCGGCCGGTCGAGCGCGACCGACCTGGTGTGGCGCGCCCTCGACGGAGCGGAGCGGCCGTGGCTGCTGGTGGTCGACAATCTGGACGAGCAGTCGGTGGCCTCGACCGTGGACGGCATGGTGGGTGACGGCGCGGGATGGATCCGGGCGAGCGCGGCCGGGCTCACCGCGGTCACGTCACGGATCGGCAATCCGGCGCTGTGGGGCGGCGCGGCGGCCTGCCGACCGGTGGACACGCTGGCACCGGAGGACGGAGCGGCCGTCCTGATCGACCTCGCGGGCGAAGCGGGCAGCGAGGCGGACGCCCGGCGGCTCGCGGAACAACTCGGGGGCCTGCCACTGGCGTTGCGGCTGGCCGGATCGTTCCTCGCCCGGGCACGGCGGGGAATCGGGCTGCTCACCGCGGGAGGTGACGACGGCCCGGTGCGGGACTTCGCCGGATATTTAAGGGAGTTGGAGCGGCTGGGAGCGGAACTGCTCGATCGCGGCGAGCGCTCGGACGGCCTCCCGGACGAACGCCGGCTGCGCCGCCTGGTCGGCCGCACCTGGGAAATGAGCCTCGACCTGCTGGCCGGGCAGGGCATACCCGAGGCCAGGCCGCTGATGCGGCTGCTCTCCTGCTTCGGGCGCGCGCCCTTCCCGATGGACCTGTTGCGCACCGCTCTGGAGAAGGATCCCGAGCTGCTGCCCGGCGACGCGGCACGCTGCGAGACCGCCATCGAGGCCCTGGTGGACCTGAGCCTGCTGGGCGTGGAGGACATACCGCTGGCCTTCGGCCACGGGACGGAGTCGGTCGTCGTCCTGACCTGTCTGACGGCCCACCCCCTGGTCCTGGAGACGAACGCCCTCCAGATCCGCAACGCCCCGGAGCGCACCCGGGCCCGCCTGTGGCGGTCGGCCTCGGTGATCGCCACCCTGCTGGCCTGGTTCACGACCGGCCCGGAGACATGGAAGATCTGGCAGCTCCTGGTTCCGCATGTGCGGGCGGGCCTGCGCCAGGTGCCCGACGCACCCGAGGAGGCGCTCGTCGCCTTCCTGCGCGCGGGCATGTCGGCGCGCAACTACGCAGTCGGGTCCAACAATCACGCGCTCATGCGGGAATTGGCCTCGGCACTGAGCGAGCGAGCCCCCGCCCTGCCCGAGGGGCATCCGACCCGACTGGCCGCCCGGCGCATCAGCTATGACCAGTGGGACGATGGCGACCGCTCCGCCGAGGCGCAGCAGGTGTACCAGGCATACGTTCGGCACTACGGCGCGGACGACGAACGCACGGTGTCCGCCCGGCAGGCGTGGGCGAGGGCGCTGCGCCGGGCCGGTCGGGTGGCCGAGGCCGAACAGGAGCTGCGCGCGATGGCCGAGGCCGCGCGTCAACTGTTTCAGCCCAAGCCGGTGCTGATCATCGCCGATCTCGTGCACGTTCTGGTGAAGCTGGGCAGTACGGACGAAGCCGCCGCATGGGCAGGTGAGTTGCCGGCCGTCCCCGGCGGACCGGAAGACACCCTCGACGGCCCCGTCGCCCACCACGCCGCCCACGCCCTGGATGCCGCGGGTCTGCTCACCGGGGCGGAGACGTACTACCGCGCAATCCTCTTCCGGCTGGAGGAAGCCGCGGAGGAGGGCTCGCCGCTCTACCGCGACATGACCGGGCATCTGGCGGACAACCTCGCCCGACAGGACCGCGCGGACGAGGCGGTGGACCTGCTCGGCGGGCTGCTGGACTGGTACCGGGCGAACACCGCCACCGCCACGAACCGCATCGGCACCCTGGTGCGGCTCGCCGAGAAGCGGTCGCACCTCCAACTCGCGTCGGACCAGCCGGAGCGGGCGGAGGCCGGGCTGCGGGACCTCCTGACCGAGGAGTTCGCGGAACTCGACCCCGCCGACGCGAGCGTGATACGCCTGCGCGTCCTGCTGGTGGACGTCCTGCTCGTCCAGAATCGGTGCACGGACGCCGAGCGGATGCTGGACGAGGCCGAGAGAGACCTGGCCGAGGCCGACGGCAGTCCGGGGGTACCGCGATGGGTTCTGCCCCTGTGGCGGGCCCGCTGCCGCTGTGCGCACGGCAGCTGCGACCAGGCCGTCGTGATCTACGACGAGGTCCTCGCCGCCGTCGCCGGCCATCGGGAACTCGCCGCGTCCATCGGGGCGGAGGCCGATGAATGCCGACGGGCCCTGGCGGACCCGGCCCCGCCGCCCGCCCCCATCCTCACTGCACCGGCGCCAGCTCCTCCCCCGCCTCCATCGGATGCGTGACGTCCTGCGCGTCCCGGCTGCGGCCGAGGTGGTTGAAGACCAGGTTGAGCAGGACCGCCGTGACGCAGCCCGTGGAGATGCCCGAGTCCAGGACGATCCGCGCGGTGTCCGGGAAGGCGTGGTAGAAGTCCGGGGCCGTGATCGGGACGATGCCGATGGCCAGGGAGACCGCGACGATCAGGACGTTGTTGTCCTTGTCCAGGCCGGCGCGGACCAGGGTCTGGATGCCGCTCGCGGCGACCGAGCCGAAGAGGACGACGCCCGCGCCGCCGAGGACGGGGCGGGGCACGACGGCGATCAGGGACGCGGCCGCCGGGCACAGGCCCATCAGGACGAGGAAGCCGCCGCCGAAGGCGACCACGAAGCGGCTGCGGATGCGGGTCATGGCGACCAGGCCGATGTTCTGGGCGAAGGCGCTGCACATGAAGCCGTTGAAGAAGGGGCTGAGGGCGGAGCCCAGGGTGTCGGCGCGCAGGCCGGCCGCGATGGTCCGCTCGTCCGAGGGCCGTTCGACGATCTCGCCGAGGGCCAGCATGTCGGCGGTGGACTCGGTCATCGAGACCACCATCACCACACACATCGACAGGATCGCGGCGATGTGGAACTGCGGGGCACCGAAGTGGAAGGGCGTCGGGAAGCCGATCAGGTCGGCCGACGCGACCGGGGAGAAGTCGGTGGCCCCGAACGGGATCGCGATCAGGGTGCCGGCGATCAGGCCGAGCAGCACCGCGATCTGCTTGACGAACCCGCGGGTGAAGCGGCGCAGCAGCAGGACGATGAGCAGGGTGACGCCGGCCAGGGTGAGGTTGGTGGTCGAGCCGTAGTCATGGGCCGACGGGTCGGGGCCCTGGGCCCAGCCGAAGGCGACCGGGAGCAGGGAGACACCGATCAGGGTGATGACCGTACCGGTGACGACCGGCGGGAAGAAGCGGACGGCCTTGCAGAACACCGGGGCGGCGAGGAAGCCGAGGAGTCCGGCGACCATGACCGCGCCGAAGATCATCGGCAGGGCGTCGGACTTGTCCTTGGCCGAGGCGATGATCGCCGTCATGGGGGCGACCCCGGCGAAGGTGACGCCGTTGACGAAGGGCAGCCGGGCGCCGATCTTCCAGAAGCCGAGGGTCTGGAGGAAGGTGGCGAGCCCCGCGGTGAACAGACAGGCGCCGGTGAGGAAGGTGAGGTCGGTGCCGGACAGACCGGCGGCGGCGCCGACGATCAGGGGCGGGGCGACGACCCCCGCGTACATGGCGGCCACATGCTGGAGGCCGCTCGTCGCCATCTTCAGGGCGGGGAGTTTCTCGTCCACCGGGTGGACGGGGACTGGCGCTGCTTCGGCGGATTGGGCGGACACGGCGGGCTCCTCCGGTCGGTTAAGACACGTCGGCTGTGGACGTGGGTTTCAGGGAGGTGGTGCGCGACGGTCGTGCGGGACCGGGGACCTTGGGGGGCATGGACGGGGACCCGTAGGTCGTGGACGGAGACCCGAAGGTCGTGGACGGGGGCCCGTAGGGGTCATGGGGGCGAACCGTAGGGGTCCTGGCGGGAACCGTAGGGGTCATGGTGGGGAACCGTTCCGGGGCGCGCACGCTCGCGCGCGCCCCGGAGCCGGCCGCCATGGGCCCCGCTCGGGTCCACGGCTGCCGGCCGGGAGCCGTCCCTCCCGGCCGGAGTCGGGGGGTCAGCGCTGCGCGGCGAGCTGCGCCAGGCGCCGGGCCTCGTCGCGGGTGGCGCGCGCCACGGCGTCCTCGTCGACGGTCAACAGGCGGCCGTCTTCCACGATCTGACGGCCGTTCACGAAGGACGCGGTGACCGGGGCGGCCGCGCCGAAGACCAGGGCGGTCACCGGGTCGGCGATGGAGGCGTGGGCCAGCGTGTCCAGCTTCCACAGCACCACGTCGGCCAGCTTGCCCGCCTCCAGCGAGCCGGTCTCGGCGGCCCGGCCGAGGACGCGGGCGCCCCCGTGGGTGCCGAGCCGCAGGGCCTGGCGGGCGTTCAGCGCGGACTCCTTGTGGGCGCCGAGCCGGTTGATGAGCAGGGCGTTGCGCAGCTCGGTGTGGAGTTCGCCGGACTCGTTGGAGGCGGTGCCGTCGACGCCGAGGCCGACCGGGACACCGGCGGCGAGCATGTCCGGGACCCGGGCGATGCCCGCGGCGAGCCGGGCGTTGGACGAGGGGCAGTGCGCGACGCCGGTCCCGGTGCGGGCGAAGGCGGCGATGTCGGAGTCGTTCATGTGGACGCAGTGCGCCATCCACACGTCCTCGCCCAGCCAGCCGGTGGACTCGAAGTAGTCGGTCGGGCCCATGCCGAACAGCTCGTGGCAGAACTTCTCCTCCTCCACGGTCTCCGAGCCGTGCGTGTGCAGCCGTACGCCGAGCCTGCGGGCCAACTCGGCCGCGTTGCGCAGCAGTTCGGTGGAGACGGAGAAGGGGGAGCAGGGTGCGACGGCGATCTGGGTCATGGCGTCGAAGGAGGGGTCGTGGTGCTCCTTGACGGTGGCCTCGGTCGCGGCGAGCGCGCCGTCCAGGCTCTCCACGGCGAAGTCCGGGGGCAGTCCGCCGTCCGACTCGCCGCGGTCCATGGAGCCGCGGGCCAGGGTGAAGCGGACGCCCGTCTCGCGGGCGGCGCGGATGATCGCGCCGGACAGGTCGCCGGTGCCGCGCGGGTAGACGTAGTGGTGGTCCATGGCGGTGGTGACCCCGCCGCGGGCCATCATGGCGAGCGAGCCCCGGGCCGCCGTGTAGGCCATGGGTTCGTCGATGCGCGCCCAGATCGGGTAGAGCGCCACCAGCCAGTCGAACAGGTTGTGGTCCGTGGCCAGGCCCCGGGTGATCCACTGGTAGAAGTGGTGGTGGGTGTTGATCAGGCCGGGGGTCGCCAGATGTCCGGTGGCGTCGATCCGGCGGACCACGTTCTCCAGGCCCTCGGGTGCCGGCCCCGCGCCGAGCGCCTCGATGCGGTTGCCGGCGAGGACCAGGTACCCGGAGGCGTACTCGGTGTCGTCGGCGTCGACGGTCGCGATCGAACAGTTCTCGATGACGATGCGCTGGGCTGCTGCCATGGTGCGTCCTTTTCGCTCAGCGGACTTCTGTGGGGAGGGCACGGCAGGACCCTGGGGAGATTTGAGTGCCGCGGCCGGGCTCCGGTGGGGGTGGTACCCCGGCCGCGGGTGCCGAAAAGGAGGTCGATCAGGTGCGGGGGGTGGATCAGAGGTTGGTGAGGTCCACCGGGATCCGCGGTTCGCAGCCGTCCCGCAGGATCGTCGCCTCGATCAGGCCGTAGGGCCGGTCGGCGGCGAAGTAGACCTCGTTGTCGTTCTTGAGCCCGAACGGCTCCAGGTCGACCAGGAAGTGGTGCTTGTTGGGCAGCGAGAAGCGGACCTCGTCGATCTCGCTGCGGTGGTTGATGATGCGCGAGCCCATCTGGTACATCGTCTGCTGCAGGGAGAGCGAGTAGGTCTCCGCGAACGCCTGCAGCATGTGCTTCTTGACCTGCTCGTACGACTTCTCCCAGTGCGGCATCTTCTGCTCGTCGTCGGTCCAGTTGAACCGCCAGCGGCCGGAGACGGAGGTCGCCAGGATGCGGTCGTGGGCCTCCTGGAGGGTCGTGTACTTGTCCTTGACGTAGCCCCAGAACTCGGAGTTGGTCGAGTTCATGACGGTGAGGTCCTTGAGGCCGGAGACCACCTCCCAGGACGAGCCGTCGTAGGTGATCTGGGTCAGCCGGGTCTCCTGGCCCTTGCGGACGAAGGAGTGCTTGACCTCGTCGGCGCCGATGAACTGGGAGTTCGCCTCGGAGGTGGCGATCCGCTCCCAGGTGTACTCCTCGATCCGGATCCGGGCGCGCTGGATCGGCTCCTGCGAGGTGACGAAGTGCCGGGCGAGATGGATGCCGAACTGCTCGGCGGACTCGATGCCGTATTCCTTGGCGAACGCGAACACCGTGTTCTTGGTCGTGTCGGTCGGCAGCACATGGGCGTTGGAGCCGGAGTAGTGGACGTCCTCCATGTCACCGCTCAGCGCCACCGAGACGTTGAGGTCCTTGATGTGATGGGTGGCGCCGTCCCGCGTGATCCTGACGACTCGGTTCTCGGCCTTGCCGTACTGGTTCTGTCCCAGGATCACAGGGCGGGAAGGGCGGGAATTGGCGGTCATGTAGCTAGCTCCCTCGGTAAACGGAGTAGCCGAACGGGTTGAGCAGCAGCGGTACGTGGTAGTGCTCGCCCGGTACGACGGCGAAGGTGATCGCCACCTCCGGGAAGAACACGGCCGGTCCGCTGTCCCGATTCGCGGGGGCGTCCTGCTGCGCATCGGCTTGCTGGTTCGCTGATTGCTCTCGGAAATACGGCTCCACGGCGAAGTCGAGCCGTACCTGGGTGGTACCCACCGGTGGCGTCGGCAGGTCCTTGCACCGGCCGTCGGCATCGGTCGCGGAGCCGCCGAGCGCCTGCCAGTCCGCGTCCCCGCCCGGCCGGGCGGACAGGTGGACGGCGACGCCCGCGGCGGGGCGGCCGATCGAGGTGTCCAGGATGTGCGTGGACACGGAGGCGGTGGTGCTGGTGCTCATGGGTCAGGCGTCCTCTTCGACGAGTCGGGCCAGTCGGATGCGGTTGATCTTCCCCAGCTCGGTGCGGACGATCTCCCGCTCCCGCTCCGGCGCGTTGCCGATCCGCTCCTTGACCGCGTCCCGCATCCGCTCGCCGGTCAGACCGGTGGCGCAGATCAGGAAGACATGGCCGAACTTCTCCTGGTAGGCCAGGTTGAGTTCGAGCATCTCGGCCTTGAGTTCCTCGGACGCGCCGGCCATGCCGCGCTGCTCGCGGGCGGATGCCGGATCGCCCGGCCGGGGCCGCCCGATCGGCGGGTGCCCGGCCATCGCCTCGGCCAGATCGGCGGCGGTCAGCTCGGCCAGGGCGGCGTCGCTCGCGGCGTAGAGCTGGTCCGCGGTGGCGTAGGGGCGGGCGGCGGTCAGCCGCCGTACCCATGTCATGGAGGCGCACGCCTCGTGGAGGGCGGCGAGCGCCGCCCGCTCCTCCAGATCGTTGAACCGGGCCAGGCCCGGGGGCGTGAAAGTCGACGTCACGGGAGCCTCCGTGGCCGGATTCGGCCTATGTGCTGAACGGGCTGCCGATAGCTAACGCCCCCGGAAACGCCACGTCAACACTTTGTTGAAAAATCCGCGTTACGAGGCGTTACAGGTGACGACACCCCCCGGGGGCTTCAACTGCCCTTCTCCCGGTTGAGGTAGTTGTAGACGGTGAAGCGGCTGACGCCCAGCGCGCTCGCCACGGTCTCCACCCCGTGCCGCACGGCGAAGGCGCCCCGCGCCTCCAGTATCCGCACGACCTCTTGCTTGGCCCGTCGGTCCAGGCCGGACAGCGGCCGTCCCTCCCTGCGCTCCATCGCGGCGAGGATGTGATCGAGGGAGTCGGCGAGCTGGGGCAGTCGTACGGCGACGACGTCGGCGCCCTCCCAGGCGAGCACGACATCCTCGGGGCCGGCCTCGTCGGGCGGCACCATCGTCCCGCCCATGGCGTCGACCAGCGGCTTCACGGCCGCGATGAAGGGCTGCTCCCCGGTCATCTATCACCCTCCCCGTCAGCGTGGCCGTCGCCGTCGCCGTTACCGCCCTCGTCGCCCAGCACATTGACCTGGAGCGAGATCCGGGTGGCGCCGGCCGCGAGGCTCCTGCGCAGCAGCGCGTCCACCGCGGCGAGCACGCGCTCGGCGCCGCCCTCGGCGGTGTTGCCGAAGGGGCCGACGTCCACGGCGTCCAGGGCCGCGGTCTCGATGACCTCGCGCGCCGCCAGGGCATGCGCGGGGGCCTCTTCCAGGTCGAAGGGTTCGGTCGTGAACTCCACTCTCAATCGCACGCGCACAACCTAACGCGCCGTGCGCGCCCCGGAGCGCCCGAGCGGGGACCGGCCTCCGGACCCCCTTGACAAGCACCGACACACGGCGGCAATCTTCCAATACGCAGAAACGAACTTCCGTAATGCGGAATTACTACCACGGAAGGGAGCGCGGCCCGACATGCCAGGTCTTGACTGGGGCACAGCCGCAGACCAGCGCTTCAACGTCAACCTGTCGATCCTCTTCACGGAACTCCCGCTCCTGGAGCGCCCCGCGGCCGCCGCCGCGGCGGGCTTCACCGCGGTCGAGCTGTGGTGGCCCTGGGTCGACTCACCCACCCCCGAGCAATCCCGGCTTGACGCCCTGAAACGGGCGATCGAGGACGCGGGCGTACGACTGACCGGACTGAACTTCTACGCCGGGCGGCTTCCGGGCCCGGACCGCGGCGCCCTGTCCGTGCCCGGCGAGGAGTCCGAGCGGTTCCGCGCCAACATCGAGGTGACCGCGGACTTCGCCGCGTCCCTCGGCTGCACGGCGCTCAACGCGCTCTACGGCAATCGCGTGGACGGCGTGGACCCGGCCGAGCAGGACGCGCTCGCCCTGGAGAACCTGGTCCTCGCGGCCCGCGCCGCCGACCGGATCGGCGCGACGCTGCTGATCGAGGCGCTGAACGCGCCCGAGTCGCCGCGCTACCCACTGGTGTCGGCGCCGGCCGCCGTCGAGGTCGTCGACCGGGTCAACGCGGCGACGGGCCTCCAGAACGCGTCGTTCCTGATGGACCTGTACCACCTGGCCATGAACGGCGAGGACCTGCCCGCGGTGATCGACCGGTACGCGGCGCGGACCGGCCATGTCCAGATCGCCGACAACCCGGGCCGCGGCGCCCCCGGCACGGGCTCGCTCCCGCTGGCGGAGCTGCTCGGCCGGCTGCGGAAGGCCGGTTACGAGGGCTGGGTGGGCCTGGAGTACAAGCCGGGCGACCGCCCGAGCGCCGAGGCCTTCGACTGGCTCCCCCGCGAGGCGCGCCCGGCGCGCTGAACTCCCGCGCTGAACTCCCCCGACTCTGCACGGCAGTTGAGAGAGGCACCCCCGAACATGAGCAAGACACTCCCGAAGATCGCCTGGATCGGCCTCGGCATCATGGGCTCCCCCATGTCCGAGAACCTGATCAAGGCGGGTTACGACGTCACCGGCCACACCCTGGAACAGGCGAAGCTGGACCGGCTGGCCGCCGCGGGCGGCACCGCGGCCCCCTCGATCGCCGAGGCCGTGCGCGACGCCGAGGTGGTGATCACGATGGTGCCCGCGTCCCCGCAGGTGGAGGCCATCGCCTACGGCCCGGACGGCATCCTGGAGAACGTCCGCCCCGGCACCCTGCTGATCGACATGTCCTCGATCACCCCGGGGACCTCGATCGAGCTGGCGGCCGCCGCCAAGGAGAAGGGCGTCCGGGTGCTGGACGCCCCGGTGTCCGGCGGCGAGGCCGGCGCGGTCGAGGCGGTGCTGTCCATCATGGTCGGCGGCGAGCAGGCCGACTTCGACGAGGCGAGGCCCCTCTTCGAGGCGCTCGGCAGGACCATCGTGCGGTGCGGCCCGCACGGCTCGGGACAGACCGTGAAGGCGGCCAACCAGCTGATCGTCGCCGTCAACATCCAGGCCTGCGCCGAGGCCGTGGTCTTCCTGGAGAAGTCCGGCGTGGACCTCGCCGCCGCGCTCGATGTGCTCAACGGGGGCCTCGCCGGCTCGACGGTGCTGACCCGCAAGAAGGACAACTTCCTGAACCGCGACTTCGCCCCGGGCTTCCGGATCGATCTGCACCACAAGGACATGGGCATCGTGACCGAGGCCGCCCGCAGCGTGGGCGCGGCCCTGCCGGTCGGCGCCGTGGTCGCCCAGCTGGTGGCGTCGCTGCGCGCCCAGGGCGACGGCGGCCTGGACCACTCGGCCCTGCTGCGGTCGGTGGAACGGCTCTCGGGCGCCCAGGTCTGACGCCTCGCCAGGACCGGCCTTCGGGCCCCCTTCGAGACTTCCGGGTCGCGGTGCCGTCGACACCTGTCCCGTCGCGCCCGAGCGGTGCCGCGGCCCGGAACCAGATTCAACAAACTGTTGACGCCCCGTTCACCCCACTTCTAGGCTCCACGCAGACTTCTAGGCTCCACAAAGCGGAAGACGATTTCCGCTGCCACCCGCATGGAAGGTCCACGATGTCGCAGCGCGTGCTCACGACAGAGTCCGGCGCCCCGGTCGCCGACAACCAGAACTCCGCCACCGCCGGCGTCGGCGGCCCGCTCCTGCTCCAGGACCAGCACCTCCTGGAGAAGCTCGCGCGCTTCAACCGCGAGCGGATCCCGGAGCGGGTGGTGCACGCCCGGGGCTCCGGCGCGTACGGCCACTTCGAGGTGACCGACGATGTCACCGCGTACACCCACGCCGCCTTCCTCGGCGAGATCGGCAAGCGCACCGAGGTGTTCGCGCGGTTCTCCACGGTCGCGGACAATCTCGGCGGCGCGGACGCGGTGCGCGACCCGCGCGGCTTCGCGCTCAAGTTCTACACCGAGGAGGGAAATTACGACCTCGTCGGCAACAACACCCCGGTGTTCTTCATCAAGGACCCGCTGAAGTTCCCCGACTTCATCCACTCGCAGAAGCGGGACCCGTTCAGCGGCAAGCAGGAGCCGGACAACGTCTGGGACTTCTGGGCGCACGCCCCCGAGGCCACGCACCAGGTGACCTGGCTGATGGGCGACCGCGGCATCCCGGCGTCGTACCGGCACATGAACGGCTACGGCTCGCACACCTACCAGTGGACGAACGC
This sequence comes from Streptomyces sp. NPDC093018, assembly GCF_040684035.1. Lineage (NCBI taxonomy): Bacteria > Bacillati > Actinomycetota > Actinomycetes > Kitasatosporales > Streptomycetaceae > Streptomyces > Streptomyces sp. NPDC093018. Next base: position 15,331 of record NZ_JBFBFF010000021.1, read on the forward strand.
CGCCGGAGAGGCCTTCTTCGTCAAGTACCACTTCAAGACGAACCAGGGCATCCGCTGCCTGTCCACCGAACAGGCGCAGGAGCTGGCGGGCAAGGACCCCAACTCCCACCAGACGGACCTGCTCCAGGCGATCGAGCGGGGCGTGCACCCCTCCTGGACGCTGTACGCGCAGATCATGCCGGCGGCGGACGCGGCGGAGTACCGCTTCAACCCGTTCGACCTGACGAAGGTCTGGCCGCACCGGGACCACCCGCTGCAGCGGGTGGGCCGCCTGGTCCTGGACCGCAACCCGGACAACGTCTTCGCCGAGGTCGAGCAGGCCGCGTTCTCCCCGAACAACTTCGTCCCCGGCATCGGTCCCTCGGCGGACAAGATGCTCCAGGGCCGGCTGTTCGCCTACGCGGACGCCCACCGGTACCGCCTGGGCGTCAACCACACCCAGCTCGCCGTGAACGCGCCCCGGGCCACGACCGCGGACAACTACGGGCGCGACGGTCTGATGGCGGCCAACTCCCAGGGCCGGTACGCCAAGAACTACGAGCCGAACTCCTACGACGGCCCCGCCGAGACCGGCCGGCCGCTCGCGGCGCCGCTGCCCGTCACCGGCCACACCGGCACCCATGCCGCGCCGCAGCACACCAAGGACGACGACTTCTACCAGGCGGGCGAGCTGTACCGGCTGATGTCCGAGGAGGAGAAGCGGCGCCTGGTCGCGAACATCGCCGGGGGCCTCGCCCAGGTCTCCCGCGACGATGTGATCGAGAAGAACCTCGCGCACTTCCACGCGGCGGACCCGGAGTACGGCAGGCGGGTGCGGGAGGCGGTCGAGGCCCTGCGCGAGGACTGAGGGCATCGATCGATCAGCAGGCGGCGTGCGGGGTCTGACGGGAGGTCATGCCCGCGCACGCGGCCCGCGCCGCACCGGACGGCCCGGTTTGAGGGGTGGCCGTCCGGGGCGGACGCGGGCAGGGCGAGGACCGCGGCGGCGTGCGAGCCAGTGCGGTGGTCAAGGTGCGGGGCCTCTTCTCGACCAGAGTGAAGAGCCCCCGTCACCCTCACACCCCCGCGGTCCCACCCACCCCCACCCCGTCCGGCGGCGCGACCTATCTGTCGCGCCCGGCGCCGCGCCGCCGGACGGCACCACCAGGACGCTCCCTACGCCGGTCCGACGCCCGCGGCGAGGGAGCGTTCGGCGTTGTCCACGAGTTCCTTGTAGGTGAGGACCTCCACGCGGGTGACATGCGCGTTGAAGGTCCGCAGCGTCTCGGCGACCTCCTCCTCCGGCACATCGGCGTGCAGGGCGGGGTGGCCGACGAGCACGAGGGCGCCGGCGCGGCGGGTCTCGATGCCGAACTCGGCACGGATCCGGGCCCGGTTCTCGTCCAGCCCGACGAGATAGTTGACGGCCTGCCCGACGGCTTCGTGCACGGCGTCGGCGGGCACCCAGGCGTTGCGGTGCCGCTTGATCAGGGGCCTCTTGAGCCCCATGGACCGCTTCAGCTCCACGATGTGCAGGGCGCCGTCCGCGCGTATCAGCGGGATGTCCATCTCGTCACCGGGCACCAGCCGCCGGGCGGCCTCACCGATGTACCGGCCGCCGAAGATCCAGTGATTCCCTTGCAGGGCGCGTTGCAGGTCCGCCTCGGTGGCGGTGGTGTCGTCCACGACGGTCCGCAGCGCCTGGAGACCCGCGGTACGGCGCTGGAGTTCGGCGGCCTGGAGGATCAGCCGCCCGTCGTGGTCGGCGGCGAGCAGCGCGAGGGCCTCCGGCGAGGTGGCGAGGCGACGGGCCTCCGCCGCGGGATCCTCGATGTCGATCCGGTCGCTGCGCAGCAGGCGCTCCAGCCACAGGGAGATCTCCGCCGTGCCGCGCGGGATGACATAGCGTCCCGGTCGGTCGTCCGGGGCCCGGAGAAAGCCCGTGTCGGCGCGTTGGGCCTTGAAGTGGCTCAGCATGTCTTCCGTGCTCGCGCCGGGGTGTTCCCTCAGGTAGGTCTCGCCCGCCGCGATCATCCACTCGTGCGCGGCCCGCAGGGAGGACGCCACGAAATCGCGGTTGCGGACCTTGCGCGCCCCGTCCCGGTGGACCCGGTACAGCTCATCGAGATCAGGCCGGAGGATCCGGCCCTCGGCGTAGTCCAGGGAGTCCTGCAGCAGCCGTACGACACGCCACTCCCCCACCTCCGCCGCCGTTCCCCGGGCGGCCTTGAGCAGCCGTACGAGTTCCTTTCCCCCTCTGCGCCTGCCGCCGGGGCCGCTGTGCATATGGGTGAAGACGGCGCTCAGCGCGAACCGCACCGCCGGCGCCGCCGTCTCCTTCCCCACCACACGGAGCTGCGTCTCCAGGGCCATATCACTGCGTGTCGCCATGCGCGCAAGTGTGCCCGCCGGGTCTGACAATCCCGGCGTGCGGGAACACCGCGGGAGTCGCACGCTGGCGGTATGGGACATCCGACACCGCACCCCCACATCGTCGTCCACGCCCCCGCCCTGGACGGCTCCCGGCGGGTCACCGAGGGGGAGGTGACGCTGGGGCTTGCGTCGCACCTGGACGATGTCGTGGAGATCCTTCGACTGGCCGATCTGGACCGGGTCGAGGTGGAGGAGGACGACCTCATCGAGTGGCAGGGCGGCGGGCCCGAGGACTGGCCGGGGCTCTCGGAGCACGAGGTGTAGGAGCGCGCACGGAAGAAGGGGCGGCCCGTCCACCGGACGGGCCGCCCCTTCTCGCGGGCCGTGTCAGCCCTTCGCCGCGCCGATCGCCGTCGGCGCGTGGGACGGCTCGGTGGCGAGGGGTTCGAACTCGGTGACGTCGCTGATGTCCATCGTGCGGCTCATCGAGATGTTGGTGACCCGCTCCAGGATCGCCTCGACCACGACCGGCACCCGGTACCGCGCGGCCAGCTTCTTCGCCTCCTCGAAGGCGGGGCCCAGCCGGTCCGGCTCGGTGACCCGCAGGGCCTTGCAGCCCAGGCCCTCGGCGACCTTGACGTGGTCCACGCCGTAGACACCGATCTCAGGAGTGTTGATGTTCTCAAACTCCAGATTGACCTGGAAGTCGATGTCCAGGCCGAGCTGCGCCTGGCGGATCAGGCCCAGATAGGCGTTGTTGACCAGGACGTGCACATAGGGGATGCGGTGCTGGGCGGCGACCGCCAGTTCCTCGATCAGGAACTGGAAGTCGTAGTCGCCGGACAGCGCGACCACCGCCGCGTCCGGATCCGCCTTGGCGACGCCGATCGCGGCCGGGATCGTCCAGCCGAGCGGTCCCGCCTGGCCGCAGTTGATCCAGTGCCGGGGCTGGTAGACGTGCAGCATCTGCGCGCCGGCGATCTGGGAGAGGCCGATCGTGGTGACGTACCGCGTCTCGGGCCCGAAGGCGCGGTTCATCTCCTCGTACACCCGCTGCGGCTTCATCGGCACGTCGTCGAAGTGGGTACGGCGCAGCAGCGTGGCCTTGCGCTCCTGGCAGGAGGAGATCCAGTCCGCGCGGTCGGGCAGCCGGCCCGCCGCCTTCAGCTCCCGCGCCACCTGGACGAACAGCTCCAGCGCGGCCCGCGCGTCGGACACCACGCCGTAGTCGGGCGGGAAGATCCGGCCGATCTGGGTGGGCTCGATGTCCACGTGCACGAAGGTGCGGCCCTCGCGGTAGACGTCCAGCTTGTAGCCGGTGTGCCGGTTCGCCCAGCGGTTGCCGACGCCGAGGACGAAGTCGGACTCCAGGAAGGTGGCGTTGCCGTAGCGGTGCGCGGTCTGCACGCCCACCATGCCCGCGTTCAGCTCATGGTCGTCGGGCAGTGCGCCCCAGCCCATCAGGGTCGGGATGACGGGGGTGCCGGTCAGCTCGGCGAACTCGGTCAGCAGCGCGCACGCGTCCGCGCCGATGACACCGCCGCCCGCCACGAGGACGGGCCGCTCGGCGGCGAGCAGGTACGACATCGCCTTCTCGATCTGCGCGCGGGTCGCGGCCGGCTTGTACACCGGCAGCGGCTCGTACGTCTCCGGGTCGAACTCGATCTCCGTGAGCTGGACGTCGATCGGCAGGTCGATCAGGACCGGGCCCGGCCGGCCGGAGCGCATCAGATGGAACGCCTGCTGGAAGACGCCGGGGACCTGGGCCGCCTCCAGCACGGTCACCGCCATCTTGGTCACCGGGCCCGCGATCGCGGCGATGTCGACGGCCTGGAAGTCCTCCTTGTGGATCACATGGGTGGGCGCCTGCCCGGTGATGCACAGGATCGGGATCGAGTCGCCGGACGCCGAGTACAGGCCGGTGATCATGTCGGTGCCGGCCGGTCCCGACGTGCCGACGCACACACCGATGTTGCCGGGCCGCGCGCGGGTGTAGCCCTCGGCCATGTGCGAGGCGCCCTCGACATGGCGGGCGAGGGTGTGCTGGATGCCGCCGCCCTCCTTGAGGGCCTTGTAGAACGGGTTGATCGCGGCGCCCGGCACTCCGAAGGCGTCACTGACGCCCTCAGCTTTGAGGATCTCAACTGCCGCGCGGGCAGCGGTCATACGAGCCATCGAGTACTCCTGCCTCGGTGTCGGATGCGTACTCCCGGCGCGCCCCGCGGTGAGCACTGATTCCAGATGATTCCGATAATTCCGTATGGTGGAATTTAGTTTCTACTATCTGGAAGCAATGTAGGGGTGAGTAGGGGCCTCGTCAAGAGACACAAAGACACCGGCAAGTGGCGCGGGAATGCCGGACAAACGCGGTACGGCGGGAGCACCATGGGAGCGCTGTCCCGAGGTGTCGTGCGAGAGTGAGTGGGCCATGCCCGAGAGCGTGTCGGTGCGCTGTCCGGCCTGTCGGCGGGAGCATGTCTACACCGCCCCGGCGTATCCCTGCGCCTGCGGAACCCCGGCCGCCCCGCGGCTGGACCGGGTCGCCGCGCCGGTGGTGGCAGGGCACCGGTCCTGGGCGGACGAGTGGATCGACGCCGCGTGCGCCGTCTGCGGGCGGCTCAACCACTGGCCACGCCCGGAACTGGGCTGCTCCTGCGGCACGGTGCTGCGGATCCCCATCCTGGAGACGGACCCCGGCCCGGACCCGGCGGCGGCCCGCACCGCGCCGGCCCCCGCGCACCCCGAGGCCGGTGCCGCCCCCGCCGAGGCTTCCGCCGCCCGCGCCGAGCCCCGTGCCGCCCGGCCGGATTCCCCCGACGCCGCCGCGCCCCGCCGCGCCTTCCAGCCGCACGCCGTGCGCACCGCCCGGGACGCCGTCACCGCGACCGCGCTGTATCTGCGCTGGCTCGGGTACGGGGACATCCGGCGCGCCGACCAGCGGCCGGTGCACGGCATCGGGCTGGCGGCCCGGGGGCTGCTCGCCCAGGTGGATCCGACGGTACGGCCCGCCGCGCCCCGGGACGTGGAGTGCCTGTGGCTGACCGCGATGACGGAGTCCGCCGACTGCGTCTACTTCTCCCTCGCCGGGTACAGCGACGCCGCCCGCACCTGCGCGGACTCGCTCGGCGTACCCCTGTTCGTCCTCGACCTCGCGGGCGTCCCGCAGCCGGTGAACGACCCCGCGGACGCCCTGAACGCCGACGGCGCCCCGGAAGCGGGGCGCCGCGCACGACGGGGCTGATCTGGCCCGAAGGACAGGGACCGACGACTCAGTCCCGGTACCGCTCCCGCAGTTCGATCTTCCGCACCTTCCCCGACACCGTCATCGGGAAGGCGTCGAGGATGCTGAGCCTGCTCGGCACCTTGTAGTGCGCGAGCCGCCCCCGGCAGAAGGCGTGCAGCTCCTCCAGGGTCAGCGGGTCCCCCTCGTCGTGCGGGATCACGCAGGCCAGCACCTCCTCGCCGTACTTCTCGTCCGGCACCCCGACGACCTGTACGTCCCTGATCTTCGGGTGGGCGTAGAGGAACTCCTCGATCTCGCGCGGGTAGATGTTCTCGCCACCCCGGATGATCATGTCCTTGATGCGGCCGACGATCTCCACGTACCCGTCCTCGCGCATCATCGCGAGGTCCCCGGTGTGCATCCAGCGGCCCGCGTCGATGACCTCGGCGCTCTTCTCGGGCTCGTCCCAGTAGCCGAGCATCACGCTGTAGCCGCGGGTGCACAACTCGCCGGTCCTGCCACGCGGTTGGGTGACTCCGGTGGCCGGGTCGACGACCTTGACCTCCAGGTGGGGCAGGACGCGGCCGACGGTGGCGGTGCGGTGCTCCAGGTCGTCGTCGGTGCGGGTCTGCAGGGACACCGGCGAGGTCTCGGTCATGCCGTAGCAGATGGCGACCTCGGCCATGTGCATCTCGGCGACGACCCGCTTCATCACCTCCACCGGACAGGGCGAGCCCGCCATGATGCCGGTGCGCAGGGTGGAGAGGTCGTACGACGCGAAGTCCGGCAGGTTCAGCTCGGCGATGAACATGGTCGGAACGCCGTACAGGGAGGTGCACCGCTCCCGCTGCACCGCCTCCAGGCTGGCCCTCGGCTCGAAGGACGGGGCCGGGATCACCATGCAGGCACCGTGCGAGGTGGCCGCCAGGTTGGCCATCACCATGCCGAAGCAGTGGTAGAAGGGAACCGGGATGCAGATCCGGTCCTGCTCCGAGTACTTGACCAACTCCCCCACGAAGTAGCCGTTGTTGAGGATGTTGTGGTGGGAGAGGGTGGCGCCCTTGGGGAAGCCGGTGGTGCCCGAGGTGTACTGGATGTTGATCGGGTCGTCGCAGGACAACTCCGCCTCGCGCGCGGCCAGTTCACCCCGGTCGCCGGCCTCGCCGCGCGCGGTGAACGCCGCCCAGCCGGGGTCCCCGAGGTAGACCACCTCGCGCAGCTCGTGGCAGTCCCCGCGGACCTCCTCGACCATGGCGCGGTAGTCGCTGCTCTTGTGGCTGAGGGAGGCGAACAGCAGCCGTACGCCCGCCTGGCGCAGGACGAACCGCACCTCGTGGGTGCGGTAGGCCGGGTTGATGTTGACCATGACGGCGCCGACGCGTGCGGTGGCGTACTGCACCAGCACCCACTCGGCGCGGTTGACCGCCCAGATGCCCACCCGGTCGCCCTTGGCGATGCCGCTCGCCAGCAGCGCGCGGGCGAGCCGGTCCACATCGGCGTCGAAGGCGGCGTACGTCCAGCGGCGCCCGGCCGCCACGTCGACCAGGGCCTCGCGATCTGGCCAGGTCGCCGCCGTCCGGGCGAGGTTGGCGCCGATGGTCTCGCCGAGCAGCGCGGTGGTGCCCGTCCCGTGGGCGTACGACAGCCCCGGGGCGCTCGCCGGAAGTTGCTCGCTCACCGGAAGTCCTCCTCGCGGTACTCGTCCGCCGAGCCCTGTGCGGTGGCCTCGCGCAGCTCGATGCGGCGGATCTTGCCGGAGACGGTCTTGGGCAGCGCGCCGAACTCCAGGCGGCGGACGCGCTTGTAGGGGGCGAGCGCTTGGCGGGAGTGCTCGAAGATCACCTTGGCGGTGTCGGGTCCCGGCTCATAGCCCTCGGCGAGGACGATGTACGCCTTGGGCACCGCGAGCCGCAGCTCGTCCGGGGCGGGCACCACGGCGGCCTCGGCCACCGCCGGGTGCTCCAGCAGCGCGCTCTCCAGCTCGAAGGGGCTGATCTTGTAGTCGGACGCCTTGAAGACGTCGTCGGCGCGGCCGATGTAGGTGAGGTAGCCGTCCTCGTCGCGGGCCGCGATGTCGCCGGTGCGGTAGTAGCCGCCCGCCATGGCCTCGGCGGTGCGGTCCGGGTCGCCGTGGTAGCCGGCCATCAGGCCGATGGGCGGCTCGGCGAGGTCGAGCGCGATCTCGCCCTCGGCGGCGCCGGGCGCGCCGGTGACCGGGTCGAGGAGCTCCACCTTGTAGCCGGGGCTGGGACGGCCCATGGAGCCGGTCTTCAGCCGCTGGCCGGGGGCGTTGGAGACCTGGACGGCGGTCTCGGTCTGCCCGAAGCCGTCCCGGATCGTCAACCCCCAGGCGCGGCGCACCTGTTCGATGACCTCGGGATTGAGCGGCTCGCCCGCGGCCACCACCTCGCGTGGCGGCGTGCGCAGTTGGCCGAGGTCGGCTTGGATGAGCATGCGCCACACGGTCGGTGGGGCGCAGAAGGTGGTGACCCCGGCGCGGTCCATCTCGGCCATCAGCCGACCCGCGTCGAACCTCGTGTAGTTGAAGATGAAGACGGTCGCCTCGGCGTTCCACGGGGCGAACAGGTTGGACCAGGCGTGCTTGGCCCAGCCGGGCGAGGAGATGTTCAGATGGACGTCGCCGGGCTTCAGGCCGACCCAGTACATGGTCGCCAAGTGGCCGATGGGGTACGAGACATGGGTGTGCTCGACCAGCTTGGGGCGGGCGGTGGTGCCCGAGGTGAAGTACAGCATCAGCGGGTCGTCGGAGAGGGTGGGCCCGTCGGCCGTGAAGCCGGCGGGGGCGTCGTAGGCGTCCTCGTACGCAAGCCAGTCCGGCTCCGGTGTGCCGCCGACCGCGATCCGGGTGTAGGCGCCGGGCACCTCGGCGAACTTGGCGGTGTCCTCGGCCCGCACCAGCACATGCCGGACCCGGCCGCGCTCGACGCGGTCGCACAGGTCGGCGGGGCCGAGCAGCGGGGTGGCCGGGATGACGACCGCGCGCAGCTTCATCGCGGCCAGCATGACCTCCCACAGCTCGGCCTGGTTGCCGAGCATGACGAGGACGCGGTCCTCGGCGCCGACGCCCCGCGCGCGCAGCCAGTTCGCGATCCGGTCGGAGCGCTCGGACAGCTCGGCGAAGGACAGCCGGGTCTCGCGGCCGTCCTCCTCCACGATGTGCAGCGCGGTGCGGTCGTTGCCGGCGGCGATCACGTCGAACCAGTCCAGCGCCCAGTTGAAGTGCTCCGGCCGGGGCCACGCGAACCCGTCGTAGGCGGTGGCATAGTCCTCGCGGTGTGCCAGCAGGAAGTCCCGCGCGTTCCTGAAGGCATCGGTCGCCGTCGTCATCCGTCGTCCTCCTATGTTCCCGACCATTGCCGGGCGGCTCCCCGGCATCGTCTAATCCGTGATGCAGGTCTCACTACCCCCGAACGGGGGTGTGGTCCCTGCGCGCACGGGGGTGTGGTCCGCACATCAGCCGCACCGAAGGAGCGATGAGGTGACAGCAGAGGCCGTGACGGTGGTGGAGATCCGCGGTGCGCTGCTCAGGCTGCGGCGCGCGACGGGGCTCCCGGTCGCCTTCGGCGGGCTGGTGGAGTCCGGCCGGCCGCAGGTGCGCATCAGCGAGCTGAGCGGCACGGCGACGGCCGCGCTGCGCTCCCTCGCGGTGAGCTCGGGCAGCGGGCTTGGCGGCAAGGCGGTGGCACTGGCCCGGCCGTGCGCGGTGACGGACTACTCCAGCTCCCGGCACATCAGCCATGAGTACGACATCCCGGTGGCCGCCGAGGGCATCCGCTCGGTGCTCGCGGTCCCGGTGGTGGTACGGCGCCGGGTGCGCGGGGTGCTGTACGGCGCGCTGCGTTCGGCCCAGCCGCTCGGTGACCGGGCGCTCGGCGCGGCCGTCGCGGTGGCGCGGGATGTGGAGCAGACGCTGATACTGCGGGACGAGGCGTGGGAGCTGCTGACGGCGGGCCGGGGCCTCCTCGGGGACGCGGGGGCGCGGGCGCCCGGCGGTCCCGAGACCGGGGCCGGTACGGGCGCCTGGGAGCAGGTGCGGGAGGCGCACGCGGCGCTGCGGGCGCTCGCGCCCCGGATCACCGATCCGGCCCTGCGCGCCGATCTGCTGGCCGCCTGCGGGCTGCTGACGGCGCCGCGGCCGGCCGGCGGACCGGCGCTGGCGCCGCGCGAACTGGACGTGCTGTCCTGGGTGGCGGCGGGCGCGACCAATGCCGCGGTGGCCGAGCGGCTGGGGTTGCGCCCGGAGACGGTCAAGGGGTATCTGCGTTCAGCGATGCGGAAGTTGGGCGCACACACGCGGGGGGAGGCGGTGACCGCGGCACGCCGGGCGGGGTTGCTCCCGTAACCCCCCGAGACATGAAGGAAACCTTCCCATTCATGCGCGGATGCTTTGAATTTCCTCATGCTTGACCGTTTGTTATTTCCCTCACCACGGCTTCCGTCCGTGTTTCAAGGATCGTTGCCTAGAATTTGGTCCGGACACGACATACGAGGGGAGCGGTGACCGTGCGACGGGACTTCCAGGAGTCTGCCCGATGCCGCTCGGACCTGGTCATCGGCCGCGAGGACGTGTGCGCCGCCGCCCGCGCCCAACTCGCCTCCGGCGGCAGTGTGCTGCTCCACGGACCGGCCGGAATTGGGAAATCGACCATCCTGCGGGCATTGGCCGAGGAATACGCCTCGACCGCGCACATCGTCCTGCGCTGCTCGGCGACCGAGTCCGAATCCCACCTTCCGTTCCTCGCTCTCGCCGACCTCCTCGGCCTGGTCCTGGACGACGTCTGCCCGCAGCTGCCCGCCGCCCAGCGCACCGCGCTGGAATCGGCGCTCACCGGCCGCGGCGAGTCCACCCTCCAGCGCGACGGTCTCGCCCTGCGCCTCGCGGTGCTGTCCGCGCTGCGCGCGCTCGCCGCCCGCGGCCCGGTCCTGATCGTCGCGGACGACCTCCAGTGGCTGGATCCCGCCAGCGCCGAACTGCTCGGCTTCGCGGCCCGCCGGCTCGGCGGCACCCCGGTCCAACTCCTGTGCGCCGTACGGACGGAGGGCCAGGACAGCCAGGAGTACGACCGCCATCTGCGGTCCTGCCCCCCGGACACCCTCGCCGTGCGGCTCGGGCCGCTCTCGCACGCCCGGATCGCCGAGCTGCTCGGCCACCGCGGCCACGCGGCGCTGCCCCGCTCCACGGTCCGCGAGGTGCACCGCACCAGCGGCGGCAACCCGCTGTTCGCGCTCGAACTGGGCCGCGCCCTCGCCGAGAGCCCCACCCCGCCCCGGCCCGGCGAGCCGCTGCCGGTGCCCACCTCGCTGCGCGCCCTGGTGCTCAGCCGCCTGGACATGCTGTCCGTTCAGGCCCGCCGCACCCTGCTGGTGGCCAGCGCCGGTGCCCGCCCCACCCCGGCGCTGCTGCACGCGGCGGGCCGCGAGAACGCCGAGGCGGAGTGCGCCCAGGCCGCCGAACTGGGGCTGCTGGCAACGGAGTCGGACGCACCCGCCGTACGCTTCGCGCATCCCCTCATCTCCGCCGCGCTGTACGCGGAGGCGCCCGCGCAGGAGCGGCGGGCCGCGCACGCGGCGCTGTCCACGGCCGCCTCCGACCCCATCGAGCGGGCCCGGCACCTCGCCCTCGCCACCACCGGCGCCGACCCGGAGGTCGCCGCCCGGCTCGCCGAGGCCGCCGCCCTCGCCCGGGACCGCGGCGCGCCCTCGGTCGCCGCCCAGCTGGGGCTGCTGGCCGCCCGGCACACCCCGGTGGACGGCGTGCCCAGCCCGGAGGAGCGCCGGCTGACCGCCGCCGAGGACGCCATCACCGCGGGCGAGGTGGACCTCGCCCGGGACATCGCCCGCGAGGTGCTCAAGCGGGCGAGCGTGCCCGCCGAACGGGTGCGCGCCTGGATCATCGTCATCGACACCGCGGGCCACACCATGGCCGAGGTCGACGCCCTCTTCCCGCAGGCCCTCGCGGACGCGGGCGACGACCCGCGGCTGCTCGCCCTGGTCCACTACCAGCTGGGCTGGCGGGCGCTGATCGTGGAGGGCGACTTCACCGCGGCCCGGGACGCCGCCGCGCACGCCGCCGAACTGGCCGCGCGCAGCAAGGACCGGCGCACCGAACTGCTCGCCCTCGCCTTCCAGGCGCAGACCGAGACCCTGATGGGCCATCCGGAGGCGCCCCGCACCATCAAGCGGGCGCTGCGCGAACCCCAGGACCCGCGCGTGGCCTGGCATCACAACGGGGCGGGCAGCGCCCGGTTCCGCTGGCTGGTCATGGGCGACCAGCTGGCCGAGGCGCGGGCCACCGTCACCGGGCTGCTGCGCGAGGTGCGCCGGCGCGGCTCGGTGGAGAGCGAGGTGCACTTCCTGCGCGGCCTCGCCGAGACCGAACTGCGCGCCGGGCACTGCGGCCGCGCCCTCGACCTCGCCCGGGACAGTCTCAAGCTGGCCCGGGACTCCGGGATCGGCGAGACCGCCTCGGCCATGCTCACCTCGCTCGCGGAGGCGTCCGGCGGGGACGTGGACCGGGCGCTCGCCCTCGCCCGGGAAGCGGTGGAGCACGCCGAGGAGGACGGCGACCAGATGTACCTCTCCCGGGCCCTGGGCGCCCTCGGGTACGCCCAGTTGGTGGCCGGGGACCCGGCGGGCACCGTGCGCTCGCTGCGCCGGGTGCGCAGCCTGGAACTGGGCCTCGGCATCACCGACCCGGCCCGCGGCCGCTGGCAGGGCGACCTCGCCGAGGCACTGGTGCGCATCGGTGAACCCGCCGAGGCGCAGGACGTCATCGACAGCGCGCGGGAGCACGCGCTGCGGCTCGGCCGGGAGAGCGTCCTCGCCGTACTCGACCGCTCCGAGGCGCTGGTGCGGGCCGCGCAGGGCGCGGGCGAGGCGGCGCTGGACCGGCTGAGATCGGCTCAGGACCGGCTCGGCAAGCTGGGCTACGGCCTGGAGGAGGCGCGCGCCGCGTTCGCGCTGGCCCGGCTGCGCGGCCGGCGCCCCGGGCCCGCCGCCTACGACGAGGCGACCCGGATGTTCCGCCGCTGCCGGGCGCTGCCCTGGCTGCGCCAGGTGGACGAGGCGCTCACCACCCTCGACGCGGAACCCGCGCGGACCGTGCCCGCCGCCCTGGACGCGCTCGACGTACTGGACGTACTGGCCGCGATGGAGCGTCAGGTGGCCGCGCTGGTCATGGAGGGCGCCACCAACCGGGAGATAGCGGCGCGGCTGTTCATCAGCGTCAAGACGGTCGAGGCCACGCTCACCCGGGTCTACCGCAAGCTCGGGATCCGCTCGCGGGTCGACATCGTCCGATTGGCCGCAGGTCGGCGCGCGCACTGAGCACGGCGCCTGTTAACTGAGCCGGACCGAGGGTTTTCCCTCACCCGACCCCCCTAGGGGGTTCCCTCATTGGGAGCCGAAGCTTCCGGGACCTAGCGTAATGGGCGTACCGCTCGCCCGGGTACAGGGGGTCGGACCCACCCCCCACCACCGTGCACAACCCCCCTACCCGTGCGAACCCCCACCGGTGCAACCCCACTGAGGAGACTCATGTTCGGGCCCACACGTGCCAGACGCACCGCCGCGATCCTGGTGGCCACCGCCGCCGCCGCGACGACCGCGCTGCTCGCCTCCCCCACGGCGAGCGCGGCTCCCCAGCCCATTGTCGGCGGTACGACGACCACCACCACGGCGTACCCGTTCGTCATGCAGATCACGGACGCGTCCGGCAGTCAGTTCTGCGGCGGCACCCTGGTGTCCGCCACCAAGGTGGTCACGGCCGCGCACTGCATGGCCGGCGAGACCCCCTCCAGTGTCCGCGTCGTCGGCGGCCGTACCAAGCTCAACGGCAGCGACGGCACGGTGAGCAAGGTCAGCAAGATCTGGGTGAACCCGGACTACTCGGACGCCACCAACGGCGACGACGTGTCCGTGCTGACCCTGTCGACGTCGATGCCGTACCAGCCGGTGTCGTACGTCTCCTCCTCCCAGACGGGGGTGTACGCGGCCGGTACCACGGCGCGGGTCCTCGGCTGGGGCACGACTTCGGAGAACGGCAGCTCCTCCAACCAGCTGCGGACCGCGACCGTACCGCTCGTGTCCGACGCCAGTTGCCGTTCCTCCTACGGTTCGGACTATGTGCAGTCCGACATGGTGTGCGCCGGGCTCAGTTCCGGCGGCGTAGACACCTGCCAGGGCGACAGCGGCGGTCCCCTGCTCATCGGGGGCGTCCTGGCAGGGATCACTTCTTGGGGCGAGGGGTGCGCGGAGGCGGGCTACCCGGGTGTCTACACCCGGCTGGCCACCTTCGCGGACCAGGTCACCGCACAGGTGAACTCGTGACCCGGAAGAACTCCCGAGTACCCCTCGGGTAAGGCCAGGGGGGCGTTGCGAGCGACCACGAGCAGCCCGCAGCGCCCCCCTTTCCACGTCCGGCGCCCCCCCTCGCGCGGCGCTACTCGGCGAGGTGCAGGGCGAATCCGGTGCGGCCCGGCTTCTCCAGTCCCGCGCGCAGCCGGACCACCGGGATCTCGTAGTCCCCGCCGTTCTGGGTGCGGTAGGGGACGGGCTCGGTCTCCTCCAGGGACAGCAGCCGCTCGCGCCACCGCTCGGCCGCCGCCGCGAAGCCCTCGGCTGACATCCGCCCCGCCCGGTACAGGACGAAGGGCGGGAGCACGGTCATGCCGGGGTGGAAGAGGATGCCGTGCTGGATCGGGAACAGCAGGTCGTCGATCGGGCCGTTGATGCCGCGGTCCGAGTAGTGGCCCTCGGGGCCGCCGACCGTCAACGACAGCATGGCGCGCTTGCCCTGCAGGGCGCCCTCGCCGAAGCGGTCGCCGTACCGGGTGTCGCTGTGCTCGCCCACGCCGTAGCCGAAGCCGTAGGTGAAGACGCGGTCCACCCAGCCCTTGAGGATCGCGGGCATCGTGTACCACCACAGCGGGAACTGGAGGATCACGGTGTCGGCCCACCGCAGCTTCTCCTGTTCCGCGCGGATGTCGGCGGCGAGCGCGCCGCTCTCGTAGGCGCGTCCGGAGTCGGGTACGACGGCCAGCGGGTCGGAGGCCGCGGGGCCGAAGTCGGCGGCGTCGACGGCGGCCTTCCAGCGCATCGCGTACAGATCGCTGACCCGGACCTCGTGGCCCGCGCCGGTCAGCGTCTCTACGGCGATGTCGGTGAGCGCGCCGTTCAGCGACCGGCGCTCGGGATGGGCGTGCACGATGAAGACCTTCATATCCGCTCCTCGGATCGTCGGGGAACCGATCCTCGCGGGATCCGGCGGCGCGGTTCAGGGGCGCCCATTCCCCAGGTCCGCCCTTCCTGGTACCGGCAGGGCCACCCAACGGGCTTGTCCGGCACGGATACTGGAGCGATGGACGATCTCGCGGACTTTCTGCGCACACGTCGGGCCCGGGTCCGCCCGGAGTCCGTCGGCCTGCACGCCGACACCCGCCGCCGGGTGAGCGGGCTGCGGCGCGAGGAGGTCGCCCAGCTGTCGGGGGTGAGCGTCGACTACTACGTCCGCCTTGAGCAGGGTCGGGCCCGCCGGCCCTCGGCCCAGGTGCTCGACGCGCTCGCGGGCGCCCTCGATCTGGACGACGTGGAACGCGAGCATCTGCACCGGCTCGCCAACCGGCCCGGACGGCCGCGACGGCGGCCGTCGGTCGCCCGGCCGCGGCCCGAACTGCTGCGCGTGCTGGACCTCGTGGCCGACGCGCCCGCGTTCCTCATCGACCACCGGATGACGGTGCTGGCCGCGAACCGGCTCGCCGATCTGCTCTACGGCCGCACCGTCGAGGGGCTGAACATCGCCCGGCACATCTTCCTGGCCGAGGAGGGGCGCGAGCTGTTCGCCGACTGGGAGGACTGCACCCTGGACTCCGTGGGCCATCTGCGGCTGGCCGCGGGCCGCTGCCCCGACGATCCCGAACTGGCGGCCCTCATCGGTGAACTCGCCATGCACAGCGCGCGTTTCCGTCAGCTGTGGGCGCGCGCCGACGTCCGTACCCGCACCCACGGCCGCAAGGTCTACCGGCACCCCTCGGTCGGCCGCCTGGAGCTGCACCAGGAGAACTTCGTGCTGCCGGACTGCGCGGGCACGGAGCTGATCGTGCAGTCGGCCGCGCCCGGCAGCGCCGGCCACGACAGTCTGCGGCTGCTGGCCGCGCTCGGCGCCACCGGTGACCCGGTCGCGGCGGACACCGTCTGATCCTTCCAGGGCCTTTACCCGGCGGGGACCTTGGACGGGGGCGGCGGAGGGAAGGGTTCCTCCTGCGGCCGGCGATGCCGGTGCGCCGTCGAAGACTGCTGAAGGAGCTGAGATGACCGAGGCGTTGGTGCTGGGTGGCGGCGGTGTGGGCGGGATCGCCTGGATGACCGGGCTGCTCGCGGGGCTCGCCGATGCCGGGCAGGACGTCACCGGGGCCGGGTTGCTGGTGGGCACCTCCGCGGGCGCGACCGTCGCGGCCCAACTGGGCAGCGGGCTCGGCGTGGAGAAGCTGTTCGCACGGCAGGTGGAGCCCTCGTTGCAGGCCACCGAGATCATGGCCGAGATGGACATCGAGAGGTTCGCCGCGGAGATCGGGGTCACGATGGCCACGGCGTCCTCGGCGGCGGAGCTGCGCGGCGCGGTCGGCCGGGTGGCGCTGGCCGCGCGGACGGTCGGCGAGCCGGAGCGGCTCGCGGTGATCGAGTCCCGGCTGCCCGAACACGGCTGGCCGCAGCGGGCGTTGCGGGTGGTCGCGGTCGACGCCGAGACCGGTGACACCCGGGTCTTCGACCGCGACTCGGGCGTCTCGCTGGTCGACGCGGTCGCCGCCAGCTGTGCCGTTCCGGGGGTGTGGCCGCCGGTGACGATCGCCGGGCGCCGCTACATCGACGGCGGTATCCGCTCCGTCGCCAACGTCGACCTCGCCGCGGGCGCCGCCCGGGTCCTGGTCCTCGTCCCGCTGGGCCCCGTCGAGCCCCTGCCGAGCGACCACGCGCTGGACGACACGGTCGCCGCGCTGCGCGCCGAGGGCGCCGAGGTCCTCGTCATCGGCCCCGACGACGCCTCGACCGACGCGATCGGCGCCAACCCGCTGGACCCGGTGACCCGCGAACCGGCGGCGCGGGCGGGCCGCGAGCAGGGGCGGAAGCTGAAGCTGGAGTGGACGAAGGGCTGACCTGAGGCCTCCACCCGGCCCGCGGGTCAGGGCACTTGGTCGCACACCGACGGCAGCCAGGTCTGTCCCGGCGCCGACCTCAGCGTGTCCAGCGTGGTGAGCAGGGAGGTGAGACGGGCCGGGTGGGCCAGGTAGCCGATCACGGCTTCGGCGAAGGCGTCGCGGACGGTGGGCGGCATGGCGTCGGAGGCGTCGAAGCAGTGCGTGGCGGCCGGGGAGAGCAGGGTCGAGGCGAGCGTCCGGTGCCAGGTGGGGCCGGTGGCGGTGGGCGGGGCCCCGGTGTCGACGGAGAACGCCGACTCGGCGTCCGCCAAGGCGCGTTGGGCGGACGGGGAGGACAGATAGCGGATCAGCCGCTTCGCCTGCGGGGTGGCGTGCAGCAGGGCGACCAGATCGCCGGAGACCTCCCAGGAGTCCTTGGCGGTGGCGCCCGGGATGAGGTCGGCCGAGGGGGCGTAGCGGCCGTCGGCCTGCTTCCAGGCGGTGGACTGGGTGCGGATGAAGGACGCCTGGTGTTCGAGCGTGCAGCCCCGGGGGGTAGCGGTCACCGGTGCGGACGCCTCGGCGTAGCCCGTCTTCAGGGTGCGGCGCAGCAGCTTCTCCGATGTGCCCGCGCCCATCAGGCGGCCCCAGGTCGTCCAGGCCTGCCGCACCTCGGGCGAGCGCCAGGACAGCTTGCCGCTCGCCCACGACTGGTAGAGGCGGGGCCCCTGTTGCTGGAGCAGGATGTCCTCGATCCAGTCCGTGCCGGGCCAGCCGCTGGTCGCGCCGGAGCCCATCCCCACGCACCACTGCGCCGGATCGTCCCGGGCCGCGCGGCGCTGCTTCTCGCCGGTCCCCGCCGGGTACCAGACGATGCTCTTGAGGTCGGCCTTGAGCGGGAACCAGTACACATGCCCGTCCGCGAGCGGCGTCGCCCAGGACGTGCCGAAGTCCGCCCGGGGGATGAGCCCGTCGAGCGGCTGGAGCTGCTTGTGGCCCGCGTAGTCCGCGAGTTCACCGGGACCGGTGAGCACCACCACGTCCGGCGGTGTCCCGGCCTCGACGTCGGCGCCGAGCACCTGGCTCTCGGCCGAGCTGCCCTGGTAGTCCACGCGCACGTGGTACGTCCGCTCGAACGGCCCGATCACCGCGCGGCGCAGGTTCGCCTCGTCGCGGCCCGTCCAGTTCGCCAGCAGGGTGACGGTCGGCTCCCGGCCGACGGCGCGGGCGCCCAGCACGACGGCCGCCGCCAGCAGGACGAGGCAGCTCGCCACCACGGTGACCGTCCGGGCGCGGCCTCGCGGTCGCCCGCTCACCGGGGCCTGAACCGGTACTCGTCGATGTGCCGCCGCAGCCCCGTCTCGGCCAGTGCCATGACCAGGATGCCTCCGATCAGGATCCACCCGGCGGCCGCGGCGCGCAGCCCGGTGTCCGCCAGGTACGCGGCGGTCGCCCGCCCCGCGTGGTTGAGTTCCCGCCCGGACAGCGGGCGGTCGAGCAGCCGCCGGGTGTCCGCCATCCCCGTGTGCGTCCACACCGTGAACAGCAGCGTGACGGCGAGCCCGGCCGCGAGCAGCGCGAGCGCGCCGAGCAGGCCCCGGTTGTAGCGGCGCCGGAAGCGGCGGCGCAGGAACAGCTGGGTCTCCAGCAGACAGCAGACCAGCGCGAGCGCGAGCAGCAGGGTCACGGCCCAGCCGCACCACAGCAGCGGCCCGAAGGAGGTCTGCCGGTGCACGGCCGCGCGCCGCTGCGCCTGGAGGACCTTCAGCCGGGGCAGTATCCCGGAGCCCGGGTCGGACAGGATGCTCGTCGCGTAGCTGAGGTACGCCTCGCGCAACACGCCCCCGGTGGGCTGCTGTTGGGCCTGTTGCACCTTGACCGCGTAGACGGTGATCAGCGCGGCCACGGTCTGGAGCGCCTGCCGTGCCGACGGTCCCCCGGCATCGTCGCCCGCGGCGGCCGCGACGCTCTGCGCGGCGACCGAGATCTGCTTCTGGAAGTCGCTGGTGGGGGTCGCCGCACCGGCGTCCGCCGCGGCCTGTCCGAGGGCGTACAGGGCGGTGTCGAGGGAGAGCACCGCCGGGGCGCTGGAGGTGCGCAGCGGATCGGCGTCGCCGTGCACGCCCTCGTACGACAGGAAGAGGGAGAGCGTCAGCAGCGCCGCCAGGGCGAGCAGCAGGCGGTGGCGGACGGCCAGATCGTGGGCGGTCGTACTGCCGCCCGGCCGCTCCCCCGGCGCCCGCCGGCCGCCCCGGCCGCCCTGCGGAGCGGGTATGCCGCCGTCGCGGACGGCGCCGGTGCCCGCGCTCATGCCGACGGCCCGTTCAGACGGCGGCCGCACTCGCCGCCGCAGTACACGGAGTCGGCCGGGCCGAGCCAGCCGCACCCCGGGCACTCCACGAGGGCGTCGGCGGCCGGGGGGACGCCGGGGCCGGACGGCGGTACCGCGGCCGGATGGCGGGGCGGGGTGGTCATGGCGCTGGAGAGGATCAGATGCTGCCAGTCGACGTCCTTCAGACCGGTACGGATCCGGCCGCCGCCCGGGGTGTCCTCGATCCGGCGCAGCGCGTCGAGGAGTTGGGGGTCGCCGAGTTCGCCCGCCAGGTGCAGGGCGCGGGCGAGTTCGCGGTCCGCGCCGGCGCGGCCGTCACTGCCGCGCAGCCAGGCCCGGTAGGCGTGGGCGACGGCGGCGCTCGCCTGCTGGTACAGCTCCTGCCGGTGCACCCCGGGGTGGCGCCGGGAGGCGTCCAGCGGGCTGTCGGTCCAGCGCACCAGGACGGGGCGGGGCCGTGGCAGCCGTACCGGATGCCCGAAGTCGGGTACGACGACCTCGACGGCGGCCAGCTGGAGGTCCTCGCCGCGTTCCCGGCCGGTCGGATCGGCGGCCAGCACCACCTGGAAGTGCCGTACCTCCTCGCCCCAGGCGCGGGTGATGTACTCGGTGCCGCGACCGGTGCCCTCGGCGGGCAGGAGTTCCTGTTCGCCGGGGACGACCTGTTTCACCTGGCGGATGAGGGTGCCTGGGGTGGGGGTGAGCCTGATGCGCAGTTCGGGGACCGCCGTGCCGAGCAGTCCTGTCACCAACTCCTCGTAGGAGCCCGTCAGTTCGGCCTCCTCGCGGACGGCTCCGGCGCGGCCGTGCAGCCGTCGGGTGATGCGCAGCAGCAGTTCGGCGTCCCAGTCCTCGCCGATGCCCCAGGCGTCGCAGACGAAGCGGCCCTCGCAGGCGTCCAGCGCGGTCTCCAGGGTCATGGCGGCCCGGTGGTCGTGCTCGTTGCGGCCGTCGGTGAGCAGCAGGACGTGCTTGACCGGCGCGGGGTGGTCCTTCAGCAGCCTGCGGGCGAGGTCGAGCCAGGTCCCGATGGCGGTACCGCCGTCGGCGTCGAGGATGCGTACGGCCCGTACGGCGGCGGCGCGTTCGCCCGGTCCGGCGACGGCGAGCCCCGGCTGGTCGGGTCCCGGGTGGACGACGGCGGCGTGGAAGTGGCCGGAGAGCACGGCGAAGGCGGTGCCCTCGGGCAGCAGTCGTACGGCGGCCGCGGTGGCGTCCTTGGCCGCGTGCAGCTTGGCGGGCGGGAAGCGCATGGAGCGGGAGGTGTCCACGATCAGCACCTCGGCGAGCGCGGGCCCGCCGCCCGGCACCCGTCCCCCGGCGAGCCCGGCACCGCCGTGGCCGCGCACCCCGATCTCCAGAATGGCGTGCATCTCCCGTTCCACGCCCTCCCCTTGGGTGTAGGGCTCGGCGGGCAGGTCCTTCTCCTGGCCGACCTCCAGCGTCACCTCGATCTGTTCGGCCACGGTCATCGGTGTCTCTGCGCGGGGGTCATGGGCGTCCTCAGAAGGTGGTCGACGGCCTTACGGAGTGGGCCAGATCGAGCAGCCGCCCGTGTTCCGGGGCGGTGCGGGCCTGGGCGGCCAGCCGGCGGAAGGAGTGTTCGAGGAGGGTGCGCAGGCCGCGCTCGCCGCCGGGGCCCAGGAGGTTCCCGGACGGCCAGGCCGCGGCGCCGCCGCCCAGCGTGTTCTCGCGGACCTCGGCGACCAGCCGGGCCCGGGACTCGCCGTCCTCGGCGCCGCCGTCCAGGCGCAGTTCGGGCAGCCGCCGGACCGCGTCGGCCAGATCGGCGGGGGTGGGCGGCAGCCCGCCGATGACACCGGCGCGGATGCGGACGGCGGCGACCCGGGCGGCGTCGTGGTGGCGGGAGGTGGCCGGTACGTCGTCCAGGACGCGGACGGCGGCGTCCCGGTCGCCGCCGGCCAGATGGCCGCGCGCGAGCCCGAAGGCGGCGGCGGTGTGCGCGCTGTCCCGTTTCCACACGGCCTCGTAGAAGCGCATGGCCCGTGCGGTGCGGGCGCCGTGCTCGGCGCAGTGGCCGAGGGCGAGCTTGGGCACGTACTCGCCGGGCAGCGCCCGGTACACGGCCTCGAACCGGGCGCCGGCCGGCTCGACCTCGCCCTTGCCGAGGTGCAGGACGCCCCGGTGCCAGGCGATCCGCCAGTCATGGGCGGCGGCGCGCTCGCCGAGCTGGGTCTCGGCCTCGGTGAGCCAGTCGGCGGCCGCGTCCCGGTCGCCGCCCCTGAGATAGGCGCGGCACAGCCACAGCGCGGTCTCCGGGGTGCCGAGGCGGGAGTCGCGGGGCCACTGCCGGGCCACCTGGTCGGGGGCGTCGGGCGAGAAGGTGTCCAGGACCAGGGCGGCGCCGTCGGCGGGATCGGGGACCGGTTCCGGCAGGGCGCCCGCGACCTCGGCGGGCGAGGGCGGGGACACGTCCAGCCCGGCCGGGCGCTCGCCGGTGCGGGCGGTCCAGTGGTCCAGGGCGGGGATGGCGCCGAGCCCGGCGTCGAGGCTGGCACCGGTGGCGCGGAACCGGGTGGAGCTCTCCGGCAGCTGCTCGCCGAACTGGAGCGAGCGGAACTCCCGCAGGACCTCCCAGAGTTGGCGGGACATCTCGGCGGCCGACCGGAACCGGGCGCGGGGTTCGGGATGCGTGGCGCGGTCGACGAGCCGCCGGAAGGAGTCGTGCGCGAGCCCGCGGGCCGGTTCGGTGTCGCGGGCCAGGGCCTGCAGGGTCATGCCGACGGTGTAGAGGTCGCTGTCGACGTGCCAGCCGCGCCGGTCGATCTCCGCCTTCGGCGGCGCGAATGTCGCCGTGTACACATACGCGGACGCCCGGTCGCCGATCGCGCGGACCGCGCCGAGGTCGATGACCTTCACGGCCCGCCCGAAGTGGATGACGTTGGCGGGCTTCATGTCGCAGTAGAGCAGGCCCCGTTCGTGCATGTACTCCAGCGCGCCGAGGATCTTGCAGCCGTAGCTGAGGACATGGTCGAGGCGGGGGCGGCCGTGGAAGACGCGCGCGTTGTCGTCGGCATCGGCGTCGAAGAGCTGTTGCAGGGAGCGGCCGCCGATGTAGTCCATGACCAGGTAGCCGGTGGACGTCCCGCCGGGGGGCCGGTGATCGGCGTAGGTGATGATCCGCACGATGTCCGGGTGGTGCAGCTCGGTGAGGGAACGGCGCTCCTCGACCGCGGTACGGCGGGCGAGGGCGCCGCCCGCGTCGATCTGGCTCTTGAGGACGACGCGGTGGCCCTCGGCGCGGGTGTCCTCGGCGAGATGGATCCAGCCGAGGCCGCCGCGCGCGAGGCAGCCGAGGACCCGGTAGTGCCCGGCGACCAGGTCGCCCCGGGCCAGTTGGGGCAGGAAGGAGTACGGCGTGCCGCAGCGGGGGCAGCGCCCGGTGGCGCGGGCGGGCTGACCGCCGTACCCCACGCCGATGAGCATGCCGCAGCCGTCCGTGCCGCAGCGGCGGCCCTCGGTGGGCGGGCGCGGGTCCTCGACCAGCAGGACGTCATCGGGTTCGGGCACCTCGGGCAGGACGACCAGTGCGTGCTGGTCGAGTTCGCCGACCCCGGCCACGGCGTGCACGGCCGGCGGTCCCGGGCTCTCCTCGACCACGGCGGGCGGCGGTGCGGCCGGGGTGCCGCGTGCTTCGCCGCGCGGCTCGATGTGCCGGTGCCCGCAGGTGTCGCAGTAGCCGGTCCCCATGATGCGGCCCGCGCAGCCGGGGCGGACACAGGAGGTCGTCATGATCCGCGCTCCTCACGGGAGTCGGTGGCGCTACGGCGGGGAGGCGGGGGGTGCTCGGGGGCGCGGGCGTGTCCGCGGGGCGGGGAGGGGGGCGCGGGTGAACGGGCCGGGGGCTCGGGCGGGCGGGCGGCGGGCTCGCCACCGGAGCCCCCGTCGCGCGGGCTGCCGCCACCCGGACTTAACTCGCTCGCACCGGAGTCGACCGCGTCGCCCGGCTCGGCGCCGCTCTTCTCCCCGCCCGGCCCCCGCGGCCCGGCCGCCTCCGCGCAGAACCCGAGGAAGCGGTCCGCGGCGGCCTCCGCCCGTTCGATGTCGCAGGGTGTCTGCCGCAGCTGGATGAGCGCGGCCTCGTAGAGCCGGTAGGCCTCCAGCACCCGGTCGCCCCGCTCCTCGGCTCGGCGGCGGCACAGCGGCCACTGGGCGGTGACCCGGCCGCGGAGTTCCGCCCAGCGGCGCAGCCGGGTGTCGAGCAGGTCGAGGGCCGCTTCCAGGCGCCGGCCGCGGCGTTCGGCGGCGCCCTCGAAGGTGAACAGCAGGTCGGCGCGCCGGGGTTCGCGGTCCTGTGCCGAGCTGTGGGAGAGCCAGGCGCGCAGCATCAGGCTGCGGCCGAGGGCGGCCTCGGCCTGGTCCAGCAGCGGCTCGGCACCGGGCCCGGCGGTCACCCGGGCCCGGCGGGTGTCGAGCGCGGGCCCCAACTCATCGATGATGCGGTCGAGTTGAGCGCCGAGGCGGGACCAGCGCTCGCGCAGCGGCCGGTGCACCAGCAACTCGGCTGCCTGGGCGGCCCGGCCACCTGGGCGGCGGTGGACCAGCAGCAGCCGCGCCCCGTGCCGGGCGAGCCGGTCCAACAGGGCGAGCAGGGCGTCGGGTTCGGCGCTCCGGTCGACGCCGACCAGTACGGCGGCGAGCGGGACGCGCAGGGCGGTGAGCCGTTCGGGCCGGGGGTCGTCGCGGATGCCGAGGCGTTCGGCGATACGGTCCATGACCTGCGCCGCCGTCAACTCCCTTACGTCCAGCGCGAGATCATGCGCACCGGCCGGGGGCACGGTCTCGGGCGGGTCGTGGCTGAAGGCGCTGGTGTTGCGCCGGGTGCGCAGTTCGCGGTCCGCGAGGGTGACGGCCCGCTCCAGGGTGAAGGCGCGGTCGCCGCGGGCCGGTACGACGGTGACGAGCACCGGCCAGCCCTCGCCCCGGAACCATCCGGCGAGTTCGGTGGCGAAGGGCACGTCGAGGCGCCCGGCGCCGGGCGCCGCCCGGCCGCGCAGCCGGGGATCGACCGCCGAGGCGCCGTCGGTCCAGGCGGCGGCCTGCGGCAGATGACTGAGGATGGTCTCCGTGGGGCTCATCTGACTGAAGGCGGAGACCTGCCCCTCGTCCACGCTGAGCACGATCCCGATCACCTGGTCGGTGGCGTGGTCGACGACTCCGCCGCCGCTGAAGCCGGGAGCGGCCAGCTCGCCGGGGGTGAGCGGGCGCAGCTGCACCCGGCTGTCCCGGCCGCGGGCGGCGACCAGGGTGGCGCCGTGCCAGCGGCCGCCGTCGTCGCCGGCCGGGAAGCCGTACATGCTGACCGGCCCGTGCGGCGAGGCCGACCGGTAGAGCCGGGTGGTGTGTTCGGCGGGCAGGGGTTCCGCGAGGCGCAGCAGGGCGAGATCGCCGCTGCGATCGCCGAACGCGTCCTCCCGCTCCGGTACGTGTTCGTCCGGGCGGACGGTGGCGGTGACCGCGCCCTGTCCGGGCACGCCGACGAGTCGTACGGCATAGCGGGTGCCGGGGGTGACGACATGGCCCGCGGTGAGCACCCGGTCGGGGGCGAGCAGCACCCCGGCACCGAGCACCTCGCCGTCCGGTGCCTCGATGCGGGCGATCCATGCCGGCGTGCGTAAGCGGGACTTGACGGCTCGCTCCCCCGTGCGCGTCATGCTGCCGAGGCTACTCCCCGCACCGGCGCGGAACTACCGGTGTGCACGGGTGGGCCCATGTGAAGGTTCGTCCACATTCGAACAAAAGAACTATAAAATGTGTGTATAGTCCCGGCATGTTTCCTTCGATCGAGAAGACCCGTACGCCGGTGTCCGCGACAGACAAGATGCGGGAACGGCGCCGCGGGTTCCGTCCGGCCGCGCTCGTCTCGGCCGCCGTCGGCATGGCGCTGGCGCTGACCGGCTGCGCGCAGGTCGACACCACCTCGCCGAGCAGCGCGCGCAAGGAGGCCGTGCAGGGGGCGCCGGCGAGCTTCGGCGGCGTCGACTGCCGCAAGGCCAAGTGCATCGCGCTGACCTTCGACGCGGGCCCCAGCGAGAACTCCCCCAGGCTGCTGGACATCCTGAAGGAGAAGAAGGTCCACGCGACCTTCTTCCTGCTCGGCAAGCGGCACATCGAGAAGTACCCGCAGCTGGTCAAGCGGATGTCGGACGAGGGTCACGAGGTGGCCAGCCACACCTGGGACCACAAGATCCTCACGGACATATCCGACGACCAGGTGCGCGACGAGTTGCGGCGGCCGAACGACGCGATCGAGCGGATCACCGGGCACAAGCCCACGCTGATGCGCCCGCCGCAGGGCCGCACGGACGCCAACATCCACGAGATCTGCAAGAAGTTGGGGCTCGCCGAGGTCCTGTGGAGCGTCACCGCCAAGGACTACGCGACGACCGACTCGGCGCTCATCACCAAGCGCGTCCTCGACCAGGCCGACCGGGACGGGATCATCCTGCTGCACGACATCTACTCCGGCACCGTGCCCGCCGTGCCGGGCATCATCGACGCCCTCAAGAAGCGCGGGTACACCTTCGTGACGGTCCCCCAGCTCCTCGCCCCGGGCCGGGCCGAGCCGGGCAAGGTCTACCGGCCCTGAGCCCGCGGCACTGGGCCGACCGGGTGAGCCGGCGCCGAAGTCCGGGGCGCGCGGGGGTCATTGCCTACGATCGGCACGTGCCGACCTTCTTCCTCATCCGGACCGTGCCGCTCCCGCTGGACGAGGCGTGGCGCCGGATCACCGAGTGGCCCCGCCATACGATCGCCGTGCCGCTGACCGGGATCAGGGTGCTCACCCCCGGGCCGACCCGGGTGGGCACCCGGTTCACGGCGCGCACGGGCATCGGGCCGCTCGCCGTGGACGACACCATGGAGGTGACCGTCTGGCGCCCTCCCGCGGGCGACGAGGGCGGGGTGTGCCGGCTGGAGAAGCGGGGCCGGGTGATCCTCGGCTGGGCGCGGATCGAGGTCCTGCCGGGTCCCGGGGGCCGCAGCCGGGTGGTGTGGCAGGAGGAGCTGCGGGTGCGCTTCCTGCCCCGGGCGTTCGACGGCATGGTCGCGCGCATGGCCCGGGTCGTCTTCGGACGCGGGATGAACCGGCTGCTCAGGCGGGCCTGAGCGGAGTCAACTCCGCTCGTCGTGCGTCGACTTGCTCCGGACTGGGTTCAGTCCTTGCGGCCCGTCGCCGCCACCGTCACGCCCAGGCCGATCATCGCCAGGCCGCCGGCGCCGCCGACCGCGGACAGCCGGCGGGGCGAGCGGGCGAACCAGTCGCGGGCGGCGGAGGCGACCAGGCCCCAGACGCTGTCCGAGACCAGCGCGATGACATTGAAGACCAGGCCGAGCAGCAGCATCTGGAGGGGCACGTGTCCCTGGGCGCGGTCCACGAACTGGGGCAGTACGGCGGCGAAGAACACCATCGTCTTGGGGTTGGCCACCCCGACCGCGAAACCCTCGCCGAGGGTGCGCAGACCGCCCCGCTCCGGGGGGCCGGACCGAGCGAACGCGGCCCGCAGCGAGCCGCGTTGCCGCCAGGCCTTGACGCCGAGGTACACCAGGTAGGCGGCGCCCGCGAGCTTGAGCGCGGTGAAGAGCGGCACCGAGCGTTCCACCACCGGCCCGATGCCGAGGGCCACGGCGGCGACGAGGACATACGCGCCGAGAGTGTTCCCGGCGACCGTGGTCAGCGCGGCCCGGCGACCGTGCGCGAGGGCCCGTCCGACGACGAAGAGCACGCTCGGGCCGGGTATCACGATCAGCAGCAGGGCCAGCGCCGAGAAGGCGAGCAGCCGGTCGAGGGGGACCATGCCCTCATGGAACACAGCGGCCGGTCCGGGCGGCAATCGCTTTTCACGGGGCGGACGGGGTGCGGGGGTTCGGGGTTCTCGGAGACCGGGCGGCGCGTGGGGCTCAGGCCACCGAGCCGACTCGTGGCCGTGCGGTCGGGTCGTGGTGGATCGGGGTGTGGCCGCCGGTCAGGGTGGTGCCGGTGCCGCCGTGGCGGGTGGCGACGATCTCCGCGGCGATCGACAGGGCCGTCTCCTCGGGCGTACGGGCGCCGAGGTCCAGGCCGATCGGGGACCGCAGGCGGTCCAACTCCCGTTCGGTGAGGCCGACTTCGCGCAGGCGGCGGGCGCGGTCGAGGTGGGTGCGGCGGGAGCCCATCGCGCCGACGTAGGCGACCGGGAGACGCAGCGCCACCTTCAGCAGCGGTACGTCGAACTTGGCGTCATGGGTGAGGACGCACAGGACGGTACGGCCGTCGGTCCCGGTGCGTTCCAGATAGGTGTGGGGCCACTCGACCACGATCTCGTCGGCCTCCGGGAAACGGGTGCGGGTGGCGAAGACCGGGCGGGCGTCGCACACGGTGACGTGGTAGCCGAGGAACTTGCCGACCCGGACCAGGGCCGCGGCGAAATCGATCGCGCCGAAGACGATCATCCGGGGCGGGGGCACGGAGGACTCCACCAGGACGGTGACCGGCGCCCCGCAGCGCGCGCCCCGGGCGCCGGTCTCCAGGGTGCCGGTGCGGCCCGCGTCCAGGAGGGCGCGGGCCTCGGCGGCGACGGTGCGGTCCAGTTCGGGGTGGGCGCCGTAACCGCCGTCGTACGAGCCGTCGGGCCGGACCAGCAGGGCGCGGCCGGGGAGGCCGTCCGGGCCCGCCACGATCCGGGCGAGCGCCGCCGCCTCCCCGCGCGCGGCGGCGGCCAGCGTGGCCGCGATCACCGGCCGGGCGGGGTCCGCCGCCCGGACCGGTGTGACCAGGATGTCGATGACGCCGCCGCAGGTCAGGCCGACCGCGAAGGCGTCCTCGTCGCTGTACCCGAACCGTTCGAGGACGGTCTCGCCGTCCTTCAGCGCCTGTCGGCACAGCTCGTACACCGCGCCCTCCACGCAACCGCCGGAGACCGAGCCGATGGCGGTGCCGTCGGCGTCCACCGCGAGCGCGGCGCCGGGCTGCCGGGGCGCGCTGCCGCCGACCGCCACCACGGTGGCGACCGCGAAGTCACGCCCCTGGCCGACCCAACGGTTCAACTCCTCGGCGATGTCCAGCATCTGTCGGTCTCCTCAAAGGGTGGTTGCCGGTGAAGGGCGTGGCGTTAGTGGACGCCGAGCCAGCTCTCTACGGGGTGCAGCGCGAAGTACACGAGGAAGACCACCGTCAGCCCCCACATGAACGCGCCGATCTCCCGCGCCCTGCCCTGGGCCAGCTTGATCGCCGTGTACGAGATGACGCCCGCGGCGACGCCCGTGGTGATCGTGTACGTGAACGGCATCAGGACGACGGTCAGGAAGACCGGGATCGCGGTGGCCCGGTCGCCCCAGTCCACGTGCCGCGCGTTCATCAGCATCATCGCGCCGATGACCACCAGCGCCGCGGAGGCCACCTCCTGCGGGACGATCGCGGTCACCGGGGTGAAGAACAGACAGGCCGCGAACAGCAGTCCGGTCACCGCGGACGCGAGCCCCGTGCGGGCGCCCTCGCCGACGCCGGTCGCCGACTCGATGAAGACGGTCTGGCCGGAGCCGCCGGTCAGACCGCCGACCGCACCGCCCGCCCCGTCGATGAACAGCGCCTTGGACAGCCCCGGCATCCGCCCCTTGTCGTCGGCGAGGCCGGCCTCCGTGCCGACGCCGATGATGGTGGCCATCGCGTCGAAGAACCCGGCCAGCACCAGGGTGAAGACGATCACCGCGACGGTCATCCCGCCGACCTTGTCCCAGCCGCCGAAGCCGATGTGCCCGAAGAGCGAGAAGTCCGGCATCGAGACGGCGCCGCCGTGCAGTTCGGGCGCGCCGGAGGCCCACTGGCGGGGGTCGATGACGCCGAGCCCGTTGAGGACCGCGGCGACGACCGTGCCGGAGACGATGCCGATGAGGATGGCGCCGGGGACGTTGCGGGCCTGGAGCATGAAGATCAGCAGCAGGGTGCCGGCGAAGAGCAGCACCGGCCAGCCGATGAGCTGACCCGCGGGGCCGAGGCTCAGCGGGGTGCCCTTGCCCTGGTGCACGAAGCCGGACTTGTAGAAGCCGATGAGGGCGATGAACAGGCCGATGCCCATGGTGATGCCGTGCTTGAGCGCGAGCGGGATCGCGTTCATGATCATCTCGCGTAGGCCGGTGACGACCAGCAGCATGATGACGACGCCGTACAGCACGCACATGCCCATCGCCTGCGGCCAGGTCATGTTGGGCACGACCTGCGCGGACAGCACCCCGGAGACCGAGAGGCCGGCGGCGAGCGCGAGGGGCACCTTGCCGACGAAGCCCATCAGCAGGGTGGTGAGGGCCGCGGCGAACGCGGTCGCGGTGATCAGGGCCTTCTGGCCGAGGGTGTCGCCCTGGACGTCCTTGCCGGACAGGATCAGGGGGTTGAGGAGGAGGATGTAGGCCATCGCCATGAAGGTGGTGACCCCGCCGCGCACCTCACGCGCGACGGTGGATCCTCTGCGGGATATGTGGAAGTACCGGTCGAGCCAGGACCGGCCGGCCGGGACGCGGCTGCCGTCGCCGGCGTCCTCGGCCGTGGTCCTGGGCTCCGCTGATGGATGGGTCATGGTGCCGTCTCCCAAGGTTCACAGGGGCACCCGGTCAACTCCGGTGAGCTGAACGGGATTTGGGATGCGCACATAACCCGGGGGACGGCCCGGTGTGGCACGTATGGGGGGTGAGGGCCGGGGGTGAGCGATTGCCCGGCTCGGGGTGCCGCCGCGACCGGTCGTGCCGCCCGAGCCCATGAGGCTTGAGGAGGCACGCGTGCCCGCGGCGGCGGGGCTGCTATCGGGCCGTGCCCGTCAGATGCTCCGGACGTACCGGCGTCCGGTCCAGCTCCAGACCGGTCGCGTTGCGGATCGCCGCGAGGACGGCCGGGGTCGAGGACAGGGTCGGGGCCTCGCCGATGCCGCGCAGCCCGTACGGGGCGTGCTCGTCGGCGAGTTCGAGGACGTCGACCGGGATGGTCGGCGTGTCGAGGATGGTCGGGATCAGGTAGTCGGTGAAGGAGGGGTTCCTGACCTTCGCGGTCTTCGGGTCCACGATGATCTCCTCCATCACCGCGACGCCCAGGCCCTGCGTGGTGCCGCCCTGGATCTGGCCGACGACGGAGAGCGGGTTGAGCGCCTTGCCGACGTCCTGGGCGCAGGCCAGTTCGATGACCTTGACGAGGCCGAGTTCGGTGTCGACCTCGACCACGGCGCGATGCGCGGCGAAGGAGTACTGGACATGGCCGTTGCCCTGCCCGGTGCGCAGGTCGAAGGCCTCGGTCGGCCGGTGCCGCCACTCCTCCTCCAGCTCCACCGCCTCGTCCTCCAGGACGTCCACCAGATCGGCGAGCACCTCGCCGCCGTCGGTGACGACCTTGCCGCCCTCCAGCAGCAGTTCCGCGGTGGCCCAGGCGGGGTGGTAGGAGCCGAACTTGCGCCGGCCGATGTCCAGGACCCGTTCGCGGACCAGCTCGCAGGCGTTCTTGACGGCGCCGCCGGTGACGTACGTCTGCCGGGAGGCGGAAGTCGAACCCGCCGAGCCCACCTGGGTGTCGGCGGGATGGATGGTGACCTGGGCGACGCCGAGCTCGCTGCGGGCGATCTGGGCGTGCACGGTGACACCGCCCTGGCCGACCTCCGCCATCGCGGTGTGCACGGTGGCGACCGGCTCGCCCGCGATGACCTCCATGCGCACCTTGGCCGTGGAGTAGTCGTCGAAGCCCTCGGAGAAGCCGACGTTCTTGATGCCGACCGCGTAGCCGATCCCCCGGACGACGCCCTCGCCGTGCGTGGTGTTGGACAGGCCGCCGGGCAGCTGCCGTACGTCGGCGCCCTCGCTGGACTCCCACTGGCGCTCGGGCGGCAGCGGCATCGCCTTGACGCGGCGCAGCAGTTCGGCGACCGGCGCCGGGGAGTCCACCGGCTGCCCGGTGGGCATGATCGTGCCCTGCTCCATGGCGTTGCGCTGCCTGAACTCCACCGGGTCCAGGCCGAGTTCCTTCGCCAGCTTGTCCATCTGGGCCTCGTAGGCGAAGCACGCCTGGACCGCGCCGAAGCCGCGCATCGCGCCGCAGGGCGGGTTGTTGGTGTAGAGGGCGATGGCCTCGATGTCGACGTCGTCCACGACGTACGGCCCGATGCTCAGCGAGGAGGCGTTGCCGACGACCGCCGGGGAGGCGGAGGCGTAGGCGCCGCCGTCCAGGACGATCCGGCACCTGACGTGGGTCAGCTTGCCGTCGCGGGTGGCGCCGTGCTCGTAGTACAGCTTGGCCGGGTGGCGGTGGACGTGTCCGAAGAAGGACTCGAACCGGTTGTAGACGATCTTGACGGGCTTGCCGGTGCGCAGCGCCAGCAGGCAGGCGTGGATCTGCATGGACAGGTCCTCGCGGCCGCCGAACGCGCCACCGACGCCGGACAGCGTCATCCGCACCTTGCGCTCGGGCAGTCCGAGCACGGGCGCGATCTGGCGCAGATCGGAGTGCAGCCACTGGGTGGCGATGTAGAGGTGGACGCCGCCGTCCTCCTCGGGCACCGCGAGCCCGGACTCGGGGCCGAGGAAGGCCTGGTCCTGCATGCCGAAGGTGTACTCGCCCGTGACGGTCACATCGGCGCGGGCGGCGGCCGCGGCCGCGTCGCCGCGCACGATCGGCTGGCGGTGCACGATGTTCGGGTGGTCGACATGCCCGATGTGGTGGTCGTCGCGGTGCTCGTGGACGAGGACGGCGTCCGGGCCGAGGGCCGACTTCTCGTCGGTGATCACGGGGAGTTCGCGGTACTCCACCTTGATCTTGGCGGCG
Organism: Streptomyces sp. NPDC093018; assembly: GCF_040684035.1. Taxonomy (NCBI): domain Bacteria; kingdom Bacillati; phylum Actinomycetota; class Actinomycetes; order Kitasatosporales; family Streptomycetaceae; genus Streptomyces; species Streptomyces sp. NPDC093018. The sequence continues at coordinate 47,181 of NZ_JBFBFF010000021.1, forward strand.
GCCCGGCGGGCGGTCTCCGGGTGGTCGGCGGCGACGATCGCGACCGGCTCCCCGTGGTGGCGCACCTTGCCGTGCGCGAGGACCGGGGTGTCCTGGATCTCCAGGCCGTAGTGCTTCACCTCGGTGGGCAGGTCGTCGTACGTCATGACGGCGTACACACCCGGCAGGGCGAGGGCCTCGGCGGTGTCGATGGAGACGATCTCGGCGTGCGCGACGGTGGAGCGCAGGATCTGGCCCCACAGCATGTCCTCGTGCCACATGTCCGAGGAGTAGGCGAACTCGCCGGTGACCTTGAGGGTGCCGTCGGGGCGCAGGGTGGACTCGCCGATGCCGCCCTTGGTGCCCGAGCCCTGGGTGATCTTCGTGGGAACGCCGTTGGCAGGCATGTCAGACCCCCTCGGACTGGCGGGCGGCGGCCAGCCGGACCGCGTCCATGATCTTCTCGTAGCCGGTGCAGCGGCACAGGTTGCCCGACAGGGCCTCGCGGATGTCGGCGTCGGACGGGTTGGGGTTGCGCTCCAGGAGTTCGTCGGAGGCGACGAGCAGGCCCGGGGTGCAGAAGCCGCACTGGACGGCGCCCGCGTCGATGAACGCCTGCTGGACCGGGGCGAGTTCGATGCCCTCGCCGGCCTGGGAGGCGGTGCCGCCCTTGGCCGCCCAGCCCTTGGCCGCGTCCAGGGGGACGCCGTCGGAGCCGCCGCAGGAGCGCTGCCGCGCGTGGTCGGCGAGGCCCTCGACGGTCACCACGTCCCGGCCCTCGGCCTGTCCTGCCGCGACCAGACAGGAGCACACCGGCACGCCGTCGAGACGTACCGTGCAGGAGCCGCACTCGCCCTGTTCGCAGGCGTTCTTGGAGCCGGGCAGGCCGAGCCGCTCGCGCAGCACGTAGAGCAGGGACTCGCCCTCCCAGACGTCGTCGGCCTCCTGCGGGCGTCCGTTGACGGTGAAGTTGACGCGCATCACGCAGCTCCCTCGGTGCGGCGGGTGCCGCGGTACGACTCCCAGGTCCAGGTCAGGGTCCGGCGGGCCATGACGCCGACCGCGTGCCTGCGGTAGCTCGCGGTGCCCCGGACGTCGTCGATCGGGTTGCAGGCGGCGGCGCACAGGTCCGCGAACTGCTTGGCGACGGAGGGGGTGATGATCTTCCCGTTGTCCCAGCAGCCGCCCTCCGCGAGCGCCGCGTTCAGGAACTCCTCGGCGGCCTTGGCGCGCACCGGGGTGGGCGCGGCCGAGCCGATGCCGGTGCGCACGGTGCGGCTCTCGGGGTGCAGGGCGAGGCCGAAGGCGCACACGGCGATGACCATGGCGTTGCGGGTGCCGACCTTGGAGTACTGCTGGGGGCCGTCCGCCTTCTTCACATGGACGGCGCGGATCAGCTCGTCGGGCTGGAGCGCGTTGCGCTTGACGCCGGTGTAGAAGTCGTCGATCGGGATCAGCCGGGTGCCGCGCGCCGCCGACGCCACCTCGACCTCGGCGCCCGCGGCGAGGAGGGCGGGGTGGGCGTCGCCGGCGGGCGAGGCCGTGCCGAGGTTGCCGCCGACGCCGCCGCGGTTGCGGATCTGCGGGGAGGCGACCGTGTGCGAGGCGAGCGCGAGGCCCGGCAGCTCGGCACGGAGCTGTTCCATGATCGTGCTGTAGGGCACGGAGGCGCCCAGCCGCACAGAGCCCTCGCCGGTCTCCCATTCGTAGAGATCACCGATGCGGTTGAGGTCGAGCAGGTACTCGGGCCTGCGGTGGTCGAAGTTGATCTCGACCATCACATCGGTGCCACCCGCGATCGGCACAGCGGTGGGATGCTCGGCCTTCGCGGCGAGCGCCTCCTCCCAGCTGGCGGGGCGAAGGAAGTCCATGACCGGCTCTCTTCTTCGTCTCGTGGTTCTGCGGATCTGAGCCAATCCGTGTGCGGCGGGCCCGGCTCGTTCCTGTCGTGTTGACGTGGAGTGGAGTCAGTACACCGCCGGGTGCTCCGACCGGGTCAGTCACTGAAACCATGAAGGAGTTCGCTGGCCAGGGGAAGCATCTTGTAGATTCGTATGAACGGAGGACATCGGTAACCTCTCCGTTTTCCCGGGGAAACGGTCACTCCCCCGTCACCCTCCGAAGATCCATCGTAGGTTTCGAGACACAGAAACGGCGGCAACTGAGATGCGGCTGCGCGCACTGCTGGACACCGACGCGCTGGGCCTGCTGCTGCTCGGCGGCGAGGACGAGCTGGACCGCTCGGTGCGCGGTGTGATGACGACCGACCTGCGGGACCCGAGCCGCTACCTCGCGGGCGGGGAGCTGGTGCTGACGGGCCTGGCCTGGCGGCGCGACGAGGCGGACTCCGAGCCGTTCGTGCGCCTGCTGGTGCAGGCCGGGGTGGCCGCCCTCGCGGCGGGCACCGCCGAGCTGGGCGGGGTGCCGGAGGACCTGGTCGCGGCCTGCGCCAGGCACCGGCTGCCGCTGCTCGCGGTGGACGAGTCGGTGGCCTTCGCGACGGTCACCGAGCATGTCGTACGGCAGGTGTCCGGCGAGCGCGCCGGGGACCTGGCCGCCGTGGTGGACCGGCACCGCCGGATGATGACCTCGGGTCCGGCCGGCGGCGGCCCCGATGTGGTGCTCGACCTGCTCGGCACCGACCTCGACCTGCGCGCCTGGGTGCTCTCCCCCACCGGGCGGCTGATCGCCGGCTCCAAGGTGGCGGGCCCCGACCTGCCCGCCGGCACCTGCGCCCGGCTGGCCGCCGAGCAGCTGGCCGCCACCCGCACCGGCCGCCGCGGCCCGCACCGGGTCCAGCTGGACGGTACGACGTACTCGCTCTTCCCGATCCGCTCCTCGGGGCGCACCCCGGGCGCCGCGCGCGATGTGCGCGAGACGGTGCTGTCGGACTGGCTGCTGGCCGTGGAGGCCGACGCGAGCGACTGGGACGGGCAGCGGATGGATCTGCTCCAGGGCGTCACCCAGCTGATCGCCGTGGAACGCGACCGCCGGGAGGCGGCCCGTACGGTACGGCGCCGGCTCGCCCAGGAGGTCCTGGAGCTGGTGCAGACCGGTGCCGCGCCCGCGGAGATCGCGGCCCGGCTGCGGGTGGCCGCGCCGGTGCTGCTGCCCGGCCTCGGCGCGGCCCCGCACTGGCAGGTCGTGGTGGCCCGGGTGGAGTGGGACGGCGAGGAGATCGAGGGCGGCCCGGTGGCCCAGGCGCTCCTGGAGGAGGTGCTGGTCGACCCGTCGGCGACCGGCCCCGAGCCCGCCGACCGGATCGCCGTGGCGCACACCGGGGACGAGGCGGTGGCGCTGGTGCCGCTGCCCGCCGTACCGGCCGTCGCGGCGGACCGGGAGGGCGCGGAGACCGGGCTGCTCGCCGACGCGCTGCTCCAGGTGGTGCGCGAGCCGCTGTCGGCGGGTCTGGACGGCGACGGGCGGCTCACGCTCGGCGTCAGCGCGGCCGTGCACTCCGCGGAGGGCCTGCGCGGCGCCCTGGAGGAGGCACGGCACGCCCGCCGGGTGGCGGCGGCCCGGCCGGGGCGGGTCTGCGCGGCCGGGCACCAGGAGCTGGCCAGCCATGTGCTGCTGCTCCCGTTCGTGCCGGACGATGTGCGCCGCGCCTTCACGGCCCGGCTGCTCGACCCGCTGACGGACTACGACCGGCGGCACCGCGCGGAGCTGATACCGACCCTGGAGGCGTTCCTCGACTGCGACGGCTCCTGGACCCGCTGCGCCACCCGGCTGCATCTGCACGTCAACACGCTGCGCTACCGCGTCGGGCGGATCGAGCAGTTGACGGGACGGGACCTTTCGCGCCTGGAGGACAAGCTCGATTTCTTCCTGGCACTGCGGATGAGCTGAGCCGGACGGGGTGAAGCGGACGAACCGCGTCCGCGCCACGCCCCCACGACTTTGTGAAATCTTTCACCCACCCCCTTGGCCAGGTGTGGCGATCGGTGCTGGAATGCCGCCACCACTCAACAGCCCGATGGTGTGCCTGGGGAGGTCAACGTGGCGTATACCGCCATGTCTGGGAACGGAACGACCGCCGGTGACGATCCTCTCCAGACCGCGGTATGGCGGTTGCGCTCGCGGGCCTGCTGGGCCGACGCCGCGGCCCTGCTGCCACCGGACACGCCGGGCACCGCGCTGCAACGGGCGTTGCTGCTCGTGGAGCGCTGCCTGTACACGGAGGGCGGCTGGGCGGACGCGGAGGACGCGCTGCGTACGGCGGAGGCGCTCGCGCACACCGACGAGGAGCGGGGCGCGGCCGCCTGCGAGCGCGGGCAGCTCGCGTACGCCGCGACGCTGCACGGCATCCGGGACCGGGTGGACGAGGCACGGGCCGCGCTGGGGCGGGCGGCGGCGCTGATCCCGCCGGGGGCGGCGGGGCGGGCGCTGCTGGACTTCCGGCGGGGGCTGCTCGCGGAGAACCTGTCCCGCTCCCCGCAGGCGGCGCGCGCCGCGTACCGCCGGGCGCACGCGGGCGCGACCGCGCATGCCGATCCGCTGCTGCTGTCGTTCACCTGGCGCCATCTCGCCGGACTCGCCCTGCGGGACGGGGAGTTGGCGGAGGCGCGGCACGGGTTCGCCGAGTCCCTGCGGATCCGGGAGGAGCTGGGCTACCTCGTGGGTACGGCGCCCGCGCTGGTCTCCCTGGCGGACACGGAGGACGAACCGGCGGCGACCCGGCTGCGGGACGAGGCGCGGCGGCTGTTCCGCCTCCTGGGGGGCGTGCCGACCTGGCTTGCGGCACAGCTCGCGCCCCCGGCGGCGGGGCCGGCCACGGCGTGAGCGGGGGGCGTGCGGGGCGCGGGGGCCGCGGGGGCGTGCTCAGAGGGAACTGAGAGACGGCTGTGCCAGTGTGACGCGCCCCGAGACCCCCACCCCAGGAGCGCGTCGCATGACCCTCGTCAACGGGCTTCCGGCCCATGTCCTGCTCGTCCATGTCGTCGTGGTGCTGGTCCCGCTGACCGCCCTCGCGCTGGTCGCCGCGGCGATATGGCCGCGGGCCGCGCACCGGCTCGGCGTCCTGCTGCCCGCGCTGGGCCTCGTGTCCCTGGTCAGCGTGCCGCTCACGACGAGCGCCGGTGAATGGCTGGAGCGGCATGTCGACTCCGACCCGCTCGTGCGCAGGCACACCGAGCTGGGCGACGGGCTGCTGCCGTGGGCGCTGGGGCTGTTCGCGCTGGCCGTGGTGGTGTGGTGGGCGGCCCGGGGGTCGCGCCGCGAGGGGGGCGGCGGCGCGCGCCGGTCGGCGCTGCCGGTGCGGATCGTCCTCGGACTGCTGTCCGTGGTCATCGCGGTGGGCGCGGTGGTGGACGTGTACCGGATCGGCGACTCGGGCGCGAAGGCGGCGTGGCACGACGGGTTCTCGAAGACCGAGGGTTCCTAGGGTCCGCGGCCGCGGGGTGCGGGCGCGTCACCGGGTGCGGGTACGCCGCGGCCGGTCGCGCGGTTCCGCGCGCTCCTCAAGGGGCGCTCAGGCCGCGCCCGCGAAGTGCTCGGCCACCAGTTCCCGCACCACCTCAAGATCCCGGACCACCAGCGCCTCCAGCAGCGAGACATGTTCCGCCGCGTCCGCGACGAGGTCCGCGCGGGCGTGCCGGACGGCGCCGCCGACCAGCGGCCACTGGGCGCGGCGGTGCAGGTCGCAGGCGATGCGGACCAGTTCCTCGTTGCCGGAGAAGGCCAGCATGGCGCGGTGGAAGGCGCGGTCGGACTCGGCGTACGTCGCGGGGCAGCCGGACGCCGCCGCCCGGACCGTGTCCTGGGCGAGCGGCCGCAGCTCGGCCCAGCGCGCGGCCGGGACCGTACGGGCCAGCCGCAGCATCACCGGGACCTCCAGCAGCTCCCGCACCTCCGCCAGCTCGGCCAGCTCCCGCGCCCCCCGCTCGATGACCCGGAAGCCGCGGTTGGGCACCACCTCGACGGCGCCCTCCAGGGCCAGCTGCTGCATCGCCTCCCGCACCGGCGTCGCCGAGACCCCGAAGCGGTCCCCGAGCACCGGCGCCGAATACACCTCGCCCGGCTTCAGCTCGCCCGCGACCAGCGCCGTGCGCAGCGCCTCCAGGATCTGCCCGCGCACCGAGGCCCGCTGTATCACGGGCCGCTCGCCCTCAGGTCTGCGCGGGCCCGGAACCAGTCCCTCACTGTGCGTGTACGCCGCCGCGGAGCCCTGCACGCCCTGCCTCACGGGGTCCTCCTGGCGGCTTGTCGGTACTTGGGGTCATTAACGACGGGTTGTCGGTTGTTCGTCAAGCACCCTAGACGTACCGAGCGGTACGTCAAACTCGATCGAGGTCGACCGACCTCGATCGAGAGGCGATCAGGGAGCGCTCGGGGGGCGATCGGACCCCCGCGGTCCACTAAGATCAACTCGAATCGGGCTGCCCCGCACGGACAGGTGATTCACAACTTCCTCACCTGTCGCAGGAACTTTCCGTTGAACCATCCGTACGGGTAGTCTTATTCGAACTCAACTCCCGCCCCTCATGCGGCAGTTCGAGCAGATCGCCGTCCCCGGGCAACCCCTCGCACCCTCTTGGCGGCCTCTTGCCGCGAAACCCCCTGAGGGCCGCCCGGAGTGGGTCAATATGGCGGGCGTTACGCCCTATCCCAATGCAAGGGACCCCTGATGAGACTGACCGACATATCGCTGAACTGGCTGCTTCCGGGCGCCGTACTGCTCCTGGGCATGGTGGCGGCGGTAGCGGTGCTCGCGCGCGGAAAGCGCTCCTCCGGGGAGAACGCGAGTGCGGACGACTCCTGGGAGCGCAGCGAGGAGCGCCGCCGGCGCAAGGAGGCCATCTACGGCACCGCCTCCTACGTGCTGCTGTTCTGCTGTGCGGCGGTGGCGGCCGCACTGTCCTTCCACGGCCTCGTCGGCTTCGGCGAGCAGAACCTGGGCCTGACCGACGGCTGGCAGTACCTGGTGCCGTTCGGCCTCGACGGCGCGGCCATGTTCTGCTCCGTCCTCGCGGTGCGCGAGGCGAGCCACGGTGACGCGGCCCTCGGCTCGCGCATACTCGTCTGGATGTTCGCCGCGGCCGCGGCCTGGTTCAACTGGGTGCACGCGCCGCGCGGTGTCGACCACGCGGGCGCCCCGCAGTTCTTCTCCGGCATGTCCCTGTCGGCGGCCGTCCTGTTCGACCGCGCGCTGAAGCAGACCCGCCGGGCCGCGCTGCGCGAACAGGGCCTGGTGCCGCGCCCGCTGCCGCAGATCCGCATCGTGCGCTGGCTGCGCGCCCCCCGCGAGACCTACAAGGCGTGGTCGCTGATGCTTCTGGAGGGCGTGCGCAGCCTGGACGAGGCGGTCGAGGAGGTCCGCGAGGACAACCGGCAGAAGGAGCAGTCGCGCCAGCGTCGGCGCGAGCAGCAGCGGATGGAGCGCGCCCAGCTCAAGGCCATCAGCCGGGGCCACGGCCGGTTCGTGAACCGGGTCGGCGGCCGGCAGGTCGAGGTGCAGGCGGTGGAGCGCGGCTCCTCGGGCGCCACCACCGCGGAGCCTGCCATAGCGACCGCGGAACAGCTGCCGGTGCCCTCCCGTCCCTCCCTCCAGCCGGTCCGCAAAGGGTCTGATTCCCTGGCCAAAGGGCCCGAGCCGGTGACCGTCGACCTCACCGCCGAGGATGACACCATGGCCCTGCCCCGACTGGACTCCCTGGAGCGCAAGCTCAAGGAGATGGAGCAGCAGTTCGGCTGAGTGCCACGGATCTTCATGGGTCGGGGGTGTGACCGCTCGGGTCGCGCCCCCGGCCCATGTCCGTCCCCGGCCCGCCCGCCGTTCCTCACGCCGCCTCGGCGCCCAGTTCGAACCACACCGACTTGCCGACCCCGTGCGGCCGTACGCCCCAGGCGTCCGCGAGGGACTCCACCAGGACCATGCCCCGGCCATGGGTGTCGTCGTCCGGGTCCGGGGTGCGCACCTGGGGTCTTCGGGGCACGAAGTCCCGTACCTCCACCCGGAGTCCGCCGGGCACCACCTCCGCGGTGAGGACGGCGTCGTCGTCGGTGTGCACCAGCGCGTTGGTGACCAGTTCGCTGGTGAGCAGCTCGGCGATCTCCGAGCGTCCCGGTTTGCCCCAGTCGCGCAGCAGCTCGCGCAGCTCCCGGCGGGCCTCGGGCACGGAGCGCAGATCCGCCCGCCCGAGCCTGCGCCACAGCCGCTGCGGCGGCTCCACGACCCGGCCGCGCCCGCCGCGCCGGTCATGCGCGTCCCGCCGGTCCCGCCCGTCCCGTAAGGAATCGTCGACGGGAAGGCGCACCAGGCGCCCCGGTGGCTCCCCGGTGGCCCGCGCGGACCGGGGCTCACCGGCGCCCTGCACGCGCCCCGGCTCCCCCGCGACCGTCACGGTGCCCACCGTCTCCCGGACGCCGCCCGTACCGTCCCCCGGGGTCTCCCCGGTACCGTCCCCCGGTTCCGCGGAGGGGGTCCCGGTGGTCACGGGACCGCCCCCTCGTGCCTGCCTCTTCATGGCCCCCGCCCGCACGCCGCTCGAACCCTGCCCCTCCTGGTCGAACACGTTCACGGGGGATGCTTGCCCAGTGGACCAACGGCCAGTCCTGGCACCGGCCCGATGACCGGCGGTTCGGCCATCCCCGGGGCCCGCCGCACCCCGGCGCGGGACGGCCGCAGGAACCTTACGACGGCCTTCCGGGCGGCCCTCTGACGCCGCTGACGCCCCGTGACGGCCGGACCGCCGCGTCCGGCACAGCCGGTCGGCATGTCGTCACGGGCCGTGAAACTGGCCGAAATCCGCTCCCCGGTCCGGGTGGTGTCAGGGCCGGGGCACGTTGCGCAGGTTGGAGCGGGCCATCTGCACCATGCGGCCGACGCCGCCGTCCAGCACGACCTTGGAGGCGGACAGCGCGAACCCGGTGACCATCTCGGCGCTGATCTTCGGCGGGATGGACAGGGCGTTGGGGTCGGTGACGATGTCCACCAGGGCCGGGCCCTTGTGCCGGAACGCGTCCTTGAGCGCGCCGGCGAGCTGCTTGGGCTTCTCCACCCGTACCCCGTACGCCCCGCAGGCGCGGGCCACGGCGGCGAAGTCCGGGTTGGCGTTGGTAGTGCCGTACGCGGGCAGTCCGGAGACCATCATCTCCAACTCGACCATGCCGAGCGAGGAGTTGTTGAACAGCACCACCTTGACCGGAAGATCGTGCTGCACCAGCGTCAGGAAGTCCCCCATCAGCATGGCGAATCCACCGTCGCCCGACATCGACACCACCTGCCGGCGCCGGTCGGTGAACTGCGCGCCGATCGCCATGGGCAGCGCGTTGGCCATCGAGCCGTGCGAGAACGAACCGATGATCCTGCGGCGGCCGTTGGGCGAGATGTAGCGCGCCGCCCAGACGTTGCACATACCGGTGTCCACGGTGAACACCGCGTCGTCGGCGGCGACTTCGTCCAGTACGGCGGCCACGTACTCGGGGTGGATCGGGACGTGCCGGTCGACCTTCCTGGTGTACGCCTTGACCACGCCCTCCAGCGCGTCGGCGTGCTTCTTCAGCATCCGGTCCAGGAAGCGCCGGCTGGTCTTCTCCTTGATCCGCGGGATGAGGCAGCGCAGCGTCTCGCGTACGTCGCCCCACACGGCGAGGTCGAGCCGGGAGCGCCGGCCGAGCACCTCGGGCCGTACATCGACCTGGGCGATCCGCACATCGTCGGGCAGGAAGGCGTTGTACGGGAAGTCGGTGCCGAGCATGATCAGCAGATCGCACTCGTGGGTGGCCTCGTAGGCGGCGCCGTAGCCGAGCAGTCCGCTCATGCCGACGTCGAACTTGTTGTCGTACTGAATGAACTCCTTGCCGCGCAGGGCGTGTCCCACCGGGGACTTGACCTTCTCGGCGAACTCCATGACCTCCGCGTGCGCCCCCGCCGTGCCGCTGCCGCAGAACAGCGTGACCTTGCCGGCCTGGTCGATCATCTCCACCAGGGCGTCGATCTCGGCGTCGCCGGGGCGGACGGTGGGCCGGGAGGTGACCAGGGCGCTCTGCGCGGCCTTCTCCGGGGCGGGTTCGGCGGCGATGTCGCCGGGCAGCGAGACCACGCTGACGCCGCTCTGGCCGACCGCGTGCTGGATGGCGGTCTGGAGCAGCCGGGGCATCTGCTTGGCGCTGGAGATCAGTTCGCTGTAGTGGCTGCACTCCTGGAAGAGCCGGTCGGGGTGGGTCTCCTGGAAGTATCCGAGGCCGATCTCGCTGGAGGGGATGTGGGAGGCGAGGGCGAGCACCGGGGCCATGGAGCGGTGGGCGTCGTACAGGCCGTTGATGAGGTGCAGATTGCCGGGGCCGCAGGAGCCGGCGCAGGCGGCCAGCTTCCCGGTGATCTGGGCCTCGGCACCGGCCGCGAAGGCGGCGGTCTCCTCATGGCGGACATGCACCCAGTCGATATGGGAGTGGCGGCGGACGGCGTCCACGATCGGGTTCAGGCTGTCGCCGACGACGCCGTAGAGGCGGCGCACGCCGGCGCGGACGAGGATGTCGACGAACTGTTCGGCTACGTTCTGCTTGGCCATGTTCTCTCGTCTGCCCCTTCCGGGGTCCGGGATCCGTGCGTGGTGCCCCGGTTCCATGGAGGCATACGAGGGACGGTTACGCCTCCCACAGGGCCGCGGCCGTACGGTCGTCGGCGTAGCCCTTGACCCGTACCCGGGCGTCGGCGAGGAACGCGGCGAGGCCGGGCGCGCGGCGGCCGGACCAGCGCCGGGACAGATAGGCGCTCAGGGCGGGCTCACCGCGCAGCGGCTCCGCCAGGCCCGGTGTGCACATCAGCAGCGCATCACCCGGGCGGGCTAGCGAGACCTGGAAGCGGAAGGGGTCGCGGGCGGGCGGGGGCGGCGGCTCGGGCAGCGGTTCGTACGGGCCCTGCGGGGCGCCGAGGTCGAGGGTGAGGCGGTCGTCGTCCTCCTCGGCGGGCTCGGGTGTCCTGGGCGGCGCGGGGGGTGCCTGGTCGGTGGCGCGCGGTTCGATGTCCCGCCAGCTGCCGTCCCGCAGCTGGAAGAGGCCGCCGTCGCCGACGCCGAAGAAGACGCGGGTACGGCAGTGCGGGTCGGCGGGCAGCAGCAGACAGCGCAGGGTGGCCGTGTACTCCTCGGGCCGTGCGCCCCGTTCGAGGGCGCTCGCGCGCAGGCGGCCGAGGCTCCGGTCGGTGAGCCGGTGCAGGCCCGCCTTCAGATCGGCGCGCCGGGTGGCCCGGATGTCCTCGGCGAGCCGCTGGTGGCTGCGGCCCACCGCCCGGCCGATCCAGCGGCACGCCTCGGCCGCCGCGAGGTGCGCCTCGGGGGTGGCGCGGGCGCCGGTGGCCATCGCGACGAGCACCAGCGCGTGGTCGCCGGTGCCGAAGCGCGCGGTCAGCAGCGCGTCCCGGCGCGGCTCACCCCGGTAGCGCGCCGAGTCCCCGCGCAGCGACACGGACCGCAGTGTCCAGGTCCCGTACCGGGCCCCGTCCAGGACCGTGTCCGCCACCAGCTCCCCCAGCTCCTCCGGCTCGGCGTTGGGCAGCGCGGTGGGCTCGGGATCGTAGGTGGGCGGCCCGGACCCCACGAAGTCGAGCGCCGAGGCGGGCTCGGGCACGGCCGGGGACTCGGGCGCCGAGCGCCGCCCGGAAAGGTCGGGCGGGGCCGACTGGACGGGGACGACGGGGCGGGCGGGGAGGTCGGTGGAGTCCGGGGTGCGCGGCGGGGCGGGGAGGTCGAGGGGGCTCGGGGAGGCGGGCGGAGCGAGGAGGCCGATGGGGTCCAGGGTGCCGGGCGAGATGGAGAGATCGGCGGGACCCTCGGAGGCGGGCGCAGCAGGAAGGTCGAGGGGACTCGGGGAAGCGGGCGGAGCGAGGAGGCCGGTGGGGTCCAGGGTGCCCCGCGAGATGGAGAGGCCGGTGGGACCCTCGGAGGCGGGCGCAGCAGGAAGGTCGAGGGGACTCGGGGAAGCGGGCGGAGCGAGGAGGCCGGTGGGGTCCAGGGTGCCCCGCGAGGTGGAGAGGCCGGTGGGACCCTCGGAGGCGGGCGCAGCAGGAAGGTCGAGGGGACTCGGGGAAGCGGGCGGAGCGAGGAGGCCAGTGGGGTCCAGGGTGCCGGGCAGGGGCGGGAAGTCGGTGGGGTCCGGGGCAACGGACGGTCCCGGTGCGTCGGTTGGGGCCGTCGCATCGGGCGGGACCGGGCCGTCGGGCGAACCCGGAACATCGCCCCATGGCGGGGCATCGGCCGGCGACACGGCGTCGGACGGTCTCCTGGCGCCGGTGGAAGCCGCACCACCGGACGGCTCCGGGGCGTCGGACGCCGGGCCCGGGACATCGCCCCAGGACGAACCATCGACCGGCGCCACGGCATCGGACAGCCGCCGAACGCCGGACGAGTCCGCACCATCGGACGGAGCCGGAACACCGGGCCCGCCCGGGGCGACGGCCCGGGACGGGGAATCCGCCGGAGCCGCGAGATCGGACAGTCGCAAGACGTCGGACGGAACCGGATCGCCGGACGCGGCCGGAACATCACGCGGACCCGAGGCGGCAACCCGAGGCGAGACATCCGGCTCCGAAGCCGAGCCGTCAAACGACCGCCGGACATCGGACAGAACCGGATCGCCGGAACCGGCCGGAACATCACACAACCCCGAAGCACCGACCCGAGACGAGACATCCAACCCCGAAGCCGAGCCGTCAAGCGGCCGCCGGGCATCGGACGGAGCCGCGCCATCGGACAGGACCGGATCAGCACGCGGACCCGAAGCGGCAACCCGAGGCGGGACATCCGCCGGGGCCCCGGCATCAGACGCTCCCCGTGGGCCAGTTGGAGCCGCGTCAGCGGACGGGGCCGGAGCGGCGGCCTGGGGCGGGACCGTGTCCGGGGCCGAATCGCCGGGCGGCGGGGCCGGGGTGTCGGCCTGTCGCGGTCTCGCCCGGACCGTGTTCCGGGCCGAGGCGAAGCGGTCGTCCAGGGAGTCGGGCGCGGTCGTCGGGCCCGTGTCCCCGGTGGCGTCGTCGTACAGCTGACCCCACCAGTCGTCCTCGGGACGGGCGGTGGGCCTTCCCCCCTGCTGGCTCATGCCCTGATTGTCACCACGTCGGCGCGGGGAAAACGGGGCATCGGGAAATTCCGGCCGCGAAAAGGTGAACGGCCGCCGGACGGTCCCACCCCCCACGGGGGGACCGCCCGACGGCGTGCTCGGTCCTCGCGGACCGGACTGTGTCGGCCACCCGCCGGGTGGCCGGATCGCGGCGCACCGAACGGCTGCCGTACCGAGCCCCACCTTGGCAGACGCACCTGTGATACGACGATGATGGCGGCGGCGGGTTTACGCCGTGGCCGGTTCCCGCCAGCCACGGCCCTCCGTGACCGCCTGTTCTCGGACGGCCGGTACACGGGACGCCCTGTACTCGGATGGCTTGTACGTGCTCGGTGCGTACTCAGGGGAGGGACACGGGCGATGCTGACGGCGATAGGCCTGGACGACAGACACGAGGCGGCGTACCGGGCGCTGGTGGCGGTGGGCGCGGCCGATGTGGCCGATCTGGCGCGGCGGTTGACGCTGGGGGTGCAGGACACCGAGCGCGCGCTGCAGGGGCTGGAGCGGCAGGGGCTCGCGGCCCGTTCCTCGGCGCGGCCCGGCCGTTGGGTGGCGGCGCCGCCCGCGGTGGCGCTGGGCGCGCTGCTCACCCGGCAGCGGCACGAGCTGGAGCGGGCGGAGCTGGCCGCGGCGCTGCTCGCGCGGGAGTACCGGGCGGCGGCGGCCGAGCCCGCGGTGCACGACCTGGTGGAGGTGGTGACCGGCGCCTCGGCGGTCGCGCAGCGCTTCCTCCAGTTGCAGTTGGGCGCCGCCGAGGAGGTGTGCGCGCTGGTGACCGGCGCCCCGGTGGCGGTGACCGCGCCGGAGAACGAGGCGGAGGAGCAGGCGGCCGGGCGCGGGGTGCGCTACCGGGTGGTGGTGGAGCGCGCGGTGCTCGATCTGCCGCAGGCGCTCGGCGGGTTGACGGAGGCGCTCGGCCGGGGCGAGCGGGTGCGGATGGCGGACCGGGTGCCGACGAAGCTGGTGGTGGCCGACCGCTCGCTCGCGATGGTGCCGCTGACCTCGCACAGCGCGGAGCCGGCCGCGCTCGTGGTGCATGCCAGCGGTCTGCTGGAGCTGCTGGCCGGGCTGTTCGAGTCGGTGTGGCGGGAGGCGCTGCCGCTGCGGCTGAACACGGACGGCACGGCCGAGGAGGTGCCGGACGGCCCGGACGCCACCGATCTGGAGGTGCTGTCGCTGCTGCTGGCCGGGCTGACCGACGCGAGCGTGGCCAAGCAGCTGGATCTGGGTCTGCGCACCGTGCAGCGCCGGGTGAAGCGGCTGATGGAGCTGGCCGGGGTGACCACCCGGCTGCAGCTCGGCTGGCACGCCTATGAGCGCGGCTGGGTCACCCGTGGCCGCCCGGACTGAGCCCGCCGAGCGCCGCCCGGACCGTGTCCGCCACCGCCGCCATCCCCGCGTCGGTGAAGTGCAGATGGTCGCCGGGGTCGTACGCCGGGCGGATCCGGGTCGGCTCGGCCGGGTCGCGGACGACCGCGTCGGCGTCGGCGACCGCGTCGAAGGCGCCGCCGGTGCGGATGAAGGCGTTGACCCGCTGCCGTACGTCCTCGCGGCCGTCCGTGTAGGCGGCGTAGCCGCGGAACGGGGTGAGGGTGACGCCGACGACCCGGATGCCGCGGGCGTGGGCGCGGGAGACGAGGGTGCGGTAGGCGTCGGCGTAGGCGGCGGGGTCGTTCGCCGGGGGCAGGCCCTTGATGTCGTTGATGCCCTCGAAGACGACGAGGATCCGCGCTCCGGCCCGGTCGAGGGCGTCGGCGTCGAGGCGGGTCAGGGCGCTGGGTCCGGTGCCTTCGTGCAGCAGCCGGTTGCCGCTGATCCCGGCGTTGAGGACGCCGAGCCCGTGGTCGCGCAGCCGGGCGGCGAGCCGGTCGGGCCAGCGGCGGTCGGTGTCGGGGGTGGATCCGGTGCCGTCGGTGAGGGAGTCGCCGAAGGCCACGACGCTGCCGGTGGCGCGGCCGAGGACATCGACGCCGGTCACGTAGTACCAGGACTTGATGATCGTCTTGTACGACGACCCGCTCGTGTCATCGGCGTGGCCCGCGCCCGCGGGAGCCAGGTAGCTGGTCTGGAGGGCGCTGGCGTGGTAGGTGGCGCGGCCGTCGTCCTCGGGGGTGTACACGGTGACGAGGAGGTCGGCGGCGTCCGGCACGGTCAGCGGCACCCGGTCGCTGACGATGTCCCGGCCCGCCGGGACCGTCGTGGTGCGCGCGCCCTGGAAGGTGACGGCGTGCAGGGTACCGGGTGCGGCGTCCGGTCCCTGTGCCCGGCGCAGCGCCACGGTGACCGCCCCGAGCCGCAGCGGCCCGGTGCCGAGCCGGTTGCTGAGCCGGACCCGTACGGCGGTGCCGCCGACGCTGAGCCGGACGACATTGCGGATGGCCGCGCCGGGCTTCGCGGCGGTGGTCCCGGACGGCGCGGCCTCCCAACTGCCGCTCCAGCGCGGCGCGGTGTGTACGGCACCGGGTGCGGCGGCGACGCCGACGGTGGCCCGGGTGCCCGGCAGGACCAGCGCCAGCAGCAGGATCGTGAGGACCCGTTTCACCTTGCCCATTGCGCGCCCGCCCTTCCCCGTGTTCCGCCGGAGGTGACCGTGCCACAGCGGCGGCCCGCATCGCCGCAAGTCGGCCGCGATTCCACCCGGTCGGCCCAATGGGCGAGGGGCAGGAGGTGCCGCCACGGGGGTGTAGGGCGGGAGGCCTACGACGTTCAGCCGATGCAGGGGGCGGCCGGGGGTGCTTGGCTGGTGGCATGACCGGATTCAGCGCGGCGGAACTGTCGTATCTGCGCTCCCAGCGCCTCGGCCGGATGGCCACCGTCGATCCGCACGGCCAGCCGCAGGCGAACCCCGTCGGCTACCGCCTCCAGGACGACGGCACGATCCTGATCGGCGGCTATGCGATGGGCACCACCAAGAAGTGGCGCAATCTGCGCCAGAACCCGAGGATCGCGCTCGTCGTGGACGACATCGTGAGCGTGGAGCCCTGGCGGGTGCGCGGTGTCGACATCCGGGGCAGGGCCGAACTCCTCGTCGGTCCCCATGAGTTGGGGCCGCAGCTCAGCGAGGAGGTGATCCGGATCCATCCGGAACGGGTGCTCAGCTGGGGACTTGAGGAGTCCGCGCCCTGACCTCGCCCCGTTCGGCGACGGCCATGAAGTCCAGCATCGCCCGGTCGGTCGCCGCCGCGTGGTCGATCTGTGGTCCGTGACCGGTGTCCGCGATGATCTCGGCGCGGGCCCCGGGGACGAGCCGGGGGACGCGCTCGACCTGCCGGTCGGGGTGCACGAGCAGGCTGCGCCGGCCGAGCAGCAGATGCAACGGGGTGCGGACGGTGGCCAGTTCGGCGTCGGTCAGCGGCTTCGGCGCGGGCCGCCGGATGCGGTAGGAGCGCACCCCGGTATGGGTCATCCGGCGCAACTCGGGTACGACGAGGACCGGTTGCTCCAGCCAGGACGCGAGCCGGGGCCGCAGCGCCCTGGGCGCGAAGGTGGCGAAGAGGCTGACGAAGATCCAGGCGAAGAAGCGCAGTCCGACCTTCTCCAGGCCGCCCGGGTCGAGCAGCGTCACCGAGGCGAGCCGGTCGGGCCGCCGGTGCGCCTGGTTGAGGGCGATCCAGCCGCCGTAGGAGCTGCCGACCAGATGCACTTGGTCCAGGCCGAGCCCGGCGAGGGTCTCGTCCAGCCACCGGGCGGCATGCTCGGGCTCGTGAAGGGCGGCGCGCTGCACGCTGCGGCCGGGGTCGCCGGGGGTGTCGACGGCGTAGACGGTCCGTTCGGCGCTGAGGTCGGCGGTGTTCGGGTACCACATCGCCGAGCAGCTGCCGGCGCCGTGCACCAGGACGACGGGTGTGCGGTCCCGGGCGGCGGCGCCGTCGGGGGCGGCCGGGGGGTCGTACCGGTAGACGTGCGTGGTGCCGAAGGACGTCTCCACGTCCTCTTCCCAGGACGCGGGCGCGCCCAGCGCGTAGAGCGCGTCGCAGGCGGCGAAGTGGCGCTCGCGCCAGGTGTCGCTGACGTAGCGGCCGATGTCGGCCGGGGGGCGGGATGCGCTTGCGGGCTCGGACACGGCCACCTCCGGGGCAGTCGATTTTCGTGATACGAACGTACCACATTGGTGATACGGCTGTACCATCAAGGCGACCGGGGTGCGGAAGTGGAGGAGGGTGGACGATGCCCAGGCGCGTGGACCACGGGGAGCGGCGGGCCGAGATCGCGGAGGCGCTGGTGCGGGCCGCGGGGCGGCTCGGGCTGCATGCGGTGGGGATGCGCGACGTGGCCGCGGAGGCGGGGGTGTCACTGCGGCTGGTGCAGTACTACTTCGAGTCCAAGGAGAAGCTGCTGCTCTTCGGGCTGCAGCATCTGGCGGCGCGGTTCGGGGAGCGGGTGAGCGCGCGGATCGCCGCGGCCGGGTCCGATCCGGGGCCGCGGGCGGTGATCGAGGCGCTGCTGGCGGCCGCGCTGCCGGTGGACGCGGAGAGCCGTACGTTCCACCACCTCTACACCTCCTACGCCGTCCTCTCGGTGACCG
This sequence comes from Streptomyces sp. NPDC093018, assembly GCF_040684035.1. Taxonomy (NCBI): domain Bacteria; kingdom Bacillati; phylum Actinomycetota; class Actinomycetes; order Kitasatosporales; family Streptomycetaceae; genus Streptomyces; species Streptomyces sp. NPDC093018. Next base: position 64,741 of record NZ_JBFBFF010000021.1, read on the forward strand.
ACGAGGCGCTCGCCGCGCAGCCATTCATCAAGGACCCCGACGCGGCGGAGGCGACCGTCGCCGCCCTGCTCCGACGAGCGGCCGACGCGGGCCGGTTGACACCCGGCACGGACCCCGCCCCGGCCGCGGCCGGCCTCCTGGCCCTGTCCGCCGGTCTCGGCACGAGCGTCCTGGTCGGCCAGCGCACCGCGGAATCGGCCACGGAGGTACTGGCCTACCACCTGGACCGCATCTTCCGGCCGACCGGCAACTCCGGCTGACGTCCTCGGAGTTCACACCCCTGAGGCCAGCGCGACCCCGACGGCCACCAGCTCGGCACCACCACCGGGGCCGGACCTCGCGCGGATTGCGAAGACCTTTCCGGCACCCCAGGTCATCCACAGGGGCGCCGACAGGAAGAAGCCGAAGAAGAGCACCACCACGAGGTAGTTCATGTCCAGGTCCCTCCGACCGCACCGGGCGAGCCACCGCTCGATCAGCGTACGGCTACCCCCGGCAACGCGCCCTCCAGGGTCAGCAGCCGGATCTTGCGGTCCAGGCCGCCCGCGTAGCCGGTCAGGGAGCCGTCGGCGCCGATGACGCGGTGACAGGGGCGCACGATCAGCAGCGGGTTGGCGCCGAGGGCGCCGCCGACCGCGCGGACGGCGGCGCGGGGTGCGCCGATACGGGCGGCCAACTCGCCGTAGGTGAGGGTGCTGCCGTACGGCACCTCGTCGAGGGCGGCCCAGACCCGGCGGCGGAACTCGGTGCCGGGGGCCCGCAACGGCAGCCGGAACTCACGGAGTTCACCGGCGAAGTAGGCGTCGAGCTGCTCGCGCGCCGCGGCGAACGGCTCCGGGTCCGCCCGCAGTCCCGCGGGGACGTCCCGTGCGCAGTGCAGCGAGGTGAGCGCCCCGTCCTGGTCGGCGGTGAGCAGCAGCCGGCCGAGGGGCGTGTCGAGGTGGGTGAAGCTTCCGGCGGTCATCGGGACAACTCTCCTGCCGTGTAGAGGTGTTGGAAGGCATATGTGCGCCAGGGGCGCCAGGCGTCGGGCGCCGGGACACCGGGCGGGGTCACATCGGGGTCCCCGAGCGCGCGGGCCCGGATCAGCGCGGCGGTGGCCGCGTCCATCCCGGGCAGCGCGAGCAACTCCCGCTGTGCGTCGTCCCGGTCGGCGCCGGAATCAAGCCGCAGGGTGCCGTCGGCGAGGGCGGCGGCGAGCGCGGCCAGCGGTGCGGGCACCCCCTCCGGCCGCGCGAGCGCCGCCGGTTCGGGGAAGAGACGGGCGAGGGTGCCGTCCGGGGTGTCGAGGGTCTTGCCGTACGCCTCCACCAGGTGCCCGCACCCGGCCGGGCCCAGCAGCGCGCGGGCGGCCGCCTCCAGCGCGTCGACGGCGCCGGGGACGCGCAGCCCGGGGCGCGCCGCGACCAGAGGGGCGAGGCGGGGGTCGGCGCCCAGGCGCTCGTCGACGGCGTACGGGTCGGCGTCCAGGTCGAACAGCCGGCGCAGCCGCTGCACGGCGGTCGTCAGGTCCCGGGGGTCGGTGAGGTGCAGCCGCGCGTCCAGCCAGCCGCTCGGATGCACGCCACTGCCCGTGCGCGGCGCGCGGGTGCGCTCGGCGACGGCGGCGATCGCGGTGCCGTACGGCAGCCGCAGGGTGCGCCGGTAGACGCGCGCGCCGGGCCGCCCCGTGACCTCCTCGACCCCGGGCACGGCCTCCCGTGCGAGCTGGTCGAGGACGGCGGCGGCCTGGTAGGGGCCCCGGTGGGCGAGCCGCAGCGGGATGCCGGTGCCGTCGGCGGCCCGGCGGGCGGCGCCGCGCGGGGCGGCCGTGCGCACCTCGGTCGGTGTGGCCGCGTACACCTCGCGGACCGTGTCGTTGAACTGCCGCACGCTGGCGAACCCGGCCGCGAACGCGATCTCGGTGACCGCGAGCTCGGTGGTCTGGAGCAGGACCCGCGCGGTGTGCGCCCGCTGCGCGCGGGCCAGTGCCACCGGTCCCGCGCCCAGTTCGGTGGTGAGCTGCCGCTGCACCTGCCGGGCGCTGTAGCCGAGCCGCGTGGCGAGCCCGGCGACGCCCTCGCGGTCCACCACGCCGTCGGCGATCAGCCGCATGGCCCGGCCGACGACGTCCGCGCGCACGTTCCACTCCGCCGAGCCGGGCACCGCGTCCGGCCGGCATCGGCGGCAGGCCCGGAACCCGGAGCGCTGGGCGGCGGCGGCCGTCGGATAGAAGCGCACGTTGCGCCGTTTGGGGGTCACCGCGGGGCAGCTGGGCCGGCAGTAGATCCCGGTCGTCTCGACGGCGAAGAAGAACGCGCCGTCGAACCGTCCGTCCCGGCTGCGCACCGCCTCGTACCTGCTCTCCTCGTCCATCACAGGTCCCAGTGTGGCCCGCCCCCCGGGCACCGGCTGGCGGAAAACGGACACGCAGTCGGCCCGGTAGGATGGCCTGGTTCGTGTTCGATCGGGAGCGGAAGACTCGGGAGGTGAGGTCGATGACCGCGCTCATGGCCACCGTGTGCGGCGTCCGGGTCCTCCTCATGCCCCGGGCCGTGGCCTGACCCTGCTGTCCCTGCCCCGCCGGGAGCGTGAGCTCGCGGGGCCACCACACGAACACCTCCCTGAACGGACATCTGACGTCATGGGCAACACCTGGGCTTCGCGCGCCGAGACCGGCGCCGACATTCCCGCCATCCGCGACATCAACCGCACCGCCTTCCCCACCCCCGCCGAGGCCGACCTCGTCGACGCCCTGCGCGCCGATCCCGCCGCCTGGATCGAGGGCCTCTCCCTCGTCTCGGTGGACGAGGCCGACCGCCCGGTGGGACACGCGCTGCTCACCCGATGCCATATCGGCACCACACCGGCCCTGGCCCTGGCGCCCTGCGCGGTCCGGCCGGAGCGGCAGCGCACCGGCGCGGGCACCGCGGCGATCCACGCCGCCCTGGCCGCGGCGCGGGCACGGGGCGAACACCATGTGATCGTGCTCGGGCATCCGGCCTACTACCCCCGGTTCGGGTTCACCCGCGCCTCGGACCACGGCATCCGGCTGACCGTCGACGTCCCCGACGACGCCCTGATGGCCCTCGGTCTCCAGCCCGGCCGGCCGCTTCCCGGCGGCACCGTCCACTACGCCGCCGCGTTCGGCATCTGACCCCGCTGTGTGCCGTGCGGGAACCCACACCCCGCACGGCACACCCGGACCCTAGATGCTCTCCCACTGGTCGAGGATGTCGTCCGTGCTGTCCGCAGCCTCCGTGCCGGCGGCCGGTTCCGGTGTGTCCTCCTGCGGGGACAGCTCGGCCCAGATCACCTTGCCGCGGGCGGTGTAGCGGGTGCCCCAGCGGGAGGCCAGCTGGGCGACGAGGAACAGCCCCCGGCCGCCCTCGTCGGTGGCCGCCGCCCGGCGCGGATGCGGGGCGGTGCTGCTGCCGTCGGAGACCTCGCAGATCAGGCCCCGGTCGTGCAGGAGGCGGACACGGATGGGCGGGGAGCCGTAGCGGACCGCGTTGGTGATCAGCTCGCTGAGGATCAGCTCGGCGGTGTAGCCGACGTCCCCGAGGCCCCAGGCCTCCAGCGTGGCGGCGCACTCGGCGCGGACCGGGCCCACGGCCGCCGGATCGCGCGGCACCTCCCACTCGGCGACATGCTCGGGACCCAGCAGCCGGGTGCGGGCCACCAGCAGGGCGACGTCGTCGATCGGGCGGGCGGGCAGCACCGCGTCCAGGACGGCCGTGCACAGCCCCTCGGGGCCGTGTCCCGCCGAGTCCGCCAGGGTGTCGCGCAGCAGGTCGAGACCGGCGCCGATGTCCCGCTGCCGGTCCTCCAGCAGCCCGTCGGTGTACAGCACCAGGTACGAGCCCTCGGGCAGCTCCAGCTCCAGCGTCTCCACCGGCATGCCGTCGCCGAGGCCGAGCGGCGGGGAGACCGGCACATCGGGGTAGGTGGCGGTGCCGTCGGGCAGGATGAGCGCGGGCCCGGGGTGGCCGGCCCGCGCGATGGTGACGCGCCCGGCGACCGGGTCGTAGAGCGCGTACAGGCAGCTGGCGCCGGTGACGTTCGCGATGCCGTCGCGTGCGACCCGGCCGTCCCGCAGCAGCCCGTCGAACTCCCCCGCGCCCTGGGCGTCGCCCCGCTCGTCGCTGTCGATGCGGCTGACCAGTTCGTCCAGGTGGACGAGGAGTTCGTCGGGGCTGAGGTCGAGGGCGGAGAAGTTGGCCACGGCGGTGCGCAGCCGGCCCATGGTGGCCGCCGCGTGCAGCCCGTGTCCCACGACATCGCCGACCACCAGGGCCACCCGGGCGCCCGGCAGCGGAATGACGTCGAACCAGTCGCCGCCCACCCCGGCCTGCGCGGGCAGATAGCGGTAGGCCACCTCCAGCGCGGACTGGTCGGGGACGCCGCGCGGCAGCAGGCTGCGCTGGAGGGTGACGGCGGTGGTGTGCTCGCGGGTGTAGCGGCGGGCGTTGTCGATGGCGACCGCGGCCCGGGCCACCAGTTCCTCGGCGACCGCCTGGTCCTCCTCCTCGAACGGCTCGGCGTCCGCGGTGCGCCAGAAGCTCGCCACGCCCATCAGGACGCCCCGGGCGCGCACCGGCACCACCAGCATCGAGCGGATGCCGTGGGCGAGGATGCGGTGCGCGTTGTCGGGGTCGTTCTGCTCCCAGCCGCCGTCCTTGCGCAGATCGGGCTCCAGGACCGGGGCGCCGGTGCCCAGGCCGATGGCCTGCGGGGTCTGGGAGGCGAAGTCCACGAGGGTGCCGACGGGGTACAGCGGGTGGTCGGAGTCGATGCCCGAGAGCGCCGTACGACGCATCATCGTGCCCTCGGGCTCGCCGCCGCGCAGGACCGAGTCGAGCAGGTCCACACAGGCGTAGTCGGCGAACCGGGGCACGGTGAACCGGGTCAGCTCCTCGGCCGTGCGCTCCACGTCGAGGGTGGTGCCGATGCTGCTCATGGCGTCGTACAGCAGCCGCAGCCGCCGCTGGGCGACGGCGGCGCGCCCGGCGACGGCCCGCAGTTCGGTGGTGTCGCGCAGGGTGACGATGCTGGAGGGCCGGCAGCCGTGCGGCGCGGTCGGGCGGACGCTCACCGCGAGCAGCCGGTCGCCCGCCTCGCACACCTCGTCCGTGGCCGGGCGGGTGCCGGCCAGCAGGGTGGCGAGGGACGGCGCGAGCCCGAGGTCGGTGAGCTGGCGGCCCTCGGCGTCCTCGGGGAGGCCGAGCAGGCGCCGGGCCTCGTCGTTGGCGAGCAGCAGGGTGCCGTCGGCGCCGACGATGAGGACGCCCTCGCGGGCGGCGTGCAGCACGGCGTCGTGGTGGTCGTACATCCGGCGCAGCTCGGCCGGTTCCAGGCCCCGGGTCTGCCGCCGCAACCGCCGGTTGACCAGGGCGATGCCGGCCGTCGCCAGGAGCAGCGCGCCGCCGCCGGCCGCGAGCAGCAGGGGCAGCTGGCGGATCACCTGCTGGTGGATGTTGCGCACGGTGATACCGGCGGTGACCAGTCCGACGACCTTGGCGTGATCGCCGAGGACGGGCACGGTGGACTCCACGGCCACGCCGATGGGGGTGTTCAGGGTGTAGGTGCGCGGGTGTCCGTGCAGCGGCTGTGTGTAGTTGCCGATGACATGCCTGCCGATGAGGTGGGCGTTGGGGTGGGTCCAGCGGATCCCGGCCGGGTTGAACGCCACGAGGTAGTCGATGCCGGTCTCCTTGCGGACCTGCTCGGCCCGGGGTTGCAGCAGGGCGGAGGGGTCCGGGGACTCCATCGCGGCCAGGGTGCCGGGGGCGTGGGCGAAACCGGCGGCGGCGGCGAAGCTGCGCTGCCGCGCCTCGTTCACACCGGCCTGCTTGGCCTGGACCACCAGGACGGTGCCGGCCGCCACACCGAAGAGCAGCAGGATGATCAACTGAAGTACGAACATCTGTCCGGCGACGCTCCGGGCACCGGACGGCAGCCACCTGAACCGACCGGAGTCGGCGGCAGCGGGGGACGCTCCGACCGGGGCGGAAGCGTCCCACCCCGAAAACAGGCCGAAACGCTTCTTCATGATGCATTTCTAGCATTCACCGAGGAGGGGGACACAGCGCGACCTGCCGGGACCCCCTCCGGATACGGGCCGAGCCGCACCGACCGGGGCCGGTCGGACGGCAGGAGTCGGGCGGCAGGAGTCCGGCCGCGAGAGTCAGGCGTACGGGCGGTGCCACCCGGGTCCGGCCGGGTGGCACCGCCCGCGGCCGTCAGGTCCAGCGGCCCTGCTTGGCCTGCATCGCGGCGCGGCCCTCGGCGCCCTTGCGCTTCCAGTCGCGGCGGATCTCGGCGCGCAGGCGGGCGTCGGTCTTGGCCACGATCCACTGGTTCTCGCGGATCAGTTTGCGGTAGCTCTCCAGACGGCGGACGGGCAGTTCCCCGCCGTCCACCGCGGCGCGCACCGCGCAGCCCGGTTCGCTCTCGTGGGCGCAGTCGTGGAAGCGGCACCGCTCGGCCAGTTCCGCGATCTCGGCGAACACCTGCCCGACTCCGCTCTCGGCGTCGTACAGGCCGACCCCGCGCAGCCCCGGGGTGTCGATCAGGACCCCGCCGCCGGGCAGGGCGAGCAGATTGCGGGTGGTGGTGGTGTGCCGCCCCTTGCCGTCGACGTCCCGGGCGGCCCGTACGTCCATCACGTCCTCGCCGATCAGCGCGTTGGCCAGCGTGGACTTGCCCGCGCCGGACTGGCCGAGCAGCACCGAGGTGCCGTCGCCGACGAGGGCGCGCAGGACGTCGAGGCCGTCGCCGCAGTGCGCGCTGACGCCGAGCACGGGGACGCCGGGCGCGGTGTTCTCGACGTCCTGCACGAGGTGGGCCAGGGTGACCGGATCGGTCACCAGGTCGGCCTTGGTGAGCACGACCACGGGCTGCGCCCCGGACTCCCACGCGAGGGCGAGGAAGCGTTCGACGCGGCCGAGGTCGAGGTCGACGGCGAGGGACACGGCGACGACGGCGTGGTCGACGTTGGCCGCGAGGATCTGGCCGTCGGACCGCTTGGAGGAGGTGGACCGCACGAAGGAGGTGCGGCGCGGCAGATACGCCCGGACGTACCGGGGGTTGCCGCCCGCCTCGACGGCAACCCAGTCGCCGGTGCAGACGACCCGCAGGGGGTCGTTTGGGGTGACGAACGCGGTGTCGGCGCGGACGGTGCCGTCGGCGGTGACCACGTCGCACTGGCCGCGGTCGACCCGTACCACCCGGCCGGGCAGCAGCCCTTCGGAGGCGTAGCGGGCGAACGCGTCGGCCCAGTCGTCGTCCCAGCCGTAGGGGGCCAGGGCGGAGTACACAGCGGAGCTGGAAGTCAAGGGAGACCCTTCAAGGGGTGGCCCCGGACGGGAGCGGTCGTCTGCGACGCGCTCGGGTCAGCCGGTGGCCACGGAGGTGGACTCGGGGAGTTCCTGGATGCGGGCAGCGCCCGGCGCAGTGACAGCCATCGTCGACACCTCCTCTTCCGCGCTCGCTCGTCGGCGGCCGGCGGCCGCCTCACGAAGTGGTTCCGACCCTAGGACGGCACCGGCCGCGCGCGCCACCGAATTAACCCGCCCCCGCCACCAGGGCCGCGGCGGCGAGTTCCCGGACCTCCTCGTCCAGCGCCATGCCCCGCCAGCCGCCCCCGTCGCAGAGCCGTTCGTCCCGGCAGACGCGCAACAGCGGTGCGAGGGCGCGGGCTTCGGGGCCGAGGCCGTCGAGCGGCACCGGATCGGCTATCACTTGACACTCCTCCGCGCCTCTTGAATGACAACGCTGTCGTCCGCGACCCTGTAACACGAATTTGAACGTTCGGTTTCGCAGGCGAGTCCGGTGAGTATGCCATGGCGGCAGCCACCTCGAATCATCACCGATCATGATCGATACCAGTTCGAATCGAGTCTTGGACGGCTCGCGCGCCGATGCTGCACTTGATGTGCGAAGGACCACGCAGGCCAAACAGCCCCCACAGCAACGGTATATGGAAAGTAAATTTCTTCAGCTAATTCGGCGCAATCTGCGAGTGGCCACCCAAGGCCGTCTTCACCTTGCACTTCCCGCGCCGACACCGCTAGCATCCATTCCGCCTTCAGGGGAGTCGGCCGGCGAAGTGACTACGCATTAGCTGCGCCCCAAAAGAATTCCGGTTTCATCCGGCATTCTTGAATGCATCAATCAGAGCGACGGGGGACGGGGGAAATCGCCACCATGTGTCAGTTATCCATTGACACCGATTTTTCGCTGCGGTGCACGATACGAACCATCATTCTCGCCCTCCCAGCCGCCACCTCGGACAGTCAACGGAGGAGACATGGTCACCAATCTCGATGTGACGCTGCGAGACGGGGGATACCGCAACAACTTCGGCTTCACGCTCGAATACGCCCTGGAGCACGCCCGGGAGAGCGTCGCGGCCGGAATCGAGTGGGTTGAGATCGGATACCGCAAGGGATCCTTCCAGCCCAAGCCGGACCTGGGGCTGACGGGCATGGGTGCCGACGCGTACATACGCGCCATGGCCGAGGTCATACCGCCCGAGCGGATCTGCATGATCCTGCACCCGAAGAACATCGAGGACGACGACCTCACCCAGATGTTCGAGGCCGGGGTACGGCTCGTACGGTTCTGCCTGCCGTCCACGACGCCCGAGCCCGGTCTCGCGACGCTCCGCAAGGCGGCGGACCTCGGCTTCACCACCACCGTGAACATCACCCGCGTCAGCCAGCTCGACCGGCGGCGCCTGGTGGAACTCTCGGCGATGTCCGAGGACGCGGGCGCGGACGTGATCTATCTGGCGGACTCCAACGGCAGCCTGCTGCCGGACGAGGTCTCCCGCCTGGTCACCCTGGTGCGTTCGGTGACCCGCTCCGCGATCGGCCTGCACGCGCACAACAACCTGGGCCTGGCGCTGGCCAACTCCATCGCGGCGGTCGACGCGGGCGCCACCTGGATCGACTCCTCGGTCCTCGGCATGGGCAAGGGCCCCGGCAACCTGATCACCGAGCAGTGGCTGGCCTACCTGGGCCGCGCCGGACGCACCGAACGGTACGACCTCGGGCGGATCCTGACCCTCGCGCACCGCATGGAGTCCGAGATCGCCGAGGCGAGACCCTCGCTGCCGCTGCCCGACCTGGTCCTCGGCCACTTCGACCTCTCCGTCGAGGAGCGCGCCAAGCTGCCCGTGGACCACATGGGCGCCGCCTTCAGCGCCGCGCGCGAGCTCACCGGCCCGGTGGTCGCGGCATGACCTCGCCGGCCACGACACCGCTGCGGCCCCCGGTCGCCGTGCACCTGGGCGAGGCGGGCGCGCCCCGCACCGCCTGTGTGCTCGCGCCCGTCATGGCCCGCTGGGACCGGGGGGCCTTCTTCGAGCCCGTCGCCGAGGCGCTGGTGACGACCGGTCACCGGGTGACGGTGTACGACACCCTGTCGCTGCTGCGCGACGGGGACGACCTCGCGGCCCTCGCCGACCGGTGGGCGCAGGTGCTGCGCGCCGAGGAGCCCGACGTCCTGGTCGGCAACGCCCTGGGCGGCGCCGTCGTCCAGCGGCTCCTCGACCGGCCCTGGACGCATCGGGCCGATGTCGTCCTGCTGTCCTCCCCCACGGTCGCCGACGGGGTGCTCGACGCGACCCTGGAGCGCATCGCGGCGGCCGTGGCCGAGCGGGGCACGACCGCCGCGCTCGACCTGCTGCACGAGGTGGTCCGCGGCCCGGCGGACCCCGCGCCCGTACCGGCCCCGGCCGAGCCGCGGGACACCCCGGACAGCGAGCGGGACAGCGCCGACGACCCGCTGTACGGCTGGCGCCTGGCCACCGGCCTGCGCCTGCTGCACCGCGCCGATGTCCGCGGCCAGGTCGAGGCGTTCCCGGGCAGGTTGTTGCACATCTACGGCGACGAGTCGAACCTCGTGGGCAGGCAGCACCTCGCAACCGGCCCCGGGCACCGCAGCGTCGGCATTCCGGGGGCGGGCATGCGCCCCCACGCCGACCGGCCGGAGGCCACCCGGCGGGCCGTCGCCGCGTTCCTGGCACCACAGCAGAAGAAGAGGATCCATGACCAGTAAGACCGTCGCGGTACTTCCCGGCGATGGCATCGGCCCCGAGGTACTCGATGCGGCCCTCCCGGTGATCGACGCCCTCGGGCTGCCCGTCACCCTCGAACACGGCGACATCGGCTGGGAGTTCTGGCGCACCGAGGGCACCCCGGTGCCGCAGCGCACCTGGGACCTGATCGGCCGCAGCGACGCGGTCCTGCTCGGCGCCACCACCAGCAAGCCGGGACGCGAGGCCCTGGCCGACCTGGCACCGCAGCTGCGCGAGCAGGCCCCGCAGTACGTGTCGCCGATCATCCAACTGCGCCAGCGCCTCGACCTGTTCGCCAACCTGCGGCCGGTCGAGAGCTACCTGGGCGGCACCCCGTACCGCTTCTGCGTGGTGCGCGAGAACACCGAGGGCCTCTACGCGGGCCTCGACTGGGACCGGGTGCCCGAGGAGATGTGGCCGCTGGTCGCGGACCACCCCAACGCCCGGATCAGCGGCCGCGAGGCCACCACCGCGAGCGTGCGGATGCTCACCCGGCACGGCCTCGACCGCATCCTGCGCTACGCCTTCGAGCACGCCCGCGCCCATGGGCACCCCCGGGTCACCCTCGCCGACAAGCCGAACGTGCTGCGGCGCAGCAGCGCCTACGCCCGCGAGCGCCTTGAGGAGATCGCCGCGGACTACCCGGAGATCGAGTACGAGATCCTCAACGTGGACGCCGTCGCGCTGTGGATGGCGCGCCGCCCGGAGCGCTTCGGGGTCATCGTCGCCGAGAACATGTTCGGCGACATCCTGTCCGACCTCGGCGGCGGTGTGATGGGCGGGCTCGGTCTCGCGCCCAGCGCCAACATCGGGGCGAACGGCAACTACTTCGAGCCGGTGCACGGCAGCGCCCCCGCGCTCGCCGGGACCGGCCGGGCCAACCCGCTCGCCGCCTTCCTCACCGTCGGCCTGCTCCTCGAACACCTCGGCTTCGGCGAGGCCGCGGGCCAGGTGCGGGACGCGGTCTCGCATGTGACGCGCCGCCGGGACCGGGTGACGTACGACCTGGGCGGTACGGCGACCACCACCGAGTGCGCCGCGGCCGTCCTGGACGCCTGCGGTGCCGTGCCGCGCGCCCACACCGCGGCCGTCGTCACCGTCGGGGACGAGCTGCTGCGGGCCGTCCTGGAGGACAGCAACGCGGGCGAGGCGTCCCGCAGGCTGGCCGCCCGTGCCGTACCGGTCCGCATCCGGCACACCGTCGGCGACGACGAGGCGGCGATCGCGGACGCGGTGCGCTCCTCCATCGGCCGCGACGACGTGGTCGTGGTGATGGGCGGGCTCGGCCCCACCTCGGACGATGTGACCCGGGTCGGGGTCGCCCGCGCGGTCGGCCGCCCGCTGGAGCACCGCGAGGAGGCATGGCAGGGCGTCGTCGAGCGGCTCACCCGCTTCGGGGTCGCCGTCCACGAGGACAACCGCCGCCAGGGGCAGTTCCCCGAGGGCGCCGAGCTGCTGCCCAACACCAACGGCACCGCCTGGGGCTGCCGCCTCGACGTACAGGGCACCACCGTGGTGATGCTCCCCGGCCCGCCGCGCGAGTGCCTGCCGATGCTCGACGCCTTCCTGCGCGACGGCCTCGCCCACCTCCCCGAACCGGAGCCCGTCGACACGGTGTTCCGCCGTACCCTCGGGGTCATCGAGGCGGACGCCGCCGCCGCGGTGGACGCCCTGGTCCGGGACCTGGGGCTGCGGGTCAAGCCCGCCTACCGCTGGCACTACCCGTACGTGGACATCCGGATCGACTGCCCGCCGGAGAGTGCGGCGGAGCTGGCGAAGCGGCTGGACGACGCGCTCGGCGGGTACGTCGTCACCGACCGGGAGCGCACCGCCGTCCAGGAACTCGCCGAGCTGCTGGACGCGCGCGGACTGGCCCTGACGGCCGAGGACCGGGTCACCGGCGGCCGGTTCGCGGCCGAGCTGGCCGCCGAGCGACGGCCGGCCGAGGACCGGGAGCCGTCCGCTCTGGTGTCCGTGACGCTGGACGCGGACTGGGCCGGCGGCGGTCCGGGGGACCACACCGGCACCGTCCGTCTGCTGTGCACGGTGCACGAGGGGGCGCGGGCGCACACCGGCGAGCTGACCGTCCCCAACCGGGGTCCCGAAGTCCTCGCGTACGCCGCCCAGTTCGCCGCCTGGACCATCGCCCGCCGGCTCGTGGAGGAGACCGCATGACCACCGTATCCGCCGACCCGCTGCTCGACGACGGGCTGCGCGCACGACTGGCCCGGCTGGACACGGCCGCCCTCTCCGACGCGATGGACAGCCTGCGCGCCGCGCCGTGCGTGCTGCCCGGCATCGCCGCCCGCACCCCCGGCGGGGTGGCCTTCGGGCCCGCGTTCACCGTGCGCTACCGGCCCATCGAGGACGACGGCGCGTTCCACAACGCCGCCAACTACATCGACGACGTGCCGCCCGGCTCGGTCGTGGTCGCGGACAACGGCGGCACCGGCGCCTGCACCAACTGGGGTTCCCTGCTCACCTCGGTGGCGCTGCGCCGGGGGATCGCGGGCAGCGTGGTGCACGGTGCCGTGCGCGACGTACGGGAGACCCGGGAGGCCGGGTACCCGCTGTTCAGCACCGCCGTCACCATGGTCAGCGCCAAGAACCGGGCGGTGCTCGAAAGCACCGGTGCCGACCTGGACATCGAGGGCACCGTGGTCCGCCCCGGCGACCTGGTGTTCGCGGACGACAACGGGGCGCTGCGCATCCCCGCCGACCTGGTCGCCGAGGTCGTCCGGCGCGCCGAGGCGGTCGAACGGACCGAGCGGCGCATCCGGGAGGCCGCCGCGGACGGCATCCGCCTTGACGAGGCGCGGGCCCGCTACGGCTACGCCCGCCCCTGGGAGGACAAGGGCGACGATGACGCCTGAGCCCACGGCCGCGGCCACCGCCGGACAGGCGGCGTTCGTGGACGTCCACTACCACGTCGGCCCGGACGCCTATGTACGGCGGCACACCGCGGCCACGGCCGGTGACCAGTACGCCCGGCTCGGCGGCTGGGTGGTCCTGAAGAACCATCTGGGCTCCACCGCGGCCCAGGCGTGGGAGGCCCGCCAGCAGGGCCTGCCGGTCTCCGGGTCGATCGTGCTCAACGACATCGCGGGCGGCCTGGACACCCGGGCGGTGGAGCAGGCCGTGGTGCAGCACGGCGAGGACAGCGGGCTGCGCCTGATCGTCCATCTGCCGACGGTGACCGGGCGGACCCACACGAGCAGGCTGTCCCGTACCCCGGCGCATCCGCTGCTGGCCAGGGACGGGCTGCGGCCGCTCACCGTCACGAACGGGGACGGCGCGCTCAAGGCGGAGACGCGGGAGATCCTGCGGATGGCCCGGGACCTGCCGATCGTGATCTCCACCGGCCACGCCGACGGCCGCGAGGTGGCCCTGCTGGTCGAGGAGGCGGTACGGCTCGACGTGCCGCGGGTGATGCTCAATCAGCCGGCCAATCCGATGACCGGTCTGAGCTGCGCCGATCTCCTGGACATCGCCTCGGCGGAGCAGGTGTACGCGGAGCAGACCGCGCTGACGTACCTGCTGGGCTACCAGGACTGGGACGACTTCGCCGCCGTCCTCGCCAAGGTGCCGCGCGCCCTCTACAGCTCCGATCTGGGGCAGACCTCCCAGATGGACATCGGGGAGTGGACGACGCACAGCCGGGACTGGTTCGAGAAGGCCGGTCTCGACGAGGGCCGGATCACGGAGGTCGTGCGGGACGCGCCGCTGAGGATGCTCAGCCTGTAGGACGACGGCCGGGCCGACCGTGTGCCGGCGCCCCGGGAGGGACCCCGAGTCAGGGTCTCTTCCGGGGCGCTGCGCGTGTGGAACGGGGTCGGTCAGGAAGTCCCCATGGTCGTGCGGCGGACCCGCGCCGCCGTCTCGGTGAGCAGTTCCAGCCGCATCGGGTCCGCGTTCTCCGGCAGCGCGAGGAACATCCGCATGGTGATGGGCTCCCCGTCCAGCGGGAGCAGCGCGATCCGGCGCGAGGAGACCGTGTCGGCCGCCGTCGGGTACATCAGGGTCCAGCCGTCGCCGCTCGCACCGATCTCGGCGAGGGTGTCCTGGAACCCCGTGAAGGGCGCGCCGAAGGTGGGTTCGAAACCGGCCTTGCGGCAGGCGGCGACGACGGCGTCGTAGAGCGCCGGGTTCTCGCCCCGGGAGGCGATGCGCAGCGGAACTCCGGCCAGATCGGCGAGGTTCAGGCTTTTGTGGCCGGACAGCGGGTGCGCGGCGGGGAGGGCGGCCACCAGGGGGTCGTACCAGAGGGTGAGCAGCCGCAGTCCGGGGGCGCTTTCCACGCCGCGGACGAAGGCGGCGTCCAGGCGGCCGGCCCGTACCTCTTCGAGGCGGTGGTGGGCGCCGAGGGTCTGGAACTCGAAGCGGGTGCCGGAGCCGGAGCCGGGCAGCGCGTCCAGGAAGTCGTCCAGGCGCTCGCCGAGGGCGGAGCTGATCCCGACGCGGAAGGTGGCGTCCTTCTGGGCGGCCAGTCGCTGGGCCTTGGCGGCGAAGGAGTCCAGCGCCTTCAGCAGTGCGCGGCCCTCGGGCAGCAGCGCCTGCCCGGACGTGGTGAGCGTGACCGTGCGGCTGGAGCGGTCGAAGAGCTGGGTGCGCAGCTCCCGTTCGAGCCTGCGCACCTGCTGGCTGACCGCGGGCTGGCCGATGTGCAGCCGCTGGGCCGCTCTGCCGAAATGCAGTTCCTCCGCGACGGCGACGAAGTACTGGATCTGGCGCAGTTCCACAGGACCCCCCAATCCTCGACGGGCGGCCCTGTGATGGAAACTCAAGACACTTATATTGATGAATAGATCAATACAGACTTCCGGGTCGCCGCAGAGGAATCCTCGCACACCTGACAGCGGCACCCGTACGCGCGTCAGCGCCTCACGGGTGCCGCTGCCGTGGGTCGTACGGCCTCAGGTGGCCTTATTCCATGGCGGCTTCCTGAAGGTCGGCGGCCGGGCGGTCGGCCGGCCGCTCTTCGCTCTGCTGCACCGGCACGGGTGCGGCCGCCGTCGTACGGGAGGCGAGCGAGAGGAACAGGGCGAAGGCGCAGATGCCCAGCACCGCGGCGATCAGCACGAACCAGCCGAGGGCGAACAGATCACCGGCGGGCAGCCGGCTGGAGAGGTAGATGCCCAGCGAGGCGGAGAGCAGCTGGAGCGCGCCCATCAGGCCGGACGCCGAACCGGCGGTCGCGCGGAACGTGGTGACGCCCGCGCTCATCGACAGCGGCAGCAGGAAGCCGTTGCCGAACGTCATCACCGGCATGAAGACCAGCACCAGCAGACCCCAGCGGCCACCGGCCCCGCTGAGTCCGAGGCCCAGCATCATCAGCGCGCCGACGAGGAAGAACCCGTGGCCCATCCACAGCAGCCGGTTGACGGACCGGGTGCGGACCAGGGCGCGCGAGGTGAGGTTGCCCGCGACATAGGCGAGCGAGACGGTGATGTAGCAGTAGCTGGTGGTCTCGGTGGCCAGCCGCATCTTCTCGAACACCAGCGGGGAGGCCGCCAGGTAGCCGAAGTAACCGCCGTACGCCACGCACAGGTTGACGGTGTAGGCCCAGAACAGCGGGCGGGACAGCAGCTTCGGATAGCCCTTGAGGGTGGCGCCCAGATGCTTGCTGCGGCGCTCCGGCGGCAGGCTCTCGGGGATCGCGGTGATCATCGCGACCAGGGTCACCAGGCCGATCACCGCGGTGACCACGAACGGCGCGCGCCAGGAGACGTACGTCGTCAGATAGCCGCCGATCAGCGGGGCGACGGACGGGGAGACACCGACGATCGGCATGACCGTGGCGAACATCCGGGCCGCGTCCTTCTCCTCGTACAGGTCGCTGATCACGGCCCGGCCGAGCACCATGCCCGAGCCGGCGCCCAGCGCCTGCAGCAGCCGGCTCGCGCCGAACACCTCGACCGTGGGCGCCGCGGCGCACACCAGGGAGGCGAGGACGAACAGGCCGAGTCCGGAGACGATGACGCGCTTACGGCCGTACGCGTCGGATATGGGCCCGTAGACCGCCTGGGAGACCGCGATGCCGATCATGAAGGCGCTGAACGTCCACTGCACCGACGCGACCGGGGTGTGGAAGGCGTGCGCGGTGGCCGGGACGCCCGGCAGGTTGATGTCGGAGGCGAACAGGCCGCCCGCGTTCAGTGAGGACAGGACGGCGAGCAACAGCGCGTAGGGCGTGCGTGTCGATGCGGACTTCATGGCACGTGGCAACTTCCTTGGTCAAGGCTCAGGTCGACCGAAAAAGGGAAGCCGTTCCCGGGCGGAACGGGGGATGTGCGCCCGGGAACGGCGGCTCGGGTGTCGGCCCCTGGATTCAGCGCTTGGCGGCGCGGGCGGCCAGCGTCTCACCGGCGATGGACCAGCTGTCGGTGCCGATCTCCTGCACGGTCACCCAGACGCTCTCCGGCTTGCTGCCGGTGGCCTTGACGTACGCGTCGGTCAGCTCGCGGACGAGTTCGGCCTTCTGCTCGGCGGTCTTGCCGGGGGTCTGCTGCACATGGATGAGAGGCATTGCGTTCTCCTGGATCGAGGTCGCGCCGATGGCGCACGGTCCGCGGCCGGTTCGGCCGGGATCCGCCGTGGATCCAGTCCAGCACCGGGCCAGGAGCCGGCCAAGACGCAATACGCTCTGAGAACGATCACGACTCGTGATACGTCCAGGTGGAGCGGGTGTACGACGGCTCGTCAGGTAGAGACCAGTGCCCGTCGGGCGGGCGGCCGCGGCGCGGTTACGCGCAGCGCCGGCCGTTGAGCGTGAAGGCGTCCGGGGCGCGGTCGGCGTCCGTCCAGGTGCCGGTGAAGCCGAAGGCCACGGCGGTGCCGGCCGGGACGGCGCGGTCGTAGTCGGCGGCGGTGGCGGTGACCCGGGAGCCGTTCTGCCGGACGGTGGCGTCCCACACCCGGCCGATCCGCTGGCCGTCCGGGAACGTCCACTCGACCCGCCAGCCGTCCAGGGCCCGCTCGGTGGTGACGGTGACGGTGGCCTGGAAGCCGCCGGACCACTGGCTGACGAGGTCGTAGCCGATCCGGCAGGGGGACGGCGGCGGCGCGGCCGGGAGGCTCACCGGGCCGTGGACCAGGGAGGAGAGGCCCCTGGGCGGGGAGTCGGGGCCGGCCTCGGGCTTCGGGCGCCCGGAGTCCCGGCTGCCCGCGCCGGGACTCCGGCGGGAGGCGGCCGGGGTCCCGGACGGCGGCACCGGCTCGGTCCGCGGCTCGCGCTCGGGCGTCAGGGCCGGGGCCGGGGTCGGAGTCGGCGTCGGGGAGCCCGCGGTGGTGGGGCGGGCGCCGGTACGGCCGCCCCGGGCGGCGCCGTCGCCGGACGCGCCGGTGTCGTCGGGTGCCGCGGTGTCGTCGCGGGTGGCGGCGGTGTCGTCCCGGGCGGTGAAGGAATCCGCGCCCGAACCGCCGGGCGCCATCAGCGAGGCGCCCAGTGCCAGCGCCGACAGCAGCAGGGCGGTGGCGAACATCCCGCCCCCGCGCAGCAGCCGCCGGAGCCCCGTGCGCTCCTCGGGTTCACCCCTGGGGGGCTCCCCCGCCCGGCCGTTCCCGGCCCGCGCCTCGGCGGCCCGCCGGCGCCGCTCCAGATAGTCGAGCCCGCCCCAGCCGAGCACCCCGCCCGCCAGTACGGCGGCCAGCCCGGCGGCCTCGGGCTCCGGGGCGTCACCCCGGGCGTGCCGCCAGCGCTCCCGGAACAGCGCCCGTACCCGGTCGAGTTCGGTCCGGGCGGTGGCCGGGTCAAGACCGAGCCGGTGCGCGGCCGCGGGCAGCGGCAGGGCCTCCACCTCGGCCAGCCACAGCAGTGCCGCATCCGTGCCCCCGAGGTCGCGCAGGGCCCGCAGTGCCGGTGGGTGGGCGCGGGGCGAGCCGGTGAGGCGGGCCGCCTCGGGCGAGGACAGCCACTGGGGCAGACCGGCGGCGAGCAGCCGGCCCTGACCCGCGGCCGACCAGTCGGCGGCCGTGGTGCGGACGGCGGTGAGCAGGGCCGGGACGGTGGGCAGCCGGGCGGGGCGGCGGCCCGCGCCGCGCACATGGGTGCGCCCGGCCGCGCGGACCTCGCGCATGCCGAGGGTGAACGCCTCGGTGGCCAGCCGATGGGCGGTGGCGGAACCGGAGGCGCACAGGGCGGCGTACGAGAGCACCGCGTCCCAGGACTCCGAGAACAGCGCGGCCTCGGCGTCGTCCTGAGGGGTCGGCAGGTCGGGCATGGAACTCCTGCATCACGGGCGAGGTCAACTCACCACAGGGACGACGGAGTTGTCATAAACCTCGCGGAACCGAGCCTTTCACGGGCTCGGCCCCGCTGACAAGCGGCCCGTGCGCAAGCGGTCACGCACGGTGGCGGTTCAGGCCTTGGCCGGCTCCTCCTCGGCCGGGTCCCGCGCGGGCAGGCTGTCCATGAAGGAGCTGACCGAGAAGACCGCGTGGCCGGGTCCGGGCGGGCCGTAGCCGGGCGGGGAGGACAGCCCGAAGTCCTCCATCGTCTGCCGGTAGGCCTGGAGCAGCCGGATGTGGTACTCCAGCGGCGCGCCCTGCGGATTGGCCTTGCCGAGCGGGGTGGTCGGCTCCGGGCACCAGGTGGTGAAGCGGGGCGTGATGCCGTGCGACATGAAGAAGCGCAGGCCCTCGGTGGTGGAGGCGATCGCCTCGTCGACGGTGGTGAAGCCGAAGGGCTCCGCCATCTCCACGCCCGCCACGAAGTTGGGGATCACATTGCGCGCGCCGAAGATCTCGGCGGAGTCCAGGATCCGCTTGTGCCACTCGTCGCGGCCGACGTAGCGCTCCTTGCCGGGGCAGTACAGCTCGAACAGCCGGCGGTCCCACACCTCGAAGTTGGGGTGGTAGATCTGCACGCCGTAGTCCTTGAACCGCTGCACGTCGTCCCTGGGCAGCGCCTGGGCGACGACCTTGCCGATCCAGCGGCCCGGGAAGCGCTCCTCGATGGCCTTGGCGTAGTGGCCGTAGAAGTCGGCCTCGTCGCGCCCGGCGACCGTCTTGGTGATGGCACCGCCGGTGAGCGTGTAGGCGGTGGACGCCTTCTGGGTGTCGTACCGGTCGATGATCTCCAGGGCTTCCAGGACCTCTTCCACGTCCTTGACGCCCGTGTACGGCCGCCCGGCCGCCTTGTGCTGGCGCCAGTTGTGGTTGATGTCGCAGTACTGGCACTCCTCCTTGGCGCCGAAGTACTGGCAGACCCGGAAGACGGTCAGATAGATCAGGTAACCCCACTGGATGGTGGGCGCGACCTCCATCACGGACTTCCCGTTGGAGAGGGTGTGCCGGTAGTACTCCGGCATCGGCGGCACGCCGACGTCGGCGATGCGCTTGCCGTCGAGGTAGAGGCCGAGCACCCCCTCGTCGTCGGCGGCGACCCGGTAGGGGGAGGCGGGGTTCACCCGTACGGAGACAACCGTACGGCGCAGGTCGTACGGCCCACCGGTGAGGATGATCTCCTCCGGGGGCCGGCGCAGCGCGGCCTCGCCCAGCTCGGGAAGGGTGCCGTGGTCGAAGGAGAAGATGAAGTAGGACTTCGGCTTGACGTCCCCGCTCTCGTTGTCACTGAGGGCGGATTTGTCGAAGGCGACACCGCCGCGGAGCAGGTCCTCCTTGAAGACGGCTTCCCGCGGCACGTGCGGGAAGCGCTCCATCAGATCCTCGACCAGTGCGGTGCGAGTGCCCATCCGTATGTCTCCTCCCGGCTCAGGTGTACTGCCCAACCGTATGCCCCCGGATCGGGCGGAGCGGTGCCGGGTCC
This sequence comes from Streptomyces sp. NPDC093018, assembly GCF_040684035.1. Taxonomy (NCBI): domain Bacteria; kingdom Bacillati; phylum Actinomycetota; class Actinomycetes; order Kitasatosporales; family Streptomycetaceae; genus Streptomyces; species Streptomyces sp. NPDC093018. The sequence goes on from NZ_JBFBFF010000021.1 coordinate 84,570, forward strand.
CGCGGGCGCGTTCCGGGGCCCCTCAGGCCATCCGCTCCAGCGTCTCCGGGTCGACCGTGTGGCGCAGTGCCGCACCGGCCGCCCAGCGCGCGGCCTCCTCGACCACCACCCGGCCGAGGCGGGCCACCTCGTTGCCCTGGGAGCCGGCCAGATGCGGGGTGACGAAGGCGCCCGGCAGGTCGAACAGCGGGGAGCCGGGGGGCGGCGGTTCGGGGTCGGTGACGTCCAGGACGGCGCGCAGCCGCCCGGTGCGCACCTCCGCGACCAGCGCGTCCTGGTCGACGAGGGAGCCGCGGGCGGTGTTGAGGAGCACCGCCCCGGTGGGCATCAGGGCCAGCTCGCGGGCGCCGATCAGCCGCCGGGTCGCGGGGGTCCCGGGGGCGTGCAGGGTGACGATGTCGCTGGTGCGCAGCAGGTCGTCCAGGGGCAGCAGCGGCACCCCGAGGCGCCCGGCCTCCCCGGCGTCCAGGGTGGGGTCGGCGAGGGTGACGGCGAGGTCGTGCGGGCTCAGCAGTTCGATCAGTCGGCGGCCGACGCGGGAGGCGCCGACGACGCCCACGCGGCGGCCGTGGTTGCCGAGGCCGGGGAGGATCGCGCCGTAGGGGAAGCCCCGGCGCGCGCGCAGTTCCTCGCGCAGCGCGAAGGCGTCCTTGCCGGTGAGCAGGATCATGGCGAGGGCGTATTCGGCGACGGGCAGCGCGTTGGCGTCTGCGGCCGAGGAGACGAGGATGCCGCGCCGCCACACCTCGGCGGTGGTGAAGCCCTTGACCGATCCGGCCGCGTGCAGCACGGCGCGCAGCTTCGGGGCGCCGTCCAGGGCGGCCGCGTCCAGGCGGGGGCAGCCCCAGCCGGTGACGAGGACCTCGGCGCGGGCGAGGGCCACGCGCGCCCGGGGCTCGGTGGGGTCCTGGACCACCAGGCTGGGATCGAGGTCCAGGTGGGTGCGCAGGAGGGCGAGGAGATCGGGCGGGAAGACGTACGGCACGTTCTCGGCCGCCATGGCGAGCACGGCCTGCGGGCGCTCGGGCAAGGACGGACCCTCCGGGCTCGGTGCGGCGCGGCTGTCCTTACCGTAGGGCGCGGCGGAGAAGAGGGTCAACGGACCCGCCGCCCCGGCGAGAGGATCGGCAGCATGAGGGAGACCGTCACCAACTGGGCCCGCACCGTCACCTACGACGCGAAGGAGTACCGGCGCCCGGCGTCGCTGGACGCGCTGCGGGCCCTGGTGTCCGGTGCGGCGAAGGTGCGGGTCCTGGGCAGCGGGCACTCCTTCAACCGGGTCGCCGATCCCGGCCCGGACGGTGTGCTGCTGTCGACGGCCGGGCTGGCGCCGGTGATCGAGGTGGACACGGCGGCGCGCACGGTCCGGGTCTCGGGCGGGGTCCGCTACGCGGAGCTGGCCCGCGCGGTGCACGCCCGCGGTCTCGCGCTGCCGAACATGGCGTCGCTGCCGCACATCTCGGTGGCCGGTTCGGTGGCGACCGGCACCCATGGCTCGGGCCTGGCCAACCCTCCGCTGGCCTCGGCGGTGCGGGAGGTGGAGCTGGTGGTCGCGGACGGTACGACGGTGACGATCGCCCGGGGCGACGCCCGCTTCGACGGCGCGGTGACCTCGCTGGGCGCGCTGGGCGTGGTCGTCGCGCTCACCCTCGACCTCGAACCGGCGTTCGCGGTGGAGCAGCGGGTGTACACCGAACTGCCGCTAGAGGGGCTGGAGTTCGAGGCGGTCGCCGGATCGGCGTACAGCGTCAGCCTGTTCACGGACTGGCGGGATGCGGGCTTTCGGCAGGTGTGGGTCAAGCGGCGCACCGACCGGCCTGCGGTGGACTTCACCTGGGCGGCACCGGCGGCGGGGCCGATGCATCCGGTGCCGGGGATGCCCGCGGTCAACTGCACCGAGCAGCTGGGGGTGGTAGGGCCCTGGCATGAGCGGCTGCCGCACTTCCGGGCGGAGTTCACGCCGAGCAGCGGTGAGGAGATCCAGTCGGAGTATCTGGTGCCGCGCGCGGCGGCGATCGGCGCGCTGAGCGCGGTCGACGGGATCCGGGAGAGCGTCGCGGGGGTGCTCCAGACCTGCGAGGTGCGCACGGTCGCCGCCGATCCACAGTGGCTCAGCCCGGCGCACGCCCGGGACTCGGTGGCGCTGCACTTCACCTGGGTGCGGGACGAGGCGGCCGTGGGGCCCGTGGTGCGGGGCCTGGAGGAGGCGCTGGAGCCGTTCGGGCCGCGGCCGCACTGGGGGAAGGTGTTCGGCATGCCGGCGGCGGTGGTGCGGGGACGGTACGAGCGCCTCGACGACTTCCGGGCGCTCGTGCGGGACCTGGATCCGGTGGGCAAGTTCACCAACGCGTTCGTCGGGGAGGTCCTGGACGGCTGACGGTGCTTCCCGGCCCCCTTGCCGGGGGCCGGGCGGCGTGCCTAGCCTCGCGGGAGCGTCCCTCCCCGCCCGTACCCTCCCGTGGCACCGGATCGGAGACCGATGTCCGTCGCCTCCCCCACCGACAAGGACAAGGCCGCCGGAAAGGGCTACGTCGAGGACGTCTCCCCCGGCTCCGGGACGCTGCCGCCCCGCGCCCGGTACGCGTCCTCCGACGCCAAGTCGCTCTCCCTGAACGGCTCCTGGCGCTTCCGGCTGTCGCCGACCGCCGAGGCCGAGGCCTTCGCGCAGGAGGGGTACGACGCCGGTGGCTGGGCCGAGATCACGGTCCCCGGCCACTGGGTCCTCCAGGGCCACGGCTCCCCGGTCTACACCAACCACCGCTATCCGTTCCCGGTCGATCCGCCGCGCGTGCCGACCGAGAATCCGACCGGCGACCATCTGCGTCGCTTCGACCTCCCGGCCGACTGGCCGTGCGGCGACGGCGACGGGGCGGTGCTGCGCTTCGACGGGGTGGAGTCCTGCGCCCGGGTCTGGCTGAACGGCACGGAGCTGGGCACGTTCAAAGGGTCGCGGCTGGCCCACGAGTTCGCGGTCGGACCCCTGTTGAAGGCCACCGGCAATGTGCTCGCCGTACGGGTGCACCAGTGGTCGGCCGGGTCCTATCTGGAGGACCAGGACCAGTGGTGGCTGCCCGGCATCTTCCGCGATGTCACCCTGCTGCACCAACCCGCCGACGGGGTACGGGACTTCTTCGTGCACGCCTCGTACGACCACCGCACGGGCACCGGCACCCTGCGCGTCGACGCGGATGTCGCGGGCCGGGTCACGGTCGCGGAACTCGGCATCGACGTCCCGGCCGGGCAGCCGGTGACGGTACCGGTGCGGCCCTGGTCGGCGGAGGTGCCCCGGCTGTACGACGGGGTGCTGGCCACCGGCGGGCAGCGGGTGCCGCTGCGGATCGGTTTCCGCACGGTGGAGGTGGCGGACGGCCTGATCGAGGTCAACGGGCGGCCGGTCCTGTTCAAGGGCGTCAACCGGCACGAGTGGCATCCGGAGCGGGGCCGGGCGCTGGACGTGGAGACGATGCGCGCGGATGTGCTGCTGATGAAGCGGCACAACATCAACGCCGTGCGCACCTCCCACTATCCGCCGCATCCGGCCTTCCTCGACCTGTGCGACGAGTACGGCCTGTGGGTGCTCGACGAGTGCGATCTGGAGACCCACGGTTTCACCGAACTGGGCTGGCGGGACAACCCCGTCGACGACGACCGCTGGACCCCGGCCCTGCTGGACCGGGCGGCCCGCATGGTCGAGCGGGACAAGAACCATCCGTCGATCGTCCTGTGGTCGCTGGGCAACGAGGCCGGCACCGGCCGGGGCCTGACCGCGATGGCCGAGTGGATCCGCGCCCGCGACCCCTCCCGCCCGCTGCACTACGAGGGCGACCGCGACTGCCGTGACACGGACGTGTACGCGCGGATGTACGCCGGGCACGCGGAGGTGGAGCGCATCGGCCGGCACCTGGACGGGGGGCCGCTCCGCAGGCGCCGGCTTCCCTTCCTGCTGTGCGAGTACGCGCACGCCATGGGCAACGGCCCTGGTGGACTCGCCGAATACCAGCGGCTGTTCGCGTCGTACGAGCGTCTTCAGGGCGGCTTCGTCTGGGAGTGGATCGATCACGGCATCGCGCATCCGCAGCTGGGTTTCGCCTACGGCGGTGACTTCGGGGAGGAGCTGCACGACGGGAACTTCGTCTGCGACGGGCTGGTCTTCCCGGACCGGCGGCCCTCCCCCGGCCTGGCCGAGTACAAGAAGGTGCTGGAGCCGGTCGGCATCACGGGCGACGGCACGGCCGGGGCGGTCCGGGTGACCAACGGGTACGACGTCGCCGATCTGTCGGCGCTCGCGTTCTCGTGGTCGTACCAGGTGGACGGGGAGACCCTGGCCTGCGGCCCCCTGCCGGTGCCCGCCCTGGCACCCGGCGAGTCGGCGGACGTGAAACTCCCCGCGCCGCCTGCCGGGGCGCCGGAAGGGGAGGCGCACTGGCTGATCAGGGCGGCGCTCGCGGCCGACACCCCATGGGCGGAGCGGGGGCATGTCGTCGCCTGGGGCCAGTTCCGGGTCTCGGACCGCACGCCCCCTCGGGTTCCGGCGACGGCCCGACTCCGTGCCGCCGAGGGCGTGTTGAACCTGGGTCCCGGCACGTTCGACGCGCGCACCGGCGCGCTGACGGCGGTCGGTGATGTGGCCGTCACCGGTCTCCGGCTGGACGTGTGGCGGGCGCCCACCGACAACGACGAGGGCGCCGCCTGGCAGGACGACCCCCGCTGCGGGCCCCGGTGGCGCGGGCTCGGCCTGCATCGGATGCGGCACCGCCTGGACGCGGTGGAGGCGGACGGCGAGGCGCTGACGGTCCGCACCCGAGTGGCGCCCGCAGGACGCGAGTTGGGCCTGTCGACGGTGTACCGCTGGACGGCGGACGGGGACCGGCTGCGGCTGGCCGTGCGCGTCGTACCGGAGGGCGACTGGACACTGCCGCTCCCCCGGCTCGGCATCCGCCTCGGACTGCCCGCCCCCTCGACCGACCGGGTGCGATGGTTCGGCGGCGGTCCCGGGGAGGCGTATCCGGACAGCAGGTCGGCCGCCATGGCCGGGCGTTGGGAGTCGACGGTGGCCGGCCTCCAGACGCCGTACGTCCGTCCGCAGGAGAACGGCGCCCGGATCGACGTCCGCTGGGCTGAGCTGGGCGGTCTGCGCATCGAGGGCGATCCCGCGTTCTTCCTGACGGCCCGCCGCTGGACCACGCAGCAGCTGGACGCCGCCACCCACCGGACCGATCTGGTGCCGGGCGACACGGTCTGGGTCAACCTGGACCACGCCCAGCACGGCCTCGGCTCCCAGTCCTGCGGCCCCGGCCCGCTCCCCCACCACCAGCTGCGCGCGGAACCGGCGGAGTTCGCCTTCGTCTTCGCCCCCGATCCGGGCGCCGCCTGATCCGGTTCTAATTGGGAGGCCCCGGGGCGGGGCGGCACGTACTGTCGGCCGGTCAGGACGATCGGCGCCCGGACCCCGAACCCCGGTCCCGGCCGCCGGACCCGGAGAGGATGAGCGATGACCGAGACGGCGGACGACGGCCGCGACCACTACGACATCACGGGCGAGGGCCCCGTGCTGTTGCTGCTGCCGGGCGGCGCCGGGCATCCGATGGGGCTCGGACCGCTGGTCGAGGCGCTGGCCGCGCGGTTCACCGTGGTGACGTACGACCCGCTGGGGCTCGCCCACGGCCGGCTCGGCCTGCCGGTGCCAAAGCAGCGGGTGGCGGACTGGAGCGAGGGGGCGCACCGGGTACTGGCGGCGGTGCTGCCCGAGGGCGGGTCGGCGTACGCGTTCGGGACCAGCTCGGGCGGTATCGCGGTGCTCGATCTGCTCGCCCGGCATCCGGAGCGGCTGACGCATGTGGTCGCGCACGAGCCGCCCTGTGTCACCGTGCTGCCGGACGGGGCGGAGCGGCGCGCCGAGCTGCTCGGACAGCTGGACGGCGGTGAACGGCCGCCCGCCGAGGGCGGGTCGGCGACACCGATGGGGGTCTTCCTGGCCCGGGTGCTGCATCCGTTCACCGCGTACACGCCGGTCCCCGCGCCGGACACGGCCGCCCGGCTCACGCTCGTCGCGGGCACCGCCTCACGCGGTCAACTCCTGCACCGTACGACCGAGTTCATGGCCGGACGACTGGGCGCGTCCTTCACCGAGTTCCCGGGTGGTCACCTGGGCGCCCTGGATCATCCGGTGGAGTTCGCCGACCTGCTGACCGAGACACTGCGCTCCAGCGCGCACACCTCGTCGTAGGAGGGGGTCGTGCCGCCCGGCGTCCGACCGGCGGCGATGTCGTCCATGGCGTCCAGCGCCGCGCCCAGCGCCCTGCGGTACAGCAGGGAACCGAGGCTGATCCGGGCCACGCCCAGCTCGGCGAGGCGGGGGACGGTGGGCCCGGCGGGCGAGTGGAGGATGTTGAGGGGGACGCCGAGGCGCCGTACGAGACCTGCGATGCGGGCCGGGTCGGTGAGGCCCGGCACGAACACACCGTCGGCGCCCGCCTGTTGGTAGGCGTCCAGACGGCGGACGGTGTCCTGCTCGTCGCCGTCCCCCGACCAGTAGGTGTCGGTGCGGGCGTTGACGAACATCCCCGGTACGGCGGCCTTGACGGCGTGGATCTTCGCGGCGAGCAGCTCGCTCGCCCCGAGCCCGTCCTCCAGATTGAGGCCGGCCACGCCGACGGCCCACAACTCCGCTGCCAGCCGCGCCACTTCCGCCGGGTCCTCGCTGAAGCCGCCCTCGGCGTCCACCGTCAGGTGGTACGGCTCGGAGCCGAGCGTCAGGGCGAGCCGCACCGTGTGCTCCCGGGTCGCCGCCGCCCCGTCGGGCAGCCCGACGGCCGCCGCCACCGCGAGGCTCGACGTGGCGATCGCGGAAAAGCCCCGGGCGGCCAGGGCGGCGGCCGAGGCATGGTCCCAGGCGTTGGGCAGCAGCAGCGGCTCGCCGGGGCGGTGCAGCGCGGCGAAGGAGGTTCCCCTGAGGTCTGCGGTCATACGGCCACGCTAGCCCCGGGACGCTTCGGCCCGGACCGAAATGTGTGCGGGCCCCCGGTGTCCTGCCCACCCCCTGCCCAGCCCCTGGACACCACCCGCCGCTCCCCCTCCCGGTGGACTAGCGTCATCGGTATGACCGGCAACGCTTCCACCCCCGCCCTCGCCATGGCCCTCGCCACCGGGACGGTCGTACTCGACGGCGGGCTGTCCAACCAGCTGGAGTCCGCCGGGCACGACCTGAGCGACGAGCTGTGGTCGGCGCGGCTGCTCGCCGAGCGGCCGGAGGCGATCACCGAGGCGCATCTCGCCTACTACCTGGCGGGCGCGAGCGTGGCGATCACCGCCAGCTACCAGGCCACCTTCGAGGGCTTCGCCCGGCGCGGCATCGGCCGCCCGGAGGCCGAACGCCTGCTCGCGCTGAGCGTCCGACTGGCCCAGGACGCGGCCCTGCGGGCCCAAGAGGCGGGCGTGGAGCGCCCGTTGTGGGTGGCGGCGTCGGCGGGACCGTACGGCGCGATGCTCGCGGACGGCTCCGAGTACCGGGGCCGCTACGGGCTCGGCGTGGCCGAACTGGAGCGCTTCCACCGCCCCCGCCTCGAAGTCCTGGCCGCCGCGGCGCCGGACGTCCTGGCCCTGGAGACCGTCCCGGACACCGACGAGGCCACCGCGCTGCTGCGGGCGGTACGCGGACTGGGGGTCCCGGCGTGGCTGTCGTACACGATCGACGGCTCCCGTACCCGGGCCGGCCAGCCCCTGGAGGGGGCCTTCGCGCTCGCGGCGGACGCGGACGAGATCATCGCGGTGGGCGTGAACTGCTGCGCCCCTCAGGACGCGGCCCCCGCCGTCGAACTCGCGGCCCGTGTCACCGGCAAGCCGGTCGTGGTCTACCCCAACAGCGGCGAATCCTGGCAGGCCGCCTCCCACTCCTGGACCGGCCCGACCACCTTCGCCCCCACCCAGGTCACCTCCTGGCACACGGCGGGCGCCCGCCTGATCGGCGGCTGCTGCCGGGTGGGGCCGGAGAGCATCGCCTCGATCGCACGGACGCTGGAGACGGAGACGGTCTGACCGGCCGTCCCCGGCCGTTCCCGGCCGTTCGGCGTCCCGGCGTCCTGGACTCAGCGTCGCCGCGCCCCCACCGAGCGGCGCAGGCGGCGCATGGCGGAGGCCAGTTCGGCGCCGGGGGCGCGGGGGACGGCGGTGCGCGGTGGTGGGGTGCGGGGGGTGGTGGACCAGAGGGCGTACTCGGCGTCGTGGGGGCCGTGGGCGGTGTGGGCCGGGCCGTCGCCGAAGACGCGGACGGGGTGGGCGGGGCTCCAGGACTCCCAGCCGGGGTCGCCGGTGGTCGCGAAGCGCACCCAGGCGCCGTGCATCTCCTCGCACAGCTCGTGCGGGGCGCCCTCACCGGCCAGCTTCTGGGACTCCGGGATGTCACCGGAGTCGAACACGAAGCCGAGCTCCAGGGCGTGGCAGGCGTGCAGGTCGGGACGGCGGGAGGGCCAGGCGAACTCGTAGAGGTGGCTGGTGGCGGGGCGGGCGTCGGCGAGGCGGTGCAGCGGGACGCGCAGGATGTGGTCGGTGACCATCTGGCCGACGATCTCGGCGGCGCCCGCCTCCGGTCGCAGGGCCCGGTAGCCGCGCGGTATCTCATGGCTCGCGTGGCAGCGGGCCATGGCCCCGGCGACGGCGACGGCCCCCAGCCGGTCGATGTGCTCCAGCAGGCCCCCGGGCACCAGCCACAGCCGGTACTCGTCCCGGGTCCAGCCCATCAGCAGGTCCACGCCCCGGGCGGTGTCGCCGTCGATCAGGGCCTGGAGCGGGTCGCGGGGCACCAGGTCGCCGTCCACGACGATGCCGAACGCCGGTCCGCCGAGCACCGGGCTGGACAGCCGGCCCACCTCGGCCTGGGTGCGCAGCAGCAGTTCGGGTTCCACGGCGGCGAAGGCTGCGGCGGTCGCCGGGATCTTCAGCCGGGCGGCCATCCGGCGCACCATCCGCCGTACCTTGTCCCGCTCGAAGACCTCCGGCGGGCCGCTCTGGAGCACCGCGCGCCGGATCAGGCCGTCGGTGTGCGGCGAGGCGAGCAGGACGCCCGCGCTGATCGCGCCCGCCGACTGGCCGCACAGGGTGATCCGGTCCGGGTCGCCGCCGAACGCCGTGATCGTCTCGTGCACCCAGCGCAGCGCGGCGAGCTGGTCGCGCAGGCCGGGGTTGGGCGGCGCGTCCGGGAACAGTCCGTAGCCCTCGATGCCCAGCCGGTAGTTCACCGAGACGAAGACGACGCCGTCACGGGCGAAGGTGCGGCCGTCGTAGACCGGTACGGCCGAGGATCCCCTGGTCAGGGCGCCGCCGTGCAGCCACACCAGGACGGGCAGCTTGGCGCCGGGGGCCGGGTCGGGCGTCCAGACGTTGAGGTTGAGGCAGTCGTCGCCGGGGATCGAGGGGTCGGAGAGGTACTGGGCGAAGGCCTCGGAGTACGGCGGTTTCGGCGCGGTCGGGCCGAACTCAGACGCGTCCCGCACCCCGTCCCAGGGCTCGGGGGGCTCGGGGGGCCGGAAGCGGCGGGGGCCGACGGGCGGGGCGGCGTACGGGATGCCCCGGAACACGGCGATGCCGCGCTCATGGCGACCGCGTACGGCGCCGTGGGGTGTGCGGACCACCGGGCCCATCGGGTCTGCCGTCATCGCCCACCAGCCCTTCGCCGTCATGCACCTTTCATATGTAGAGCACCACAGGGGGCCGGTGTATTCCGGTGCACAGACCTCCGGCTGGGCCGTTCGGTGTACCGGACGGGTGCCGAAAGGGGCCCGGCGTACGCCCCTGGCCGGTACCGACGAGGGCCGGGCGCTCCCTCGCGGGAGATACCCGGCCCTCGCCGCCCCGAGCACGCGGCCGTACGTACCGACCGCGTGAGCGCGCACCCTCCTCAGCCCCTCAGTCCCTCGGCTCCGTCAGCTCCTCGGACCCTCAGTCCTCGTCCGGCGCCGGAGGGTTGCCGAAGAGCGCCTCGATCGCGTCCACCGCGCTGCCGTCGTGGTCGCTGCCCGCGTCGCCCTTGCCGGTCTGCACATTGGCCGTGCGGTCGACCTCCAGCCAGGAGTCGGCGTGGGAGTTGTCGACCAGCGTGACCAGGCTGTTGTCGGCGAGCGCCGGGGCGGCCCCCGCGCCGAGGAAAGCCGCGGTGAGCACGGCCGCCGTACCGATACGGGCGGCCCTCACACGCCCACGCTCTCGGGGACGAGCCGGTCGCGGGCGATGTTGCGTTCCAGCAGGGTGGTGGACGCCTGTACGCCGACCCCGCTCGCCGGGTCCACCACGGGCAGCCGGCCGTCGGCTGCCTTCAGCCCGGTGAGCGCCGAGTCCATCGCCTCGTGCGCGGCGAACAGGCAGGGCGTGCTGTAGATGGCGACGTCCACACCGAGGTCGGAGAGCTCGCCGAGGGAGAGGCGGGGCGACTTGCCGCCGGCGATCTGGTTGAAGAGCAGCGGCTTGCCGCCGACGACCTCCCGGATCCGCTTGATCCATTCGACGCTGCGCACCCCGTCGACCAGCACCACGTCCGCGTCGGTCGCGGCGAGCCGCTCGGCGCGGTGCAGGATGTCGTGCTCGTCGGTCGCGTCGGTGCGGGCGACGACGACCAGGTCCGTGCGGGTCTCCAGGACCTGGTTCAGCTTCTCCAGGTACTCCTCCAGCGGCAGCACCTGCTTGCCGTCGGCGTGTCCGCAGCGGCGGGGCCGCTTCTGGTCCTCCAGGATCACCCCGGAGGCGCCGATGCGCTCCAGGTGCTCGACGACATGGCAGGCGACCTCGGGATCGACGTACCCGTCGTCGATGTCCACGAGGAGGTGGTGGTGCGGGAAGGCGCCCCGCAGCCGCTGGACGAAGGCCACCATGTCGGGCCAGGCGATGAACCCGATGTCCGGCAGGCCGTAGTACGAGGCGGCGAAGCCGAATCCGGAGACGAACATTCCGTCGTAGTGCTTGGCCGCGATCGACGCCGAATACATGTCGTAGACGCCGATCAGCGGTGTGGTCCCGGGCCCGGCGATGCGGTCGCGCAGCTTCTTACCGTGGGTCAAGGTCCGGCTCCTTCTGTGGGTACGGCACGGCGGCGAGGGGCCACCGCACCTCAGTGCCCTTTACCAATCCAAGAGCATCTCTAGGTACTCACATTGACTTGCCATGACGCCACCTTTACTCACTGGAATGGCGCAATCCGTTCACCGCAGAAACGTCACTTGCGGAGCCGACCCGCTCAATCGACTCCGCCGTCCGGGTGAGCGAGGACGTCCGGATCCGGACGGGCGGCGCGGGCGCCGGTGCGCGGGCAGCGGAGGAGGGACGGGAGTATGCGGTGCCCTTATGACACGGGACTACGTCAACTGGCCCGGGAGTTGCGGTCGATGAGGGCCGGGCCCGCGTGACGGCCTTGAACGGGGCGGCCGTTGACCGTAGCCTCCCACGGGGTGAACGCCATTCCTGCGCATCTGGACCACCTTGTCCTCGCCACCCCCGATCTGGCCGCGTCCGTCGCCGAGTTCGCGCGGCGCACCGGGGTGACCCCGGCGCCCGGCGGCGCGCATCTCGGCCACGGCACCCGGAACCATCTGGTGGGGCTCGGCGGCCGGGCCTATCTGGAGATCGTCGGCCCGGACCCGGAGCAGCCGGCGCCGGCCGGGGAACGGCCCTTCGAGGTGGACCAGTTGTCCGCACCACGCGTGCTGACCTGGGCGATCAGCCCGCCCGACCTGGACGGGACGATCGCGGCGGCCCGCGCGCGGGGCTACGACCCGGGGCCCGCGCACCCGATGAGCCGCCGCACCCCGGACGGGGAGCTGCTGCGGTGGCGGCTGACCGGCGGCGAACAGGCGCACCCCTCGGGCCTGGTGCCGTTCCTGATCGACTGGGGCGATTCGCGCCACCCCGCCGACTCGGGTCTGCCGGTCACCCCGCTGATCGAGGTGTCCGCGACCGTACCGGGTCCGGAGGAGGTGCGCGGCCCGCTGGCGGCCCTGGGCACCGGGCTCGATCTGGCCGAGGGGCCGGTGGCGCTCCGCTTCACCGTGGACACGCCCCGGGGGCCGGTCACGTTCGGCTGAACGGGCCGGGTGTCCGATTCCTTCAAGACCCGCCGCCCGGCCGCTGCCTACGGTGGCCGCATGACCGCACACTTCGCCCTGATCGGCGTGGTGGCCTCCGACATGGCCGCCTCGCTCGCCTTCTACCGCCGCCTCGGCCTGGTGTTCCCGGAGGACGCCGAGGCCCTGCCGCACGCCGAGGCCGCGCTGCCCGGCGGCCTCACCCTGGCCCTCGACAGCGAGGAGACGGTCCGCGCCTTCCACCCCGCCTGGCGCCCGCCGGCCGCCGGGGGCCGGGTCTCGCTCGCCTTCCGGTGCGGTGCGCCCGAGGAGGTCGACACGGTGTACGAGGAGATGGTCGGCGCCGGGTACCACGGTGAGTTGAAGCCGTGGGACGCCGTGTGGGGGCAGCGGTACGCCACCGTCCTCGACCCCGACGGCAACGGCGTCGACCTGTTCGCGCCGCTACCGGCCGCCGAGTAGCTCCCCGAGCGGGGCGCCCGTCAACCGGCGTACCTCGCGCGCCAGATGGGGCTGGTCGGCGTAGCCCGCGCGGATCGCCGTCGCCGCGTACGGCACGCCCGCGCGGGCCAGTGCGAGGGCCCGGCGCAGGCGCAGGATGCGGGCCAGGGTCTTGGGGCCGTAGCCGAAGGCGCCGAGGCTGCGGCGGTGCAGGGTCCGGGCGCCGAGGCCGAGTTCGGCCGCCGCCTCGGCGACCGGGACGCCCTGGTCGAGGCGTCGTACCAGCAGGTGCAGCCAGGGATCGGGGGGTCCGGCCGCCAGGGCGCGGTCCAGCGCGATGTCCTCCAGCGCCCGCGCCGGATCGTCCGCCGCCGCCGTACGGCCGCACAGCTCCCGGACCCGGGCGGCGGGCCAGAGGTCGGCCAACTCCACCCGCCGGTCGCGGAGTTCATGGGCCGGGACGCCGAGCAGGGCGGGCGCGGTACCGGGCCGGAGCCGGATCCCGGCCCAGCGGCGGGCCGGGCCCTCGGGGAGATACGGGCCGGTGTCGGGACCGGCGACCAGCAGCCGCTCCCCGTCCCAGAGCAGATCCATACAGCCGTCGGGCAGCACGGCCCGCACGGCACCCCCGTCGTCGGCGGGCCCCTTGGTCCACACCACCGCACCGGCCAGCCGTGAGGTCCGTTCCGCGTACACGGGTGCCAGGGTACGACTGAGGGAGGCGAGAGGACGGAGCCCTCGGCCGGACCAGGCCGGACGGGACGACGGGGGCCGGACGGGACGACGGGGGCCGGGTCGGACGGTGGGGACCGGGTCGGACGACGGACGCCCGGGCGACGGAAGACCCGGGCGGACGACACGGCCCAGCCGGACGGCGGAAGCCCGGGCAGACAGCGCGGCCCAGCCGCACGGCACCGCCCGGCCGGACAGCGCGGCCCAATCCGGACGGCACGGCGCCATCGGACGGCACAGCCCCATCGGACAGCGGAAGCCCGGGCGGAGGGCACAGCCCCATCGGACGACACGGCCCAACCGGACAGCGGAAGTCTGAGCGGACGGCACGGCCCGACCGGACGGCGTGGTCCATCGGACAGCGCGGCCCAATCGGACGGCACAGCCCGGCCCGACCACGGAAGCCCGGACGCACGGCGCAGCCCAGCCGGACCACGGAAGCCCGGACGCACGGCACGGCCCAGCCGGACGGCGCGGCCCGGTTCAACGGCGCGGTCGCCCGGCCGGGGGGCCGGAGTCCGCCCCAGGGGCACCGTCGGATCCGTCGGCCGGATCGGTTCACCGACCCGAGCCCGGTCGACCGACCCCACCTTGATCCGACGCCACGAGCACGGCCCCACCGATCGACCCCGATCCGACGCCGCGAGCACGGCCCCACCGATCCAGGCCCGCCCCACCGGCACAGGCGGCCCCGGCAGCTCCGTCAGATCCCTGGCGCGAGCCCCGCCGAACCGGGCCGCCTCCGCACCCGGCGGCGCAAGCACGATCCGCCGTCCTGGCCCGCCCCACAGGCGCGCGCCCCCGCCACCAGGCCGAGCGCGACCCGCCCACCAGCACAGTCAGATCCGGCAGGCTTCCGATGCGCTCCCGGCCCACCGCAGCGGTACGGTCAGATCCGTCAGCCCGATCGGTTCACCGGTGCGCGCCCGGCAACCGGCCAGGACCCGGCCCAGCGGCGCAAGCCCATCCGCCCGCCCGGGCACGGCCCGCCTCAGCCCCCGCGCCCCTCCCGATTCACCACTGCCGGTAAGGGTTCTCGCCGTTTCCGTTGCCGGGGAGGTGGGGGCCGGTGCTGTCGCCCGGGAAATGGGAGCTGCCCCCATCGGCCTGCGGACCCGGGCCGTTCGTCGGGTGGGGCTCGGTGCCGGTGCCCTGTTCGGCGTCCCCCCTGTCGCCCTTGGGCGTCACCCGTCGGTGCGCCCCGGAACCGCCCCACGTGGGCGTCCGCAGCCGCGAGGTGACATCCTCCGGCGGCAGGAAACGCGACCAGCGTTCGGGGAACTCGGACGGCATGTCCGGGTCGTCGGGGTCGTCGGGGAAGGTCTCCCGCGTGGCCGTGGCCCGTGCGACGTACTCGGCGACCTGCGCGTGCCGCACCCGCTCGTTGGCCTCACGGGCGGCGGCCGTCGCGGCGGCCGGCCAGACCCGGTCGATCGCGGCGTTGACCGCCGCGCCGACCAGCACGGCGAAGGCGGACACCCCGATCCAGAGCATGACGGCGACGGACGCGGCGAGGGAGCCGTAGATCGTGGCGCCCTCGATGGTGTGCACCAGGTAGATGCGGAGCAGAAAGCTGCCGAGGACCCACATCGCGAGGGCCACCAGCGCGCCGGGCACATCCTCGATCCAGGGCGAGCGCACCGGCACGGACACGTGGTAGAGCGTGGTCAGGAAGACGACGGACAGGACGATGACGACCGGCCAGTACAGGACCTGTACGACCGTCTCCGACCAGGGCACCACCCGTACCACCGCGTCCGGTCCCGCGACCATCAGCGGCAGCGCCACCGAGCCGATCAGCAGGGCCACGATGAACAGCACGAAGGACATGATCCGGGTGCGGACGATGCCCCGGACGCCGTCGAGGCCGTACATGACGGTGATGGTGTCGATGAAGACGTTCACCGCGCGGGACCCCGACCACAGGGCGAACAGGAAGCCGAGGGAGATGACGTCGGGCCGGCCGCCCTTGATGACGTCGTGCAGGATCGGTTCGGTGATCTCCTTGACGCCCTTGTCGGACAGGACGGTCCGGGAGGCGTCGAGGAGGTTGGTCTCCAGGCTGCCGATGGTGTGCGCGCCGGTCCAGGTGTCGACGTAGGCGAGCAGCCCGATGAGGCAGAGCAGCAGCGGGGGCACCGACAGCAGGGTGAAGAACGCGGCCTCGGCGGCGAGGCCGAGGATGCGGTACTCCATGCAGGAGTTGACGGTGTCCTTGAGCAGCAGCCAGGCGGTCCTGCGCTTGGATACGTTCCGGTAGAGAGCGCGGGCCCGGTGGAGCCGTCCGACCGGCCGTTCGGGGGAATCACTTGCTGGCTGCACGACCCAAAGGTATCCGCAGCGAGCGCCCCTCCTCACCTCGCGGGGCGTTCCGGCGACCGCCCGCGCACGACCCGCACCCGGCTGTCCCGATTCCTCCCACCGCCCCGGACACCACCCGGGACCCCGTGTCACCCTGGAGGCCCGCACCGCCGCCGTTCCGGGTAGGTTCGCCACCATGGCAGGCTTCTCCACCCACACCGTGACGAACCAGCCGCCCCCACTGGCCGGCTACGACCTCTTCGCCGCCGACCGCGCGCTGGTGGACG
Organism: Streptomyces sp. NPDC093018; assembly: GCF_040684035.1. NCBI lineage: Bacteria > Bacillati > Actinomycetota > Actinomycetes > Kitasatosporales > Streptomycetaceae > Streptomyces > Streptomyces sp. NPDC093018. The sequence continues at coordinate 100,396 of NZ_JBFBFF010000021.1, forward strand.
CCGTCGCGCGGCACACCCCGGACGAACTGCTCGGCGAGGTGCGCGCGGAGCTGTCCGCGCTGGGGCGGGCCGGGGGCTCGGCGCAGCTCCAGGAGTGGGGCGCACAGGCGAACGAGCAGCCGCCCCGGCTCCGTACCCATGACCGGTACGGCCACCGGATCGACGAGGTGGAGTTCCACCCGGCCTGGCACCGGCTGCTCGGCAAGGGCGTCTCGGCCGGGCTGACCGGCGCCTGGGCGCGGCCCGCCGGGCATGTGCGCAGGGCGGCCGGGTTCCTGCTGTGGACCCAGGTCGAGGCGGGCACCTGCTGTCCGCTGTCCATGACCCACGCGGCCGTGCCCGCGCTGCGCGCCGATCCCGCGCTCGCCGCCCTGTGGGAGCCGCGGGTGACCTCCACGGTGTACGACCCCGAGCTGCGGCCCGCCGCGCGCAAGCCCGGCACGCTCTTCGGGATGGGCATGACCGAGAAGCAGGGCGGCAGCGACGTCCGCGCGAACAGCACCCGGGCCCGGCCGCTCGCGGAGGCGGGGACCTATGCGCTCACCGGGCACAAGTGGTTCTGCTCCGCCCCGATGTCGGACGCCTTCCTGGTGCTGGCGCAGGCGCCCGAGGGGCTGACCTGCTTCCTGGTGCCGCGCGTCCTGGACGACGGCACCCGCAATGTGTTCCTGCTCCAGCGGCTCAAGGACAAGCTGGGCAACCGGTCCAACGCCTCCGCCGAGGTCGAGTTCGACGGCACCTGGGCGCGCCGGGTCGGCGAGGAGGGGCGCGGGGTGCGGACCATCATCGGGATGGTCGCGGCGACCCGGCTGGACTGCGCGCTCGGCTCGGCGGGCCTGATGCGGCAGGCGGTGGCGCGGGCGGTGCACCACTGCACATACCGGGAGGCGTTCGGCGGGCGGCTGCTGGACAAGCCGCTGATGCGCAATGTGCTCGCGGACCTCGCGCTGGAGTCGGAGGCGGCGACCGCGCTGGCGCTGCGGCTCGCGGCGGCGTACGACGACGGCAGCGAGCGGGAGCGCGCCTTCCTGCGGCTCGCGGTGCCGGCCGCCAAGTACTGGATCACCAAGCGGTGCGCGCCCGTCGCGGTGGAGGCCGCCGAGTGCCTGGGCGGCAACGGGTACGTGGAGGAGTCGGGGATGCCCCGGCTGGTGCGCGAGTCGCCGCTCAACTCCGTGTGGGAGGGCGCCGGGAACCTGCAGGCGCTCGATGTACTGCGGGCGCTCCAGCGGGAGCCGGGGGCGCTGGACGCGTGTCTGACGGAGATCGGGCGGGCGCACGGCGCCGACCACCGGCTGGACCGCGCGGTGAAGGACCTGTTCACCGAACTCGCCGATCTGGAGGGCGCGGAGGGCCGGGCGCGGCGGCTGGTGGAGCGGCTCGCGGTGGTGCTCCAGGGCTCCCTGCTGGTGCGGCACGCGCCGCCGGCGGTCGCGGACGCCTTCTGCGCCTCCCGGCTCGGCGGCGACCACGGCGGGACGTTCGGCACGCTGCCGGGGGGTCTGGACCTGGCGTCGGTGGTGGAGCGGGCGCGGCCCGTCTCCTGAATCGACGTGTTTCTGGGGGAGTTGGGGCCCTGGCCGAAAATCGCCGGTGCCCGGCCAGGGGTGGTGCTGCGCCGACACGGCACCACCCCCGCCGTACGGGCCCGTTGCGGCCCGTGGACGCCACGCGGGGCGTCCTGGTCAAGTCTCGGCCGGGATCGGACGGTTCACCAGGGTTGCAGGGGGTTGCAACTTGTTGGCGCACATGCGCGGAGTCTGTGCCTCCGGCCTGCCCGGCCCGGCAGTATAGGAGCGACGACCGACCGGAAAGCGCCGCCCGGACGGCTGGAAGAATGTGTACGACCCCCCGCTCCGGGAGGAGAACCCGTGGTGAACCCGCCGATGAACATGGCGCGCCTGGCCGCCCTGGACGCGACGCGGGCGGCGCGGGTGTTGAGCGAAGTGCGCGAGGCGGCGCTCGCCGGGCAGCGGGTGCCGCTCGCGCCGCGGCCGGTGATCGAGCAGTCCTGGGGGCGGATGCTGCGCGGCGGCGTCGACCCGGACCGCGACTTCAGATCCGGGCTGCTGCCGCCCGACGAGGTGCGCAGGCGGCGGGAGGAGTCACCGCTGCGGCATGTGCTGCCGGTGCTGCGCGAGGGGCTGCTTTCGGTCGCGGACGTCGCCCAGCACATCATGGTCGTCGCCGACGCGGACGGACGGGTGCTGTGGCGCGAGGGGTCCGCGCCGGTGCTGCGCAAGGCGGACGGGCTCGGCTTCGAGCTGGGCGCGGACTGGCGGGAGGACGTCGTCGGCACCAACGGGGTGGGCACCCCCGCGGTCGTACGGCGGCCGGTACAGGTGTTCGCCGCCGAGCACTTCGTACGGTCGCACACCTCCTGGACGTGCACGGGGGCGCCGATCACGGATCCCCGGGACGGCCGGCTGCTCGGGGTGGTGGATGTGAGCGGCCCGCTGGAGACCATGCATCCGGCGACCCTCTCCTGGGTGGACGCGGTGGCGAAGCTCGCCGAGGCGCGGCTGCGGGAGTTGCATCTGGGCTCGCTGGAGCGGCTGCGGGCGGTCGCGGCGCCGGTGCTGGCCCGGCTGGACGGGCGGGCGCTGGCAGTGGACCGGGACGGCTGGACTGCGGCGGTGACCGGGATGCCGTATCTGCGGCGGGTGACGCTGCCCAAGTCGCTGGTCCCCGGCCGCCGGTGGCTGCCCTCGCTCGGCTGGTGCGCGGCGGAACCACTCGGCGAGGGCTGGCTGCTGCGCGCCGACGAGGAGCCGGGCGCGACCGCCGCCTCCCGTGTCGTACTGGACCTGTCCCGGCCGGAGCGCGCCGCGGTGACCGTGGCGGCGTCCGGTTCGGCGGGCGCCTGGTCGCGGGAACTGAGCCCGCGGCACGCCGAGTTGCTGTTCCTGCTGACCGAACACCCGGGCGGGCGCGGGGCGGCGGAGCTGGCCGGGGACCTCTTCCAGGACCCGTCACGTACGGTGACGGTGCGGGCCGAGATGTCGCGTATCCGGCGCTATCTCGGGGGACTTCTCCAGCATCGGCCGTATCGTTTCTCTGATGCGGCCGATGTCGAGGTCGTCCTTCCCGAGAACCCCCGTGACCTGCTGCCCCGCTCCACGGCGGCGGTGGTGGCGCACCGGCGGGCGGCCCCGCCCGCGGAGCGGCCGCGGCCCGCGTGACGGCGGGGGCGCGGCACTTGCGGCGTGACTTCCGGGTATTTGCGGGGTCTTCGCCCTGCGCGGACCGTTACTGCCGTAGCATCCCCTACGGGCCCGACCGCGCCGTCAACGCAACGACCGGGGGGCGCAGTTGACCCGCCTCGGCCGGGGGGCCGGGGCGACGGCGCGCGCCGGAGCGAAAGGGCCCTGAAGAGGGGACGACATGAAGCAACGCGGCAGACATCGTCGGCGCAGGCGGGGCACGGCCCTGCGTGCCGTGCTGACCGGGACCGCGCTGGCCCTGACCGCGGCCGCCACCCTGATCAGCACCTCCCAGGCACAGGTCACCGAGCGCCCCGGCGCGCTCAAGCCGCTCACCTCCCCCGCGGACACCGGCCTGCTGCGGCTGCGCGAGCGGCTGGTGCCCGCCCGCACCCTGGACACCCTGGCCGCCTCGATGGGCCGGCCGGTCGGCGTGGACACCGTGCTCCGGGGCGCGGACCGCACCCTGCGCGAGGGATCCGGCTGCGACGACGCCGACCGCGCCTCCCTGCCCGTTTCACCCTCCCCCGCGCGCGCCTACTGCTGGGACCCGGCCGACACCGGTGCCACGGACTGGCGGCCGGCCTCGGTGACCACGTCCGGGGACGCCGACGACGGGGTGCGGGGCACCCACCAGATCCTGCTCAGCGGCTGGACCCACAGCACCCGCACCGGCCCGAGCGCCGAGCGCGGTCTCGCCCGGGTCGCCGTCGTCAACGCCGACGATCCGGACCGTCCCACCTACCGCTGGGTGCTGCTGGTGGTGCCGGTGGACGGCGGCCGGGACTACCGGGGACTGGCCTCCCGGGTCTCCTCCATGGTCTGGTACCAGGACAAGCTGCTGGTCACCGCCCGCCGGGGCGGCTCCGCCGTGCTCTATGTGTACGACCTCGACCGGATCCAGCGCACCACGGTCGACGGGCCCGCGATCGGCCGGGTGCCCGGCGGCTGGTCCGCCGACGGGTACGGCTATGTGATGCCCGCGATCGGCAGCTACAGCTACACCGCGGGCCGCTGCTCGGCCACCGGGGCGCCCTGCCCGAGCGCGCTCGCCCTGGACTCGGGTACGGCACCGGCCAGCCTGGTCGCCGCGGAGTGGACCTCCCCCGGCGGCGAACGGCCCGCCCGGCTGTGGCGGTACGCGTTCAGCACCGACCCGCGCCGCGCGGGACTGCTCGCCACGAATGCCGAGGGCCAGGTGGACGCGATGGAGGAGTACCGGACCAAGGTGACCGGGATCCGGGGCGTGCTGTCGTACCGGGAGACCGGCGCCCCGCGCACGTCCTGGTATGTGGGACGGCTGCCCGGTTCGCAAGACGGGCACGGCGGGCTGTGGCGCCAGGACACCCGGGGCGCGAGGGCGGCGGAGTGCGGCGCGGACGCCACGCACCGCTGCTGGGCCGAGTCCGCGGGCTCCCTGTCGTACGGGCGTCAGACCGGCGAGGTGTGGTCGCTGTCCGACCGGATGCTGTTCGCGGTGCCGCTCGCGGAACTGGACCGGTCGCTGGGCTGACCCCCGCGCTCGCCACAGGACCGGCCTCGCGCACAAGGGGTCGATCGACAGACACCGGGACGGGATGATTCCCTGGCCCGCATGAGCAGCGTCCCTGTCACCACCTGGTATCTGGAGCAGACGTCCCCGGCCGATCTGCTGCCCGCCGCCGCGCCCGAGGGCGATGTGCGGATCGTACGGGCCGAGGTGCCCTCCCCCGAGTTCAACCGGTTCCTCTACACGGCCGTCGGCGGGGACCTCCGCTGGACCGACCGGCTCGACTGGTCGTACGCGCGCTGGCAGGAGCTGCTGGAGGAGCCCGGCGTCGAGACCTGGGTGGCGTACGACCGCGGTACGCCGGCCGGGTTCATCGAGCTGGAGGCGCAGGACGACGGCGACGTGGAGATCCTCTACTTCGGGCTGCTCCCCGCCTTCCGCGGCCGCGGCATCGGCGGGCATCTGCTGGCCCGCGGCACCGCCCGCGCCTGGGACCTCGCCGAGCGCCGGCCGGGGCTCGCGCCGACGAAGCGGGTATGGGTGCACACCTGCGACAAGGACGGCGAGTTCGCCATGGCCAACTACCAGCGGCGCGGCTTCAAGCTGTACGACACCCGGGTCGAGCTGGAGCCGGACGTGCCGAACCCGGGCCCCTGGCCGCGCGCATACCCTGCCTGACCTGCCCCGACAAGCCTTCCCGCACCGCATGTGAGCCAACACACCCTTGTCCGCGATACGAGACAAGGGTGTCCACATGACGGAAGAAGCTGGACTCTGTCCAGATCGCCGTGACACGCTGCCGTCATGCCTGGAACTGGAATTGCCTTGGTGAGTCGGCGGCACGTCGACCTCGGCCGCATGTCCAGCGCCATCTGTCCGGCGAGCTGACCCCTCCAGCACCGCCGCCCCCGCTCCCCGCTCGACCGCTGCCCGCGCCCGGCCCCCAACTCCCGCCGTGCGCTCACTTTCGCGCAGGTCAGAGCCTTTCAGCGCCGCTTCTCCCTGTCCGCAGCCTGTCCGAAGGACGTAGCAATCATGGCCGCCTCCCCACAGCACCCCGCCGCCTCCGCGCCCCGCCGCAAGGTGAGCCGTCACCGCGGTGAGGGCCAGTGGGCCCAGGGCCACTTCACGCCGCTCAACGGCAACGAGCAGTTCAAGAAGGACGATGATGGTCTCAACGTACGGACACGTATTGAGACGATCTACTCGAAGCGCGGCTTCGACTCCATCGATCCGAACGATCTGCGCGGCCGGATGCGCTGGTGGGGTCTGTACACCCAGCGCAAGCCCGGGATCGACGGCGGCAAGACCGCGATCCTGGAGCCGGAGGAGCTGGACGACGAGTACTTCATGCTGCGGGTGCGGATCGACGGCGGCCGGCTGACCACCGGGCAGCTGCGGGTGATCGGCGAGATCTCCCAGGAGTTCGCGCGCGGCACCGCCGACATCACCGACCGGCAGAACATCCAGCTGCACTGGATCCGGATCGAGGACGTGCCGGAGATCTGGCGGCGGCTCGAAGAGGTCGGCCTGTCCACCACCGAGGCGTGCGGTGACACCCCCCGGGTGATCCTCGGTTCCCCGGTCGCGGGCATCGCCGAGGACGAGATCATCGACGGCACCCCCGCCATCGAGGAGATCCACCGCCGGGTCATCGGCAATCCGGCGTACTCGAACCTGCCGCGCAAGTTCAAGTCCGCGATCTCCGGCTCGCCGCTGCTCGACGTGGCGCACGAGATCAACGACATCGCGTTCGTCGGCGTCGAACACCCCGAGCACGGGCCCGGTTTCGACCTCTGGGTCGGCGGCGGACTGTCCACCAACCCGAAGATCGGGGTCCGGCTCGGCGCCTGGGTGCCGCTGGCGGAGGTCGCCGACGTCCATGAGGGCGTCATCTCGATCTTCCGCGACTACGGCTACCGGCGGCTGCGCAACCGGGCCCGGCTGAAGTTCCTGGTCGCCGACTGGGGCGCGGAGAAGTTCCGGCAGGTGCTGGAGGACGAGTACCTGGGGCGCAAGCTGACCGACGGCCCGGCGCCCGCGCAGCCCGTGCGGCGCTGGCGCGACCATGTCGGGGTGCACCGGCAGCAGGACGGCCGTTTCTACGTCGGGTTCGCGCCGCGCGTCGGCCGGGTCGACGGCACCACGCTCGCCAAGATCGCCGAGGTCGCCGAGGCGCACGGCTCGGGCCGGGTGCGGACCACCGTCGAGCAGAAGATGATCGTGCTGGACGTCGAGCAGGACCAGGTCGAGTCGCTGTCCTCGGCCCTGGAGTCGCTCGGCCTCACCGTCTCCCCCTCTTCCTTCCGGCGCGGCACCATGGCCTGCACCGGCATCGAGTTCTGCAAGCTCGCCATCGTGGAGACCAAGGCGCGCGGCAGCGCCCTGATCGACGAACTGGAGCGCCGGCTCCCGGAGTTCGACGAGCCGCTGACCATCAACCTCAACGGCTGCCCGAACGCCTGCGCCCGGATCCAGGTGGCCGACATCGGGCTCAAGGGCCAGCTGGTCCTGGACGACGACGGCAACCAGGTCGAGGGCTACCAGGTGCACCTGGGCGGCGCGCTCGGCCTGGAGGCGGGCTTCGGCCGCAAGGTGCGCGGTCTGAAGGTCACCTCGGACGAACTGCCCGACTACATCGAGCGGGTGCTGCGGCGCTATCTGGCCGAGCGCGCGGACGGCGAGCGGTTCGCCGTCTGGGCGGCCCGCGCCGACGAGGAGGCCCTTTCGTGAGCGAGCGTGCGGCCCCCTTCTACTGCCCCTACTGCGGCGACGAGGACCTGCGGCCCAGCGAGCAGGGCCACGGCGCCTGGGAATGCGGGGCGTGCAACCGGGCGTTCCAGCTGAAGTTCCTCGGACTGCTCGCGCAGGGATTGCGGCGAGCCGACGACCAAGAGGGCGAGCGGACATGACGACCGATCAGAAACCGCGCACCGACGACGAGTTGCGGGACCTCGCCGAGCGTGCGGGGCGGGAGCTGGAGGACGCCGCCGCACCGGACATCCTGCGCTGGGCGGTGGACACCTTCGGCGCCGGGTTCTGCGTCACCTCCTCGATGGAGGACGCCGTGGTCGCCCATCTCGCCTCCCGGGTGCGCCCGGGGGTGGACGTGGTCTTCCTGGACACCGGCTACCACTTCCCGGAGACCATCGGCACCCGGGACGCGGTGGCGGCGGTGCTGGACGTCAACGTCCTCACCCTCACCCCGCGGCAGACGGTGGCCGAGCAGGACGCCGAGTACGGCCCGCGGCTGCACGACCGCGACCCGGACCTGTGCTGCGCCCTGCGCAAGGTGCGTCCGCTCCAGGAGGGCCTGGAGAACTACCGGGCGTGGGCGACCGGTCTGCGCCGCGACGAGTCCCCGACCCGGGCGAACACCCCGGTGGTCGGCTGGGACGAGAAGCGGCGCAAGGTCAAGGTCTCCCCCATCGCCCGCTGGACCCAGGACGATGTGGACGCCTATGTCGCCGAACACGGCGTCCTCACCAACCCGTTGCTGATGGACGGCTACGCCTCCATCGGCTGCGCCCCCTGCACCCGCCGGGTGCTGGAGGGCGAGGACGCGCGCGCCGGACGCTGGGCGGGGCGGGCCAAGACCGAGTGCGGGCTGCACGGATGACGACCCCTCAGACGCAGACGCAGACACAGACACGGCTACAGCCGCAGCCACATGCACAGACACAGACACCGCCTCAGACTCAGGAGAACGACGTGACCACCGGAGCCACCGTCTGGCTCACGGGTCTGCCGAGCGCCGGCAAGACCACCATCGCCCATGAACTGGCGGGCCGGCTGCGCGCCGGGGGCCGCCGGGTCGAGGTGCTCGACGGCGACGAGATCCGCGAGTTCATCTCCGCGGGCCTCGGCTTCTCCCGCGCGGACCGGCACACCAATGTGCAGCGCATCGGCTTCGTCGCCGAACTGCTGTCCCGCAACGGTGTGCTGACCCTCGTACCGGTGATCGCGCCGTACGCGGACAGCCGGGACGCCGTGCGCGAGCGGCACGAGGAGAACGCCACCCCGTACCTGGAGGTGCATGTGGCGACCCCGGTCGAGGTGTGCAGCGTCCGTGATGTGAAGGGGCTGTACGCCAAGCAGGCCGCGGGCGAGCTGACCGGGCTGACCGGTGTGGACGACCCGTACGAGGAGCCCGCCGCGCCCGAGCTGCGCATCGAGTCGCAGCACCAGAGTGTGCAGGAGTCCGCGGCCGCCGTGTCCGCCCTGCTCAGCGAGAGGGGACTGATATGACCACGCTCGCCGAGGTGGAGGGCGGTACGGACAGCCCGTACGCGCTGTCGCACCTGGACGCGCTGGAGTCCGAGGCCGTGCACATCTTCCGTGAGGTGGCGGGGGAGTTCGAGAACCCGGTGATCCTGTTCTCCGGGGGCAAGGACTCGATCGTGATGCTGCACCTCGCGCTGAAGGCGTTCGCGCCGGCGGCGGTGCCGTTCTCGCTGCTGCACGTGGACACCGGGCACAACTTCCCCGAGGTGCTGGAGTACCGGGACCGCGCGGTCGAGCGGCACGGGCTGCGCCTGCATGTGGCCTCGGTGCAGGACTACATCGACCGGGGGGTCCTCAAGGAGCGCCCCGACGGCACCCGCAACCCGCTGCAGACGCTGCCGCTGACCGAGAGGATCCGGTCGGAGAAGTTCGACGCGGTCTTCGGCGGCGGGCGCCGGGACGAGGAGAAGGCCCGCGCGAAGGAGCGGGTGTTCTCGCTGCGTGACGAGTTCTCCCAGTGGGACCCGCGCCGTCAGCGCCCCGAGCTGTGGAACCTGTACAACGGCCGGCACGCGCCCGGTGAGCACGTCCGGGTGTTCCCGCTGTCGAACTGGACCGAGCTGGACGTGTGGCAGTACATCGCCCGCGAGGGCATCGTGCTGCCGCGGATCTACTTCGCCCACGAGCGCGAGGTGTTCGCGCGGTCCGGTATGTGGCTGACGGCCGGCGAGTGGGGCGGCCCGCGCGAGGACGAGCCGGTCGAAAGGCGCCTGGTGCGCTACCGCACCGTCGGCGACATGTCCTGCACCGGCGCCGTCGACTCCGATGCGAGGACCCTGGACGCCGTCATCGCGGAGATCGCCGCCTCCCGGCTCACCGAGCGGGGCGCGACCCGCGCCGACGACAAGCTGTCCGAGGCCGCGATGGAAGACCGCAAGCGCGAGGGGTACTTCTAACCATGAGCACTGTCACGACCGAGGCCCTGGCGGCCACCACGCTGCTCAGGTTCGCCACCGCCGGCTCCGTCGACGACGGCAAGTCCACCCTGGTCGGCCGGCTGCTGCACGACTCCAAGTCGGTGCTCACCGACCAACTGGAGGCCGTGGCACGGGCATCGGCGAACCGCGGCCAGGACGGCCCCGATCTCGCCCTGCTCACCGACGGGCTGCGCGCCGAGCGGGAACAGGGCATCACGATCGATGTGGCGTACCGCTACTTCGCCACGCCCCGGCGGCGGTTCATCCTCGCCGACACCCCCGGCCATGTGCAGTACACCCGCAACATGGTGACCGGCGCCTCCACCGCCGAGCTGACGGTGATCCTGGTCGACGCCCGCAACGGGGTGGTCGAGCAGACCCGCCGGCACGCGGCGATCGCCGCCCTGCTGCGCGTCCCGCATGTGGTGCTTGCCGTCAACAAGATGGACCTGGTCGGCTACCGGGAGCCCGTCTTCGCGGCGATCGCCGAGGAATTCAACGCCTACGCCACCGAGTTGGGCGTCCCCGAGGTCACCGCGATCCCGATCTCCGCGCTCGCCGGGGACAATGTGGTGGAGCCGTCCGCGCACATGGACTGGTACGGCGGCCCCACCGTCCTTGAGCACCTGGAGACCGTCCCGGTCAGCCATGACCTGGCGCACTGCCACGCCCGGCTGCCCGTGCAGTACGTGATCCGGCCGGGGACCGCCGAGCACCCCGACTACCGGGGTTATGCGGGCCAGATCGCGGCGGGCAGCTTCCGGGTCGGCGAACAGGTCACGGTGCTGCCGTCCGGGCGGACCACCACGATCTCCGGCATCGACCTGCTGGGCGAGCCGGTCGACGTCGCCTGGACCACCCAGTCCGTGACCCTGCTGCTGGCCGACGAGATCGACGTCTCGCGCGGCGATCTGATCGTGCCGGCCAAGGACGCGCCGCCGACCACACAGGACGTGGAGGCGACGGTGTGCCATGTCGCCGACGCCGCGCTGACCGTCGGCCACCGGGTGCTGCTCAAGCACGGCACCCGCACCGTGAAGGCGATCGTCAAGGACATCCCGTCCCGGCTCACCCTGGACGATCTGTCCCTGCACCCGCACCCCGGGCAGCTCGCCGCCAACGACATCGGCCGGGTGAAGATCCGTACCGCCGAACCGCTGCCCGTCGACGCCTACGCCGACTCCCGCCGCACCGGCTCCTTCATCCTGATCGACCCCGCCGACGGCACCACCCTCACCGCGGGCATGGTCGGCGAGTCCTTCGCCGCGCCGGAGCCCGTCAAGGACGCGGCCGACGACGACGGCTGGGACTTCTGAGCATGAACTCCTCTGATTTCTACTCCACGTTCGCGAAGGAGGGCGGCCGCGTCGGCAGCGGTGCCCTCGGCAGCGGACAGGGCGGGGTCGGGCGATGTGTGTGCTGACGTACGCGCACCGCTCGCGCGCCCTCACCCCCCACAGACGAAGACCTGCCGACCTCCCGGCCACGACCTGAGAGACCGTGACCCGCCGGGCCTCCGAGAGGAACCCCTCCCGTGCCTGCCATCAACTCCCGCCTCCTGCGCCGCTCGATAGCCGCGCTCGCCGCTCTGCCGCTGCTCACGCTCGCCGCCTGCGGCTACGGCTCCGACGCCAAGAGCGACGACACCGCCAAGGTCGCCGCCGGAGCCAAGAAGATCGACGGTCTCGACTCCGTCAAGATCGGCTACTTCCCGAACCTGACGCACGGCACCGCGCTGGTGGGCCGGGAGCAGGGCCTGTTCCAGAAGGAACTGGGCGCCACCAAGGCGGACTACGCCACCTTCAACGCCGGGCCCTCCGAGATCGAGGCGCTGAACTCCGGCTCCATCGACATCGGCTGGATCGGCCCGTCCCCGGCGATCAACGGCTACACCAAGTCCGACGGCAAGTCCCTGAAGATCATCGGCGGTTCGGCGTCCGGCGGGGTGAAGCTGGTCGTCAACCCGAAGAAGATCACCTCCCTGAAGGACGTCAAGGGCAAGAAGATCGCCACCCCGCAGCTGGGCAACACCCAGGACGTGGCGTTCCTCAACTGGGCCGCGGAGCAGGGCTGGAAGGTCGACCCACAGAGCGGCAAGGGCGATGTCACGGTCGTCCGCAGCGACAACAAGGTCACCCCGGACGCCTTCAAGTCCGGCTCCATCGACGGCGCCTGGGTGCCGGAGCCGACCGCGTCCAAGCTGGTCTCCGAGGGCGGCAAGGTGCTCCTGGACGAGTCCTCGCTGTGGCCGGGCGACAAGTTCGTGATCACCAACATCATCGTGCGCCAGGCGTTCCTCAAGGAGCACCCGAAGGCGGTCGAGGCGGTCCTGAAGGCGTCCGTCGAGGCCAACAAGTGGATCAACGCCAACCCGGAGCAGGCGAAGCAGGCCGCGAACAAGCAGCTCGCGGCCGACTCCGGCAAGGCACTGCCGGCCGAGGTGCTCGACCCGGCGTGGAAGTCCGTCCAGTTCACCGACGACCCGCTGGCCGCCACCCTCGACACCGAGGCGGCGCACGCGGTCAAGGCCGGTCTGCTCAAGAAGCCGGACCTCAAGGGAATCTACGACCTGACGATCCTCAACCGGGTGCTCAAGGCCGAGGGCAAGAGCCCCGTCGACGCCGCCGGCCTCGGCACCAGCTGACGCCCGCCCCGAAGACGTCCCAGGAGGTGACGACCATGGCCACGACCCTCGCCAAGGCCGCGCGGTCGGTGGAGTACGCCGCACGCCTTGAGCATGTCTCGAAGTCCTTCGCCACCCCGGGCGGGTCCCAGCTCGTCCTGGACGACATCAGCCTCGATGTCGCGCCCGGCGAGTTCGTCACCCTCCTGGGCGCCTCGGGCTGCGGCAAGTCCACCCTGCTCAATCTGGTGGCGGGCCTGGACGAGCCCACCACCGGCGCCATCCGCACCGACGGCCGCCCCGCGCTGATGTTCCAGGAACACGCCCTGTTCCCCTGGCTGACCGCTGGCAAGAACATCGAACTCGCCCTCAGACTGAGGGGAGTTCCCCGCCCCGAGCGGCGCGGCAAGGCCGAGGAACTCCTCGAACTCGTCCGTCTCCAGGGCGCGTACGGCAAGCGGGTGCACGAACTGTCGGGCGGTATGCGCCAGCGGGTCGCGATGGCCCGCGCGCTCGCCCAGGAGAGCCAACTGCTGCTGATGGACGAGCCGTTCGCGGCCCTGGACGCCATCACCCGGGATGTGCTGCACGACGAGCTGACCCGGATCTGGTCGGAGACCGGCCTGTCCGTGCTGTTCGTCACCCACAATGTGCGCGAGGCCGTGCGCCTGGCCCAGCGGGTCGTACTGCTGTCCTCCCGTCCCGGCCGGGTGGCCCGCGAGTGGGAGGTCGGCATCCCGCAGCCGCGCCGTATCGAGGACGCGCCCGTGGCGGAACTGTCCCTGGAGATCACCGAAGTACTGCGTGGGGAGATCCGCCGCCATGGCCAGCACTGACACGACGACCACCGACGCCCCGGCCGCGGGCAGCGTGGAGGCGGGCCTCGACGCGCTGGAGACCACCCAGTCGAGCCGGGCACCCTTCCGCAGGACCCTGATCGACAAGATCCTGCCGCCGCTGGCCGCGATCGCCGTCGTCCTCCTGGTGTGGCAGGGCCTGATCACCCTGAAGATCGTGGACGACCCGACCAAGCTGCCCACGCCGGGCGCGGTCTGGGGTGCCTTCCGCGACGACTGGCTCCAGGGCAAGCTGCTCGGCTACATCTGGACGTCCGTCTCGCGCGGTCTGCTCGGTTTCTGCCTCGCCCTGGTGATCGGCACCCCGCTGGGGCTGCTGGTGGCCCGGGTGAAGTTCGTGCGCGCCGCGATCGGGCCGATCCTGTCCGGCCTCCAGTCGCTGCCCTCGGTCGCCTGGGTGCCCCCGGCCGTGATCTGGCTGGGCCTGGACAATTCCATGATGTACACGGTGATCCTGCTCGGCGCGGTGCCGTCCATCGCCAACGGGCTGGTGTCCGGCGTGGACCAGGTGCCCCCGCTGTTCCTGCGCGCGGGCCGTACGCTGGGCGCCACCGGCGCCAAGGGCACCTGGCACATCACCCTGCCGGCCGCGCTGCCCGGCTATGTGGCGGGCATGAAGCAGGGCTGGGCCTTCTCCTGGCGCTCCCTGATGGCCGCCGAGATCATCGCGAACTTCCCCGACCTGGGCACCGGCCTCGGCCAGCTCCTGGAGAACGCCCGTACGGCCAGCGACATGGCCATGGTGTTCGAGGCCATCCTGCTGATCCTGTTCGTCGGCATCGCCATCGATCTGCTGATCTTCAGCCCGCTGGAGCGGTGGGTGCTGCGCAGCCGCGGCCTGCTGGTGAAAGGCTGACCCGGATGCAAGCGCCCGTGCTCCTCGTCATCGCCCACGGCAGCCGCGACGCGCGGCACGCCGCCACCGTGCACGCCCTGGTGGAGCGGGTGCGCGCGCAGCGCCCCGGGCTGCGCGTGGAGACCGGCTTCCTGGACTTCAACGTGCCTTCCGTGCAAGGCGTGTTGGAGTCCCTGGCGGCGGAGGGCGTCCGGGACGTGGTGGCGCTGCCGCTGCTGCTCACCCGGGCCTTCCACGCGAAGGCCGACATCCCGGCGGTGCTGCGGGCGGCCCCGGCGCGGCTGCGGATCCGGCAGGCGGAAGTGCTCGGCCCGTCGCCGCTGCTGCTCACGGCGCTGGAGCGACGGCTGTACGAGGCCGGGCTCAGCCCCGCCGACAAGTCCTCGACCGGAGTCGTCCTGGCCTCGGCGGGGTCCAGTGACCCGGAGGCGATCGCGGTGATCGCCGATATCGCGCGGGAGTGGTGGGGCACCGGCTGGTGCGCCGTGCGGCCCGCGTTCGCCTCCGCTCGCCTGCCGCGCACCGAGGACGCCGTACGGGAGCTGCGCGCGCTCGGCTGCGCGCGGGTCGCCGTCGCCCCGTACGTCCTGGCCCCCGGCTTCCTGCCGGACCGTATCGCGCACGGCGCGGCCGGGGCGGACGTCCTCGCCGAGGTGCTGGGGCCCGCGCCCGAGGTGGCGCGGCTGCTGCTGCGCCGGTACGACGCCGCATGCCGCCCGGCGCTCCAGGCACTCGGCGCCTGAGGGGCCTGAGGGGTCGCCGCCCGGGCGCGGCCCGGTGTCACAGCCCGAGGGCCTGCACCAGCTGCCGGGTGTAGGCGAGGCTGGCGGTGCCGGCGGACGCCCCGATGCAGATGTCGTCCAGGGCGGAGCGGATGCGGCCGCGGTTGGGCGGCAGTCCGTCGTCGGCGGACTCCGCGAACGCCGCCTCGATGATCTGGCCCTGCCGGACGAGCCCGGGGCACTCCCTGCGCAGCGCCTCGGTGAGCCGGGCGGAGACCGCGATCAGCGCCTCCAGCGGTGGCGTGCCGTGGGTCAGGTCGAGGCCGACGAACTCACCGTACTGTCCAGGTCCGTTGAGGTGTCCGTAGTCGTAGGTGCTCATGTCCTGTCCTCGCTCGTGGATCAGAGGTAGGCCGAAAATCGCCACTCCGCGGGTGGCCGGGTGTCCGCTGACGGCCCCGGACGCGGTAGCGGAACGGCGTGCACACGCTCCGGTGGGGGGATGGGCGGTGTCGTTCCGGCCGTCCGGCGTGCCTCACCCTAGGGACAACGGGACGGACTTGTCGCGTTGTTCGCAGACCCGTCCCCTTACGGGTGAGGGCCGTGGTAAAAGCCGCCGCGGTCCGGCGTTCCCCTGTGACGTCGGACCGCGGCGGCACTCCGTTCTGCGCCTTGGGTGATCCGGATGTCACAGGGGACGGTCAAGTCGACGGCTTGCAGGGGCGGTTATCGGCCACTCCGGCGAGGTTGTGTTCGAACTCCGGTTACCAGGAAGCGGAATTCGCCGTTCATGACCGTTCGCCGCCGCCTCGGGGGAGGTTCAGGCCGATGCCCCCCGCGCCTCGTCGGCCAGCCGGAGCAGGTCGGCGAGCGGCAGCGAGCCGGCCGCCCGGCGCTCGCGGGCGAAGCTGCCGGCGAGGCGCTGGAGGAGTTCGTTCAGCGGGGTGGGCACGCCGTGCAGCCGGCCGAGGAGGGCGATCTCGCCGTTGAGGTAGTCCGCCTCGATGCTGCCGGTGCCGCGCGCCAGGGACTGCCAGGAGGAGCCGCCGCCGCGCGGCGCGCCCGCCAGCGGAACCAGGGCCACCTTCTCGCCACGCACCGCGCGCTGCTCCTCGATGCTCGCGTGGTCGATCCCGGCGGCGGCCAGTACGGTCTCCCCCTCGGCCCGTACCCTCGCGTACAGCCCCTCGGCGGCCGCGCCCTCGATGGGACCGCTCAGGGCCTCCTGCGCGTTGGCGAGGTTGCCGAGCAGCTTGGCGTACTGCCAGCGGGCCACGTCCGGCACGACCGGCGCCTCGAAGCGCGCGTCCGCGAGGTCGGCGGCGATCCGCCGGGCGGTGTCGTCGGTGCCGCCCTCGGCGCGGCCCAGATGAAGGATGCCGGTGAGCGGGGCGCCGGGGGCGGAGACGACGCCGGGCTCCACGAAGGTGGACGGCAGCCAGACGCAGACGCCGTACACCCGGCGGAAGCGGCGCAGCGCGATCCGGGGGCTCTCCACGCCGTTCTGGAGGCAGAGCAGCGGCAGCCGTTCGCCCGCGGCGCCGCCGCCCGCCACCGGGGCGGCCGCCCAGGCGTCCAGCGCGGCCGCGGTGTCCTGGGTCTTCACTGCGAGCAGCAGGACGTCGTCCGCGCGCAGCTCGCCGAGCGGCTCCGGGCCCTCGACGGCCGGCAGCCGGTACGTCAGCTCCCCCTCGGGGACGCGCAGTCGCAGCCCGTGCTCGGCGAGTGCCGTCAGATGTCCGCCGCGGGCGACGAGGACGACCTCGCGTCCGGCCTGGGCCAGCCGTCCGCCGACGGTGCCGCCGACCGCTCCCGCTCCGATCACGATGTAGCGCATGGACCCGATCCCATCACAGGACCCGGGCCCCGTGCCCGCGATCACGCCGGGGGCGCGGTCAGCTCGGCGAGTTTCAGTACGGTGTTCCAGTTCCGGCTGGTGGCGACGAGGTCCTTGGCGGCCCGCGGGCGGCCCAGCGCCTCGGCGAGCTTGGAGCGGCCGAGGCCGTCGGGGGCGTACAGATACAGGCAGCGGTCGCCGAGGCGGAACTCCTCGGGGAGGAGGGCGACTTGGTCGAGATGCGCGTAGCGCTCCGGGGTCACGGGCGCGGAGAAGTAGGTGACGTGCAGCTGCCGGGCTGCCAGTTCGGCGGCCGGGAAGGGGCAGGCGCGGACCACCTCGGCCAGATAGGCGTGGTCGCGCACCAGCACATCCACCGGGAAGCCGAAGCGGTCCTCGATCGCCCCGGCCAACTCCCCTGCCAGGGAATCCTCGTCGCCCCGGTCGGCGGTGAACACGGCCTGCCCGCTCTGCAGATGGGTGCGCACACCGGTGTGGCCGAGGGTGTCGAGCAGGGCGCGCAGGTCGGCCATCGGGAGCTTCCGGTTGCCGCCGACGTTGATCCCGCGCAACAGCGCCGCATAGGTCGTCACACGGTCAGCTTAGAGCGGCCGTCGTGCCCCGTGGGGGCGGGCACGACGGCCGGGGCCCGGCCCCGGTGGGGCGGGCTGCGCGAAACAATGCCGGTTCGGCGGGGGCCGGATCAACCTCTGAACACAGCTGTGACTTGTTCAACAAGCTTTCGTAATCACAAAGTGGATCTCTGACGGCGGAACGGACATCCCATGACGCCCGGCGGGGGCCGACCCGCCCGGGTGGGAGACTGACCGGGGGAAACGGCGGGTGCCGGTTCCCCCGGGAACGGCTCGGAGAAGACGGCACGGAGGCACCACGATGGACGAGGCACGGGCGCGGGACGTACTGGCCGCGGCGGGCGTGCCCGCGGCGGGGGCCGGGGAGGCGAGGCTGCTCGCGCTCGGCGAGAACGCGGTGTTCGCCGCCGGTGACCTGGTCGTCAAGGTGGGCCGCGACGCCGAGCTGCTGGCGCGGGCCCGGCGCGAGCTGGACATCGCCGGGTGGCTCGCCGAGGCGGGCGTCCCGGCGGTGCGGGCGGCCGAGCCGGAGCCGCGGCTCATCGAGGGGCATCCGGTGACGGTGTGGCACCGGCTGCCGGACGCCGTACGCCCCGCCGAGCCGCGCGATCTGGCCGAGCTGCTGCGCCTGGTGCACGCCCTGCCCGCGGCGCCGTTCGCGCTGCCGCCGCGTGAGCTGCTGGGCGGGGTGGAGCGCTGGCTGCGGCTCGCGGGCGAGGCGATCGACCCCGAGGACGCGGCCTATCTGCGGGCGCGCCGGGACGGCTTCGCGGCGGCCGCGGCCGCGCTGACGCCCCGTCTGACGCCGGGTCCCATCCACGGCGACGCGCTGCCCCGCAATGTCCACATCGGGCCGAAGGGGCCGGTCCTGGTGGACCTGGAGACTTTCTCCGCCGATCTGCGCGAGCACGATCTGGTGGTGATGGCCCTCTCCCGCGACCGGTACGGGCTGCCCGCCGAGTCCTACGACGCCTTCACCGAGACCTACGGCTGGGACGTGCGCGAGTGGGAGGGCTGCTCGGTGCTGCGCGGCGCCCGCGAGACGGCCAGCTGTGCCTGGGTCTCCCAGCACGCGCCCAGCAACCCCAAGGCCCTGGCCGAGTTCCGCCGCCGGGTGGCGTCACTGCGGGACGGGGACGAGTCGGTGCGCTGGTACCCCTTCTGATCACACCGGCCCGATCACACCGGCCTGATCACACCGGCCTGATCGCCCTGTCCTCGTCACACCGTCTCGGGCGTCAGCTCCCGCAGCGGCCACAGTCCGTCCACCACCGCCGTCGCCTCTCCCTTGCGGCGCAGGAAGGCCTGGAAGTCGGCCGCCCATTCGGCGTACCACTCGATCTGACGGCGATGCAGTTCGGCCGGGCCGAGGGCGGCGATCTTGGGGTGGCGGACGGCTATCGCGGCGGCGAGGCGGGCCGCGGCGAGGGCGTCGGCGGACGCGTTGTGCGCCGCGTCCAGGACGATGCCGTACTCGGCGCAGACCGCTTCCAGGTTCCGCTTGCCGCGGCGGTAGCGGTCCGCCCGGCGGTCGATGGTGTACGGGTCGATCACCGGCGCGGGCGCGGCTCCGCCGAGGCGGTCGGCGAGGGACGGCAGCCGGTGGCGGCGCAGCTCGGCGGAGAGCAGGGTGAGGTCGAACGCCGCGTTGTAGGCGACGACCGGGACGCCCGTCTTCCAGTACGACACCAGCGCCTCGGCGATGGCGTCGGCGACCCGGTCGGCGGGCTCGCCCTCGGCCGCCGCCCGTTCATTGCTGATCCCGTGCACGGCGACCGCGTCCGCCGGGATCTTGACGCCCGGATCGGCCAGCCACTCCCGGTGGCCCAGCGGCTCACCGGCCCTGACCTCGATCACCGCGCCGGTGACGATGCGTGCCTCGCGCGGATCCGTGCCGGTCGTCTCCAGGTCGAAGCCGACCAGCAGCTCCTGGTGCCAGCCCATGGGCGGTCCCCCTTCTCGATGGTGCGTTCCCCCAGTGGTCTCCACCCTCGCACGGGGCACTGACAATCAGAGGACCGCGTTCCGCTTTTCGGGGCAACCCAGGGGACAGATCAGGACACAGGGCGCGAATCCGCCCATGCCAGCTCGAATTCCTCTCGGTATGTCGGGAACAGCCCGGCTTCGCCCGCGTCGTCCGATGTGACCAGGCGGCTGCCGTTGCGCAGCACCAGGACCGGTGACTCCATCCCCCGCGCCCCGCGCAGATAGGACTGCACCACGGCGACGCCGTCGGCCCCGTCGCCGTCCACCAGATAGGCGGTGAAGCGCGGCGTCTCGTCGTACACCTGGATCTGGAAGGCGTCCGGGTCCCGCAGCCGGGAGCGCACCCGGCGCATGTGCAGGATGTTCATCTCCACCGAGCGGCTCAGTTCGCCCCGTTTCATCCCGAGTTCGCGCTCGCGGCGCTTGACCGAGCTGGAGGCGGGGTTGAGGAACAGCAGCCGGATGCGGCAGCCGGACTCGGCGAGCCGGACCAGGCGCCGCCCGGAGAAGTTCTGCACCAGCAGGTTGAGGCCGATGCCGATGGCGTCCAGGCGGCGGGCGCCGCCGAAGATGTCCTCGGCCGGGAACTGGCGCATCAGCCGCACCCGGTCGGAGTGCACGGCGACCACATCGGCGTACCGGTCGCCGACCAGGTCCTCGACGGCGTCGACGGGCAGCCGGCGCGCGGAGGGCACATCGCCGTCCGCGCCCAGCATCTCCAGGAGGCGGGCCGAGGCGCGCTCCGCCTGGCCGAGCACCGCCTGGGACAGGGCGCGGTTGCGGGAGACGACATTGCGGGTCACCTCCAGCTCGTCCAGGGCGAGTTCGAGGTCGCGGCGCTCGTCGAAGTACGGCTCGAAGCAGGGCCAGTGCTGCACCATCAGCTCGCGCAGCTGGGGCAACGTCAGGAAGCTGAGCACGTTGTCGTCGGCCGGGTCGAGCAAGTAGCCCTTGCGGCGGCTGACTTCGCGCACCGCGACCGCGCGCTGCACCCATTCCTGGCCGGCCGGTCCGGCGGCGGCGACCACCCACTCGTCGCCGTGCACGGGCTCGTACACCGGCCGCAGGACGGCGGCGACGACCGAACGCAGCCGCTGCTCCACGAGGTTCAGCCAGATGTAGGCCCGGCCGGCCCGCTGGGCGCGGGTGCGCACCTCGTGCCAGGCGTCGGCGCCCCAGTCCAGCTCCGGGCCGATGGAACCCGCGTCCATCGGCCGTGCCAGGGACACCGCGCCGGGCGGGACGTCCGTGGAGTCTCCCTCGTGACCCTCGCCACCAGGGGGCAGCTCCAGCCCTCCCGAGCCCACCCGTGCACCGCCTTCCGTCCCCGGGCCTTTCCCGTCTCAACGATCAAGGAAGGGTACTCCGGGAGCGCTGCGCGGTGCAGCCGGATGGACAGGTCGGTTCCGCTCCTGCTTTGCTCAACTGCTTGGCGTTTTTGGGCCGTTCCCCACCGCCCGCACACGGGAAGTGAGCGGTTTCATAGCCGGGGGTACCCGGCCGGGCCCGTTCCTGCTTTCGGGGAGACTTCGTGCCGTCGCGCGGACCGGCCCCCGGGCGGGCCGCCCACCTGGGAGAGTCATTGCCATGCAGGTCTGGCCTGGAGAGGCGTATCCGCTCGGCGCCACGTACGACGGCGCCGGCACCAACTTCGCGGTCTTCACGGAAGCCGCGGACCGAGTGGAGCTGTGTCTGCTGCACGACGACGGCTCGGAGACGGCGGTGGAACTGCGCGAGAGCGACGCGTTCGTGCGGCACGCGTACATGCCGGGGGTGATGCCGGGGCAGCGCTACGGATTCCGGGTGCACGGCCCCTACGACCCCGGGCGCGGACTGCGCTGCAACGCGGCGAAGCTGCTCCTCGACCCGTACGCGAAGGCGGTGGCGGGCGCGGTGCGCTGGGGCGAGGAGGTGTACGGCTACCACTTCGACGCGCCCGAGCGGCGCAACGACCTGGACTCGGCGCCGCACACCATGACCTCGGTGGTGATCAACCCGTACTTCGACTGGGGCGACGACCGGCCGCCGCGCACCGAGTACCACCACACGGTGATCTACGAGGCCCACGTCAAGGGCCTGACCATGCGTCACCCGGGTCTGCCCGAGGAGTTGCGCGGCACATACGCGGCGCTCGCCCATCCGGCCGTCATCGAACATCTGACCAAGCTCGGCGTGACCGCGCTGGAGCTGATGCCCGTACACCAGTTCGTCAACGACCACCGGCTGGCGGACCTGGGCCTGAGCAACTACTGGGGCTACAACACCATCGGGTTCTTCGCCCCGCACAACGCGTACGCCTCCTGGGGCGATCGCGGCCAGCAGGTGCTGGAGTTCAAGTCGGCGGTGCGGGCGCTGCACGAGGCCGGGATCGAGGTCATCCTGGACGTCGTCTACAACCACACCGCCGAGGGCAACCACCTGGGTCCGACGCTCTCCTTCAAGGGCATCGACAACCCGTCGTACTACCGGCTCGCGGACGATCCCCGCTACTACACGGACACCACCGGCACCGGCAACTCGCTGCTGATGCGGTCCCCGCACGTGCTCCAGATGATCATGGACTCGCTGCGCTACTGGGTCACCGAGATGCATGTCGACGGCTTCCGCTTCGACCTCGCGGCCACCCTGGCCCGGCAGTTCCACGAGGTGGACCGGCTGTCCTCGTTCTTCGACCTGGTGCAGCAGGACCCGGTGGTCTCCCAGGTGAAGCTGATCGCCGAGCCCTGGGACGTGGGCGAGGGCGGCTACCAGGTGGGCAACTTCCCGCCGCTGTGGACCGAGTGGAACGGCAAGTACCGCGACACCGTACGGGACCTGTGGCGGGGCGAGCCGCGCGCGCTCGCGGAGTTCGGCTCCCGGCTGACCGGTTCCTCCGACCTCTACCAGGACGACGGGCGCCGCCCGCTGGCCTCCATCAACTTCGTCACCTGCCACGACGGTTTCACGCTGCGCGACCTGGTGTCGTACGACGACAAGCACAACGAGGCCAACGAGGAGGGCAACCGGGACGGCGAGAGCCACAACCGGTCCTGGAACTGCGGCGCGGAGGGCGAGAGCGACGACCCCGGGGTGCTCGCGCTGCGCGCCCGCCAGACGCGCAACTTCCTCGCCACGCTGATGCTGTCCCAGGGCGTGCCGATGATCAGCCACGGCGACGAGTTCGGCCGTACCCAGCGCGGCAACAACAACGCCTACTGCCAGGACAACGAGATCTCCTGGCTGCGCTGGCCCGAGGACGGCGGGGAGCTGCTGGAGTTCGTGCGCACCATGGTGTGGCTGCGCCGCGACCACCCCGTGCTGCGCCGCCGCCGCTTCTTCCACGGCCGCCCGGTGGAGGGCAGCCACGGCCGGCTGTCCGACATCGCCTGGTTCACCCCACAGGGTTCGGAGATGACCCAGCGGGACTGGGACGCGGCCGGGACGTCCGCGCTGACGGTGTTCCTCAACGGCAACGCCATCTCCGAGCCGGGCCCGCGCGGCGAGCGGATCACCGACGACTCCTTCCTGCTGCTGTTCAACGCCTCCCCGCAGCCGCTGGACTTCCGGGTGCCGGTGAACCACGGCCGGCAGTGGCAGGTGGTGGTGGACACGGCCCGCGACGAAGGGATCCCGCCAGGTTCGGGGGCGAAGGCGGGGGCGGGCGACCGGCTGACCCTCAAGGACCGCAGCCTCATGGTCTTACGCCGTCCGGCGTAGGGCGCCGTAGGCCATGTGGGTGAGCGCGGATGAGCCGCCCCACCCTCCGGCCCGGTCCGGGTGACACGAAACGCGGCAGGGCGGGTACGTAGGTCTCCATGACCTCTGCGCGACCCGGACCGGGAATGCCCACGGCCACCTACCGGCTCCAGCTCCAGCCCGCCTTCCCGTTCCCGGCCGCCGCGGCGGCCGTCCCGTACCTCGCCTCGCTCGGCGTGTCCCATCTGCATCTGTCCCCCGTCCTGGAGGCCGTCCCGGGTTCCACGCACGGCTACGACGTGGTGGACCACACCCGGGTCCGCGCGGAACTCGGCGGCGAGGAGGGGCTGCGCGCGCTGTCCGGGACCGCCCGGGAGCACGGCCTCGGCCTGGTCCTGGACATCGTGCCGAACCACATGGCGATGGCGCCCGGACACAACCGCGCCCTGTGGGAGGTACTGCGCGAGGGACCGGAATCGGCCCACGCCCGCTGGTTCGACATCGACTGGGACGCGGGGGGCGGCCGGGTGCTGCTGCCCGTCCTCGGCGGCCCGCTCGGCGCCGAGCTGGACCATCTGCGGATCGACGGCGACACGCTGCGCCTGTACGACCAGGTCCTGCCGCTGCGCGCCGGCACCGAGGGGCTGCCGCTGCCCGAGCTGCTGGACGCCCAGTGGTACCGCCCGGTGTGGTGGCGGCTCGCCAGGACCGAGCTGAACTACCGGCGTTTCTTCAGCATCTCGGAGCTGATCGGGCTGCGGGTGGAGGACCCCGAGGTGTTCGACGCCACCCACGCCAAGATCCTCCAGCTGCTGGACGAGGGCGTGGCCGACGGGCTGCGCGTGGACCACCCCGACGGGCTCGCCGACCCCGACGCCTATCTCGCCCGGCTGCACGAGGCGAGCGGCGGCCGCTGGACGGTGATCGAGAAGATCCTCGCCGACGACGAACGGCTGCCGCCCTCCTGGCCGGTCGCGGGCACCACCGGCTACGACGCGCTGCGCCGGGTCGACGGCCTGTTCACGGACCCGGACGGCGCGGTCGAACTCCTCACCGAGTACCGGCGGTTCGCGGCCCCGCAGCAGGACCGTGGCGGCGTCTGGGACGCCACGGCCCGCCGGGCCGCCTACAAGGTGCTCACCCATGAGCTGGCCACCGAGACCGAGCGGCTCACCCGGGTCGCGGTGCGGCTGTGCGCGCACTCCCCCGACCTCGCGCTGCGCGACCGGGCCCCCTGGGCGCTGCGCACGGCCCTGGAGGAACTCCTGGTCCGGATGCGGGTCTACCGGCCCTACGCCTCCGGGGACGCGGCCGCCGTCATCACCGAGGAGGCGGCCGAGGAGGCCCGGCTCGCCTTCGTGGTGCCCGAGGAGGCGGCGGCGGTCGACCTCGTACGCCAACTGCTCGTCGAGGCGCCCGGGGACCCGGCCGCGCCGGACCACGCCGACCGGCTGGAGCTGCGCACCCGGTTCGCGCAGACGGCCTCCGCGCTGCGCGCCAAGTCGGTGGAGGACACGGCGTACTACCGCTATGTGCCGCTGCTGTCGGCGACCGAGGTGGGCGGCGACCCGGGCCGGCCGGGGATCTCGCCGCGCGAGTTCCACGTGTACTGCGCCCGCCTCCAGGAGGAGCGGCCGCTCACCGGTACGGCCGTCACCACGCACGACACCAAGCGCAGCGCCGATGTCCGCGCGGCCCTCGCCGTCCTCACCGAATGCCCGTCCCGCTGGGCCGAGTTGGTGACCGAGCTGACCCGGGCCGAGGAGGGCGCCCCGGACCGGCAGCTGGCCTGGGCGGCCTGGCAGACGGTGTTCGGGCTCGGCCCGGCCGACGAGGAGCGGGTAGGTCAGTACCTGCTGAAGCATGTGCGCGAGGCCGGCATGTACACCAGCTGGACCGAGCGGGAGACGCCGTACGAGGAGGCAGTGACCGCCTTCGCCGCGACCGGTCCCTGCGGGCCGCCCGGCGAGCGCGTGACCGCCTTCCGCAAGGCGCTGGAGCCGCACATCCGGGCCAACGTCCTCGGCACGGCCCTGGTGCACCTGACGATGCCGGGCGTCCCGGACGTGTACCAGGGCGCCGAGGGCGAGTTCCGGACGCTGGTGGACCCGGACAACCGCCGCCCGGCGGCCCTGCCGCCCGAGAACCCGGGCGAGAAGGCCGCGTTGACCCGCGCGGCACTGCGCCTGCGCGCCCGCAGGCCCGACGCCTTCGGGGCCGCGGCGTCCTACGATCCGCTGCCCGCCGAGGGCCCGGCGGCGCAGCACTGCACGGCCTTCACCCGCTCCGGGGAGGTGATCACGGCGGTGACCCGGCTCTCGCTGCGGCTCGCGGAGTCCGGCGGCTGGCGGGACACCGGCCTGCCGCTGCCGCCCGGCCACTGGGCCGATGTGCTCGATCCCGAACGGGAGTTCACCGGCCGGGTACGTCTCACGGATCTGTTCGGGCCACGACCGGTGGCGCTGCTTGAGCGGGTCACGCGGGCGTGAGGGGCAGCCGGTCGGGCCGCTCCGGAAGGCCGCTCACGGCGGGCCAACGGGCGCGCAGCAGATCCACGAAGGCCGCGGCGGCTCCGGTGGGTTCCGTGCGCGCGTAGACGGCCAGCGGGCGCCGCCAGGACGGGTCGGGGGTGAGGAGCACACAGTCCTCGCCCACGGCGCCGCGCACGATGTGGGCGGGCGCGGCGCACACCCCGACCCCGGCGGCGGCCATCCGCACCGCCGTCGAGGACTGCTCGGTCCACACGGCGGTGCGGGGCGTGAACCCGGCCCGCCCGCAGGCCCAGTCGAGGAAGCGGGCGCCGTGCACCACGGGCTCCATGGCGCAGCGGACCCAGGCCCGGTCGGCCAGTTCGGGCAGGGTCACCGTCGAACGGCCCGCGAGCCGGTCGTCGAACGGCACCACCAGGACGATCTCCTCCGCGCCGATCGGTACGACGGGGCCGGCCGGCTCGGCGGGCTCGGGACCGATGGCGAGGTCGGCGGTGCCGCGCCGCACGGCGTCCTCCAGGGCCTCGGCGGTGGCGTACTCGTGCAGCCGCAGCAGGACATGGGGATGCGCGGCGCGCCAGTGGGCGAAGACGTCGGGCAGGGCGCCGACGGCGATGGCGTGCAGGGCGGCGATGTGCAGTTCGCCGCCCTCGGCCCCGGCGGCGGCGCGGGCCGCGCGGCGGGCGCGGGCGGCGCTGCGCACGGCGAGTTCGGCGCCCGGCAGGAACGCGCGGCCCATCGGGGTGAGCCGGGCGCCCCGGGGCAGCCGCTCCAGCAGGGCCCCGCCGACCTCCTTCTCCAACGCCTTGATCTGGTGCGAGAGCGCGGACTGGGTGACATGCAGGGCGTCGGCCGCGCGGGTGAAGGACGCCTCCTGGACGACCGTCACGAAGTACTCCATCTGCCGCAGGCTCATCGCCCCGTCCTCCCATGAACATTCCGCATGGATTCCACAAGAACATTGCCTTGGACTCATGGCAAGGGGCGGCCGCAGGGTGGTGGGCATGAGCACGCACACAGCGGATGTCACGGACCCGGCGGATCCGACGGACCTCGCGGATGTCATCGTCATCGGCGGCGGCACGGGCGGCTACGCCACCGCCCTGCGCGCCGCCGCCCTCGGCCTCGACGTCGTCCTCGTGGAACGCGACCAGCTGGGCGGCACCTGTCTGCACCGCGGCTGCGTCCCGAGCAAGGCGATGCTGCACGCCGCCGAACTGGTCGACGGCATCGCCGAGGCCCGGGAGCGGTGGGGGGTGAAGGCCACGCTGGACTCCGTCGACTGGCCGGCGCTGGTCGCCACCCGGGACGACATCGTCTCGCGCAACCACCGGGGGCTGCGGGCACATCTGGCGGAGGCGGGAGTGCGGGTGGTGCGGGGCAGCGCGCGGCTCACGGGGGCGCGGACGGTGCGGGTGGAGGGCGTACAGGACGCGCCCGGCGTGCGCCAGCTCACCGCGCGCCGTGGCCTCGTCCTCGCCACCGGTTCACGCCCGCGCGCGCTCCCCGGGCTCGTGCCGGACGGGCGGCGCGTGGTGACGAGCGACGACGCGCTGTTCGCACCCGGGCTGCCGGACTCGGTCCTGGTTCTCGGCGGGGGCGCGATCGGCGTGGAGTACGCCTCCCTGCACCGCTCCCTGGGCGCGGAGGTCACCCTGGTGGAGGCGGCGGAGCGGCTGGTGCCCCTGGAGGACGCGGACGTGAGCCGGCACCTCACCCGGGGGCTGCGGGGGCGCGGCATCGATGTCCAGGTGGGAGCGCGGCTGCTGGACGCGGAGGTGCTCGACGACGGGGTGCGGGCCCGGGTGCGCACCGCGCGCGGCGAGACCCGGACGCTGACGGCGCGGCGGCTCCTGGTGGCGGTCGGCCGGGTCCCGGTCACCGAGGGCCTGGACCTGGCCGCGGCCGGCCTCGCGACGGACGCCCGCGGCTTCGTCGTACCGGCCGACTGGGACCGGCTGGAGACGGCCGCGGAGGGCATCCATGTCGTCGGCGATCTGCTGCCGCCGCCCTCGCTCGGCCTCGCGCACGCCTCCTTCGCCGAAGGGCTGGTCGTCGCCGAGTCCCTCGCGGGGCTGCGGCCCGCGCCGGTCGACTACGCGGCCGTACCCCGGGTGACGTACTCCTCGCCGCAGACCGCCGCCGTCGGGCTCACGGAGGCGGAGGCGCGCACCGGGGGACACGACGTGGCCGTGCGCGCCATGCCGCTGACCGCGCTGGCGAAGGGGATGGTGCACGGCCGGGGCGGGATGGCGAAGGTGGTCGCCGAGGCCGGTGGCGGGCGGGTGCTCGGGGTGCATCTGGTCGGCCCGCAGGTCTCGGAGCTGATCGCCGAGGCGCAGCTGATCGTCGGCTGGGACGCCGAACCCGCCGATGTGGCCCGGCATGTGCATCCGCATCCGACGCTCTCGGAGGCGGTGGGCGAGGTGTTCCTGACGCTCGCGGGACGGGGGCTGCACCAGCGGTGAGCACCACGAATGCGGTGGCACCGGCTCCGGTTGGCACATGCCGAGAGGGCATCCGGCCGGACGCTTGACAGCCACCGCGCACCGTGCGGGACTGGGAGGGCGAAGCAGGGCGGACGAATCGGGGGTGAGTCTCCTGCCGGAGCTGCGCTATCCCAGCGTTCCCGAACTGGTGGCCTGCGCACGGGCGTTGGCCGCTTCGGAACCCGGGCTGTGCGCGCTGCGGCAGGTGGGCCGCTCGCGCGCGGGACGGCCCCTGCATCTGCTGTCGGTGGGGCACGCACAGCGGTCGGTGCTGGTGGTGGCGGGCGCCCACGCCAACGAACCGGCCGGCGGCTCGACCCTGCGGGTGCTGGCCCGACGGGTGCTGGCGGAACGCGAGTTGCGCACCGGCACCTCCTGGCACTTCCTGCTCTGCGCGGACCCGGACGGCGCCGCCCTCCATGTCACCCCGGCCCCGCGCAGCCTGCTCGACTACCACCTCGGCTTCTACCGGCCCACCGGCGCCGAACAGCCGGAGTGGTCGCCGTCCGTGCTGCCCCCGGACCGGCTGCCGCCCGAGACCCGGGCCCTGACCGGGGTGATCGACGAGCTGCGCCCCTACCTCCAGGTGACCCTGCACGGCACCGATCTGGGCGGCAGCTGGGTGCAGTTGACCCGGGACGTGCCGGGCCTCGCGGAACCGTTCGCCAAGTCGGCGGCACAGCTGCACATCCCGGTGGAGACGGGTGCCTCGGACGCCGCGGGCTGGCCGGCGTCCGGGCCCGGGGTGCATGTGATGCCGGGGCCCGAGACGGGCGTGGCCTACCCGAGCATGCCGGACGACGCCCGGCACAGCACCTGGTACCACGCACACCGCTACGGGGGACTGACCGCCGTGGTGGAGGTGCCGATGTGGGCCAGCGACCTGGTGGACGACCCGGCGCCGCACCCGGCACCGGCGGCGGCGATGCGGCGGCTGGCCGGGCGGCTGCTGCGGGACTCGCTGGAGGTGGAGCGGGTGCTGGCGCAGGCGCTGCCCCGGCTCGACGGCGCCGACGGGCCGCTGCTGCGGGCCGCGCGCTGGGCACTGGAGCTGATCCCGGGCCTGGCCGAGGACTGGACCCACACCGTGCCGGCCGCCTCCACGATGGCGTACGTCGGCAGCGTGGACGCGTTCGGACGGCGGCTGCCGCTGCGGGCCGCCGCGATGCTGCTGCGGGTGCTGCGGGAGAGCGGCGACCGGGCGGCGCCGGACCTGGAACGGCTCGTGGCCACCTGGTCCGACGCCTTCGCCCGGCGCTTCCGGGCCCGCTGGGTGCCCCTGGACCACCAGGTGGAGCACCAGTCGCGCACGGTGCTGCTGGCGGCCCGGCAGGCCCGGGAGCAGGCGTGTCGATAGGGCCGCCGGCCGGTGCGGCGCAGCCTCCCGCCGCGGGTCGGTGTGCCGCGGGTCGGTGTGCCGCCGGTCAGTGCGCCGCCGGTCGGTCGCCGAGGTCGAAGACCGACCCCGTCCGCGCCCGCAGCTCGCAGGAATTGGTGTACGTCCGCCGGAAGTCGACCGTCCGGCCGTTCCAGCGGCCGTGCGCGGTGGCGGTGACCGGGGAGTAGATCCGCGGGCAGAACACCTTGCGGGCCGGGATGCGGTCGATGTCGCCGCGGGCGGCGGTCAGTTCGGCGCAGGCCTCGGCCGCGTACGGATGGCCCTGGGGCGGCAGGCAGCGCAGCAGGGCGCTGCGGCCGCTGTCGGCCCGGGCGCCCGAGCGGGTGATCATGAGGTGCAGCCGGTTGCCGTGCAGGTGGGGTGCCGCCTGGGCGGGGCCCGCGGCGAGGAGACCGGCGGCGGCCAGGAACACGCCGGCGGCCGCTGTCGCTCTGGTGAAGTACGTCATGCCCGTTGCATCGGCAGGACGTCCGGCGTTCCGCAGTGCGGGTCACCCGTTCGAACGACCGGGGCGGCGCGGCCGCGCGTTCAGCTCAGCGACAGCCGGTACGCCACCCGTCCGAACGCCACCTGGTCGCCCTCGCGGACCGCGACCGCGCCGATCACCCGGCGCCCGTTGACGGTGGTCCCGTTGGTGGAGCCGAGGTCCCGCAGGATCCACAGCCCGCCCTGCCGGCTGAGTTCGGCGTGCACCCGGGAGACCGTCTCATGGGTCAGCCGCAGCCCGTTGCCCGGGTCGCGGCCTATCCGCAGCCGGGTGTGGGCCGGTCCCGGCAGCAGCAGCTCGGGCAGCCGCTCGGCCTGCCAGGCGCGGCGCAGCCGTACCGTGAAACCGGAGACGGCCTCGACGGTGCCGAAGATCGCGCGGGAGAAGCGGTTGTCGCGGGGCAGGTCGGCGACGAGTACGGCGAGTTCGTCGGCGTGCCGCGCGGCGAGCGCCAGTTCCATGCGGCGCACGAACGTCTCGTGCGACAGCCGGCCCTTGGCCGCGCCGTCCCGCAGCACCTCCAGCGCCGCTTCCCGCTCCGTGTCGGACAGCCGCGCGGACGCCGGGGCCGGGGCGGTGGGGAACTCGAAGGACGACGTCACGCCTGTGATTGTCGGTCAGTGGGCGGCGGGTGTCCAGAAAGCGGGCAATCGGCGCCCGCCCGCCGGTACTTCCGCGCGGCCCGCCGGGAAACATCGCACGACACCTGGGGGGAAAGGGCCCGATCGAAGGGGAGATCGGCGGTGCGGGCGGGCACGATGGGAGCGCGGGACATCACGGTGAGCAGACGAAGGGGAACCGTCCGTGCAGTTCGAGGTGTGGGCACCGCAGGCAGACCGGGTGACGCTCCAGTGCGAGGGCGCCGCGCGGGCGTTGACGCGCGATCCGGAGCGCGCGGGCTGGTGGAAGGGGGAGGCGACGGCGGGTGACGGCGCCCGGTACGGATTCGCGCTGGACGACGGTCCGGTGCTGCCCGATCCGCGCTCGCGCCGGCAGCCGGACGGTCCCGACGGGCTCAGCGCGGTCGTGGACCAGGAGCGGTACCGGTGGCGGGTGCCGTGGCCGGGGCGGGAGCTGCCGGGCGCGGTGCTCTATGAGCTGCATGTGGGCACGTACACCCCCGAGGGCACCCTGGACGCGGCGGCGGCCCGGCTCGGTCATCTGGTGGAACTGGGCATCACCCATGTGGAGTTGATGCCAGTATGTCCGTTCCCCGGGCGGCATGGCTGGGGGTACGACGGGGTGTCGCTGTGGGCGGTGCACGAGCCGTACGGCGGCCCCGAGGCGCTGAAGCGGTTCGTGGACCGGGCGCACGAGCTGGGGCTCGGTGTCGTACTGGACGTCGTGCACAACCACTTGGGGCCCTCCGGCAATCATCTCCCGTCCTTCGGGCCGTACTTCACCGACACGCACACCACTCCGTGGGGCGCGGCGGTGAACCTGGACGCGCCCGGTTCGGACGAGGTGCGCGCCTTCCTCGTCGGCAGCGCGCTCGCCTGGCTGCGGGACTTCCGGCTGGACGGGCTGCGCCTGGACGCGGTGCACGCGCTGTACGACACCCGGGCCACCCATTTCCTGGAGGAGCTGTCGGCGGCCGTCGACCGGCTCGCGGTGGAGGTGGGCCGGCCGCTGTTCCTGATCGCCGAGACCGACCTCAACAACCCGCGCTTCATCACGCCGCGCGCGGAGAACGGGCTCGGGCTGCACGCGCAGTGGAACGACGACTTCCACCACGCCCTGCACACCGCGCTGACCGGCGAGTCCCAGGGCTACTACGCGGACTTCGCACGCGATCCCTTCGCCGCGCTGGCCAAGACGCTCACCGGGGGCTACTTCCACGACGGCACGTACTCCGGCTTCCGGGGGCGGCACCACGGGCGGCCGCTGGACCGGTCGCGGGTCGCCGGGCACCGGCTGCTCGGCTACTCCCAGACCCATGACCAGATCGGCAACCGCGCCCAGGGCGACCGGCTTTCGGCGCACCTCTCCCCCGGCCTGCTGGCCTGCGCGGCGACGCTGGTGCTGACCGCGCCGTTCACCCCGATGCTGTTCATGGGCGAGGAGTGGGCGGCCGGCACGCCCTGGCAGTACTTCGCCGACCACACGGACCCCGGCCTCGCGGAGGCGGTACGGCGCGGGCGGCGCCGGGAGTTCGCGGCGCACGGCTGGGCCGAGGAGGACGTACCGGACCCGGGGGACCCGGCGACCCGGGAACGCTCCTGTCTGGACTGGTCGGAGCCCGAACGCGTCGAGCACGCACGGGTGTTGGACTGGTACCGGCGGCTGATCGCGCTGCGCCGCGACCAGCCGGACCTCACCGACCCCGATCTCGCCGACACGAAGGTGGCCTACGACGGGCGGGCCCGCTGGCTGGCCTTCCGGCGGGGCGACGTACGGGTCGCGGTGAACCTGGGCAAGGAGGCGGCCGCCATCCCGCTGGGCTCCCGCCCGGCCCTGGTCCTCGCCGCGTGGCAGCCGGTCGAGCCCCCGGGCGCGGACGGGATGCTCCAGCTGCCCGGGGAGTCGTGCGTGGTGCTCAGCCAGCCCTGAGACGGGGAGAGGCAGCCCTGGGGGGAGCGCGTTACGGCTCCTCCCCCGCCGTCTTGAAGTCCGTCACCCGTTCCAGCAGGATCGGCTCCCACGCCCGGCGCAGCTGGGTGCGCAGCAGTGTCGGGTCGCCACAGGTACGGCCGTCGAGGCGGTCCGCGAGGCGCAGCACCGTGTCGCAGCGGGCGAGCCACAGGCCGCGCAGGCAGGGGCGGGCGCCGTACCCGGCGAGGGTGGCGGCGCGGACAGCGGCCGGGGAGCCGACGGCGACGGCGAGTCCCGCGATGTCCTCGGCGGGATCGCCGAGCGCCACCTCGGTCCAGTCGAGGATGCCGCGCACCCGCCCGTCGGCGCTGACCACCACGTGTTCGCCGGTGAGCCCGTGATGGGTGAGCACGGCGACTCCGGGCTGCGCGGCGAGCTGGGCGGCCCCGGCCGGGGTGAGCTGGTACATCGGCGCGGCGTCGAACTCGTCGGCGGTGGCGAGCTGTTCGGCCGCGTGCACCGCCATCCGGCGCAGCGCCTCCAGGGAGCGCGGGGCGGCGCGCGGCACGCCGAGGGACTCGGCCTGCCGTACCGGCACCGCGCGCAGCCCGGTGAGCAGCCCGGCGAGATCGGCCTCGCCGGCCGCCGAGACCTCGTGCTCCTCGGCGGTGCCGCCGGGCACCACGGTGTCCAGGGTGCAGGCCAGGCCGGGCGCCCAGTCGGCGTGCGCGACGCTGACCGGCACCGCGACCGGGACGTGCGGGCGGACCAGGGCGCGCAGCCGCAGTTCCCGCCGGCGGCGGGTGGACGCCTCCCGGTCGGGGGCGAGGCGCAGCACCTGGCGGGTGCCGACCCACCAGGTGTAGTCGTGCCCCTCCCGGACAGGCCGGACGTCGGGTCCGTCGCCCTCGGGGCCTTCCTTGAGCAGCGAACGGACCAGCTGGCGGACGGTGTCCGCGGTGGGGGTCGGTGCCTGGGTCATGGATCGCGCGTTGCCGTTCCGGGTGTCGTCGGGGGTGGTCGCCCGGGGCCCGCCCTGAGCCCCGGGCCCGGGCCGTCAGTCCACTGTCACCATCTCGCGGCCGGTGTTGTTGAGGCGGCGGCCGCCGTCCTCGGTCACCGTCACGATGTCCTCGATGCGCACCCCGAACCGGCCGGGCAGATAGATGCCGGGCTCCACCGAGAAGCACATCCCGGGCACCAGCGGCAGCTCCTCGCCCTCGATCATGTACGGCGGCTCGTGCGTGGTGACGCCGATGCCGTGCCCGGTGCGGTGGATGAAGTACTCGCCGTACCCGGCGTCGGTGATCACCTTGCGGGCGGCCCGGTCGACCTCCTGGCAGGCCACGCCCGGCCGCACCGCCTGGTAGCCGGCCTCCTGGGCCTCGCGCACGATGTCATGGACCCGGCGCTCCTCCTCGGTGGGCTCGCCGACGTGCACGGTGCGCGTGGTGTCGGAGCCGTAGCCGTCCTTCAGGCCGCCGAAGTCGAGGACGACCATGTCGCCGCGCCGGATGACGCGGTCGCCGACCTCGTGGTGCGGGTTGGCGCCGTTGGGGCCGGAGCCGACGATGGTGAAGTCCACCTGGGAGTGGCCGAAGCGGCGCAGCAGCGCGGCGAGGTCCCGGCCGAGGTCGGACTCGCGGCGCCCGGCGAAGGTCACCTTGCGGATCTCCTCGAACGCGGCGTCGGCCGCGGCTCCGGCGGCCGCGAGCAGCTCCACCTCGGCGGCGTCCTTGACCGCGCGCAGCATGGGCAGGGCGTCGGTGAGGGCGGCGTACGAGCTGTCCGGCAGGGTGCGCTGGAGGCCGAGGACGTGCATCCCCCAGGTGTTGTCGCTGATGCCGTAGCGGCCGCGGCCGTCGAGCAGCTCGGCGGTGACGGCGTAGGGGTCCTTGCCGTCGGTCCAGTCGCGCAGGGTGAGCGCCTCGCCCGCGACGGAGTGCTCGGCGTCCGGGGCCTCCAGGGTGGGGACGACCAGGACGGGGTCCTGGCCGGGGGCGAGGACCAGCAGGGTGAGCCGCTCGGTGACGGCGGTGGGGGTGTAGCCGGTCAGCCACACCATGTCCGGTCCGGGCGCCACGAGCAGCCCGGCGAGACCGGCGTCGGCCGCGGCGCGCGCGGCGCGCTCCATGCGGGCCTTGTGGTCGGCTGCGCTGAAGGGCGTGGTCGTACTACCGGTCATCCGGGCCTCCGGGCGGTTCTGGCTGGTCGGGCGGGTGGCAGGGCGCGCGGAAGGCGCCCCGGGCAGCATCCTGCCCGCCCGCACCGGGCCACGCGACCCGATCGGCGGATCCCGCGTCCGCCGGGCACGGCGGAGATCCGCGCGGGGCGGGTCACGGGGGTCGGCAGGACGTCCGGCACCCGGCCATCATGACCCACCGGTCCCCGGTTTCCGCGGCGCTCAGGTCACCACGCCGGGCACCACCGTCAGCTGCTGGAAGCCGCCGCCGCTGTGCCGCACGGTGAGCAGGACCTCGCTGCCGGGGCGGGCGCGGGCGACGGCCCGAGCCAGGTCGGCGGCGGTGTCGACACGGGCGCCGCCGAACTGGAGCAGGACGTCCCCGCGGGCCAGGCCCGCCCGGTAGCCGGGGCCGGGCGTGTGCACGCCCACCACCAGCGCGCCGGGGCTGCCGTAGTCGACGGCCTCCACGCCCAGGGTGGCCCGGGGGCCGCTGTCCGGTACGGGCGCGCCCGCGGCCCGGGGGCGCGGCGCGGCCTCTCCTCCCCCGCCGAGCACCGTGGCGCCGAACGCGCCGATGCCCACGCCGGACAGCACCAGCAGGGTGCCCGCGCAGGCACCGAGCAGCAGGGTCCGCAGCCGCCGGCGGCGCCGGGTCGCGGCGTGCGGATGGTGGGCGGGGCCGCCGCCCGTGCGAGGGCCGCCGCCCGTCCGGGGGCCCCGGCCCGGCAGCGGCCTGGGCCGCAACGCAGTGTGTTCCATGGTTCGTTCGCCTCCGGCCGGTCATCTACCCGGCGCACCGGTCCCTGACGAGACACGAACGAGTGAGACTGACCGGAGGCCGGCGGCGGGTAGTCACCACGGACGCCCCGCGCACCGGCCCCGGCCCCGGGTCGGCTCAGGGTCGGTTCAGTCCATGTGCCCTCCGTGGCCGCCGTCGTGCATCGCTCCGTGGTCGAACTTCATCGCCTCGGCCGGCATCACGACGAACGGGCGCATCATGCCCATGTCCTCGTGCTCCAGCAGATGGCAGTGGTACATGAACCTGCCGTACGCCCCGTCGAAGCGGCCCATGACCCGCAGCAACTGGCCGCCGGGCACCCGGAAGACGTCCTTGTGGCCCTGCTCGTTGGGGGCGAGCGGGATCGCGGTGCCCGCGTCGTGGCGGATCGGGGTGCGGGTGCCGCCGGTCGCCGGGTCGAAGCCGGAGACGTCGTAGGCGTCCCGGCCCAGCAGCTGGAAGTCGGCGAGGTGGATGTGCATGGGGTGCACGATGGGCGCGAGGTTGAGGAAGCTCCACTGCTCGTAGCTGCCCTCGCCGATGGTGAATCCGAGCCCGTCGTTGAAGGTCCGCGCGCCGCGCCGGTACGTCTTGGTGGTGCCGTCGGGGCCGGTGAGCTGAATGACCCCGTCGGCCGGGAGCACCAGCCCGTCGGTGTCGGTGACCTCGGTCATCTCCCAGATCTCCGGGTGGCCGCCCGCGCCCTTGGTGGCGGGCGGGGTGAGCACGACCAGCCGGTGGCCGTGCGGCAGGTCGTGGGTGAGCCGGCGGAAGGAGCCGGACAGGACCTCGGGCAGCTCGAAGGTGTCGTGCTCGGCGGCCTTGCGGACCCGGAACTCCATGACCGCGGGAAAGCGCACGTCACCGGCCGGGTCGGGCACGCCCGCCGGCCGGCGCGGGCCCTTGTTGACCAGCCGCAGGGTACGGCCCGCCAGCCGCCGGAAGTCCACCAGCAGATCGAAGCGCTCGGCGGGCGCCACGGTCAGGGTGGGCAGTTCCGCGCCGAAGTCCACCGGCACGGGCCGCGGCAGCAGCCCTCCGTCACTGCCGATCTGGTGCACGATGCCGGGCACCGGGTCGCCGTCCTCGTCGATCAGCACCAGGTCGAAGATGCGCGCGTTCGAGGCGTTGACCAGGCGGAAGCGGTACCAGGCCGAGTCCACCTCGGCGTACGGCCAGATGCGGCCGTTGACCGTGGTGTAGGGCCCGGTGAACGGGATGGTCACCGGCCTGCCGGTCTCCGGGTCGCTCTGCTGTACGACGACCGTCTTGTGCAGCAGCCGTCCGTTGAGCCGCCCGTCCTCGTCGGTGTCGAGATTGCGGTCGGCGAGCAGCAGCGGGATCTCCCGCTCCCCGGACGGCAGACGGAGGGCGTCCTCCTCGTCGTCGCGGACGAGGTAGGTGCCGTAGAGCCCGGACATCACGTTCCAGCGGGTGATGTTCATGGCGTGGTCGTGGTACCACCACTGGGTCGCCTGGTGGTCGTTCGGGTATTCGGACAGCTGGGCGTCGCCGGAGCCGACGGCGTTGTCCGCCCAGCCGTCATTGCCGCCGCCGGTCCGGGCGCCGTGCAGATGGGTGACCGTCCAGGCGGGCAGGGCGGCGACGTCCTTGTCGGGTTCGGCGCCGCCGCGGCCGGGCTCGGTGGTGGCGGGCGCGGTGCCGGGCGCGCGGACCGGCACCGCCACCGAGGTCACCGGGTACTCGGCTTCCTTGGGGACGCGGTTGGTCCAGGCGATGCGGATCCGGCGGCCGCGCCGCACCTCGATGGTCGGGCCGGGGACATGGCCGTCGTAGCCCCACATCAGGGTGGGCGGCAGCTGCGGGTGCAGCCGCACCCAGGTCGGGCGCAGGGCGATCTCGGTCTCCCGCCGGACATCGGCCCCGGCCGGCCGCAGCACCGGCGGCACGGTCAACGGCGCGACATACGGCCGCAGTTCGCCCGGCGCCCGCTTCTTCTCCTCCGTGGCGCCGGTGATCCCCTCGACGGCCTTCTCGATGATCTCGGTCAAGCTCGAACACCCCCCGTGTTCTCGCGTGGTGTCGTTCCCCTTACCTGTGAAGACTGCGAAGAGTCCGCCGACGTTCCCTGAATGCCCTACTCCATACGGGTAGATTCCGAAACGGCCGATCAGCCCGGAGTGAGCAGCGGCCGCACGGGCGGGCGGTCGGGCAGGAAGCCATGGGCGCGCCGGGACAGCCAGGCGTCCTTGTAACGGTCCACGCTGCGGTGCCAGTTGAGGATGCCCGCGAGCCAGTTCCGCAGGTCGTCGACATAGCCGTCCACCGCCGCCCGGGCCTGCGGGGACAGCCCGAAGTCGTCGTACAGCACGGGCAGTTCATGGGCGACCACATGTTGGAACTGCCGCATGCGCTGGGTGGTCAGGTCATGGACGACACCGAGCGCGGTCGGGTAGTCGACACCGAAGAAGTTCTGCACGACCAGGACGGCGTTGTGGATCTCGCCCTCGTACTCGATCTCCTTCTGGTACGAGAAGATGTCGTTGAGCAGGCAGGCGTAGTCGATGGCGGCGTTCTCCAGGGAGCGCACCGGGCCGCTGCGGTAGACCTCCGGCGGGACCGCGGGGCCCCGGCCCATCCGGCACAGGCTCAGGGTGAGGTCGGAGCCGAAGGTGGCGCGGCGCATCTCCAGGTAGTCGACCGGGTCGGGCACGCGGTTCTGGAGCTGGTTGGACAGCTCCCACACCCAGCTCTCGGTCATGGTGTCCACGGCGGCCTTGAGGGTGCGCCGCTGGGCGGTGCTCATCGGGGCGGTGGTGCGGGCCCACAGGTCGCTCAGGGAGCGTTCCATCGCGTTGCCGGGCACCAGCGGGGGCTCGCCGTCGACGGGCATGCAGGCCGACAGCCGGGCGGTGGTGAGGCGGGCGGCGGCCAGGTCCCTGCGGTGGCCGTAGACCAGGGGGTAGTAGTCGTCGCCGTAGGTGCCGAAGGCGAGCCACTGGGCGCTGAGGTCGAGGGCCTCGGGGGTGGCGTCGGGATCGAGTCCCGCGGAGCACAGGGCGAGATCGTAGGCGCGCAGTTTGTCCTCGTCCCAGACGCCCTCCTGGAGGATGCCGACCCGGTCGCACCAGGCGCGCAGATTGCGGCGGGTGGCGTCGAGGTGCGGGCTGAGCTCCAGGGCGAACGGCATGTGGAACTCGGGCAGGATCGAGGGGCCGACCTTCTGGTGGGGCACATGCGTGTAGGCGCGCAGCCGCTCGTGCGCGGCGGAGGCGAGCAGGGCGCCGATCCGGGCAGCGGAGGTGCCGGGGCCGCTGGGCAGCAGCCAGGGCGAGTCGTTTCGCGCGCCCTTGTTCATATAGCGGCTGGAGCGCAGATGCCATTCGTGGCCGCCGCTCTGCCAGTCCTGGAGTCCCTTGGCGTAGGCGGCGATCGCGCCCGTCTCGGCCGGGGTGAGGCGGTGTTCCAGGGCGATCGCGGGCACCTCGGTGAGCGCGGTGTGCTCGAACTGGTGCAGGCGCGAGGTGAGGATGTCGTTGACGGTGTCGGCGGCCTGCTGGGTGGTGCAGCCGAAGAAGGTCTCCAGGACGAGCACGCCGTTGCTGTTCTCGCCCTCCTCCTCGACCTCGCGCTGGTAGGAGAACAGGTCGTTGCGCAGATGGACGGCGTCGGCGAAGGTCTCCATCAGGACCCGCAGCGGCCTGGTCTCCGCGACGGAGGCGGGCACCTCGGCGGTCGCGTACTCCACGAGCCCGGCGGACCAGGGCGCGCCGCCCACCTTGCGGCGCATCTCGATGTACTCGACGGGGTTGGCGATCCGCCCCTCGTTGATGTTGGACAGCTCCCACATCGACTCGTTGAGGAGATGCTCGGTGGCCACCGAGAAGCGGCGGCGCCAGTCCGCCGACATCGCGGGCACCGTACGCGCCCACAGGTCCTTCAAACCCGCCTCGACGGGGTTCTCCGGCTCGGGCACGGGGGTCGCGGGATCGATGGGCATGAACAGCGGGAGCCGGTCGAGATGGGCCTTGCCCGCGGCGCGGTCCTGGGTCCGCTTGAACATGTCCAGGAAGTGGTCGTCGAAGAAGAACACCCATACGTACCAGTCGGTGATCAGCGAGAGGGCGGCGCCGTCGCAGTCGGGGTGGGTGTAGGCGCACAGCAGTCCGTAGTCGTGCGCGTCCAGGTCGGCCTGGTCCCAGATCCCGGAGCCCTCCAGCATGCCCATCTCGCGTGCCCACGCGGTGGAGTGGGCGCGTGCCTCGTCGAGGTGCGGATTGAGCCGCGCGGGAAACGGCATGTAGAAGTGCGGGAGTTCGAACGGCTGCGTCATGGCCGGGCCCTACCCGGGGCCCCGAACACCCATCCCACGCGCGGGACATGATCACACCATCGCGTGAACCGCCCCCGGGGTGTGCCCCGTCCGCGCCCTTGCCGTGCTCGGGCACCCGGGCCACCGTAGGCGCATGAATTCCTTCGTGCTGCCCCATGAGGTGCACGGCGACGGCGCCCACCGGGTGTTCGCCGTGCACGGCTGGTTCGCCGACCGCTCCGCCTACGCGGCCGTCCTGCCGGACCTGGACCGCACCTCCTTCACCTATGTGCCGGTCGATCTGCGCGGCTACGGGGAGGCCGCGGACGCGCCGGGGCCGTATACGACGGCTCAGGCGGCCGTGGACCTGGTGGCGCTGGCCGACCGGCTCGGCTGGGCCAGGTTCTCGGTGATCGGGCACTCCATGGGCGGCGCGGTGGCCCAGCGGCTGCTCGCGCTCGCCCCCGGGCGGCTGCGCCGCATCGTCGGGGTCTCCCCGGTGCCCGCCGCGGGGATGCCGCTCTCGGGTGAGCAGGGCGCACTGTTCACGGACGCGGGGCACAAGGCGGGCAACCGGCGCGCGATCATCGACTTCACCACCGGCGGGCGCCGCCCGGCCGCCTGGCTGGACCGGATGGTGTGGACGTCGTTCCAGCGCAGCGACGCGAAGGCGTTCCGGGCCTGGCTGGACTCCTGGGCGGGCGAGGACTTCCACACCGAGGTGACCGGCAGCGAGGTGCCCGCGCTGGCCGTGGCGGGCGAACTGGACCCGGCCCTGTCGCCCGACCTGATGCGGGCGACCTGGCTGTCCTGGTACCGGCACGGCGATCTTGTCGCGCTGCCCGGGGCCGGCCACTACGCGATGGACGAGACACCGCTGGAACTGATCCGGGTGGTGGAGGACTTCCTGCGCGCGGACGGGAGCGACCGGGCGTGAGCACAGGGACCACCGCTCCGGTGCCGGACGTCTTCGACCCGCGCCGGTACGCCACCGGGGTGCCGTACGACGCCTACCGCGTCCTGCGCGACGAGCACCCGGTGGCCTGGCAGGAGGAGCCCGAGGTGCTGGGCTGGCCCGCCGGGCCCGGGTTCTGGGCGGTGACCCGGCACGCGGACGTCGTCCGGGTCCTGAAGGACTCGGCCGGGTACTCCTCGCACCTCGGCGCGACCCAGATCCGGGACCCGGACCCGGAGGACCTGCCGTTCGTGCGGCGCATGATGCTCAATCAGGATCCGCCCCGGCACGGCCGGTTGCGGCGGCTGGTGAGCCGGGCGTTCACCCCGGGACGGATCGAGCGGTTCGCGGCCCTCGCCCGGGAGCGGGCGCGGAACCTGCTCGCGGCGGCACGGGAGCGGGCCGAGCGGGGGGACGGCACGGTCGACCTGGTGGCGGCCGTCACCGACGAGTACGCCCTGCTCAACCTCACCGATCTGCTGGGCGTCCCGGAGGGCGACCGACGGCTGCTGCTGCGCTGGACGCGACGGGTGATCGGCTACCAGGACCCGGACGAGGCCGCTCCCCCGGTCCTCGACGGCTCGGGCAGGCCGCTGAACCCGCGCTCCCCTGCGCTGCTGCGGGACATGTTCGGCTACGCGCACGAACTGGCCGCGCACAAGCGCCGGCACCCCGCCGACGACATCATGACGACCCTCGCCACCGACCCCGAACTCACCGGGCCCGAGCTGGAGATGTTCTTCTTCCTGCTCACGATCGCGGGCAACGACACCGTCCGCAGCGCGGCCCCCGGCGGCCTGCTGGCCCTGGCCGAACACCCGCAGTCGTACGACCTGCTGCGCACCGGGAAGGCCGAACTCGCCCCAGCCGTCGACGAGTTGCTGCGCTGGCATCCGCCCGTGCTGACCTTCCGGCGCACCGCCGTACAGGACACCGAGCTGGCGGGCCGACGCATCCCGGCGGGCGACAAGGTCGTGGTCTTCCACGCCTCCGCCAACCGCGACGAGCGGGCCTTCGCCGACCCCGGCCGACTGGACCTCGCCCGCTCCCCCAACCCGCATGTCTCCTTCGGGGACGGCCCGCACGTCTGCCTGGGCGCCCACTTCGCCCGCCTGCAACTGCGGCTGCTCTACGCGGAGGTGGCGCGCGCCCTGCCCGGACTGCGCCCCGCGGGCCCGGCCGAGCGGCTGGTGTCGAACTTCATCAACGGGCTCAAGTCCCTTCCCGTGCGGGTCGGTTGACCTGGATCAGCGCATGCGTGCCGGCCGTGCGCCAGCGCTGCCCCTGCGCCGCCACCAGCCGCGCCTCGGTGGCGGCGGTCAGCCCGGTGATCACCTCGGACTTCAGGGTGCGCAGCGCGGCCACCGGGCCCGGGAAGTACCCGGTCGCCGCCGCGAAGGACGTGGTCGGCGGCCAGCGCCGATCGCCCACCAGGCGGCGGTAGTTGAGGTCGCCCTTGAAAACGGTGAGGGTGGCGGCGGCGAACTCGGCACGCAGGTCCGGCGGCATCCGCTCGTACGGCAGCGGGGCGCAGAAGAAGGGGTGGGCGCGGACCGTGAGCCGCCCGTCGGCCATGGCGGAGCGGAGCAGCCGCCCCG
This sequence comes from Streptomyces sp. NPDC093018, assembly GCF_040684035.1. Classification (NCBI taxonomy): domain Bacteria; kingdom Bacillati; phylum Actinomycetota; class Actinomycetes; order Kitasatosporales; family Streptomycetaceae; genus Streptomyces; species Streptomyces sp. NPDC093018. Next base: position 142,623 of record NZ_JBFBFF010000021.1, read on the forward strand.
ACTCACCGGCCGCGCCCGGCGCCGTACGCAGCCGTTCCAGGCCGTCGAGCACATCGGCCATGATCGCGTCCGAGACGTAGTAGGGGTACGGCTTCACCTGGAGCACCGCCCGCGCGATCCGGCCCCCGGCGAGCAGCTGGGCGATCAGCAGCAGATCGGGGACGAGTTCCCGGCCCGCGTTGTCCGCGACGAGGACCAGGTCGGCTCCGCCGCCGGGCGGCAGCAGCGACCACAGCCGCTCGCTGTCGTCGGCGACCAGCGCGGGTGCCGGCTCCCGGGCCTCGGCGCCCTCGGCGGACAGCCGGAACCCCAGGTCGGCGCGGTTGCCCCAGAGCGAGCCGTGCAGCAGGGCGCGGCACCGCTCGGGCTCCGGAAGGTCCCGCAGATCGTCGAGGGCGGCGAGTTCCCGGTCGGTCTCCGGCGCGTCCAGTTCCGCGCGCTTGACGGGCCGGAAGGGGTCGATGCCCCGCCAGGGCCCGGGCGTGAAGTAGCCGACGGCTTCGAGGAGTCGGCGGTAGAAGTAGCTCTCGGACCACAGCCACGGCACATCGAACCAGGACTGTCCGGCGTACTCGGCCAGGCCCCACGCGTGCCAGTCCGCGCGGTCCGGGGCGTCGGCGGGCAGGGGTGCCACGGTCCCCTCGGCGCAGTTCTTCAGCAGCTCGTCCAGCGCGCGGTGCTGCCCGGGGCCGTACGGGAGGGCGTCCCGCACCTGGCGGATGATCGCCGGGTGCCGCTCGGCCAGCACGCCGTGCGGGAACGAGCCGGGTTCGTTGCCGAGAATCACGGATGCGAACGGGGTTTCGGGCATGTCCGTCACCGTATCGCGCGTCTCACGCGGTTCTGATCTCCCGCTCCAGCTGCGTGGCGAGGGTGACGTAGCGGGGGCGGCGGTGCACCGGGACCAGGCCGCGGATCATCAGGTGCCACATCTCGGCGACCCGGCGCGGCAGGCGTCCCACGGGCTCGAAGCGGCCGGCGACGCGGGTGCCGAAGAAGAAGCAGACGAGCGAGTGGGCGGCGGCGGAGACATCCAGGTCGCCGTGCACATCGGCCTCGCGCACGGCCCCGGTGAACTTGCGGGCGGCGAACTCCAGCCATTCGGTGTAGGGGTGGCGCAGCGGCGGCCGTACGGTGACGTCGGCGGTGGCCAGGCGCAGTCCGGCGCGCGGCACCGGGTCGTCCACGGCGAGCCGGGCGATCCCGAACGTGGTGCGCATCAGGCCCTCCAGGGAGGAGTAGCCGCGCCCGTCGAGATCGGCCACCAGACGGCGGGCCGCGCGGTTCTCCAGCTCCAGGATCGCGTGTGCCAGATCCTCCTTGGCGGCGAAGTGGAAGTAGAGGGCGCCCTTGGTGACCTTCGCGTGTGCGACGATGTCGCTCAGACTGGTGGATTCGTAGCCGTGTTGGTCGAACAGATCGGCGGCGGCCGTGATGATCGTGGCCCGGGTCTGTTCGGCGCGTAACTGCCTCGCCATGCTGGGACCCCTCCTCGCGAGACGAACGAACGGGACATGCGGTTTGTTTTTAACCCCTTGCATACGATAACTCACCGAATGGCAACGGGAGTCCCCATGATCGCCACGATACGAGGCGGACGGCCGGCTCCTCAACGGCGTCTCACCGGAGGGCCGAAAAAGGCCAACTGCCTTGCGCTGTAAGGCAGTACGGCCCTTACGGCAGGATGGCGCACAGCAGGGCGGCGCCGCCGCGATGCCGGAGTGCACCGCGTCGGCGCCGCCTGGGCGCTGCGTTCAGGACGGCCCGAAACGACCGCCCGGGGGACGTCAGTTGACGTAGACCGATGCCCCGCCGTCGGTCACCGGGGCGTACTTGGCACTGAAGTACGCGGTGGAGAAGCAGAGCGAGGACCCGGAGACCTTGTTGAACTGCTGGTTGGTGAAGGCGATGCTGTTGTCGGCGTTGGCCGTCTTCCCGGCCAGGCTCGGGCCCTGGTAGACACAGGTGACGCTGCCCAGCAGGGTGCTCAGCTTGACCGTGGACTGGATGACGGAGCCGCTCGGGGGCGTGACGGTGAGGGTGCCGTCGGAGGCGGCCGACGCCGTGTAGGGCAGGTTGTCGATGGTCACACTGGTGACGCCGAGGACACCGGTGACATTGCTGGTGCAGCCGCTGAAGGTCTGCCCGGTGAGGGACTCGGTGGCGGTGCCCGGCGCGGTCGGGTTGGCGGTGACCTTGGCGGTGAACTGGGAGGTGCCGCACTTCACGCCACTGGTGCCGGTCGAGCTGGAGTAGAAGGTGGCCGAGGTGCCGCTGGCCAGGGGCGCGGTGAGGGTGTCGCCGACCGCGACGGCGGTGCCGCCGGCGCTGCCCGTGGTGAGGACCGTGCCGGCCGCGGAGGCCGGACCGGCCGACACGAGGGCGAGCGCGGTGGCGGTGGCGGTGCCGGCGAGAGCGATGAGGGTACGCGTACGCATGCGGGTGCCTCTCTGATGGGGTGGGGAAACGCGGACGTGGGGGGTGGGGGCGGTGCAGCGGCAGTGCGGATGTCGCCGCCGCCGCGGGTCCGTCACGCCTTCTCCTTACGCGACGGACCGGCGACGGCGGCGGGCCGGACACCGGCCGGTACCCGGGGGGAATCGGCCGGGCCGGACGTACAAGGGGGGTGCCGGTACGGACCCGTGGGGGAGCTGTCCGTGCCGTACTCGCGCGACGTGCGGGAAGATCACCGTGCGGGAGGATCACCGTTCGGGACGGCCGCCGTTCGAAGGGGCCGGCAGGTGCGACGGCCCGCGTTCGAGACGATCGCCGCGCAGTGGAGCGGGTGCCGCGTAAGGGCCGGGAACGCGGCCGGTGCCCGCAGGGGACACGGCCGCTGCCGCTCGGGGATCCGGCGCCACGGATCCGTGGAATCTGAGGAATTTGTAGCCCCGTCAACCATCGGCGTCAACCCATCGGACCGTTCAACGCATCTGCACACAGGGGAAGTTGAGGGTTCGCAGGGCTCGTACGCACCGTCGACACCCTTTTTTCACATCTCCCTTGACCCCAAAATGTAACCGGCGGTAACTTCCTCGAAAGGCTACCGCCGCGTAACGAGAAAGCCCTTGCACCCGCCGGGAGTGCGAGGAGGCGTCCGCGGCGGCCGCTGTCCGCGCCAGGACATCGCGCCACTGAAGCCCAACCCGCATTGATCCATGCCCATGGGAGCAGACATGGCCTCGTCCCCGGACCTCTCGTCCACCGGCAACACCCCCGAGAACCCGGAAAACGGTTCACCGTCCGAAGCACCGAGCGGCACCCCGGCCCCCGCGGCCGGCAGACGGGGCCGTGTCCGGGCCCGTCGCGCCGCGGTGATGGCGGTGCCCGCCACCCTCGTCGCCGCCGGCCTCGCGGTCCTCACCGCACAGGGCGCGCTCGGTGTGCAGTTCGCCATCTCCGGCATGCCGTTCACGGTCACCGCGAGCCAGCTGGACGGCACCGGCTTCGAACAGTTCGGCGGCCTGGACAACATGGCCGACGGCAGCCCCAACGCCGGTGACACCGGCGGCCAGGAGCTCATCGTCACCTCGGCGATCAAGAAGGCCACCCTGACCAAGCTGTGCCAGAGCGTCGACCTCGGCGGCACCAACCTGCTGATCACCGCGGGCTCCGGCGACACCAAGGTCAGCGCGTCCGATCTGACCACCGACTCCACCGAGATGTCGGGTGACGCCTCGTTCAACCACATCGAGATCGGCAACGACGCGAGCACGCTGACCGAGGCCAACGCGAAGGGCCCGATCGGCGTCTTCAGCCAGCAGGCCGACAGCGTGCACATCGACAATCTGCGGCAGACCAACTACGCGACCACGGCAGGGGTGTTCAAGCTGCCGGGTCTCAAGCTGCGTTTCAGCGACTCGGGTTGCTGAGCACCGTGGCGGAGAGTCCCCGACCGGTACCCCGGCGCTCCTTCCGGGCCTGGCGGGCCCGCCGGCCGTTCTGGGGCGGGCTGCTGCTCGCCCTGGGCGGCGGCGAGATCCTGCTGACCGAGAAGGCGTCGCTGAAGGTCGTGATGCACATCGGCATGCAGGGGCTCGCCGGCTATCTGCTGCCGGTCCTGATGGCGCTGCTGGGCCTGCTGGTCCTCTTCAACCCCGCGCAGCGGCTCTTCTACTCCATCCTCGGGGTGCTGGCGTCGCTGGGCACCTGGGTCACGTCCAACCTGGGCGGCTTCTTCATCGGCCTGCTGCTCGGTGTCGTCGGCAGCTGTCTCGCCTTCGGCTGGCTGCCGGACCAGGAGCCCCGGGTGAGCCGCCGCAAGCGGCGCCGCCGGGCACGGGCCCTCGCCGAGGAGGCCGGGACGAGCGCGGTATGACGTCCCGGAACTTTCCGGCCCCACCGTCAGTTTCTACGGTGTTGTAGAAGTTGCCGGTGGGTGCCGCGGGGCACCTGCCGTTGATATGAGGAGCAAGCATGGCCCTGTGGGACCGCGTCAAGGAATCCGCGTCGCAGATGCAGAACCAGCTGGTGGCGAAGAAGAACGACCTCAAGAGCGGCGCCTTCCGGGACGCGAGCATGGCCATGTGCGCCCTGGTGGCCGCCGCGGACGGCACCGTCGACCCCTCCGAGCGCCAGCGCGTGGCCCAGCTCATCGCCACCAATGAGGTGCTCCAGAACTTCCCGGCGGACGACCTGCGCCGCCGCTTCGAGGACAATCTGAACAAGCTCACCACCGACTTCGCCTTCGGCAAGGTGAGCGTCCTCCAGGAGATCGCCAAGGCCAAGAAGAAGCCCGCCGAGGCCCGCGCCGTCATCCAGATCGGCATCGTCATCGGCGGCGCCGACGGCGACTTCGACAAGACCGAGCAGTCCGTCGTCCGCGAGGCCTGCTTCACCCTGGAACTCCCGCCGCACGAGTTCGACCTCTGACCGACGGCACAAGGGCGGGGGCGTGACCGGCACCCGGTTGACCTGCACATACGCACGTCCGACGGTGTGGTCGATATTGGCCACGGCCTTGGCCTTCACATCTCCGAC
>NZ_JBFBFF010000022.1:0-133801 GCF_040684035.1 Streptomyces sp. NPDC093018
CGGTGACGGCCGTTCTGTCGGGGGGTGTTGCGCTCGCGTCCCCCTCCCCCCCCCGGCGCCGGGCTCATCGGGTGGGGTCACGGCTTGAGGAACCCGGCCTCGCCCAGCACCTTCTGGCCCTCGGCGGACTGGACGAGGGCGATGAACGCCTTCGCGGTCTCCGCGTTCTTGGCGTTCTTCAGCAGGGCGATCGGATAGTCGTTGACGGCCTTGGCGGACTCGGGGAACTCCACGCCCTCCACCTTGTCACCCGCGGCGTGCACATCGGTCTTGTACACCACCGCCGCGTCGGCCTCCTTCAGCTCGACCTTGTTCAGGGCGCTCTTGACGTCCTGCTCGTAGGAGACCGGGGTGAGCTTGAGGTGGCTGGCGTCCAGCGCCTTCTGGGCGGCGGCACCGCAGGGCACGGTCTTGTCGCACAGGACGACCTTCAGACCGGGCTTGGTGAGGTCCTTCAGGGAGGCGACCTTGCCGGGGTTGCCGGGCAGGGTGGCGATCTCCAGCTGGTTGCGCACGAAGGTCACCGGGGCGCCGGCCGCGTCCTTGGCGTCCGTCACGGTGGCCATGGTCTTGGGGCTGGCGGCGGCGAAGACATCGGCCGGGGCGCCGCCGGTGATGCTCGCGGCGAGGGTGTCGCTGCCGCCGAAGCTGAAGGTGACCTTGGTGCCCGGGTGCTGCTGCTCGAACTCCTTGCCGAGGGCGGTGAAGCTCTCCTGGAGCGAGGCGGCGGCGAACACGGTGACCGTGCCGGACAGCTTGGGAGAGGCGGAACCCGACGGGTCCGACGCCGTGTTCGAGGACCCGGAGGACGACGAGCAGGCGCTGAGGGTCAACAGGGCGGCGGCTCCCGCGCCGGCCAGCTCAAGCATCCGCCGGGTCCGGCGCACGGAAGGGGTCATCACGGTTCTGCTCCTCGTGTTGTGCGGAACGACTGTCGCGCCCTGGCACGGTTGTACGAACCTGCCGTGCCGCGATGATACTGCCGCATCTGCCAGGTGTAAGTCCCTTGTCACATCGCATGAGCTGGGATCTTGCGCGGTGTGGCTGGCATGTGCGTTTGTACGGTGCTCCGCCGCGGGTACCGTCCTGCCGGAGGTGGTCGCAGGTGACACTCGCCCGACTCGCCCTGAGCGGAGATCTCGTACGTCCTTCCCGGCTGACCGTGCCGGATCTGCTGCGCTGGCCACAGCACCGGGTGGCCGTCAGCTTCGAGTGCGCGACCAGCGGCATGCAGCACCACCGCTTCACGGGGCCGCGGCTGTACGACGTCCTCGCCGACGCCGGACCCGGCTTCGACCCGGTGCGCCGCAAGGACCGGCTGCGCTTCCTGATCGCCGTCACCGGCACCGACGGCCACCACGCGCTGCTGTCCTGGGCCGAGATCGACCCGGACTTCGCCGACGCGCCCGTCCTGCTGGGCGTGAGCATCGACGACACCCCCCTGGACGCGGCCGGCCCCCAACTGGTCCTGCCCCAGGATCGCTGCGGAGCCCGGCACATCAGCGGAATCACCGCGATCCGGGTGGACGGGAGCTACCGCTGCGCGCAGATGGAGGTGGCGGCCGTTCCGTGAGGTGGTGGGACGGCCCGAGCCGACGGGGTCAGACGCGGTCGATATGGACGTTTGTCGACTTCACTCGGGCCGTCGCCTCCACTCCGACCTCCAGGCCGAGTTCCTCCACCGCCTCGCGGGTCAGCAGGGAGACCAGACGGTGCGGGCCCGCCTGGATCTCGACCTGGGCGGCGACGTCGCCGAGTTTGATGGCGGTGACGATGCCGGGGAAGGCGTTGCGCACGGAGGTGTAGGAGGCCTCCTCCTCGCCGCTGCCGCCCTTGGCCAGTTCGACGGAGAACGCGGCGAGGTCCCGGCCGTCGATCAGCCGCCGCCCCGCCTCGTCGCGGTGGGTGGCCACCCGGCCCGCGTCGGCCCAGCGGCGGGCGGTGTCCGGGCTGACGCCGAGCAGCCGCGCCGCCTGGCCGATCGTGTAGGACTGCATGCGGAGAACGATAGGGCGCCGCTCAGCCCGTGTGCACACGCGGCCTGCGGTCCCGGTCGGGCTCCGCCTCGCGCAGCACCTCCCGGGTGACCGGCGCGACCTCGCCCTGTCCGAACAGGAAGAACCGCAGGAAGTTGGCGAACGGACTGCCCTCGGTCCACTCGAAGTAGATGTGCGGGGTGCAGCCGGTGACATCGCGGACATGGAGCAGCAGCGCCGCCAGGGCGTTCGGGATGGACGCCGACTCCAGCGTCAGCACCCGGTAGCGCTCGTGCAGCACCTCGCCGCGCACGGTCAGACTCGCCTCGAACTCGGACGGGTCGGTGACCGTGACCTCGACGAAGACGAAGTCCTCCTGCTCCGGCATGTCGTTGTCGGCGCGGATCTGCTCGATCTTGTCGCGGTACTCCGCCTTGTCCCGGTGCCCCGGTTCGTTCGCGATGAACCGCATCTTGCGGCTGGCCATGTCCCGGATGAAACGTTCCGCCAATGGATCGAGCGTCACGCTGGTCACGCGCAGCTCGAAGGCGCGGGCCAGCCGGGACAGCAGCGAGACCAGGATGATGCCGACGATGAAGCAGGCACCGATCTTCACACCGTCCGGACGCTCGATGACATTGACGACCGTCGTGTACAGGAACACCACCGAGATCACGGCGAAGCCGATGGTCCAGCGGCGCTGTCCCGCCTTGCGCGCCGCGATGGTCACCGCGATCGCCGCGGAGCTGATCAGTACCAGCACACCGGTGGCGTACGCGCCGCCCTGCTTGTCCACGTTGGCGTCGAAGATCCAGGTCACCAGGAACGCGACCAGCGTGAAGACGATGACCATCGGACGCACCGCGCGCGCCCAGTGCGGGGCCATGCCGTACCGGGGCAGATAGCGCGGCATCAGATTGAGCAGGCCCGCCATGGCGGACGCGCCGGCGAACCACAGGATGGCGATCGTCGAGACGTCGTAGACCGTGCCGAAGGCGCCGCCGAGGTACTGGTGCGCCAGATAGGCGAGGGCACGCCCGTTGGCCGGGCCGCCCGGCTGGAAGTCCTTCTCCGGGATCAGCAGGGTGGTGATGAAGCTACTGGTGATCAGGAAGCAGCTCATGATGACGGCGGCGGTCGTCAGCAGCTTCTTGGCGTCCCGGATCCGGCCGGTGGGGTGCTCCTCGGTGTCGCCCGGGTCGCCCTTGACGTGCGGCATGACGGCGACGCCGGTCTCGAATCCGGACAGACCGAGGGCGAGTTTCGGAAAGACGATCAGGGCCACGCCGATCATCACGAAGATGTTCCCGTGCTGCACGGTCAGGGCGTTGGTCCAGTCCGTGACCACATGCTCGGCGGTGATGACGTGGTACAGGCCGACGGCCACCACGACCAGGTTGAGCGCGAGATAGACGCCCACCAGCGCGAACGCGACGCCGATCGCCTCCAGGAAGCCCTTGAGGAACACCGCGCCGAGCAGCGCCACCAGCAGCAGCGTGATCAGCATCTGCTTGCCCTGGAGGGCGTGCGTCAGATGCGGGTTCTCCACCAGGTGGGTGGAGGCGTCGGCCGCGGACAGGGTGATGGTGATCAGGAAGTCGGTGGCCGCGAACCCGAGCAGGGTCAGCACGAACAGCTTGCCCTTCCAGAAGGACAGCAGCCGCTCCAGCATGGCGATGGAGCCCTCGCCGTGCGGGCTCTCCTCGGCCACCCGCCGGTAGACCGGCAGCGCGCCCGCCAGGGTGACGAGCACCAGCACGATGGTCGCGATGGGGGAGACCAGACCGGCCGCGAGCGCCGCGATGCCCGGCTGATAGCCGAGGGTGGAGAAGTAGTCGACACCCGTCAGGCACATGACCCGCCACCAGCGCTGCCCCTTGTGCGGGGGCTCGGGCTGGGCGTGCGGTCCGGTGTGGCCACCGCTCTTGCCCATGTCGGCCAGGCCCTCCAGCATCCAGGCGCGCAGGCGACCGGTACTGGGAGGGTGTTCGGTCGTGGCCATCGGTGCGCTCCTGATGTGGGGCTCAGCTCTTTTCGGCCATCACACGGACGGCGGCACCAGCGTATGCAGAGCGTGACGCCTGGGCCTCCGGATCAGGGGCGGGGAGGCATCAATCTTGCGTTAAGAATGGCGCGGTGCCATCAGGGCCGCATCAAGAAGCCGAGGCAGGAGCGGATCACCGGGAGCTGAGCCGAACGAGTGGCGTGGTGCACCCCCCGGGAATCAGTGGCCACCGAGTGTCATCGTGCGCGGGTGTCGTCCGGGGCACGGTCACTCCAGTCCGGAGGCCCGGAAGACCGCCAGGGCCGTCTCGCGGTCCAGCCGCCGGGCGAGCCGGTCGAGGGCGGTGGTGCCGCAGCGCAGGGTGCCGCCGGCCAGGGAGTGGCGGGCGCCGTCGTCGAGCCGGTGCCACAGGGCGGGGTTGCGCACCAGCACCTCCGGGTCGATCTCCACCCGGTTCCCCAGGAGGTCGCGCAGCACCAGCCGCTGGTTGACGCCGTCCAGCGGGCGGACCGCGACCAGCAGATCGGTGTGGACCCGGCGGGTACGCAGCAGCCGCCTGCTGGCCAGCCAGCCGTCACCGGCCGACACCTTGGCCGGATACAGGACGAGGAGCAGGAGCAGGGCCAGGGCGGACCACAGCAGACCCCGCCACCAGGTGAGGGAGCCGGCCGCGCCGTCGATGCACAGCAGCAGCGCGAGCAGGGCGGCGGCGCAGCGCACGGCGGTGCGCACCTCGCCGGCCCATTCGTGGTCGTACGCGACGGTGGTGGCGGTGATCGGTGGCTGCGGGCCCGTCACCCGGGCCCGTGTGTCGTCGCTGTGCTCCATGACCTCGACGTTAGACAGTCGCGGGCGGAACGGCACAATGCCTTGACGGCGCCCTGATGGGCGGGGCCGGATTCTTGACGGGTCCGCTACGGCCGCGCGCGCCGTCCGGCGGTGCCTCCGCGGGGCCGGCGCACGGGGCCTCTCGCGCGGGCCGGGGCGCTCACAGGCCCCGGGTGTCCATGGGCAGATGCCAGGCGTTGCGCCGGTGGACCGCGAGCAGCTGGGACTCCAGCGGGGACGGCGGTACGGCGAGCACCGGGCAGCCGGCATGGGCGAGGCAGTGCCGGCGGACCCGGCCGAAGAAGGCGCGTTGCAGGCCCCGTCGGCCCCCGCCCACGACCAGCAGATCGTCCTCGCGGTCCGCGATCGCCACCAGCGCCCGGCCGGGGGTGCCGCGGACGACGAGGGCGTGGATCGGCACCCCGGGCCCCCGGTCGCCGAAGACCTCCTCCAGCACCGCGACCAGCCGGCCCCCGGCCAGCCGCTGCCACTCGTCGTCGGGCACGGCCGCGGCGGCCGAGCGGCGGGTGGCCGGATCCCCGCCCGGCGGCTCCCAGGCCAGCACCGGCCACAGCTCGGCCCCGAGCCGGAGGGCGAGCGCCCCGGCCCGCCGCAGCGCCGTGACGCTGCCCAGGGAGCCGCTCACCCCGACCACCACACGTCCGACCGCCGAGGCGTCGTGACCGGACATGACTCACCGTTCCTCACCGGTGTCCCGTGCCGTCTCCTTCCATCCCACCCCCGCGGCGGGCAGAGGACCAGTCGGAGACACGTCGGGGCCGGTCGCGCACCGGATGGGCGCGGCCGGCCCCTCGGGTCCTCGCCGTCCTCGCGGCGCCGCCCCGGTCAGGCGGCGGTCATCACCTCGTCCGCGCCGAGCGGGCGGTGCGGGGCGATGACGCGACCGTCGGGCAGCAGCTCACCGGTGTCCTCGAAGAACAGGACACCGTTGCACAGCAGGCTCCATCCCTGTTCCGGGTGGTGCGCCACGAGACGGGCGGACTCCCGGTCGGCGGACTCGGCTGGCGGGCACGGTGGCTGGTGCTGGCACATGAATGGGATCTCTCGCTCTGTGGTGGTCATGGCGTCCCCCGTCATGCAGTCGTTCGGAACCCAGTCTTGCCCCACGGGCATCGTTCCGCAGGGATTTCGAGGCACCGCTTCCCACAGGTTGAGGACGCGTCACCCGGGCGGACGGTTCAGCCCAACTACCCTGTCAATTCGGGTGGTTCGTCTGGCCGAGGTGGACTAGTCCGTCCGGGGGCCCGGACGGGCCGACGTTCCGTCCGGGCCCCGGAGACGGGCCGCCGATCCGCCCGACGCCCCGGTCAGGCCGCCGGTGAGCCGAGCAGGGGGAGCCGGGTGGCCCGCAGCGTCAGCACCGGGAGCAGATCGGCGACCGGGTGCGGCCGGTGCGCCGCGATGCCGGGCGGTGCCGGGGCGAGCGGGACCAGCAGATCGGTGGCGGCCGGATGCCCCTCGGCGCCGTCGGCCGCGGTGTCGCCGTGCAGCCACAGGGTGAGCATGTAGAGGCCGGGAACCGACAACAGCCTTGGCTGGTAAGGGTGTTGGAGTGACTCCGCCTGCTTCAGGGCCAGCTCGGTGGAGGTGACGTACGGGCCCTCGAAGAAGTGCGAGAAGGCCCAGCCGTCGGGGGTGAGCATGGTCTCCGCCGCGGCCACCGCCCGGTCGCCGCAGCGGATCAGAAAGCGCCAGCCCGCCAGCCGGGTGGCGGACAGTCCCTGCGGCGTGATCCGGTCCAACACATGGACGGGCAAAGGGAGTTCGGGAGTCGCTGGACCCTGCGCGGCACGCAGGGAGGGGGTGCGGGCCTCACGGACCGCGGTCGGCGAGCCCAGGGCGGTGAGGACGGAGCGCAGGGCGGGCGCGGGGGCAGGGGCAACGTGAAGCGGCATGGTGGGTCGCCTCTCATTCGACAGGCGCGGGGCGCGAGGGAGGTGGGGCGGACGGCGCTGTCTGCTCACGGAAGGCCGGAGAGGTGGGGGCCGGTCGGTGGAGAACGAGGGTGCGGCGCGCTCCGCCGCCCGTCAACCGGAACGGCAGGAATGCGGCAGGACCAGGACCAGGACCGAGGGCGCCACCCTCCCGCCTTGTGGACGAAGTTTATACGACGCGTGTTCAGGCGGAGTTTCATCTATCCCTTTGCGGTGGGCCCCACAAGGCAGGAATAGGCCGCCGATTCGCGGAAATTCTCCCGGTTTACGGGTGGTCACGCGGCGTTGACCACGCCGTACGCTCCGTTCGCGGACGGCCGAAAGTCATCGGCGTTTTTCACGAGGCGTTCGGGGCACCCGAAGGTGCGCTCGCGACATGCCCCGTGAATGTGCCGCAGGGAACATTGCGACAGCGTAGCGGGCGTCCGGGTGGCGCGGGACGTTATCGATCGCTTTCACTGGGCATTACTCCACCTGACCCGGGAGCCCCGGCGGCCGGAAAGCCGGCCCGCCCATCCGAGGAGGGACACTTCGATGGGGGAGAAGGTCGTGGCAGGGCAGTTCGACCTGTCCGATCGCCAGCGCTATCGCGAAAAGCTCCAGAAGTGCTTGACGGGGCTGGAGCGACTGCTGGTCGAGAAGCGATTCGACCGCCCCAGGAACCTCATGGGCGTCGAGATCGAATTGAATCTCGCCGGTCCGGACGGCATGCCGAAAATGTTGAACGGCCAAGTGCTCGAACGTATCGCGAGCCGTGACTTCCAAACGGAACTCGCGATGTTCAATCTGGAGGTGAACATCGCCCCGCACCGGCTCGGCGGCCGTGTCTTCGACCGCCTCGCCGAGGAGTTGCGGACCTCGCTCGCCTATGCCGACCGCAAGGCCGGTGAGGTCGACGCGGGCATCGTGATGACCGGAATCCTGCCCACGCTCGGCCGGGACGACCTGGTCTCCTCCAACCTCTCCGAGGTCGACCGCTACACCCTGCTCAACGACCAGATCGTGGCCGCGCGCGGGGAGGACTTCCGGCTCGACATCGAGGGCGTGGAGCATCTGGTCTGCACCGCCAAGTCCATCGTCCCGGAGGCCGCCTGCACCTCCGTGCAGCTGCACCTCCAGGTGACGCCGGGACGGTTCGCGGACGTGTGGAACGCGGCGCAGGCGGCGAGCGCGGCACAGATCGCCGTGGGCGCGAACTCGCCGTTCCTGTTCGGCCGCGAGCTGTGGCGGGAGTCGCGGCCGCCCCTGTTCCTCCAGTCCACGGACACCCGGCCGCCCGAACTCCAGGCGCAGGGCGTACGGCCGCGGACCTGGTTCGGCGAACGATGGGTGTCCTCGGCGTACGAACTGTTCGAGGAGAACCTGCGCTACTTCCCGGCCCTGCTGCCGATCTGCGACGACGAGGAGCCACTGGAGGTCATCGCGGCCGGCGGCACCCCGAAACTCGCCGAACTGGTGCTGCACAACGGCACGATCTACCGCTGGAACCGGCCGGTGTACGGCATCGCGGACGGCGTACCGCATCTGCGGGTGGAGAACCGGGTACTGCCGGCCGGTCCGACCATCACCGATGTCATCGCCAACGCGGCGTTCTACTACGGCCTGGTGCGCGCCCTCGCCGAGGAGTCCCGGCCGGTGTGGACCCGGCTGCCGTTCGCCGCCGCCGAGGCCAACTTCGACGCGGCCTGCCGCTACGGCATCGACGCCCGCTTCGTCTGGCCCCGGCGCGGGCGGTACGGCGGCACGGGCGAGGTCGACGCGGTCACCCTGGTCCGCGACGAACTGCTCCCGCTGGCCTCGGCGGGGCTGGACGCGTGGGGTGTCGAGGCGGCCGACCGCGATCTCTATCTCGGTGTCATCGAGGAGCGCTGCCGGCGCCGCGTCAACGGCGCCTCCTGGCAGGCCGCGACCTTCCACCGCGCCCTGGAGGGCGGACTGTCCCGGGAGGCCGCGCTGGCCGCGACGACACGGCGGTACGCCGAGCTGATGCATGTGGGGGAGCCGGTGCACATGTGGCCGGTGGGACTGCCGGAGCCGGTGCCGATGGGATGAGCGGGGGTTCATGGCGGGTGCGCGGGGAGCGGCGGTGCCGCGCGTCGGGCTCGGTGGCCCGGTGCGCGGTTCTCCCAGGTGCTTCTGCGATCCTTGCGGGCAATGCGTATGGCGGCTCGTGAGGTGTGGGAGGCAGGGGTGAAGGTGGCGGCCGGGTTGGGGGACGGGCTGGGGGACGGGCTGGAGCAGCGGACGCGGCGGATCCTGCGCGACGAGACGATCCTCGTGCTCGCGCTGTCGCTGGGCGCGAGCGGGGTCTCGGCGCTGATCAGTTTCATCGGCTCGGTGACCAAGCCGGGCGGTCTGAAGGACCAGGCCGCCACCCTCAACGCCTCGGCCGCGCCGGGCCGCCCCTGGCTCGACCTCGCCTGGCAGCTGTTCGGCATCGCCACCGCGCTGGTCCCCGTCGCCCTGGTCGCCCACTTCCTGCTCCGCGAGGGCAGGAGCCTGCGCACCCTCGGCTTCGACCGCACCCGGCCCTGGCCCGACCTCGGCCGGGGCGCGGCGGTCGCGGCCGTGATCGGCAGTACCGGGATCGCCTTCTACCTGGCCGCGCGGGGCCTCGGCTTCAACCTCACCGTCGTACCCGAGGCGCTGCCCGGCGTGTGGTGGAAGTTCCCGGTGCTGATCCTGTCCGCGGTGCAGAACGCGGTCCTCGAAGAGGTCATCGTCGTCGGCTATCTGCTGCGCAGGCTGGGCCAGTTGGGCTGGGCGCCGGGGACCGTACTGGTGGCCAGCGCGGTCCTGCGCGGCTCGTACCACCTCTACCAGGGCATCGGCGGCTTCCTCGGCAACATGGTGATGGGCGTGGTGTTCGTCTGGCTCTACCGCCGCTGGGGCCGGGTCGGCCCGCTGGTCGTCGCCCACTCGCTGCTCGACATCGGCGCGTTCGTCGGTTACGCGCTCCTCGCGGGCAAGGTGGGCTGGCTGCCGACGGCCTGAGGCGGTCGTCCGGTCAGGCGTCCGTGCCGGTGTGCAGCTCGCCCTCGATGACGGTGACCGCGCGGCCGGTGAGCAGGGTGCGCTCGCCGCGCAGTCCGGTGCGCACCAGGCCGGTGCGGGGGGACGCCTGCAGGCCGGTGAGGTCGGCGCGGCCGAGGCGGGCGGACCAGTGCGGGGCGAGCGCGGTGTGGGCGCTGCCGGTGACCGGGTCCTCGTCGATGCCGACGTTCGGGAAGAAGCAGCGGGAGAGGTAGTCGTAGCCCCCCGCTGGGTCGTCGGCGCGGGCGGTGGCGATGATGCCGCGCGCCGAGTAGGCGGCGAGCGCCTTGTGGTCCGGGGCGAGTCCGCGGACGGTCTTCTCGTCCGCCAGCTCCACCAGCAGGTCACCGACGTGCGCCCCGGTGTCGAAGGCGGCGACCGGCTCCGCGCCCAGCG
Organism: Streptomyces sp. NPDC093018; assembly: GCF_040684035.1. Lineage (NCBI taxonomy): Bacteria > Bacillati > Actinomycetota > Actinomycetes > Kitasatosporales > Streptomycetaceae > Streptomyces > Streptomyces sp. NPDC093018. Next base: position 10,194 of record NZ_JBFBFF010000022.1, read on the forward strand.
CCGCGGCGACGCCGTCCGGCACGGCCACGGGGGTGAGCGGCGCGGTCGGGAAGTCGAGGGCGATCGCGCCGTCCTCGGCGGGCGTGGCGACGAGCACCCCGCTGCGGGTGGCGAACCGCACGGGGCCCTCGTGCGCGCCGGTCGTGTGCAGCACATGTGCCGTGGCCAGCGTGGCGTGCCCGCACATCGCCACCTCGGTGACGGGCGTGAACCAGCGCAGCGCCCAGTCCGCTTCGCCGCCCGCGGGCAGCCGGTGGGCGAACGCCGTCTCGGCGTGATTGACCTCCATGGCGACGTCCTGCAGCCAGCCGTCACCCGGGAAGCCGTCGCCGTCCAGGAGCAGCACACCGGCGGGGTTGCCCGCGAAGGGCCGGTCGGTGAAGGCGTCCACGATTCGAATCCGCATTCCCCGAAGCTAGCGGCTCCGGGGACCCCTGGACCAAGGCCAATTCGGGAGTGCTGGCCCGCTTCGCGCTCTCGGTGGCCACCGGAGTGCGAGCGGCGGGACGGGCGTGGCGCGGTCAGTCGCCGATGGCCGCCCGGTAGCCGGCGGCGTCGAGGAGCCTGTCCAGCTCGGACTTGTTCGACGGCTTCAGCTTGAAGAACCAGGCGTCGTACGGCTCCTCGTTGATGAGTTCCGGGCTTTCGGCCAGTTCCTCGTTCACCGCGATCACCTCGCCGCCGACCGGCGCGTAGATGTCCGACGCGGCCTTCACCGACTCGACGACACCGGCGGGTTCGCCGGCCGCGAAGACCTTGCCGACCTCCGGCAGCTCCACGAACACCACATCGCCGAGCGCATGCTGGGCGTGATCGCTCAGCCCGGCCGTCACCGTGCCGTCCGCCTCCAGCCGAGCCCATTCGTGGGACTCGGCGAACCGCAGATCAGCGGGGATGTTCGACATGCTCACTCCCTGGAAGTCCCTTTTGTTCGGCGGACTCAGCATGCCTGATGCGGGGGAGTTTCGAGGGTATTTGTCCGGTCTCAAGTGATGCGGTGTGATCCGGCCTCGCGGTGCCGGGCTCTGGGGGCTACGGGTCAGGGCTGCCGGCGTGCGAAGAGGATCGCTCCCGGAACGCTCTCGTCGGGATCGATCAGCATGTGGGCCTCGACGGTGAACCCGGCAGCGCGCAGCCAGGCCGCCACTCCGTCGGGCCGGCGGCGGTGCACCTGGACGTTCATCGGGTGGCCGCCGTAGCCCTGCGTCTTCAGCCTCGACCCGTCGCCGACGTGAAAGCCGAGCAGCAGTGGTCCGCCGGGACGCAGCACGCGCCGGAAGTGGCCGAGGACCGTGGGCACCGCGTCGTCGGGAACGTGGATCAACGACCAGAACGCGAGCAGGCCGACGACTGAGGCATCGGCGAGGTCGAGGTCGGTCATCGAGCCCACCTCGAACCGCAGACGGGGATGGTCACGCCGGGCCACGTCGATCATCGCGGAGGAGAGGTCGATGCCGAAGGCGTCCACGCCCAACTCGTGCAGGTGGGCGGTGACATGTCCGGGTCCGCAGCCCACGTCCGCCACCGGCCCACCGCCGGCGGCGTGCACCAGGTCGGCGAACAGCGCCAGAGCCGCCCGAAGATACGGCGCCCCGGCCAGGGTCCCGCGCAGCTGGTCGGCATAGCTGACCGCGACCGTGTCGTACGACGCCTGGGTGTCTGCCAGCCAGCGGTCCGCGCTCATGGCCCGACAGGGTAGTGGAGGGCGATGTCCCGGAGGGCGCGACCAGGCACTGTCCGGCCGATCATGACGGCCTGCCCGTCCGCCGGACGGTCTGCCGGGCGGGGACCCTGGTCGTGAACCAGCCGACGGAGACACAGGGGTAGGGGAATCATGGCCGCGTTCCACACGTCCGCGCTGGACGGTGTCGCCCGCAATCCGGCGCTGCCGACACCACTGCTGCTGCGCCTGCTCGCCTTCGACGGGGGCGGTGACCGTCGTCCGCCCCGTGGCGCGCTGCAGCGGGCCGGGCTTTCCGAGCCGGCCGTCAGGGTGATCCTGGCCCACCCGGACCCCGGCGTGCGGATCGATTTCGCCATGAGTGCCAGGGCGGAGCCCGCACAGCGGGCCCGGCTCGCGGACGATCCTTCTCCCAGGGTGCGGGCCGCTCTCGCGTACGGACCCGAGGCGACCACAGATGATTCCGATCCATCAGCGAATGCATGTCGCCCGCACGGAAGCGGGACGGCCGTGTACCGCCCCGGACTGGCTAGTGCTCTGACCGGGAAGGTTTACCGGGTTAGCGGGGGTCACTCCTGCTCGGAGGCAGCTGCGAGGTGGCGGCGGCAGAGGTCGGCAGCCGTGAGGTGGGGTGTATGCAGCGTGTCGCTGTAGAGCCGCATTTCACGAGCTGCCCGGTCGAGGTGCTGCCAGAAGATGAGCGGCAGGTCGAGGTCGGCACCGAGATCGACGAGACAGTCGAAGGCCAGTCCCAGCTCGTTGTGCTCCAGGAACTCAAGCGTCGCCGAGAGGTCGATGTTCGCCGGGCCCGTCAGGTGGCCCCGAGCGGCGTCGAGGTGGTTACGGGTCCGGTTCCAGCTGGTCTGGAGTGCCTCGCGATCAACGGTCATGGCGTCAGTGTCGCCGGTGCCGTTGGTATGGTCACGTGGCTTTCGCTGCTCGCCCGCCCCAGCGGATGCCCTTCTCGCTGCGGATGCGGGCGCGTTCGCGTCGTTGGGCGGCCAGCACGTCGGGATGGCGGGCGTTCTTGTTGCGCCAGCGCAGGTAGGCGTGCAGGGCGCGCGTCTGCGCGGTGTGGTTGCGGTGGTCGGAGTTGGCGACGGTGAACTGCTGCAGCGGTCCGAAGTGGGCCTCGATCGGGTTCGCCCAGGAGGCGTAGGTGGGGGTGAAGCACAGCTTGACCTTGTGTCTCTTCGCCCAGCGGCGGATGTCGGCGCCTTTGTGGGCGGACAGGTTGTCCAGGATGACGTAGATCGGGGCGCCGTCCGGGCGGGCGGCGCGGATCGATTTCAGCGCGGCCAGGGTGTTCGCGGTGCCCTTCTTGCGCCGGTTGACGCCCCACAGGGTGTCGTCGCCGATCGAGTAGCAACCATCATGGCCAGGCTGAACATGACCGACCTCATGGAGTCCGTCGTCGGTGTCTGCACCGATGCCCGAACCGGCCTGTCCTGGTCGATGAACTCCACAACATCTCCCTCACCACCAGGCACGGCGCCGAGGTCGCCGACACCCTGAAGTACTTCTCCGAGCGCATCCCCGCCACGTTCATCTACGCCGGTATCGACGTCGAGCACAGCACCTTGCTCTCAGGCACGCGAGGGGCACAGATCGCTGGACGCTTCACGCTGATCCCCACTCACCCCTTCCCCCACAGCACCGAGTGGCGGGGCCTGGTCGCCACCATGGAGAAGACCCTCATCCTGCGACGTCACGAGCCCGGCACACTGGCGACGCTCGACTGCTACCTCCGCAACCGGACCGGCGGCATGATCGGGGCCCTGTCCCACCAAATTCGCGGCGCCGCGATCGACGCCCTCCTCACCGGGACGGAAAAGATCACCAAGGCGGGACTTGAAGCGGTGGCACTGGACGTCGCCGCGGAATCGCCCGAGTTCCGCAGGTCACGGTCCGCCGGATGAGCCCAGAGAAGGTCTACATCCTGCCGGTCCAAATCCGCCCCCGCTCAGGCGAGGGCTCCCAGTCCTTCATCGCGCGCCTGGCTCGCGCCAACCACCTAACCCCTCGCTACCTGCGGATCTACCTGGCCGAGCCACCTCGGCACCGAGGTGTCCCCAGCTGGACCCGCCTGACTGCAGCCACAGGCCGCGATGCTGCCGTTCTGCAGTTAACCCTCGAGATGACGCACTGCCTTGAGTGCGGCACAGGCATGGCGCCCACAGACGTCACGGGACGCCGGGCTCTGCGGTGTTCCCAATCCTGTCGTCGGAAGGCCCGTCGCCGGCGCCACCCGAATGCTCCCCGGCGACGGGTGCCCTGCCGGATCTGCGGAAACCTCATGAGCGTCCGCACCGGACAGAGGCGCTTCCTCTGTTCATCGACCTGTCGCCAGAAGGCCCACGGCCTGCGGAACTCCAAGCGAGCGCCTGAGAACGCAGGGGCGCCACTTGATCCAGTTCAGGCGAAGACGTGACTCTGCCCCGCCGCCGACTGCCCCGGGTGGTCCCGCCCTTCCATGACGAGACAGTGGCCTCGTTCATGCGCCGAGTCGCGGCAGCCAACCATGTCTCCGGCGAGGGCCTCCGTGAATTGTTGGGCGTTCGGATGCTGAAGCGGACGCCGATCGCCGCACTGATCGAGCCTCTGAGTATCGTCACCGGCTTCGAGGAGTCCGTCTTGTGTCTCGCGCTGCCTGAGTTCGGACCAGGGGCTGTGACCAATGAGCACGGGCACTTCGGCCGGCCTCTCACCCAGCAGAAAAGATCTCTGGAGCGGCCCGCCTGTCGGCGTTGCGTTCACGCAGCAGGCATCCAGGGGCCGGTGCATCGCTGGACGACGCACGAACAGAACGTGTGCCTGCGGCACCGCCTCTGGATCGGCCAGGGCTGCACCGTCCCCGGCGACCAGGTCGACATCAGCATGCTGCCCAGCACGAGCAGGGCTCAACGCCACCACCAGAACCTCATCCGCCGCCATGGTCGGCGCTGGGTCAGAGACGCCTTTTCTGGGGCCAGATCGGCCTTCCTCGGTCTGGTCGAGGGCCACTTCGCCGATCCCTTCGGGATCATCGGCGAGGCACAGCTTCACCTACGCGACGTTGGTGGGCAGCCAGCCCCATCCTCCACGACCCTTGGCATCCTCTTTCACCCGCAGATCGTCACCCTCACCGGACTCCTGGCAAACCCGGAGTGGGCCTGGAGGGCCAGGCAGTCCGGCCACATCGGATGGCTGGCCGCAGAGGTCACGCACCGCGACATCCTGGTTGGATACGCACCCAAGGAAAATGATCCGCTCGTCCAGTGGGTCGAAGGCCACTTGTTACACCGCAGGTTCGTGGCTGCCTATGGCTACAAGCTCCACGACGTCTTCTTCCCTGAGGAGACTGTCCGGCCATCTCCGCCACCGCGCGCTCCTTCCGGGTCTTGACCTGCGGTGACTCAGGGTGAATGCAGCACCCGCACCCTCGTTACGGTCGCAGCTTCCGAGATTGCGGGTCAAAGCAGTTGAGGCCCATCGACGAAGCGACCTCGGCCGCGTGGGTAGATGCCTCGTCGGCCATGCTCCAGCGCATGGGGAAGTAGATCAACGGGCCACGAGCCTCACCGATCAGCGGAGCGGTTGACCAGGGTGAGGTGTCATCGTCGTCTTCGGTGAGATCCGGCCACCGTTCCAAGAGCACGGCGACGAAGGCTGCGATGCGCTCAGCCGGAGCAACCGCAGGCTCATCCGTGTCAACGAAGCGGTCGTACAGATCGCTGAAGCGCCGGGCCGCAGCAGCGTCATCCGCCGGCCTCTCGCCCTCCCACACCGCAAGGTCATAGCTCATGGGCGCAGCCTGCCACGCCTCACTGACAGCCGGACCAGCGAACCAGATCATGCGCAGCAGAGGCCAGAACACCTGAGGCGGGACAGCCCGGTCTGGTGAAACTTCGATGAGACGAACAGGCCAGTCGTCAATCTTCAGTGAGACCGGTGCGTCTTCGCTGAGACAGGTCACCCTCTTCGGAAAGGGGCTTGGCAGGCGAGCTGTTCCGATATATCGTTGAGGCATCGCGAACGATACGCGATGCAGACGCAATAGATCAGCGATGGAATGGAGTGATCACCATGCGTGGACATGGATTCGAGCGGCACGAGGGTCGCGGTCGGCACGGCGGGGGTATGGGTGGGTTCGAGGCGCGGCGGGCCGCGTTCGGGCCGTTCGGGCCCGGTGGGCCGGGGGGTCCGGGCGGGCCGGGGTTCGGGCCCGGTGGGCCGGGGTTCGGGCCGGGATTCGGGCCCTGGGGGCATCGGGGGCGGGGCGGACCCAGGGGGCGGGCGCGGCGCGGTGACGTGCGGGCGTCGATCCTGGCTCTGCTGAAGGAACGGCCCATGCATGGCTACGAGATGATCCAGGAGATCGCCGAACGCAGCGGCGGCGCCTGGAAGCCCAGCCCCGGCTCGGTCTACCCGACCCTCCAGATGCTGGAGGACGAGGGTCTGATCGCCAGCGAGAGCGAGGGCGGCAAGAAGCTGTTCTCCCTCACCGAGAGCGGCCGCGGGGTCGCCGATGAGGGTTCGCAGGCGCCCTGGGAAGAGGCCTCGCGCGGGGTCGACTGGGAGGCGCTGGGCGAGATCCGGCAGGCCGGCATGGGGCTGATGGAAGCCTTCGGGCAGGTCTGGAAGACCGGCACCAAGGAGCAGCGCGAGAAGGCGCTGGCCGTCGTCAACGAGGCCCGAAAGAAGCTGTACCTCATCCTCGCCGACGAGGACTGAGCCGTCGTAAGGGGAGGTGCGGCGCGGTGCCCCGCGGAGCGATTCCGCGGGGCACCCTCCGTGTCTCCGCCCGCCTCAGCCGACCAGCCCGTCCAGCTTGCGCAGCGACTCGGTCAGGGCGGTCGTCGCCGAGTCCTTGAGACGGGCCGCCATCAGCGACACCGCGGCGCCGGTGAACTCGCCCTCGATGCGCAGCGTCGTGGCGTTTCCGTCCGGGACGAGCGTGTAGCGGGTGGCGACGGTGACCGCCATCGGGCCCTTGCCGCGGATCGCGAACACCCGGGCCGGCTCCAGCTCCTCGATGGTCCAGTCGACCTCGGCCGGGAACCCCATCAGCTTCATGTTCTCCCGGAACGTGCCCCCTACGGCGAGCGATTCCGGACCGCCGGAGGGGAAGCCGGTGTGGGTGGCGTTCCATTCGCCGTACGACGACCAGTCGGTGAGCCGCGCCCACACCTTGTCGGCCGGTGCCTCGATGCGTGCCTCCGCGCTGACTTCGGCCATGCGACCACCCCTTCGGTTCGGGCGAATCCGGCTACGGTGTCGCGGAACGTAGCCGCAGCACCGTGAACATTCAATACTGATGGACCGTCAGGAGGCGTGGAGAGCGCGGGCTCGGTCAGCCGATGTGCCGGATCACCGCCGTGTCGAACAGGTCCCACGCGCGTGGCAGAGCGCTCTCGTCATGGCAGTGCCACGCCTCCCAGAACAGGTCGGCGAGCAGCGCGTCCCGGGGTGCGTAGACCCGGTACACGTACTCCTTGCCGTCGATCGCCGGCAGTGCGACGAGCCAGCACCCGCCCCTGCCCTCCATGCCCTGAGTGACGTACGGCGACGTACGACGGTTGCCCACGCGGTGGTGTGCGAACCGGCGCGCGCCCCCGGGGCGGATCGGCCGAAATCTCCTCCCCAAGGATGAGATCGCCGATGGCGATGTCCACTCTGCGTGGGACGCCCAAATGGTTCCGCCCGAGGATGACTCGGTCTGCCGTGGCTGATGGGGTGAGGTTGTGCAATCCCGTACCGCCCGTCCGACCGCCCCCGGCACCCCGGGGGCGCACCCGCACCAGGACGCCGCGGGGCTCGGCGTCGAGCTCGCGACGGTGGTCGCCGGTGCCCGCCGCCGGGCCGTGCGGGACGGCGACCGGCAGGTCGACACCGCCCATCTGCTGCACTCGCTCCTCGAACAGGACCCCGAGGTACGCGCGGTCGTCGGCGGCCCGCCCCAACTCGCCCGGCTCCTCGGCTATCTGGTGCAGCGCAGCATCGGCTACGGCCTGCGCTGGCAGGGCAGTGTGGAGGACTCGGGCGCGATCGCCGTCGTACCCCGTCCCGCCACGGGCGACGCGGGCGACTGGTCACCGGCGGCGGCCGATGCCCTGCGCCAGGCCCGGGAGCGGGCGCGGCGACGCGGCGGGTCCGCGGCCGACGCGCCCGATCTGTTCGCCGCGCTCGTCGCCGACCCGGACTCCCGGGCCGTCGAGGTGCTCGAACGCGCGGGGATCGACGCGCGCGAGCTGTCCGAGCGGATCTCCGCGCTGATCGCCGACCGGAGCGCCGAGCCGGGCGCCCAGCCGGGCTCCGCCTGGAGCGAGGCCGGGTCCGGAGCGTTCGGGGCGGCGGCCGGTTCCGGAGGGGGCGGGGCGGCCGGGGCCGGGGAGTTCGCGCAGGACGCGGCCTTCTGAGACCGCGTCGAACCCGGACGGATCCCCTCCCGGCGTCCATCTCCTGAGACAGGTGTCAACGGGGATGACGCTCCTGTCGGCGCCTGTCATCATGTGCCGGTGCGTACCTCTGAGAGCAGTGACAGCGGCGGCAGAGGCGTCGGGCTGGGTCTCGCGCTCGTCTCCGCGCTGGCCTTCGGCGGGTCCGGAGTGGCCGCCAAACCGCTGATCGAATCGGGCCTCGACCCGCTGCACGTGGTGTGGCTGCGGGTGACCGGCGCCGCCCTGGTCATGCTGCCGCTCGCCTGGCGCCATCGCGCCCTGCCGCGCCGCCGTCCCGCGCTGCTCCTCGGCTTCGGACTGTTCGCCGTCGCCGGTGTCCAGGCCTGCTACTTCGCCGCCCTCTCCCGCATACCCGTGGGCGTGGCGCTGCTCGTCGAGTACCTGGCGCCCGCGCTGGTGCTCGGCTGGGTGCGGTTCGTGCAGCGGCGGCCCGTCACCCGCGCCGCCGCGCTCGGTGTCGTCCTCGCGGCCGGTGGGCTCGCCTGTGTGGTGGAGGTCTGGTCGGGGCTGAGCTTCGACGCGCTGGGCCTGGCGTTCGCGCTCGCCGCCGCCTGCTGCCAGGTCGGCTACTTCATCCTGTCCGACCAGGGCAGCGACGCGGGCACCCGGGCACCGGACCCGCTGGGCGTCATCGCCTACGGCCTGATCGTGGGCGCCCTCGTACTCAGCGCCGTAGCCCGCCCCTGGGAGATCCACTGGGCCGCGCTCACCGGCTCGGCGCGGATGGACGGCACCGCCGTACCCGCCCTCGCCCTCCTCGTCTGGATCGTGCTCGTCGCCACGGTGGTCGCCTACGTCACCGGTGTGCTGTCGGTACGACGGCTGTCCCCGCAGGTCGCCGGGGTCGTGGCCTGCCTGGAGGCGGTGATCGCGACGGTGCTGGCCTGGGTGCTGCTCGGCGAGCACCTGTCCGCGCCGCAGGTCCTCGGCGGGGCCGTCGTCCTGGTCGGCGCGTTCATCGCCCAGTCCGCGGCGCCCGCCAAGGGATCCCTGGAACCGGTGGCCACGGGCGGCCCGGAAAGGGCGTTGTCCGAGCAGCGCACCTCCACCTAAGGTGCTGGTCATGCCGTCCACGCTCGTACTTCCGCCGCCCGCCGCCTGAGGCGGGCCTCCGGGACACCCGCTCGGCGCGATCGGCGCCGGGCCGGACGGTGCTGCCCGCAGACGAAGTCCGCGCGACCCGATGAATCGGGCCGCCCCCGAACTTCCGCGCCCCTTGGGCGCGTTTCTGCGGAGAAACCTCCTTGTCGAACCAGAACCAGAACCCGAGTTCCAACGCGAACTCGACCTCGAACGCGAACCTGAAGACGTCCACCGGCCTGCCTGTAGGGCGCGGCCTGCTCTATCTGATCGTCACCGGTGCCGCCTGGGGCACCGCAGGGGCCGCCGCCTCCCTGGTCTACCGGGCCAGCGACATGGGCGCCTTCGGCCTCTCCTTCTGGCGCTGCGCGCTGGGGCTCCTGCTGCTGCTCGCCGGCCGCGGTCTGCGCCCGCGACCCCGGCGGGGCGCGGCCGAACCGACGGCACGCCGGATGCTGAAGGCCGTCGCCACCGGGCTCGGGCTCGCGGTGTTCCAGACCGCGTACTTCGCGGCCGTGGCGGCCACCGGACTCGCCGTGGCCACCGTCGTCACCCTCGGCGCGGGCCCCGTGCTCATCGCGCTCGGCGCCCGGCTGCTGCTCGGTGAGCGGCTCGGCGCGGGCGGCGTCCTGTCCGTCGCCGGGGCCCTCGCCGGACTCGCCGTGCTGACCTTCGGCGACTCGGCCGCGGCCGTCCGCCCCGCGGGCGTGCTGCTCGCGCTGCTGTCGGCCGCGGGCTACGGCGCCATGACCCTGCTGACCCGCTGGTGGGGCCGGGACGGCGGCGCCGACGCCGCCGAGACCACCGTATGGGCCTTCGCGGTGACCACCCTGTGCCTGCTGCCGTTCGCGCTGCCGGAGGGGCTGCTCCCGCACACCGGCCACCCGGCCCGGCTGCTGTGGCTCCTGTGCTACATCGCCGCCGTGCCCACGGCGCTCGCGTACGCCCTGTACTTCGCGGGCGCGGCCGTCGTACGGTCCGCCACCGTCTCCGTGATCATGCTGCTCGAACCGGTGACCGCGGCCGTGCTCGCGGTGCTGCTGCTCGGCGAGCGGCTCACGGTCACCACCGTGGCCGGCACCCTGCTGATGCTCACGGCGGTCGCGGGCCTGACCGTGAGCGAGACCGCGCTACGCAGGGGCGGCCGTCCGGCGGGGCCCGGTGACAACCCGGCCGTGCCGAAGAAGAGTCACTCCCCGGTGAGGTAGTCCGGCAGCTCGATCCCGGACGCCAGGTCGGCGTTCGGGATCGGGGCGTCGTACCCCTTGCGGAGCGGGACGACGCCCGCCCAGTAGGGGAGGGCGAGGTCCTCGGGCTCGTCGTTGGCGCCGCCGGTGCGGATCTTGGCGGAGACCTCGTCCAGATCCAGACGGATCACCGCGGTGGCGGCCAGCTCCTTCTTGTTCGCGGGCCGGGAGTCGGCGGCGCGGCCCGCCACCACATGGTCCACCAGGGCGTCCAGCGCGCGGCGCCGCTCCTCGGGGTCGGTGACCTGGTGCGCGATGCCGTGCACCACCACGGAGCGGTAGTTGACCGAGTGGTTGAAGGCGGAACGGGCCAGCACCAGTCCGTCCACATGGGTCACGGTCAGGCACACCTCAAGACCCGGATCGGCGGCACCGGTCATCCGCAGCGGGCGCGAACCCGTCGAGCCGTGGATGTAGAGCCGCTCGCCCACCCGGCCGTACAGCGTGGGCAGCACCACGGGGGCGCCGTCGCGGACGAAGCCCAGATGGCAGACGTACCCCTCGTCCAGTATCGCGTGCACCACCTCCCTGTCGTACGACGCCCGTTCCGCGTCGCGCGTGGGCATGGTGCGGTCGGTCGGGGTGTAGGCGGCGGGCTGGGTTTCCGCGGTCGTGTCCGGCATGACGGTCCCTCCAAGGCGAAGCCGACAGGCGATCGCTTTTGTACTAGTGCATAATTGATTTTGTGCTAGGAGAGTATCGGATCGAGGGCCGCGGCGCAGCTGAGATCGCGGCCGATGTCGAACGCGCGGTGGGTACCGGGGAGCTGCGGCCGGGCCAAGCACTGCCGCCCATGCGGGAGTTGGCCGCGCGGCTGGGGGTGAATCCGAACACCGTCGCGGCCGCGTATCGCACGCTGCGTGAGCGCGGGGTGATCGAGACCGCCGGGCGGCGCGGCAGCCGGGTGCGGCCCAAGCCGGTCACCACCGGACGCGCTCAGCTGCGGGTGGAGGTGCCGCCGGGCGCCCGCGATCTGTCCACCGGCAACCCGGACCCCGAGCTGCTGCCCCGGCTCGCCCCGGCGCTCGCGGTCGCGGCCGAGGCGGGGGACCGGCGGGCCGTCCTGTACGGCGAGGACCCGGTCGACCCCGGTCTGCTCCGCGTCGCCCGCGCCGAACTCGACGCCGACGGCGTCCCCGCGGGGCCCCTCACCGTCACCTCGGGCTCCCTCGACGCCATCGAGCGCGTCCTCGCCGCGCACCTCAGGCCCGGTGACGCGGTCGCCGTCGAGGATCCCGGCTGGGGCAGCGCCCTCGATCTGATGCCGGCGCTCGGTCTGCGCACGGTCCCGGTGGGCGTGGACGACGACGGGCCGCTGCCCGAGGAGCTGGCCCGCGCCCTGGCCGACGGGGCCCGCGCGGTGCTCGTCACCGCCCGCGCCCAGAACCCGACCGGCGCCGCCGTGACCGCCGCCCGTGCCCGTGCCCTGCGCACGGTGCTGCGCGCGCATCCGAACACCCTGCTGATCGAGGACGACCACGGCCACGGCATCGTGGACCTGCCCCCGCACCCCCTCGCGGGCGCCACCCGGCACTGGGCCTTCGCGCGTTCCGCCGCCAAGACCTACGGCCCCGATCTGCGCCTCGCCGTCCTCGCGGGCGACCCGGTGACCGTCGACCGGGTCCGCGGCCGGCTGCGCCTCGGCCCCGGCTGGGTGAGCCTGCTGCTCCAGCGCGCGCTGGCGCAGCTGTGGGGCGGGGGAGCGGTGGACCGTACGGCGGTGGCGGAGTCGTACCGCTCCCGGCGGCAGCCCTTGATCGACGCCCTGGCCGCCCGGGGCATCGAGGCCCGGGGCCGTACCGGCATGAACCTCTGGGTCCCGGTCCCCGACGAGACCACCGCCGTCGCCCGGCTGCTCCAGTCCGGCTGGGTCGTCGCCCCGGGCGCCCGCTTCCGCCTGACCAGCCCCCCGGCCGTCCGGATCACGGTGTCCCCGCTGACCCCGGCGGACCTCGAACCCCTTGCGGAGGCGATCGAGGCGGCGGTACGGCCGTCGCCGTCACGGGTCTACGGGTAGCGGCGGGTCACGCGGGGGGATGAGGAACTGCGCGAGAACCGCATACCGGCGGCACTCGCGCACGGACCTTCCAGGTCCCGCCCCTCAGGCGCTCTTCCTGCCCCGCACCTGCGTGAGCGCCGCCCCCGCGAGCACGATCGCCGCGCCCACCGGGGTGTTCCAGTGCAGCGACTCCCCGAGGATCGCGACGCCCGCCGCGGTCGCGATCACCGGGATGAAATAGGTGACCATCTGCGCGGTCGTGGGCCCGACTTCGGCGACCAGGCCGTACTGGAGGAGCACCGCGAGCCCCGTGCCGAGCGCGCCCAGCGCGGCGACGGCCAGCAGCGGCACCAGGGCGAAGTGCTTCGGCATGCCGGTGAACAGCGGTGTCACGACCGCCAGTTGCACCGTGGCCACCAGCAACTGGCCGCCCGTCATGGACAGATGGGAGTTGCCCGTGCCCGCCAGCGTCCGCCGGACGTAGATCCAGCCCACCGGGTAGCTCAGCGAGGCGAGCAGGGCCATCGCCGTGCCGGTGGCGTCGAGGCCGTGGAAGCCCTGCCAGGCGCCGAGCACCGTCAGCACCCCGAGGAAGCCGAGCCCGAGCCCGGCCACCCGGACCCGGGTCGGCCGGTCCTCGGAGAGCGCGACCACGGAGAGCGCCATGCCCCACAGCGGCGAGGTGGCGTTGCAGATACCGGCCAGCGTGGACGGGATGGTCAGCTCGGAGTAGGCGAAGAGGGAGAACGGCAGGGCGTTCAGGAAGAACGCGGCGACCGCCATGTGCGCCCACAGCCGGCCCCCGCGCGGCAGCCGCTCCCGCTTGACGGCCATCGCCGCCACCAGCACCGCCGTGCCGAAGACCAGTCGGCCGAGGGTGACCTGGAACGGCGCGTACCCGCTCGTGCCCACCTTGATCAGCAGAAAGCTGAAGCCCCAGATCAGCGAGAGGGCGCCGAAGCGCAGCCGCCAGTCGAGGCGGGGGCGGGGAGGCGACTGGTCCGGGGTGGTGGGGGACTGCGTTCGGGATGCGGTGACCGTGCTCATGACGACAACAATGCGGGACCAAACTTCGTAGCACAATCGAGAAATCTCACCGGGTATCTCGTAGGATCGCTTATATGTTGAACCTGGAGCGCCTGCGCACCCTGGACGCCCTGGCCCGGCACGGCTCGGTCAGTGCCGCGGCCGACGCCCTGCATGTCACCACGTCCGCCGTCTCCCAGCAGCTGGGCAAGCTGGAACGCGAGATCAACCAGCAGCTCCTCGCCAAGAACGGCCGGGGCGTACGGCTCACCGACGCCGGCCGGCTGCTCTCGGAGCACGCGGCGCGCATCCTGTCGCAGGTGGAGCTGGCCGAGTCGGACCTGGAGGCGCACCGCGGGCAGGTCGTCGGCGAGCTGCGTCTCTCCGCCTTCCCCACCGCCGCCCGGGGCCTGTTCCCGGTGGCGCTGCGGGCGCTGCGCGCCGAGCACCCGGGGCTGCGGGTGCGCTCCAGCGAACTGGAACCGGAGCAGGGCATCGCCGCCGTGGTGCGCGGCGACCTCGATCTCGCGGTGGTCCTGGACTGGTACAACAAGCCGATGCCGGTGCCCGACGGACTGGTCAAGGCGCCGCTCCTGGACGATCCGGCCGAGGTCGCCGTGCCCGCAGGACACCGGCTCGCCGACCGCGAGGAGGTGGACCTCGCCGAGTTCGCCGAGGACGAGTGGATCACCTGGGGCGAGGGCGAGTTCTGCCACGAGTGGCTGATGTTCACCCTGCGCTCCAAGGGCGTCGAGCCGATCGTCGGCCATCGCGCGGGCGAGACCCACACCCAACTCCAGCTGGTGTCCGCCGGGTTGGGGGTGTGCATCGCCCCGCTGCTGGGCCGCCATCCGGTGCCGGACGGCGTGGTCCTCGTACCGCTCACCCAGCGGGTGCGGCGGCACGTCTATGTCATCTGGCGGGCCGACGCCGACCGCCGGCCCTCCATCCGCGCGGCGGTCGAGGCCCTGCGCACGGCCGCGCAACAGGTCGGCTGACCGGGGCGCCGGGGGGCTCGTGGTGCCCCGACTCCCCTGGCAGGGGGCCGAGTTGCGGGAGCCGGGTCACAGCGAGCCGAGTTTGCGGAAGTCCCAGGAGGTGATCCGCTCCGGGACCAGCCGCGCCCACGCGTGCCTGCCGTCGTGCGGCAGCTCGTCCAGGCCGAAGTACTTGCGGGCGAACGCCCCCTCCACGGACACGAGTTCGGGGCACGGCAGCCCGGTGCGGGGCGCCTCGCCGACGAACTCCACCCGCCCCGCCAGCTCGGCCCCGCGCAACTCGCCGTACTCCTCGCCCGCGTCGACCACCACCGCCACCCGGGGATCGCGGCCGAGCTGGGTCCAACGGCGGCTGCGCACCAGCGAGTAGAGCCACAGCGCGCCGCCGTCCCAGAGGAACCAGAGCGCGCTCGCGTGCGGGGCGCCGTCGGCGGAGACGGTCGCGACCCGGCAGGTGCGCTGTCCGGCCAGGAACGTGTCCAGCTCGCCGGGCGACATCATGATCCTGCGGCCCCGGCGCTGCGGAGTGACGGACATGCGGCCTCCTCGTCGTCGTACCGGAAAACCTCTCCAGCGGTGATCCTCTGACATCGCGTCAGGGAAGGGAACAGCCGGGCCCCCTCGTCTTCCCTCTCCCGCGCACGGCCGTTACTCTCACCGCCCCGGCTCCGGCGAAAGGCACGCGATGGCGGCGTACGAGCGACTGGGCGACCTCCTCGATCCCGCGCACACCGTGCTGCTGACCGTGGAATGCCAGCGGGGCGTGGTGGGGCCGGACGCCGCCCTGCCCGAACTCGCCCGCGCGGCCCGCTCCTCGGGGGCCCTCGGCAATGTCGCCCGGCTGGTCGACGGCGCGCACCGGGCCGGTGTCCAGGTGATCCACGCGATCGCCGAGCGCCGCCCGGACGGCCGGGGCGCGAGCCGCAACGCCCGGCTGTTCCGTGCCGCCGAACGGCTTCCCGTGCACCAGCTGTCCGGCAGTACGGCGGTGCGGGTCGCGCCGCCGATCGAGGTCGCCGAGGAGGATCTGGTCGTACGACGGCTGCACGGGCTGTCCCCGCTGCACGGGACCGGCGTCGACGCCCTGCTGCGCAACCTCGGCTGCCACACCCTGATCGTCACCGGCGTCTCGGCCAACGTGGCGATCCCCAACGCGGTGTTCGACGCGGTCAACCTCGGCTACGCCGCCGTCGTCCCGGCCGACGCCATCGCGGGGGTGCCCGCCGACTACACCGCCGCGCTGATCCGCCACACCCTCGCCCTGGTCGCCACCGTCACGACGACCGCCGAGGTGCTCGGCCGCCTCGGGCCCCCGCGCCGCGGCCGGCCCCAGTAACCTGGGGCGATGCTCAAGGAAGTCACCGCGACCCGCTACATCACGCCGCTGCGTGAGGGCGGCTCGCTGCCGGGACTCGTCGAGGCCGACGACCTCGGGACCTACGTCATGAAGTTCACCGGAGCAGGACAGGGCCGCAAGACCCTGGTCGCCGAGGTCGTGTGCGGCGAACTCGCCCGGCGCCTCGGCTTCCGGACGCCCCGCCTGGTCACCGTCGAACTGGACTCCGTGCTCGGGCTCGGCGAACCCGAGCAGCAGGTGCAGGATCTGCTGCGGGGCAGCGGCGGCACCAACCTCGGCATGGACTTCCTCTCCGGCACCCTCGGCTACGACCCGCTCGCCTTCGCGGTGAGCCCCGAGGAGGCCGGGCGGATCGTCTGGTTCGACGCGCTGATCAACAACGTGGACCGCTCCTGGCGCAACCCCAACCTCCTGGTCCACCGGGGCGAGCTGTGGCTCATCGACCACGGCGCCACCATGATCTGGCACCACAACTGGCCCGCCGCCGAGAAGTCCGCTAGCCGCCCCTACGACGCCGCCGAGCATGCCCTCGCCGGCTTCGCCCCGGACCTCGCGGCGGCCGCGGCCGACCTCGCGCCCCGCGTCACCGAGGACCTGCTCGCCGAGGTCACGGCCGAGATCCCGGACGCCTGGCTCACCGGCGAACCCGGCTTCGACACCCCGGACGAGCTGCGCCGGGCCTACGCCCGCCCGCTGCTCGCCCGCGCGGCCGTCATCGCCGGGCGCATCACCGGTACCGGCACCGACACGGGTATCCAGGAGGACAAGTGAGCGAGACGCACATCCACATGGCGGGCCATGTGACCGAGCGCCACATCACCCGGGCCGGCCAGGGCGGCGACCGGGACGTCTTCGAGTACGCCCTGATCAGGGTCGTACCCCGGATCGAACGCGGCGAGTGCCTCAACGCGGGCGTCGCCGTCTACTGCCGCGCCCGGGGTTACGTCGGCGCCCGCACCCACCTGGACGAGGACCGGCTGCGCGCCCTGGACCCGGCGGCCGACGCGGCCGGGATCAGGGCGGCGCTCACCGCGATCGAGCGGCACTGCGCGGGCGGCCCGGAGGCCGGGCAGGCGGCCGGGGACGACGCCGGTCGGCGTTTTCGCTGGCTGATCGCGCCCCGCTCCACCGTGGTCCAGCCCGGCCCGGTGCACACCGGCCTGACCGCCGACCCGGCCGCCGAGACGGAGCGATTGCTGGACCTCCTGGTGAGGTAATGGATCACAACGGCCGGATGAGCCGTTGACACCGGGTGCCAGGGCTTCTAGCGTCGTGTGGGCTGAAGATACTAAGCGGTCGCTCACCGCACACCGGAAGGCCCTCGCGAAGGGTCGTACGGGTTCTCTCAAGGGCGAGGAGAAACAGCACATGTCCACCACTGAACAGCGGGTCGCGGTCGTCACCGGCGGCGCGCGCGGCATCGGTGCCGCCACCGCCGTACGGCTGGCCGCCGAGGGTCGCGCGGTCGCCGTGATCGACCTGGACGAGGCCGCCTGCAAGGACACCGTCGAGAAGATCACCGCGGCCGGCGGCAAGGCCGTCGCGGTCGGCGCCGACGTCTCCGACGAGGCGCAGGTCGAGGCCGCCGTCGCCCGGATCGTCGCGGAGCTGGGCGCCCCGACGATCCTGGTCAACAACGCGGGCGTGCTGCGCGACAACCTGCTGTTCAAGATGAGCGTCTCCGACTGGGACACCGTCCTGAACGTGCATCTGCGTGGCTCGTTCCTGATGACCAAGGCCGTGCAGAAGCACATGGTCGACGCAGGCTTCGGGCGGGTCGTCAACCTGTCCTCCTCCTCGGCGCTCGGCAACCGCGGCCAGGCCAACTACTCGGCCGCCAAGGCGGGTCTCCAGGGCTTCACCAAGACCCTCGCCATCGAGCTCGGCAAGTTCGGCATCACCGCCAACGCCGTCGCCCCCGGCTTCATCGCCACCGAGATGACCAAGGCCACCGCCGACCGCGTCGGCATGGGCTTCGACGACTTCAAGAAGGCCGCCGCGGGCGCCATCCCGGTGCAGCGCGTCGGCGAGCCCGAGGACATCGCCAACGCCATCGCCTTCTTCACCGGCGAGGCGGCCGGATTCGTCTCCGGCCAGGTGCTGTACGTCGCCGGCGGACCGCTCGACTAGGGGACACCGCACATGACTTCCGCAGAACTTGCGCCCCTGTCCGGCAAGGTCGCCCTCGTCACCGGCGCCAGCCGCGGCATCGGCTACGGCGTCGCCGAGGCCCTCGTCGCGCGCGGCGACCGGGTGTGCATCACCGGCCGCAACGAGGACGCGCTCAAGGAGGCCGTCGTCAAGCTCGGCGCCGAGCGGGTCATCGGCGTGGCCGGCAAGGCGCACGACCTAGACCACCAGAGCGAGGCCGTCGAGCGCACCATGGAGGCCTTCGGCCGCCTCGACCACCTGGTCAACAACGCGGGCACCAACCCGGTGTTCGGGCCCATCGCGGACCTGGACCTGAACGTCGCCCGCAAGGTCTTCGAGACCAATGTGATCTCCGCCCTCGGCTTCGCCCAGAAGACCTGGCACGCCTGGCAGAAGGACAACGGCGGCGCGATCGTCAACATCGCCTCGATCGCGGGCCTCGCGCCCTCGCCGTTCATCGGCGCCTACGGCGTCAGCAAGGCCGCGATGATCAACCTGACCCAGCAGCTGGCGCACGAGTTCGCGCCGAAGGTCCGGGTCAACGCGATCGCCCCGGCCGTGGTCAAGACCAAGTTCGCCCAGGCCCTGTACGAGGGCCGTGAGGAGGAGGCCGCCGCCTCCTACCCGCTGGGCCGGCTCGGTGTGCCGTCCGACATCGGCGGCGCCGCGGCATTCCTCACCTCCGCGCAGTCCGACTGGGTCACCGGTCAGACCCTCGTCGTGGACGGTGGACTCTTCCTCAACGCCGGGGTGTGAAACCCCCTCCCGGGCGCCGGATTCCGGACGGGCCGGCGCCCGGGACACCGCCCAGCGGACACCGGCGAGCATGACAACGTCGTCATCGCTTTTTGGATCAAGTGGCCATGTTCCAAGGGAGGTTGGGCGCACTGACGCTGCGGTAAGGTCTGCCGACCTTGGTAGGCGGATCGAGGAGCGTGCGCGTGTTCAACCGGAACCGATTCCTGCGGTCAGTCGCGGCGATCGCGTCCGTGTCGCTGGTGGCCGGCGGCTGCGGGCTGCTGTCCGACGGGGACTCGGGCAGCGGGGACCCGATCGTGGTCGGCACCACCAGCGCGCCCAGCACCCTGGACCCGGCCGGCGCCTGGGACGGATCATGGGAGCTGTACCGGAACATCTACCAGACGCTCCTCGCCTACCCGAACGGCGCGACGACCCCCCAGCCCGACGCCGCCCAGAGCTGCTCCTTCGCCGACTCGTCGAGCCGCACCTATCGCTGCACGCTGCGCGCGGGCCTGAAGTTCGCCGACGGCGACCCGCTGAACGCCGAGGCGGTCAAGTACTCCGTCGACCGCATCCGCGCCATCAACGCCGCGGCCGGCCCCGCGGGACTGCTCGGCAGCCTCGACAGCGTGGACACCTCCGGCGACCGCGAGGTCGTCTTCCACCTCGGCAAGTCCGACGCCACCTTCCCGTTCGTGCTGGCCACCCCGGCCCTGTCGATCGTGGACCCGAAGGACTACCCGGCCCGCGCCCTGCGCAAGGACTCCGGGGCCGACGGCTCGGGGCCGTACCGGCTCCAGTCGTACCAGGAGGGCCGGCAGGCCGTCCTGACCGGCAACGGCAACTACCACGGATTCGCCCAGCGGCAGAACGACGCGGTGACCATCCGCTACTTCCAGGACTCCGCCGGCATGGTCAAGGCGCTGCGCGACAAGCAGATCGACGTCACCTACCGCGGTCTCGCCGCCGACGACATCCTCGCGCTCCAGCAGCAGGGCAACTCCGACCTCCAGCTCGTGGACGGCGCCGGTACGGACATCAGCTACCTGGTGTTCGACCCCAAGGACCCGTGGGCCGGGCGGCCCGCCGTGCGCAAGGCGATCGCCCAGCTCGTGGACCGGGGCGCGATCGCCCACAAGGTCTACAAGGACACCGTCGACCCGCTGTACTCGATGGTCCCCAAGGGCCTCGTCGGCCACACCACCGCCTTCTTCGACGAGTACGGCGACCCGAGCACCGGCAAGGCGCGGACGATCCTGCAGGACGCGGGCATCCACCAGAAGGTCCCGCTGACCCTCTGGTACACCACCGACCGGTACGGCTCCGAGACCGCCCTGATGTTCAAGGAGCTGAAGCGGCAGCTGGAGGGCTCCGGGCTGTTCACCGTCACCCTGGAGAGCCGCCCCTGGAAGAGCTATGTGGTCGGCTACCAGAAGGGCGAGTACCCGGTGTTCGGCCGCGGCTGGTCCCCGGACTTCCCCGACGCGGACAACTTCATCGCGCCCTTCACCGGTGCGCACAACGCGCTCGGCACGCCCTACCCGGCCAAGGACATCACCGACCGGCTGCTGCCGCACTCGCGGGCCCAGAGCGACCGCGCCAAGACGGTCGGCGACATGGAGCAGGCCCAGCGGATCATCGCGGGCGACGCCCAGTTGCTGCCGCTGTGGCAGGGCCGGCAGTACGTGGCGGCCAGCGACGACATATCCGGTGGCGAGCAGGCGCTCGACCCCTCGACGATCATGATGATGTGGACGCTGCACCGTAAAACCAGCTGGTGAGCGGTGGGGAGCGGACCTTCGGGGACCCGTTGTCAGTGGTCGCCTGTAGGTTCTGAATCCTGAAGTGACCGCACGCGGTAATTGATCGACATCGTGAGGACGTTGACGTGACCGACATCGCCATGCTGCCCGAGTCCTGGCGCGGGGTTCTGGGCGACGAACTGGAGCAGCCCTACTTCAAGGAGCTGACCGAGTTCGTCGAGGAGGAGCGGGCGAAGGGCCCTGTCTACCCGCCGCGCGAGGAGGTCTTCGCCGCGCTGGACGCCACGCCGTACGACAAGGTGAAGGTCCTCGTCCTCGGCCAGGACCCGTACCACGGCGAGGGCCAGGGCCACGGGCTGTGCTTCTCGGTCCGTCCGGGCGTGAAGACCCCGCCCTCGCTGCGCAACATCTACAAGGAGATGCAGGCCGAACTGGACCTGCCGGTCCCGGACAACGGCTATCTGATGCCCTGGGCCCAGCAGGGCGTGCTGCTGCTCAACGCGGTCCTCACCGTGCGGGCCGGGGAGGCCAACTCGCACAAGGGCAAGGGCTGGGAGAAGTTCACCGACGCCGTGATCCGCGCGGTGGCCTCCCGTCCCGACCCGGCGGTGTTCGTGCTGTGGGGCAACTACGCGCAGAAGAAGCTCCCGCTGATCGACGAGGAGCGGCACGTGGTGGTCAAGGGCGCGCACCCCTCCCCGCTGTCCGCGAAGAAGTTCTTCGGCTCCCGCCCCTTCACGCAGATCAACGAGGCGATCGCCCGCCAGGGCCATGAGGCGATCGACTGGCGCATCCCCGATCTGGGCTGACGGTGGCGTCGGCGCCGCCTGACCGGGAATCCGGGCGGCGCCGGTTAGCGTCGGTGCACGACAGCGGACGATCGCCGGAGGACGCGGTGGCGGAGCGACGGGAACAGACGGCCCTGGACGAGGTGCTGACGCGGATCGGCCAGGTCGTGATGCTGCACCACGCCGGTGACCGCGAGGAGGCCCGCAGCCGCTTCCTCGACCTCTGGACGGAGATCGGCGAGGACGGCGATCCGCTGCACCGCTGCACCCTGGCGCATTACCTCGCCGACACCCAGGACGATCCCGCCGACGAACTCGCCTGGGATCTGCGGGCCTTGACGGCGGCCCGGGAACTGCCCGACGGCGACCCCCGCGGGGTGCCGGGCTTCTTCCCCTCCCTCCACCTCAACCTGGCCGCGGACTACGTGAAACTGGGCCGCACCGAGGCCGCCCGCACCCAACTCGACCACGCCCGCACCGCCGCGGACGCCCTCGCGGACGACGGGTACGGCGAGGGCGTCCGGGCGGCGATCGGACGGCTGGAGCTGCGCCTGGAGGAGGGCGGTCCAGGGAGCGGAGGGTCCTGGGGACCACCGAGGCAGAGGCCCAGCTGAGGGTGCGGGACGGGCGCGTTCAGTACGGGACGGTCAGGCGCCGGACGCCCCGCAGCGCGTGGCCGCGGGGCGCCCGGTGCCTGGTGCGGGTCAGTCGACCATCTGCCCGTTGTACATACCGCCCCGGCAAGTCCCGGTCCCGGCCACGGTCGGGTTCGACCAGTCGACCGTACCGCCGCCCTGCTGGCACTCACCCGGGGTGAGGCTCGCGGCGCCGGCGGTGGCGGCACCGGTGAGGCCGAGTCCGGCGAGGGCTGCCGTGGCGATGACGGCGGCGAGGATTCGTCGAATGCGGATATGGTTCGCCTTTCACGGATTGCCTCGGATAGGGCACTCATCAGCCTGATGTTCACCCATGTGGGTGGCGCGTCACGTTAGGCCATGCGGGTGACAGTGCGGTCGGGCGACCGGCGGTAGGCGCCATCGGCCGGGGCGTCGATTCCGGGGCGCCGAACCCGTGGTTCCGGTCGCCCTGCCGATCCGTTCAGTGGCGTCCGTACGTCCGCTCGCAGATCTCCGATTCCGGGCTGTTGCCGCGCCAGCCGCCGTACTCGCGGCCCAGGTCGCAGACGTCCGCGGGGGCGCGCTGGGGGGTGCGTGGCGGTGCCTGGGCGGGGCGGTGGGCCCGGGGCGGCTGGGCGGGCGACCCCCCGGCGGCGCGCGTGGCGGAGTGGCCGGGCGCCTGGGGGCCGGGGGATCCGGACGGGGCGGGCTTGGGGGCCGGGACCGGGTTTCCGGAGGGACCGACCATCTCCAGGGCCTCGCGGGCCGGTGCCTGCACCACCCGTGGCGAGGCGCTGCCGTCCGTGCGGGGTGCCGACTGCTGCGAGGGCGCGGCACTCGGCGGCGGTCCCGGTGCCGCCGTGTGCCGTACCGTCACGCAGCCGGTGAGGGCCGAGACGGCGACGGTGACCAGAAGCGCTGCGGTGGTCGTCGTTCGATGCACCCGGGTAACGATGCTGGTTCCGGAGCCGGTTGGCATCAAAGAGTCGAGCCGGATGCCTCCGCCCGGGTGAACTCCCGCACCGAACGAGGGGTTTTCGCCCCGCGCGGCTGACGCCTCAGGCGCCGGTGCTGCCGTCGATCCGCTCCCGGAGCAGATCCGCGTGCCCGTTGTGCCGGGCGTACTCCTCGATCATGTGGGTGTAGATCCAGCGGAGCGTGAAGTGCTCCTTGCCGGCGCGGTCGGTACGCCGGGACAGCTCGTCGAGCGAGCGGCCCGCGGTGTCGCGCCGGGCCCTGTCGACCTCGGCCCGGTGGGTGGCGTACGCCTCCTGCCAGGTGTCCGCGTCCGTGACGTGGAAGTCGCCGTCCACGTCGTCCTCGGAGCAGTAGAGGACGCCGAGGTCCTCGTCCAACAGCACCTCGTGGAACCAGAACCGCTCGACCTCGGCCATGTGCCGCACCAGCCCCATAAGGGTCAGCTCCGAGGGCGCCACCGAGGCGGTGCGCAGCTGCTCGTCGGTCAGGCCCTCGCACTTCGCGATCAGGGTCCGGCGGTGGAAGTCCAGCCAGCCCTCCAGCATCTCGCGTTCGCCGGCGTTCAGGGCGGGTTCGTCGCGCTCGCTCGTCATGGCCTCATCCTCACCGGTCGGGTGCCGCCGCGGCCAGGGGATTTCAGCGGCCCAGCATCCCCGCGAGCAACTCCCGTACGCCCGCCCGGATCCGCGCCCGGTCCGGCACCTCGGTGCTGAACGACCCCGCCGCGCACGCGAACATCAGGCCGTCGGCCCAGGCGACCAGGGACAGCACATGCCGGTCCGGGTCGGGGGACCCGGCCGCCGTGAGCATCGCCGCCAGTTGCTCCTTGAAGACGGCGCCGGCGCGGTCGTAGTAGGCGCGCAACTCCGGGCGGCGGGTGGCCTCCAGGGCGAGTTCGTAGCGGGCGATCAGCAGCGCGCGGCCCTGGGTCAGCGAGCGGTGCACGGCGAGGGCGAGTCCGTCGGCCAGCGCGTCGAGGTCGCCGGCCGGGCCGGGCAGCTCGGCCGGGGCCAGGATTCGCGCCTCGCGCTCGGCGTGCCGCCGTACCGCGAGTTCCAGCAGCGCCTGCCGGGTGCGGGCCACGTTCGAGGTCGAGCCCGGCGGGAGTCCCGCCGACTCGTCCACGGCCCGGTGGGTCAGCCCACGCATCCCGCGCTCGGCGAGCAGGGCGAGTGCGGTGTCGGCGACGAGACCGGCGCGGGAGGGAGCGGCGGGAGCGGGAGCGGCGGGGGCGGTGGGGCGTACGGGCATGGGGAGACCCTATCCGTCGTACTACGGGTGTAGTAGCGTGGCGAGCACTACAGTTGTAGTGAGGAAGGGGCGGGTCATGGCAGGGTCGGCGCGTGCGGTCGTCATCGGCGGCGGGATCGGGGGGCTGGCGGCGGGCGCGGCCCTGTACCGGCGCGGCTGGGAGGTGACCGTGCTGGAGCGGGCCCGCTCCCTGGCGCCGGTCGGCGCCGCGATCTCCCTCGCCCCGAACGCGCTGCGCGCCCTGGACGTCCTCGGCATCGGCGACGAGATCCGCGACCTGGCCGCCTGGCAGGGCGACGGCGGACTGCGCACCCCCTCGGGCCGCTGGCTCTCCCGCGGCGACGCCGCCGCCGTGACCGCCCGCTTCGGCGACCCCCTGGTACTGCTGTCCCGGGCCACCCTGATCGACCGCCTGGCGGCGCTGCTCCCGCCCGGCGCCGTGCGCACGGGAACGGTGGCGACCGTCCTCGATCCGGGCGACGCCGGGCGGCCCGCACGGGTGCGCGGCGGGTCGGCCGGCTCCGGCGACCCCAGCGCCCACGAAGAACTGGAGGCCGAGCTGGTCGTCGGCGCGGACGGCGTCAACTCCCGTGTCCGCACGGCCCTGTTCCCCGGACACCCCGGGCCGGTGTACGCCGGGTTCACCACCTGGCGGGTCCTGATCCCGCTGCCCGGTACCGCGTTCGCCGCCCATGAGACCTGGGGGCGGGGGCAGTTGTGGGGCACGCATCCGCTCCGGGACGGCCGGGTGTACGCCTACGCGGCGGCCGTCACCGCGGCGGGCGGCCGGGCCCCGGACGACGAACGGGCCGAACTCCTGCGCCGCTACGGCGATTGGCACCACCCCGTCCCCGCCGTGCTGGCCGCCACCCGCCCCGAGGACGTCCTGCGGCACGACGTCCACCACCTCGCGACCCCGCCGCCCGCCTGTCATGCGGGCCGGGTCGCGCTCCTCGGCGACGCCGCGCACGCCATGCCGCCCACCCTCGGCCAGGGCGGCAACCAGGCCGTCGAGGACGCCGTCGTCCTCGCCCACCACGCCCGCGACCTCGCCGCCTACACCGCCGCCCGGCTCCCGCGGACGACCGCCATAGCCCGCCGGGCGGTCAGGATCGCCCGCGTCGACATGGCGCGCGGCCGCGCCGCCGTCGCCGTCCGCGACACCTCGATCGCCGCCCTGTCCAGGCTCGGCCCCGCCCTCTTCCTGCGCGGATTCGACGGCATCGCCGACTGGCGGCCCCCGTATGCTGCCGGGGACGTACAGCTGGGCGAGCCGCAGGGGAGAGACACGTGAAGGTCGGCTGCATCGGACTCGGGGACATCGCGCAGAAGGCGTATCTGCCGGTGCTGGGCGCGCTGCCCGGGGTCGACCTCCATCTGCACACCCGCACCCCCGCCACCCTCGCCCGGGTCGCCGACGGACTGCACCTGCCCGCCGGACAGCGGCACACGAGCCTCGACTCGCTGCTCGCCGCCGGGCTCGACGCGGCCTTCGTGCACGCGCCCACCGCCGCCCACCCCGAGATCGTCACCCGGCTGCTGACGGCGGGCGTCCCGACGTACGTCGACAAGCCGCTCGCCTTCGAACTGGCCGACTCCGAGCGGCTGGTGGAGCTGGCCGAGGAGCGCGGCGTCTGCCTCTTCGTCGGCTTCAACCGGCGCTACGCCCCCGGGTACGCGCAGTGCCTGGAGCACCCGCGCGAGCTGATCCTGCTCCAGAAGAACCGGGTCGGGCTGCCCGAGGAGCCCCGCTCGATGATCCTGGACGACTTCGTGCATGTCGTCGACACCCTGCGCTTCCTGGCGCCGGGCCCGGTCGACGACGTGACGGTCCGCGGCCGCGTCCGGGACGGGCTGCTGCACCATGTGGTGCTCCAGCTCGCGGGAGACGGTTTCACCGCGCTGGGCGTGATGAACCGGCTCAGCGGCTCGACGGAGGAGATCCTGGAGGTCTCCGGGCAGGACACCAAGCGCCAGGTGCTCAACCTCGCCGAGGTGATCGACCACAAGGGCCAGCCGACCCTGCGCCGGCGCGGCGACTGGGTGCCGGTGGCCCGGCAGCGCGGCATCGAACAGGCGGTCCACACCTTCGTCGACGCGGTGCGCGCCGGGCGGCTGCTCAGCGCCCGGGACGCGCTGGCGACCCATGAGCTGTGCGAGCGGGTGGTACGAGCGGTTCAGGACCTCCCCGGCGGGGCCTGAGCGCCCGCGCGCCCTCCCCGGCGCACAGCGCGGCCAGCACCAGCAGCGCGGCGTGCACCGGCCAGTCGCCGTAGCGGACGTACGGCGTGATGCCGTGCGCCAGCGGTACGTCGTACACGCGCGCGGTGCTCGTGCCGGTCCCCAGCCAGGGGCCGAGCGGCCGGCCGTCGGGCCCGTAGGCGGCGGAGACGCCGGTGAGGGTCGCGTGCACCATCGGGCGGCCGGTCTCGGCGGCGCGCAGCGCGGCCAGCGAGGCGTGCTGCTCCGGCGCCCAGCTGTGCTGGAAGGTCGAGGTGGAGGACTGCCCGAGGAGCACGTCCGCGCCGTCCTCGGCGAGATGCCGGCTCATGTCGGGGAACGCGGTCTCGAAGCAGATCAGCGGGCCGATCCGCAGTCCGTGCCCCACGTTCATCACGACCTGTTCGGTGCCGCGCCTGCGGTCCTCGCCGGCCGCCTTGCCCACCGAGGTGGCCCAGCCGAGCACGGAACGGGCGGGTATGTACTCGCCGAACGGCACGAGACGCATCTTGTCGTACCGGTCGCCGGTCGGGCCGTTCGGGCCGATCAGCACCGAACTCTTGTAGATCCCGGGCCGGTCGGAGCGGCGCGCGTCCACGTTCACCAGGACGTCGGCGCCGGTCGCGCGGGACAGCGCGGCGATCCGCCGGGACAGATCGGGGCGGTCGGCGAGGTCGTAGCCGACGCTGGACTCACCCCACACCACCAGGTCGACGTCCTGCCCGACGAGCCGCCGGGTCAGCTGCTCCTCCCGGTCGAAACGGACCTCCGGGCTGTCCCGCCCGGCCACGACGCCCGGCTGTACGACGGCGATCCGCGTCCTGCCGTCGATCCCCGGCCGGGGTGCCCATGCCCAGGCGGCGGTGGTCGCGGCGGCGGTGGCGAGGACCGTGGCCACCGCGGGCATCCGCGCCCCGCGCACCGCGATCAGCACGGCCGCCGCCACGTTCACGGCGACCACCAGGAAGCTCAGCAGCCACACCCCGCCGACCGAGGCCAGCCGCAGTGCCGGTGCCACCTGCCACTGGCTGGCGCCCAGGATGCCCCACGGGCCGCCGAGCCCCTGCCAGGAGCGGACCAGCTCCACCAGCAGCCAGCCCGAGGGCAGTACGAGGAGGGCGACGGCGCACCGGCCGGGGGAGGGGGCGCCGCCCAGGTACCGGCGCACCAGCCAGCCCCAGGGCATCCAGAGCAGCCCGAGCAGCGCGCCGATCAGGAAGATGAAGACATGAAGGCTCGGCAGCAGCCAGTGGTGCACCGCGACGAGATACCCGAAGCCGCCGCACCAGCCGTCGTACGCCGCCCGCCGCCCGGTCGGCGCCGAGCGGGCCAGCAGCAGCCAGGGGACCAGGGCGACGTACGCGAACCACCACAGCGACGGCGCCGGGAACGCGAGCACGGGCAGGGCGCCCGCGAGGGCGACGACGGCGGAGCGCCGCCAGGGGGAGGTCAGCCAGCGCTCGAACGTCGTCATACGGAGCCTCCCTACCCCAGGGCTCCAGTGTGCGCGCCGCAAGCGATCTACGACAGGGGGCCTGATGGCCCCCCGGTCACCGCTCGGGAGCGCCGCCGCTCAGCCGGCGGTCACCCTCCCGTTCCCCCTTGCCCGCATCCCCCCGCTTCAGCCCTCATGGCGCAGTCCTCCGCCACTTCTCCGTGGCCACGACCTCGCCGATCCGCCAGCCCTCGGGTGTGCGCAGCAGCCCGAAGTCGTACCGCCCGCCGCACTCCAGATCCGGCGCCGCCGGGCCGTCCCCGTCGGTGCGGCGCATCGGGTTGAAGTAGTCGGCCCGCACCCGCGCGGTGTCCCCGGTGTCATGCTCCAGGATCCCGAACCGCACCCGCCGGTTGACGATCAGATGCTGCCGTACGGCGAACCGCGCCAGGTTCTCCGCGAGCCACCCGGCGACCTGCCCGGCCTCGCCCTCGATACCCCCGGACGAGCGGTAATCGGCCCTCCCCCCGGGCGTGAACAGGCCCGGGTACGCCGTCCAGTCACCGTCGTCCACCGTCACCGCGTACGCGGTGACCAGCTCGTCCACGGCCAGCCGGTCCAGTACGGTCGCGAGTTCCGCACGCTGCGTCATCGGCTCAGTCTTGGCCACGGCGGGGACGGAGCCAAGAGTCCTGCGGGGAAATTCGGCGGTTCGGGCGAGCGGGAAAACCGGTGGCGGGAGCGCGTCCGACCGTCGAACCTGTCACCCGTGAACGATCGATCCCGCGCCGCCGAACCGAAGTTCCGCATCCGCGCCCGCCACACGGACACCACGATCACCGTCTACCAGGCGTACCGCCCCGCCATCGGCCTGGCCGCCGCCCGGGACGGCCGGTTTCCGGGGGAGTGGAAGCGGGACCGGATGACCTGGATCAAGCCGTCGTTCCTCTGGATGATGTACCGCTGCGGCTGGGGTACCAAGGAGGGGCAGGAGACCGTGCTGGCGGTCGACATCGACCGGGCGGGATTCGAGTGGGCCTTGCGGCACGCCTGTCTGTCGCACTACGTGTCCGGGGTGCACACGGACCGGGCGGCTTGGAAGCGGGAGTTGGGGAGGGCGCCGGCGCGGGTGCAGTGGGATCCGGAGCGGGATCTCCACCACAACGCGCTGCCCTGGCGCTCGCTGCAACTCGGGCTCGCTGGAGAAGCCGCGCGGCGGTACGCCGATGAGTGGGTCGTCGGCATCCAGGACGTGACACCGCTGGCCCGGCAGGCGCACGCGGCGGTGCGGGCCGGGGAACTGGAGGCGGCCGGGGCGCTGCTGCCCGAGGAGCGGGCGTTTCCGGTGGGGGAGGATCTGCTCGCCCACCTGCGGGCGTAGGGCGCCGGGAGGGTCAGGCGGCCTTGATGATCTCCTCGCGGATCGCCTTGGCCCACTCCACGACCAGCAGCTCGTACTCCGTGCGTTCCTGGGCCGAGAGGGAGCCGCCCGTGCGCAGCCAGAGCGCCCGGATCTGCTCGTTCACCTCGGCGGCAGACCGTGCGGAACCAGGGGGCGGGAAATGGGGGGACATGCGGGACAGCCTAGGGGCAAGGGCTGACACTGCGCTACCGCACCGCTACGCAGAACGTATGTGGTTGGTCACCGGTGCCGCCGGTCGCGCCCCGTGGTCGACCCAGTTCAGATGGCATATGCCTGGCTGAGTTGACGCCGGGTGGTGCCCGGGAGATGGCCGAAACGGGGGTGTGGACCCCTGTGGGGGCGGTGGCGACTGGGTCAACTGCCCTGTTTGGAAGGGAAGTTCAGGAAACCGCCGCGGGGCCCTTCACGGTCCAGCCGGGTGTCTGCGGGTGGGCCGTCAGGTCGTCGTGATGGACCGGGGAGCCGCAGGCGCGGCAGGTGACCACCGGGACCAGCTCATGGCCGCAGCTGTGCTCCATGGTCATGGGCAGATCGGTGTGGTGGCGCAGATGACGGTCGCCCCACTCCTTGAGCGCCATCAGGACCGGCTCCAGCTCCAGGCCCGCCGCGGTCGGCCGGTAGTCGAAGCGCTGGGGGTGCTCGCTGTAGGCGCGCCTGGTCAGCACCCCGGCCTCCACGAGCCGGCGCAGCCGGGCGGCCAGGATGTCGCGCGGGGCGCCGATATTGCGCGCCAGCTGGTCGAACCGGCCGTTGCCCAGGCACACCTCCCGCAGCACGAGCAGGGAGTACTTCTCTCCCACCACCGCGAGGGTGTCGGCGATGGAGCAGGGGCGCGGGTCCTTCGGTGCGGCCATGCGGCCCAGTTTAGTTGAGAGTTTGGTTTTCCAACCCTTGTGGACGGTATGGGTTCCCCCGCGTCCGGCGGTGGGTTTGATTTTCCAACTCACCCAGCTATGGTGAGTTTGGATTTCCTACCCACCGGTAACCACGCTCGTGAACGAGCCCGCTCCGCCGCAGGAGGCCGCACCATGCGAGACGCAGTGATCGTCGAGGCCGTACGCACCCCGATCGGCAAGGGCAAGCCCACCGGCGCCCTCGCCCAGGTCCACCCCGTCCAGCTGCTCGCCCACACACTGAAGTCCCTGGTCGAGCGCTCCGGTATCGACCCGGCGCTGATCGACGACGTGATCGGCGGCACCGTCGACCAGGTCGGCGAGCAGGCCATGAACACCACCCGGTACGCCGTGCTCGCCGCCGGACTGCCCGACACGGTCCCGGCCACCACGGTGGACCGCCAGTGCGGCTCCTCCCAGCAGGCCGTGCACTTCGCCGCCCAGGGTGTGATCGCCGGCGCGTACGACATGGTCGTCGCCTGCGGTGTGGAGTCGATGAGCCGGGTGCCGATGTGGTCCAACGTGCCCGCGGGCAAGGACCCGTTCGGACCCGGTGTCGCCGCGCGCTACCCCGAGGGCCTGCTGCCGCAGGGCATCAGCGCCGAGCTGATCTCCGCCAAGTGGTCGCTGACCCGCGCGGAGATGGACGCCTTCGCGGTCTCCTCGCACCGCAGGGCCGCCGCGGCCTGGGAGGCGGGGCTGTTCGACGCCGAGACCGCGCCCCTGGAGGGCGTCACCCGCGACGAGTGCGTACGGCCCGACAGCACTCCGGAGATCCTCGGCGGCCTCAAGCCCGCCTACCACGACCCGAACTTCGCCGAGCGCTTCCCGCAGATCGAGTGGAACATCACCGCGGGCAACACCAGCCCGCTCAACGACGGCGCCTCCGCCGTCCTGATCACCTCCAGCGAGACCGCCGCCCGGCTCGGCCTGCGCCCGCTCGCCCGGCTGCACAGCTTCGCGGTCACCGGCTCCGACCCGCTGCTGATGCTCACCGGCGTCATCCCGGCCACCGAGAAGGTGCTCGCCCGGGCCGGCCTCTCCCTCGGCGACATCGACCTGTTCGAGGTCAACGAGGCGTTCGCCAGTGTCGTCCTCGCCTGGCGGCAGGAGACCGGCGCCGACCTGGACAAGGTCAATGTGAAGGGCGGCGCCATCGCCCTCGGCCACCCGCTCGGCGCCAGCGGCACCCGGCTGACCACCACTCTGGTGCACGCGATGCGCGAACGGGGCGCCCGCTACGGCCTCCAGGCGATGTGCGAGGCGGGCGGCCTCGCCAACGCGATGATCCTGGAAGGCATCTGACCCGGAGTCGGCGGCGCATTCCCGGTCGGCGCATCCCCTGGTCCCCGGACCCCAGCCGCCGGACCCCTCGTCATCTTCCGCTCGTCACCTTTCGCTCGTCACCTTCCGCGCAGCCGATGCCGCTGCCGCCACGCCACCACCGTGCCCGCCAGGGCCGGTACGGCGATGCAGGCCATCGCGAGCAGGAAAGCGGGCGAGGTCGGCGCCGAGGCACGGGCGCCGGCGACCGCGTAGGCGGCGGTGTTCGGGACCGACCCGAGCGCCGTCGCCAGCAGGAACGGCAGCCAGCCCATCCGGGAGACCGCCGCGCAGTAGTTCGCCGCCCAGAACGGCACCCCCGGGAAGAGCCGCGCGGCCAGCATGGACCGGAATCCGTGCCGGCTCAGCTGCCCGTCCGCGGCCCGCAGCCACCGGCCGCGCAGCAACGGGCGCAGCGCGTCCTGCCCGAGCAGCCGCCCGAGTCCGAAGGCCACCCCGGCCCCGAGCACCGTCCCGGCGAGCGCGGTCCCGAGGCCCAGCTGGGAGCCGAACAGCGCGCCCGCCGCCAGGTTCAGCAGGGGCCGCGGCACGAACGCCACCGTGCACAGCCCGTATCCCGCGCCGAACGCCAGCACCGCCATGAGGCCGCCGGCCCGCGGCGGCCAGCCCTGGGTCAGCAGGCGCTGCGGATCGAACAGCAGCACCAGCGCGCCCGCGGCCGCCAGCAGCACCAGCAGCAGCGACAACCGCGCCCACGGCGACAGCAGCGCGCGGGCGCAGCGGGCGGTGAACCCCGCGCGGGGCACGGGCGGCGCGGGGACGGTGGTGGCATCGAGCACGTGACCCCCTGGGAGACATCGACGGCCGACGCCGATGATAGAGGGCGCCCCGGACAGCCCCGTCGGGCACGTGGACCGGTGCGGCTGACCGGGTACTTGACGGGGACGCGTGCGGCCCGGCAGCGGCCACTCACGGAGTGTGACTGCTACGTATGCTGCGCATGAAGCGAAACAAACGCTCGTCGCCACTCGGCGGACCCGCGCGGACCTCCCGGCTCGCCGCGGCGGCGCTGACCCTCGCCTTCGGCGTGGGCGGCTCGCTGGCGCTGGACACCGGAGCCCTCGCCCAGCCGCAGCCGCGCCAGGGCGGTTCCACCCTGCTCGACGAGACGTTCATGCACGCGACGGCCCCGGAGTTCACCGGTGTCGGTTCGGCCTGCCTCACCGGCGCGCCCCAGGTCGGCGCCCTGCCGGGTCCTGGCGACCACCCGCTGGGCGGCTGCACGGAGGGCGTCGGCCCGGTGCCGCCCAACAACGCGGACCCGCACGGCTATCTCCGGCTGACGGACTCCTCGAACGACCAGTCCGGCGCCGTCCTCTACAACCACGCGCTGCCCGCCACCAAGGGCCTCGACGTCACCTTCGACCAGTGGCAGTACGGCACCACCACGGGCCAGATCGCCCCGGCCGACGGCATCTCCTTCTTCCTGGTGAACGGCGACACGGACCTGACCCACCCCGGTGCCTTCGGCGGCAGCCTCGGCTACGCGCAGAAGCTGCCCGACGACGACCCGAGCGCCGAGTTCCAGCCCGGCGTGGACAACGGCTACCTGGGCGTCGGGCTCGACGTCCTCGGGAACTACTTCGGCGACTGGGAGCACCGCGGCAACGGCTGCCCGCCCGGCCAGCGTTCGCCCGCGGGCACCAGCTTCCATGTGCCCGCGCCCGGGCCGAACATGGTCACCCTGCGCGGTCCCGGTGACGGCATCGAGGGCTACTGCTTCCTCACCGCCACCACGAGCAACTTCTCGACCACCGGGCCCTGGCCGTCGACCCTCCCCGGGCAGCTCCAGGGGCCGACCACCACGGTGTCGAGCGACCCGGTCCAGGCCGAGGCGGACCTGGAGCCCTCGCGCCGCCGGGTGCACGTGGTGATCACCCCGGCGCCCGACCCGCAGGTCACCGTGTCCATCGACTTCAACGACGGCAACGGTTTCCAGCAGGTGCTCCAGACTGCCGCGCCGACCCCCGTACCGGAGACCTACAAGTTCGGCTTCGCGGCCTCCACCGGTCTGTTCACGGACACCCATCTCATCCGCAACGTGGTCGTCGCCACCGAGCAGCCGCTCTCCGAGCTCAGCCTCGTGAAGCAGGCCAGGCAGCCGCTGCCCGCAGACCTGACGGTCGGCTCGCAGGTGCCGTACGACTTCGTGGTCACCAACTCGGGCGATACGACCATCGACGACCTGGCCGTCGACGACCCGAAGGTCGGTCCGGTCTCCTGCCCGGTGACCAGCCTCGCGCCCGGTGAGACGGTCACATGTACGGCCACGTACACGGTGACGGCCGCGGACGTCGCCCACGGCTCGATCGACAACACGGCCACCGCCACCGGCACTTCCGACGGGGAGACGGTCACCTCGCCGGAGTCCTCGGAGAGCGTCCCGATCCAGCAGCGGCCGGGCATCGAGGTCGAGAAGCAGGTGGAGACGCCCGGTCCGTACTCGGTCGGGCAGACGGTCACCTACCGCTACACCGTCCGCAACACCGGTGGTGTGGAGCTGACCGATGTCGCGGTGCACGACGACCATGTGCAGGACATCACCTGCGAGTCCACCACGCTCGCCCCGGCGGAGGAGGCCGGTGACAGCACCACCTGCACCGGCACCTACACCATCACCGCGGCCGACGGCACGGCCGGTTCCGTGACCAACACCGCCACGGCGACCGGTACCGCGAACGGGGAGACCGTCACCTCGCCGGAGACGTACCAGACCGTCCCCGTCGGGCAGCCCCACCTCACGCTGCACAAGCGGGTCGTCTCCAGCGGTCCGTACCAGGTCGGGTCCACGGTCCAGTACGCGTACACCGTGACCAACACCGGCAGCACCCAGCTGCACGACGTGCATGTCGCGGACAACCGTGTCGCCACGGTGACCTGCGACGACACCACGCTGGCGCCCGGGGAGACCACCACCTGCCACGGCTCGTACCAGATCACCCAGGCCGACATCGACATCTGCCTGGGCAACGGCAACGGCAACCGCGGCGGTGGTGACGGCGGCACCGTCGAGTGCCGGATCACCAACATCGCGCAGGCCGGCGCCACCGATCCGCAGGGCCGGGAGATCGTCAGCGAGCCCGCCGCGGCCACGGTGACCGTCAGGGTCGAGCCGGAGCCGTGCCCGCCGAAGCCGGAGTACGGCAAGCCGGACGACAAGGGCGGCTGCGACAAGCGGGGCCGCCACAGCAAGATCTGACGCACCCTTTGCACCGCACCGGCGCCGCCCCGTCCAGGGGCGGCGCCGGTCGTGCGTGCGCACCCGCCCCGTGCGCGGGACGGACCGCCGCCCGGAAACCGGTGGAAAACCATTCGACGCCGGACATCCCGTCGGCGATGATCGACGTCATGTTCCGGTACGCCTTCCACCTCGCAGCATCCGCGGTCGCGGATGTGCCGAAGGCTGCCGTTCCCACGCTCGCGGCCGCTGTCGACGGCGCCCGAAGCTGACCCTCCCCGGATCGTCCGGCGGACCCCGCAGGGGGAGGGTCGGCCATCCGGAGGGGTCCCGACTTCCTTACGACAGCGAAGACTTCGAGGTACAGCCATGTCCAAAACGGCCTACGTGCGCACCAAGCCGCACCTGAACATCGGCACCATGGGTCATGTCGACCACGGCAAGACCACCCTGACCGCCGCCATCACCAAGGTCCTCGCCGAGCGCGGCACCGGCACCTTCGTGCCCTTCGACCGCATCGACCGCGCCCCCGAGGAGGCCGCGCGCGGCATCACCATCAACATCGCGCACGTCGAGTACGAGACCGACACCCGGCACTACGCCCATGTGGACATGCCCGGTCACGCCGATTATGTGAAGAACATGGTCACCGGCGCCGCGCAGCTCGACGGGGCGATCCTCGTCGTCTCCGCGCTCGACGGGATCATGCCGCAGACCGCGGAGCACGTCCTGCTCGCCCGGCAGGTCGGCGTCGACCACATCGTCGTCGCCCTCAACAAGGCGGACGGCGCGCTCGACGAGGAACTGATCGACCTGGTCGAGCTGGAGGTCCGCGACCTGCTCACCGCGCAGGGCTACCCGGGCGACGCGGTACCCGTCGTACGCGTCTCGGGGCTGCGGGCGCTCGCGGGCGACCCGCGCTGGACGGCGTCCGTCGAGGCGCTGCTCGACGCGGTGGACACGTATGTGCCGATGCCCGAGCGGTATCTCGACGCGCCGTTCCTGATGCCGGTGGAGAACGTGCTCACCATCACCGGGCGGGGCACGGTCGTCACCGGCGCCGTGGAGCGCGGCACGCTCACGCTCGGGGACCGGGTCGCGGTGCTCGGCGCGGACGGCGTCGAGACCGTCGTCACCGGCCTGGAGACCTTCGGCAAGCCGATGCCCGAGGCGCAGGCCGGGGACAACGTGGCCGTGCTGCTGCGCGGCGTGCCCCGGGACGCGGTGCGGCGGGGGCATGTGGTGGCGGCGCCGGGCAGCGTGGTGCCGGCGCGGCGGTTCACGGCGCGGGTGTACGTGCTGTCGGGGCGCGAGGGGGGTCGTACGACACCGATCGCGACGGGGTACCGGCCGCAGTTCTACATTCGTACCGCGGACGTGGTCGGGGACGTCGACCTCGGCGCGGCGGCCGTGGCCCGGCCCGGTCAGACGGTGGAGATGACCGTCGAGCTGGGGCGGGAGGTGCCGCTGGAGCCGGGGCTCGGCTTCGCGATCCGGGAGGGCGGCCGGACGGTCGGCGCGGGCACCGTGGTGTCCGTCGGTTCGTAGGGCCCCCGCGGGGCGCGTCACAATGAACCTGTGACCGAGCAGATACCCGTCTTCCGCACCACCGACCACGGCGCCGCCAAGCTCATGCCCGATGTGGACCGGGAGCGTGCCTGGCTGCTGACGGTCGACGGGGCGCCGCAGTCGTACGTCGACCTGGACGAGCCGACGTACCTGGAGTTCGAGTACGCACGCCGGCTCGGGCACGCGCTGGACACGGTGGCCCCCGAGGGCCGGGCGCTGGACGTGCTGCACCTGGGCGGGGGAGCGCTGACCCTGCCCCGGTACGTCGCGGCGACCCGGCCCGGTTCACGGCAGGACGTCGTGGAGGCCGACCGGGGGCTGCTGGACATGGTCGCCGAGTATCTGCCGCTGCCCGAGGGCGCGGGCGTCGCGGTGCACGCCGCCGACGCCCGCGCCTGGCTGTCGGCCGCGCCGGACGACGCGGCCGATGTGCTGATCGCGGACGTCTTCGGCGGCTCCC
This sequence comes from Streptomyces sp. NPDC093018, assembly GCF_040684035.1. Classification (NCBI taxonomy): domain Bacteria; kingdom Bacillati; phylum Actinomycetota; class Actinomycetes; order Kitasatosporales; family Streptomycetaceae; genus Streptomyces; species Streptomyces sp. NPDC093018. The sequence continues at coordinate 46,833 of NZ_JBFBFF010000022.1, forward strand.
GGATGCCGGCCCATCTCACCACCCTCGCCTACGCCCGGGAGGCCGAACGGGTGCTGCGGCCCGGCGGGACCTATCTCGCCAACCTCGCGGACGCGGCGCCGTTCGCCTTCCTGCGCTCCCAACTGGCCACGTTCGCCGAGGTCTTCGAGGAGCTGGCGCTGGTCGCCGAGCCGGGGGTGCTGCGCGGGCGGCGGTTCGGCAACGCGGTGCTCATCGCCTCGCACCGGGCGCCGGACGTCGCCGCGCTGGCCCGCCGGGTGGCCGCGGACGTCTTCCCCGCGCGGGTCGAACACGGCGCCGCCGTACGGGAGTTCATCGGCGGCGCGCGACCGGTCGAGGACGCGGACGCGGTGCCCTCGCCGGTGCCGCCGGGCGGATCGTTCGGCATCGGCTGAACACCGGGCGCGGGGACGTCCGTCCGCCGCGCCCGGCGCCCCGCGTCAGTCCGACGTGGGGGTGCCGTGCAGCCGCACCGAGCCGAGGATCTTCATGATCGTGGCCTGCGGGACCTCGTCCTTGACGCCCTTGGCGCCATAGAAGTTGAACGACACGTAGTCGTGCGCCGAGTTCTGGAAGCCGAAGGTGAGGGCCTTGCCGTCGCTCGCGCACTTGCCCTTCTGCGGGGTGCCGCTCGACCTCGCCCAGGCGTAACTGCCCTTGATGCCGGACGTGGTGGTGAAGGGGGTGGCCTTCTTGTCGAAGGTGATGGTCTTCTTGTCCGGCTGGGTGTAGCCGCCGTAGACCCACCAGGCGGGGGTGTTGACGGCGATCTGGTCGGTGTTCTTCGCGCCGCTTGCGCCCTTGCTGCCGACGACCGCGAGGGGGGTGTCGTCGGTGCGGCCGTCCTTGTCGTCGTCGGACGTGCAGAACTTGGGCTGGTCCTCGGCCGTGCCCGACATCACGATCAGCGGCTTGCCGTCGGTGGACTTCTGGTCCTCGAAGCCCACCTCCATGTCGGGCGCCTGGGCCTGCCAGTCCGAGGGCACGTCATAGGCGATGCCCCACTTGGGGTTCACCACGACCTTCCAGCCCGGCACGGTCGGCTTCTCGCTCTCCGCGGCCCGCGGGTTGTCGGTGGCGGCGGGGCTGGAGGACGCCCCGGTCGGCGACTGACTGGTCCCTGTGTGCTTGCCGTCCGCCTTGTCGTCCTTGCCGTCCTTGGAGCCGCCGAGGACCAGCACACCGGTCACACAGGCGGCGACGACCACGGCGGCGGCCGCGACGATCGCGATCAGCTTCGTACGGTTGCCGCCGCCGTTGCCGCCGCCCTTCGGGGGCTGCTGCATCGGCACGGTGGGCGGCTGCCCCCACTGCGGCTGCTGCTGCCCGTAAGGGCCGGGGGCCTGTGGGTACTGGCCCGGACCGGGCTGCTGCCCGGCTCCCGGCTGCTGACCGGCCCCGGGGTGCTGGCCCCCCTGCGGGTACTGCTGGTACCCCGGCTGCTGGTACGGATTCGGCTGCTGCTGGTAACCCGGCTGCTGGTACGGGTTCTGCTGCGGGTTCTGCGCGCCCCCGGGCGGCTGCTGATCTGGCCACATGGCCGACAACACTAGTGCGGTGGCGGCACGGTTCGGTCACGGGCTCTCGTCAGGGCCGTAGCGAAGCGGTGTGAAGGGTCTGACGGACGGGTGGAGACCGCGCTGGTCAGCAGCACCTACTGGCCGGTAACATCACGCCCATGACTGTTGACAGCGCCTCGATGGGCGAGATGCTTGCCACCGCGGTCCCGATGGTGCGGACCCTGAACCTGGAGTTCGTCGAGGTGACCGCGGAGCGCGCCGTGCTGCGCCTCCCGGACCAGCCGGACTACCACAACCACATCGGCGGACCCCACGCCGGCGCGATGTTCACGCTGGCCGAGTCCGCCAGCGGCGCCATCGTGCTCACGGCCTTCGGCGACCAGCTCTCGCGCGCGGTGCCGCTCGCGGTCCGGGCCGAGATCGGCTACAAGAAGCTGGCCATGGGGCCGGTGACGGCGACGGCGACCCTGGGCCGCCCGGTGGCCGAGGTCGTCGCCGAGCTGGACGCGGGCGGCCGGCCGGAGTTCCCGGTCGCCATCGCCATCGAGCGCGAGGACGGCGCCGTCACCGGGGAGATGACGGTGGTGTGGACCCTGCGGCCGAACGGCTGAGCGGATCGCTGAAAAGGGGCCTCCGGCGTGCGCCGGGGGCCCTTCCTCGTTCCCGGGGTCATTTCAGGTCTTCTGGCGCTTTCCGGCCCGTGCGCATCCTCGCCAGGGGCCAAAGGTCATGCGGAATTTACAGACACGGTCCCGGTGTCACGGCGTGTTGCGGCCGGGTGAGTGAAGGGTGAAGCAGGAGCGCGCTTTGACGGGCTTGTGGCGATGTGGCGCGTGGGCTCGGGTGAGCGGGCACCCGCACCGATGACCCGGAAGCGCCGATTTCTCGGCGCTTGCGGCGAATTCGGCGGCCTGGCCGGATCAAGGCCACCGCGGGCGCGCGGCGGCCGTCGTTGTTGACCCGCGAGTAGCCCCTCGCTAGTTTCCGATGCCCTCGCACCGACGAGTTCCGCCGCACAACCCCCCACCGTGCTTTTCGCCGATTGTGTCGGAGTCTCATGACCTCCCCTGTGCGCGCCCATGATCTGATCCTGTGCCTCACCCCGTTCGGAGAACCCGACGCGGGCCTCGCCGCGGCCGCCACCGGCGCCGGCGCGCTCGGTGTCCTCGATCTCGGCGACGGCGACCGAATATGCCGACAGGAACTGTCCCGGCTGAGAAGAACGGCGCCGGGCCCGTACGGCGTCCGGGTGACCGCCCGGTGCGCCCTCACCCCGGCCGAGCTGACGGACGGCCCCGACCTCGTCGTACTCGCCGCGGACCTGACGGCCGCGGACAACCCCTGGAGCATCACCGAACTGGCCGTCGAATTCCGGGTGTTGGCCGAGGTCACCGATCTCGCGCAGGCGCGGGCCGCCGTCCGGGCCGGTGCCCATGGGCTGATCGCCCGGGGTGCCGAGAGCGGTGGCCGAACCGGTGCGCTGAGCACCTTCGTGCTGCTCCAACAGCTGCTCGCCGACGCCGAGTTGGGCGACTCGCCCGTCTGGGCCTGTGGCGGTGTCGGGCCACGGACGGCGGCCGCCGCCATGGCGGGTGGCGCCGCCGGTGTCGTCCTCGACAGCCAGCTCGCCCTGCTGCCCGAGTCCCGGCTGCCGGAGGCGGTCCGGGCGGTGCTGCGGTCCCTGGACGGCGCGGAGACGGTGGTGATCGGCGGGCACCGGGTGCTGCGCCGCCGCGGCCCCGACGCGCTGCCGCTCCCCGCCGACGGCCCCGCGGCGGTCGCCGCCCTCCTCGGCGCCCGCGACCCGGCCCACCAGCTGCTCCCCGTCGGCCAGGACGGCTTCCTCGCCGCCCGGTTCGCCGAGCGCTGGGGGGATGTGCGGGGCGTGGTGCGGGGGATGACGGCGGCGATGCGGCCGGAGTCGGGCTCGGAGCCGGAGGCCGGGCAGGCGTTGCGGCCCGGGTCGGCGATGTGCCGGGCGCTCGGGACGCGGCTGCCGGTGGCGCAGGGCCCGATGACGCGGGTCAGCGACCAGGCCGGATTCGCCGCCGCCGTCGCCGGGGACGGGGCGCTGCCCTTCCTCGCGCTGGCGCTCGCCGACGGCGCCCGGACCCGGGCGATGCTGACCGAGGCGCGGGCCGTCCTGGACGGCCGGCCCTGGGGCGTGGGCGTGCTCGGCTTCGCACCCGAGGAGATCAGGAACGCCCAGCTGGAGGTCGTACGACAGCTGCGGCCCACGCACGCCGTCATCGCGGGCGGCCGGCCCGCGCAGGCCGAGGCGCTGGAGCGGGCCGGGATCCGCACCTTCCTGCATGTGCCCTCGCCGGGGCTGCTGCGGCAGTTCCTCCAGGCCGGGGCGCGCAGGTTCGTCTTCGAGGGCTCGGAGTGCGGCGGGCATGTCGGGCCCCGGGCGTCGTTCCCGCTGTGGGAGGCCCAACTCGCCGTACTGGACGACTTCCTGGCCGACGCCGAACCCGGGACGGCGGCCCAGGTGGAGGTGTTCTTCGCGGGCGGCATCCACGACGAGCGGTCCGCCGCGATGGTCGCCGCGCTCGCCGCGCCGCTCACCGGACGGGGCGCCGCGATCGGGGTCCTCATGGGCACCGCCTACCTGTTCACCGAGGAGGCCGTCGCCCACGGCGCCATCCGGCAGCTCTTCCAGGAGCAGGTCCGCGCCGCCACCGCGACCGCCCTGCTGGAGACCGCGCCCGGCCACGCCACCCGGTGCGTGCCCAGCCCGTTCACCGGCGACTACCGGGACCGCGAACGCGCGCTGCGCGCCGGGGGCCTGCCCGACCGCGAGGTGTGGGAGACGCTGGAACGCCTCAACGTGGGGCGGCTGCGCATCGCCAGCAAGGGCGTGGAGCGCGCGGACGACGGCCAGTTGCGGGACGTCGACGAGCAACGGCAGCTCACCGAAGGGATGTTCATGGCCGGAGAGGTCGCCGTCCTGCGCTCCGCGACGACGACCATGGCGGCCCTGCACCGCGCGGTGACCGACGGCGCCGCCGACTTCCTCGCCGCCCGCGGCCGGCTCCCGGTCACCGAGTGGGAGCCGGCGCCGCCCGCACCGCTCGATGTCGCGATCGTCGGCATGGCCTGCATGTTCCCCGGAGCACCCGACCTCGCCGCCTTCTGGGCGAACATCGTCGCCGGACGCGACGCGGTGACCGAGGTGCCCGCCGACCGCTGGGACCCGGAGGTGCACCACGCCGCCGGGCACACCGCCTCGAAGTGGGGCGGGTTCCTGCCCCGCATCCCCTTCGACCCGCTGCGCTACGGCATCCCGCCCACCTCCCTCGGCAGCATCGAGCCCGTGCAACTGCTGTCCCTCGAAGCGGCCCGGCGGGCCCTGGAGGACGCCGGATACGGCGAGCGGGGAAGGGAGTTCGACCGCTCGCGCACCGCCGTGGTCTTCGGCGCGGAGGCGGGCAGCGACCTGTCCAACGCCGTGACCCTGCGGGCCGTGCTCCCGTCGTACTACGGCAAGGTCCCCGACGGACTCGACGGCCAACTGCCCCGGCTCACCGAGGACTCCTTCCCCGGGATGCTCGCCAACGTCATCTCCGGCCGCATCGCCAACCGCCTCGACCTCGGCGGCGCCAACTTCACCGTGGACGCCGCCTGCGCCTCCTCCCTCGCCGCGCTCGACGTGGCCTGCAAGGAACTCGTCTCCGGCACCAGCGACGTGGTGCTGTGCGGCGGCGCCGACCTGCACAACGGCATCAACGACTACGTCCTCTTCTCCTCCGTCCACGCCCTCTCCCCGACGGGCCGCTCCCGCGCCTTCGACGCGGAGGCCGACGGCATCGCGCTCGGCGAGGGCGTCGCCTGCGTGGTGCTCAAGCGGCTCGCCGACGCCGAACGCGACGGCGACCGGATCTACGGCGTGGTCAAGGGACTCGGCTCCGCCAGCGACGGCCGCTCCCTGGGCCTGACCGCGCCCCGCCCCGAGGGGCAGCGGGCCGCGCTGGAGCGGGCGTACCGCAATGCCGGGGTCTCGCCCGCGCAGGTGAGCCTGGTGGAGGCGCACGGCACCGGCACCGTGGTCGGCGACCGCACCGAACTCGGCATCCTCGGTGAGGTGTTCGCCGAGTCCGGCGCCCGCACCGGCGGCTGCGCGCTCGGCTCGGTCAAGTCCCAGATCGGGCACACCAAATGTGCCGCCGGACTCGCCGGACTGATCAAGACGACCCTCGCCCTCTACACCGGGGTCACGCCGCCCACCCTGCACCTGGGACGCCCCAACCCGGCCTGGACCGAGGACGACAGCCCCTTCGCCTTCCACGCCGAAGCCCGGCCCTGGGCCCGGCCCGCGGGCGAACGCTTCGCCGGGGTCAGCGCGTTCGGCTTCGGCGGCACCAACTTCCACGCCGTGCTGGCCGCGCACGGGGACGCGGTACCGCCCCGGCAGACCCTGGACGAGTGGCCCGCCGAACTGTTCCTGTTCCGCGCCCGGGACGAGCGGACCGCACACCGGCAGGCGGCGGAACTCCTTGAGGCGGCGCAGGCGGACGGACGGCCCTGGCGGCTGCGCGACCTCGCCCTCGCCGCGGCCCACCGCGCCGACATCTCGCGAGAGCCGGTCCAACTGGCCTTCGTGGCACGGGATGTGGACCAGCTGACCGAGCTGCTGCGGGCGGTCCTCGACGGGCACGGCGACGGAGACCGCGACGGCGGCGGAGACGGCGGCGCGGACGTCCGCCGCTCGGACCCGGTCGCCGGAAAGGTCGCCTTCCTCTTCCCCGGACAGGGCAGCCAGCGCACCGGCATGCTCGGCGAACTCCTCGTCGCGCTCCCCGAGTTGCGGGATCATCTGCATCCGGACCAGGCCGACGTCGTCTATCCGCCGACCGCCTTCGACGACACCGCGCGCGAGCGCCGCCGGACGGCCCTGACCGACACCCGGGCCGCCCAACCCGCCCTGGGCGCGGCGGGCCTGGCCGCCCACGCCTTCCTCGGCGCGGCCGGTGTCCAGCCGGACCTCGCCGCCGGACACAGCTACGGCGAACTGGTCGCCCTCGCCGCCGCCGGTGCCCTCGACCCGGACACCCTGCCCCGGCTCAGCACCGAGCGGGCCGCCGCGATCCTGGCGGCGGCGGGCGCGGACCCCGGCTCGATGGCGGCCGTGGGCGCACCCGCCGAGGACGTCGTCGGTGCCCTGCGCGAGGCGGGGGCGCCGGAGTCCGTCGTCGTCGCCAACCTCAACTCACCGCAGCAGACGGTGATTTCGGGACCCACACCAGACATCGACACGGCGGTACGACTGCTGCGCGCGGCCGGACTCGGCGCGAAGCGGATCCCCGTGGCCTGCGCCTTCCACAGCCCGCTGGTGGCCGGGGCGGGGGAGCGGTTCGCCGAGGCCCTCGCGGACCAGCCGGTGCGCGCGCCCGAGTTCCCCGTCTGGGCCAACCGTACGGCGGCACCGTATCCGCGGGACCCCGACGGGGTGCGCGCCGAACTCGCCGCCCAGATCGGGGCGCCGGTCGCGTTCGCCGCGCAGATCGAGGCCATGTACGAGGCGGGCGCGCGGATCTTCGTCGAGGCGGGCCCCGGGGCGGTCCTCACCCGGCTCGTCGGGCAGATCCTCGGCGATCGCCCGCACCGCACGATCGCCCCCGAGCCCCGGCCCGAGGGCGGACTGCCCGGCTGGCTCGACGCCCTCGCCCGACTCGCCGTCGCGGGCGTCCCGGTGCGCACCGCCCGGCTCTTCCAGGGCCGCGACGCCGTCGACGCGCTGCGCGCCCCCGCCCCCGCCCGGCCCGGCTGGACGGTCGACGGACAGCTGGTCCGCACCGCCGACGGAGCCCTGCTCGCCGGTGCCCTCGCACCGGCCCGACGCGTCGTGGAGACGACTGTGACCACCGACCAGCCCCATGGCACCCCCGTCGACCGGGACGCGCTGATCACCGAATTCCTGCGCAGCGGAAGGGAGATGATCGCGGCGCAGCGGGATGTGCTGCTCACCTACTTCGGGGGGACGGGGTCGCCGGTGGCCCCCGTGGCTCCGGTCGCGGCCGTCGCACCGGTCGCCCCTCAGGAATTGCCGTCGGCCGAACCCGTCTTCGTAGCAGCCGAGTTGGTTACCCCCGCGGTGCAGGAGGAGGCCCCGGCCGCGTCCGGTGCGGACGTGGGGCAAGTGGTGCTGGAGATCATCAGTGAACGCACCGGCTATCCCGTCGACATGATCGAGCCCGATCTCGATCTGGAGGCGGACCTGAGCATCGACTCCATCAAGCGGGCCGAGATCGCGGGCGAGCTGGCCAAGCGGCTGGGCATCGGCGGGGGCGCGGAGCTGCTGGACGACGCCGAGCTGGAGGAGCTGACCAAGGCGCGTACGGCGGCGGCGGTGACGGCGTGGCTGGCGGCGCGGGCCGGCTGCGGTACGGGGTCCGGCCGAGCGGAGGAACAGGCACCGGAGCCGGACGCGGCGCCGCTCGGTGTGGCGCCCCGGCGCTTCGAGATGCGGGCCGTCGAACTGCCCGGCATCGGGCCGGAGGCCGGTTCCGATCTCGCCGGGCAGCGGTTCTTCCTGCTGGGTGACGGCGGGGGAGCGGCGGCCGAGCTGGCGGCGCGGCTGGACGCGCGGGGCGCGGAGGCCGTCCTGGCCGACCAGGGGCATGTCCTCGGGGCGGCGGACGGGACGGTGGACGCGGTCGTGTATCTGGGCGCGCTGCCCGGCCCGGATCTGCCGGTGCTGCCGGACGCGTTCCCCGTGGTCAAGGCGGCGCTGATGTGCGGCGCGGGCAGGCTGCTCGCCGTACGGGCCGCGACGGGCGCGGATGCCGTACGGGCGGCCGGGCTCGACGGGCTGTTCCGCACCGCCGGGCGGGAGTATCCGGACGTGGTCGCGCGGGTGGTGGCCGTCGGGGACATCGCTCCGGCGGCGGTGGCCGAGGCGGTGCTCGCGGAGCTGCGCGCACCGGCGCCGACACAGAAACCGACACAGAAACCGGCACCGGCACCGGCATCGACACCGGAAGCGGCAGAGGCGGGGGCAGGGGCAGGGGTAGGGGCTCCGGTTCCGCTCCCCGGGGCCGAGACGCCGGCCCCGCTCCCCGTCGTCCTGCGCGCCGCCGACGGAACCCGCCGGGGTCTGGACCTCCTCCCCGTCCCGCTCGGCTCCCTCGGCAGCACCGGTGCGGGCCCCGCCGGGGTCGGCACCGCGGAGGCCGCCGCGCTCGGGCTCGACCGGGACTCCGTCGTCCTGCTGGTCGGCGGCGCCCGGGGCATCACCGCCCGGTTCGCGGCGACGCTGGCCGCCGCCTGCGGCTGCCGGATCGAACTGCTCGGCCGCACCCCCGCCCAGGCCGCCCCCGAATCCCCGGCGACCGCGGCCGCCCGCACCGCCGTCGAGCTGCGGGCGGCACTCGCGGCCGCGCCCAGCGCGCCGAAGCCCGCCGAGATCAACCGGACCGCCGAACTCCTGCTGGCCCAGCGGGAGATCACCGCGACCCTCGACGAACTCACGGCACTCGGCAGCGCGGCCCGCTACCGCGCTGTGGACTTCCGGGACCGGGACGCGGTGCTCCGCGCGGTCAAGGAGGTCCACGCCGAGCACGGCCGGCTCGACGGGGTCGTGTTCGCGGCCGGGGTGATCGAGGACCGGCTGATCGCCGAGAAGACCCCCGACTCCTTCCAGCGGGTCTACGGCACCAAGACGGTGGGCGCCGGGGCCCTGTTCGCCGCCCTGGACGACCTGCCCGGGGCGCCCGCGTTCACCGTGCTGTTCGGCAGCATCGCCGCCGTCCTCGGCAACCGCGGCCAGTGCGACTACGCCGCCGCCAACGACGCCCTGGAGACGCTCGGCGCCGACTGGGCCGCCCGTACCGGGCACCGTGCGCTCACCGTGCACTGGGGCCCCTGGGCGCCGTCCGGCACGCACACCGGCATGGTCGGCGCGGAACTCGGCCGCGAGTACGCCCGTCGCGGGGTGGCCATGATCGACCCCGAGGAGGGCACCGCGGCCCTGCTGCGGGAGCTCGCCTGGGGCGACCCGGCGGCCCGTGCCGTCGTCTACACCGCGTCGGGCTGGTGAGATGACGAACAGCCAACTCCCCGTCGCCATCGTCGGGATGGCGGTGCTGCTGCCGGGCGCGCGCGGACTCGACGCCTACTGGCACAACCTGCGCGGCGGCGTCGACGCGATCGGCGAGGTGCCCGCGGGCCGCTGGGACGCCGACTACTACCGCCCGGCCGCCGCCGGGCCCGCCGCCCCCGACCAGGTGTACTGCCGGCGCGGCGGCTTCGTGGACGGGCTGGCCGAGGTGGAGGTCACCCGGTACGGCATCATGCCCGCCGCCGTCTCCGGGACCGAGCCCGACCAGCTGATCGCCCTCGACGTGGCCGCCGCCGCGCTCGCCGACGCGGGCGGCGAGCGCGGGCTCCCGGCCCGGGACCGGATCGGTGTGATCCTGGGCCGGGGCGGCTACCTCACCCCCGGCCTGGCCCGGCTGGACCAGCGGGTCCGCACGGCCGGCCAACTCATCCGCACGCTCGGCGAGTTGGTGCCGGACCTGTCGGCCGCCCAACTCGACCGGGTCCGGGCGGCGTTCACCGAGCGGCTCGGCCCGGACCGCCCCGAGACCGCGATCGGCCTCGTGCCCAACCTGGCCGCCTCCCGGATCGCCAACCGGCTCGATCTGCGCGGCCCCGCCTACACCGTCGACGCCGCCTGCGCCTCCTCACTGGTCGCCGTCGACCAGGCGGTCGGCGAACTCACCGCCGGACGCTGCGACATGATGCTCGCCGGGGGAGTGCACCACTGCCACGACATCACCCTGTGGAGCGTCTTCTCCCAGCTGCGCGCCCTGTCCCCGACCGAGCGCATCCGGCCCTTCCACCGGGACGCCGACGGCATCCTCATCGGCGAGGGCACCGGGGTCGTCGTACTGAAACGGCTCGCGGACGCCGAACGCGACGGCGACCGGGTCTACGCCGTGATCCGGGGCACCGGTGTCGCCGGTGACGGCCGTACGGCGGGCCTCGTCAGCCCCGACCCGGGCGGCCAGACCCGGGCCGTGCGCCAGGCCTGGCGGGCCGCCGGGCTCGACCCCGCGGCGCCCCGCTCCATCGGCCTGCTGGAGGCCCACGGCACGGCCACCCCCGCCGGTGACGGCGCCGAACTCACCACGCTCGCCGAGGTGTTCGGACCCGGCTCGGGCCTCGCCGACGAGGAGCGCCCGGTCCTCGGCTCGGTGAAGTCCATGATCGGCCACACGATGCCGGCCGCCGGGGTCGCGGGCCTGGTCAAGGCCGCCCTCGCCCTGCACCACGCCACCCTGCTGCCCACCCTGCACTGCGACGACCCCCACCCGCGCCTCGCCGCCACCCGCTTCCGCACCCTGGCACAGGCCCGCCCCTGGGACCGGGACCCGGGCGAGCCGACCCGTCGGGCCGCCGTCAACGCCTTCGGCTTCGGGGGGATCAACGCCCATGTGGTGCTGGAGGAGGCACCGGCCGCCCGCCGCACCGCCGCCCCCGGGCACCCGCCCGACACCCTGCCCGCCATCCCCGTCGCCCGCGTCGCCGAACCCGAGCGCGTCCTGCTGCTCGCGGCCGACTCCGTCGAACGCCTCGCCGCGCTCCTTGACGCCGACGACTCCGCCGTCCTGGCCGCCGGACTTGACCCGGCCCGCGCGCATCCCGGCGCGGGACCGGCCCGGCTCGGGATCGTCGCACCGAACACCAAACGGCTCGCTCTCGCCCGCCGGGCCGCCGTGAAGGGCCGGGCCTGGCAGGGGCGCAGCGATGTATGGCTGCGGCCCACCCCGCTGCTCGGCGGCCCCGCTGACCGGCTGGCGTTCGTCTTCCCCGGTCTGGAGGGCGAGTTCACCCCGCCGCGTACCGACGACATCGCCGCCCGCTTCGGCCTGCCCGCGCCGCAGGACACCCGGGCGGAGACCGGGGTGGGCGCGCGGGCGGGCGCCCGGGTCGAGGACATCGGGCGGCACGGACTCGATGTCGTCGGCGTGGGCCGGCTGCTGGACCGGGCGCTGCGCGCGATGGGGGTCGTACCGGACGCGGTCGCCGGGCACAGCGTCGGCGAGTGGACCGCCATGGCCGCCGCCGGGATTTATTCACCCGGCCAAGTCGACGCATTCATGGCCGAGTTCGACCCCGACGCGCTGACCGTCCCCGGGCTCGCCTTCGCCGCGATCGGCACCTCCGCCGCACAGGTCGGGGCGGCGCTCGCCGATGCCTGGGCGGGCTCCGGGATCGTGCTCTCCCATGACAACGCGCCCCGCCAGTCGATGGTCTGCGGACCGGACTCGGCGGTCGAGGACCTCGTACGGTCCTTCCGCGCGCAGGGCGTGATCTGCCAGGTGCTGCCCTTCCGCTCCGGCTTCCACACGCCGATGCTCGAACCGTACCTCGCCCCCATCCAGGAGGCCGCCGACCGCTTCCGGCTGCATCCGCCGACCGTCCCGGTGTGGTCCGGCACGACCGCGCGGCCCTTCCCGGCGGCCGAGTCGGCCGTGCGCGCGCTGTTCGTACGGCACCTGCTGGAACCGGTGCGTTTCCGCGAACTGACCGAGGCCCTGTACGCCGCCGGACACCGGGTCTTCGTCCAGCCCGGCCCCGGCCGTCTCACCTCCCTGATCGACGACACCCTCGGCGACCGCGACCACCTCGCGGTCCCCGCGTGCTCGCCCCACCACGACGGGCTGCCTCAACTGCGACGCGTGGCAACGGCGTTGTGGGCGGCGGGGGCGTCGGTGGTGCCGGACCTCACGGGGACCACGGCGACGCGGCCGACATCGGCGGCGACGCCGACATACGCGGTGACGACGACACTTGCGGTGACGCCGACACCCGCGGCGCCCGCGATCCTGGTGAACCCCGCGGGTGTCGACCGGCCACCCGTTCGGCTCGACCTCGGCGGCGCGCTGGTGTCGCTGGACGGTGCCGTACTCGAAGAGCTGAGGGGGGAGTTGGGGCGGCGGGGGCCTGCGGCGCCACGTCCGGTCGCGCCGGGCAGGCCCACGGCGAACGGTCTCGCCGCTCTGGGCATACCTACCGCAGACGGTCTCGCCGCTCCGGGCACGCCCACCGCCGGTGGCTTCGTCACCTCGGGCGCACCCGCCTCCGGCGCACCCGCCTCCGGCGCACCCGTCCCCGGCTCACCCGCCCCCGGCGGGCTCGCTGCCCTGGGCTCACCCGCCCTGGACGGGCTCGCCGCCCGCTTCCCGGTCGCCGCCGAACTGTCCGCCCTGCTGCGGGACACCGCGGACACGGCGGCCGAGGTGATGGCGGCGGCCGGGGATCGCACTCCGGCCGTACGGCGTCGTACCCCGGCCGCGCACCCGCGCACGCCCCACGCGACGGCACCCGCCCCCGTCGTACCCGCGCCCGCGACGCGCGCCTCCGCCATCTCCGCGGCTGCGCCACCCGCCCTCGCCCTACCCGCGTCCGCGGCACCCGCCCCCGCCGTACCCGTGCCCGCGACGCGCGCCTCCGCCATCTCCGTGGCCGCACCACCCGCCTCCGCCATCTCCGCGTCCGCGCCACCGGCCTCCGCCCTACCCGCGTCCGCGGCACCCGCCCCCGCCGTACCCGTGCCCGCGACGCGCGCCTCCGCCATCTCCGTGGCCGCGCCACCCGCCTCCGCCCTACCCGCGCCCGTGCCACCCGCCCCCGCCGCCCCACCGGCCATCCCCACGACCTCAGCCCCAGCCCCGGAAGCCTCCACGATCACCACGCTCCACATCTCCCCCCGCACCATGCCCCACCTCCTCGATCACTGCTTCTACCCGCAGCGCCCCGGCTGGCCCGATCTGGAGGATCGCTGGCCGGTCGTGCCCGCGACCACGATCGTGCGGCACATGATGGACGCGGCGGAGGCGGCCGAGCCCGGGATGCGGGCGGTGGCCGTGCACGGGGCCCGGTTCGAGCGGTGGCTGACCGCCGTGCCCGCCGTGGACGTACCGATCACGGCCACCCCGGTCCCCGGACGGCCGCACCACCTCGCCGTCGCCTTCGGACCCACCGCCCGCGCGGTGGTCGAACTCGCCCCGCACCACCCGGCACCACCCCCACCGGCGCCCCGCCCGGACGCCCCCGAGCGGCGCCCCGAGCACACCGCCGCGCAGATCTACCGCGAGCGCTGGATGTTCCACGGCCCGGGGTTCCAGGGCCTGACCGAGCTGTCGGCGATCGGCGAACGGCAGGTGCGCGGGGTGATCACCGCGCCCGCCGCCCCCGGCGCGCTGCTGGACAACGTGGGCCAGCTGCTCGGCTACTGGATCATGGCGACCCGCACCGAGCGGACCGTCGTCTTCCCCGTGCAGATGCGGCGGATGACGTTCCACGGGCCGCATCCGGCGCCCGGCACCCCCGTCGACTGCCTGGTGCGGATCACCTCCCTCACCGACACCCTCCTCGAAGCCGACGCCCAGCTCACCGTCGGCGGCCGGGTGTGGGCCGTGCTCGACGGCTGGCAGGACCGCCGCTTCGACAACGACCCGACGACCCGCCCCGTCGAACGCTTCCCCGAGCGCCACACCCTCTCCGCCGTCCAGCCCGGCGGCTGGACGCTGCTGCACGAGCGCTGGCCCGACCTCGCCTCCCGCGAGCTGATCATGCGCAACTCGCTGGGCAGCGCGGAGCGTGCGCAGTACGCCGCGCATCCGCCCCGGGGCCGCCGCCAGTGGCTGCTCGGCCGGATCGCGGTCAAGGACGCGGTACGCCGCCGGCTCTGGGAGCAGGGCGAGGGGCCCGTCTTCCCGGCCGAGATCCGGGTCCACAACGACGAGGCCGGGCGCCCGTACGTCACCGGTGTGCACGGCCGGACCCTGCCCCCGCTGGACGTCTCCCTCGCACACCGGGCCGAGGCGGGTGTGGCGCTCGTACGGCCGCGCGGCCCGCACCCCGGCCCTGGCAGCACCGACGGCACCGGTGTCGGCATCGACATCGAAGAGGTCGTCGAACGCGAGCCCGCCACCCTCGCCACGGCGCTCGGACCGGCGGAACTCCGGCTGCTCCGGGCGCAGTCGGGTCCGGAGGCGGAGTGGTTCGCCCGCTTCTGGGCCGCCAAGGAAGCCGTCGCCAAGGCCGAGGGCACCGGATTCGGCGGCCGGCCACGGGACTTCAGGGTCCTTGAGGCCGCCCCCGACGGCAGCAGGCTGCTCGTCTCCGGCCGCCTCGCCGACGCCTACCCGGTCCACTGCGCCCAGGTGGCCAACCCACCCGCCCTGGCGCCCCGCGCATACATGGTGGCCTGGACCACCGGCCCCACCCCCGCATCCACCACCGCGCCCATCCCCGCATCCACCACCCGGCCCACCCCCGCATCCACAACCCGGCCCACCTTCGAAGCCGCCGCACCCCACGATCCCGCAGCCGAGGAGACCCCCCGATGAACCCCCCGCTCATCCCCACCCAGCCGGCCCCCGACGCCGTCCTCGCCGACATCACCGGCATGCTCCGCGAGGTCCTGGCCGAGTACGGCGACGACGACACGGTCATCGGCATGTCCACCACCTTCAACCGCGATCTGGAACTGGAGAGCATCGACCTGGTCACCCTGGCCGGACTGATGGAGGAGCGGTACGGCGGGCGGGTCAACCTCGCCGAGTTCCTGGCCGGGATGGAGTTCGAGGAGATCATCGAACTGACCGTCGGCAGGCTCGTGGAGTACGTGGTGTGGAGCCTGCGAAGCGCGCAGGCGGGCTGAGCCATGGCGATGGTCGACGCCGGTGGCATCCGGCTGCACGTCCAGCGCATGGCCCCCGCCGGGGGCGGCACCCCGCACGGCACGGTCGTACTGGTGCACGGGCTGCTCACCGACAGCCTGGCCAGCTACTACTTCACCGTCGCGCCCGCCTTCGCCGCGGCCGGACTGGACGTCCTCATGTACGACCTGCGCGGCCACGGACGCAGCGAACGCCCCGCCCGGGGCTACACGTTGGACCACAACATCGACGACCTCACCGCACTCCTCGACCGCCTCGGCGTCACCGGCCCCGTGCATCTCGTCGGCAACTCCTACGGCGGGACCATCGCGTTCGGCTACGCGGCGCGCGACCCCGAGCGCGTCGCCACCCTCACCCTCGTGGAGTCCGAACCCGCGACCCCCGCCTGGGCGAGCAAACTCGGCGGCATCCTGCACCGGGTCGTGACCCAACTCGCCCACAACGAACGGGACGCGATCGCCTGGATCACCGCCAACCGCGGCCACAACACCGCCCGCCTCGCCAAGGGCGCCGCCCGGCTCGCCCGGGAGACCAGCCTGGGCCGGGACATCCCCGCCAGCCGGGTGCACACCGAGGCCGAGATCGGCGCCGTGCGCTGCCCGGTCCTCGGGGTCTACGGCGGCGACTCCGACCTCGCGGACCTGATCCCGCTGCACGAGGCCCGGCTGCCGGACTTCCGGTCCGTGGTGCTGCCGGGGCACGAGCACTCGGTGCTGGTAGAGGCGCCCGGCGCGGTCGGCGGGCACATCCTGGACCTGATCCGAACCGGCGCGGGCGCCGTCCGGTGAGCGGCTTCCTGTTCGTCGTACCGCCGCTGACCGGGCACATCAACCCGGCCGTCGGGGTCGCCGACCGGCTCGCCGCACGCGGCCACCGGGTGGCCTGGGCCTGCGCCGACCCGGGCCTGGTGCGCCGGCTCGCGGGCCCCGGCGCCCCGGTGTTCGGCTGCGCGGGCCCGGTGCCGGGCGCCGAAGGCGTCGGGCGCCCCCCGGAGCTGCGCGGCGCGGAGGCGCTGAAGTTCCTGTGGGAGTGGTATCTGCTGCCGCTCGCCGACGCGATGGCACCCGGAGTGCGGGCGGCCGTCGAGGAGTTCGGCCCGGACGTGGTGGTCGCGGACCAACAGGCCTTCGCCGGGGCCCTGGTGGCCGAGCGGCTCGGACTGCCATGGGCCACCTCCGCGACCACCTCGGCCGAATTCAGCGGCGCCTACGACGGGTTGCCCAAGGTCGCCGAGTGGCTGCGGCGGCGGCTGGCCGAGCTGCGCGAGCGCCTCGGCGACCCCTCGGGCACCGCCGACCCGCGCTCCTCGCCGCACCTCCTGCTGATCTTCAGCAGTCCCGAACTCGTCGGCCCCCAGGCCCCGTCGGCACCGCACATCCACTACGTCGGCCCCTCCCTCGCGGGCCGTCCGCACCGGCCCGGCTTCCCCTGGGAGTGGCTGACCCCCGGCCGGGCGAAGGTCCTGGTCACCCTGGGCACCGCCAACGCCGACGCAGGCGGCCGCTTCCTCGCCGTCTGCCGCGAGGCACTGCGCGAACGCGCCGACCGGGTACAGGCCGTGCTCGTCGACCCGGGCGGGGTGCTGCCCGCCGAGGAGCGCGGCAAGGACCTGCTGGTGCTGCCCTCGGTGCCCCAACTCGCGCTGCTGGAGAGGATGGACGCGGTGATCTGCCACGCCGGGCACAACACCGTGTGCGAGGCGCTGTGGCACGGCGTCCCGCTGGTCACCGCCCCCATCCGCGACGACCAGCCGGTGATCGCCGCGCAGGTCGTGGACGCGGGGGCCGGGCTCCGGGTGAAGTTCGGCCGGGTCACCGCGGACCGGCTGGGCACCGCCCTCGACACCGTTCTGCACGACCCCGTCCACCGGGCCGCCGCGGCCCGTGTCCGCACCGCCTTCCGCGCGGCGGGCGGCGCCCCCGCCGCGGCCGCCCACCTGGAACGACTGGCAACGGAGAGCCGATGAGCGACCCCAGCGAAAAGCGCGCGAAGGCCGAACGCGTCGCCGCCCTGCGCCCCGCCTACCGAGCCGATCTCGCCACCGGACCCGCCCGCTTCCTCGGCGCCCGCCGCACCACCTGCCCCTGGTGCGGCTCGGACCGGCTGAGCGCCCGGCTGCGCACCACCGACCTGCTCCAGCACAAGCCGGGCCGCTTCACCCTGGACCGCTGCGCCGACTGCGGGCACATCTTCCAGAACCCCCAACTGACCGAGGCGGGACTGGAGTTCTACTACCGGGACTTCTACGACGGCCTCGGTGAGCAGCGGATGAGCGGCACCTTCGGCGGCCGGGGCGCCATGTACGAGGGCCGTGCCCGCGCGATGCTGCCGTACGACCCCGCCCCGAAGACCTGGCTGGACGTCGGCACCGGACACGGCCACTTCTGCGCGAGCGCCCGCACCGTGCTGCCCGGTACCTCCTTCGACGGGCTGGACTTCACCGACGGCGTGGAACTCGCCGCCCGCGAGGGCCGCATCGACCAGGCCCACCGGGGTGCCTTCCCGGACCTCGCGCCCGAACTCACCGCCCGCTACGACGTGGTGAGCATGTTCCACTACCTGGAGCACAGCACCGACCCCGACCGTGAACTCCGCGCCGCCCACGAGGCGGTACGCCCCGGCGGCCACCTCCTCATCGAGGTCCCCGACCCGGACAGCCGCTACGCCCGCCTCCTCGGCCGCTGGTGGCTGCCCTGGCTCCAGCCGCAGCATCTGCACTTCATCCCGGTCGGCAATCTGCGCCGCCGGCTCACCGAACTCGGCTTCACGGTCCTCGCCGAGCAGCACGCCGAACCGCACGACCCGGTCGATCTGCTCGCCGCCGTCTGGCTGGCCCTGGACCACGCCGCGCCCCGCGAGGACGCCCCCTGGCTGCCCGAGCCCCCCGGCCCGCTGCGCCGGGCCCTGCGCGGCGCGCTCCTGCTCGCCGGGGTGCCCGCCCTGCTCACCGCCACCCTCCTCGACCGCCTCGCGATCCGCCCGCTCGCCCAGCGCCTGCACCTCGCCAACGCCTACCGGCTGGTGGCCCGCCGGGAGTGAACGCGCGGTGGATCAGGGCACCTTGGCCCAAATCAGCTTGAACGCCCGGTGGATCACCGTACCTTGGCTCGAAGCAGCTTGGACGCCCGGTGGATCAGAGCACCTTGGCCCGGATCAGCGCCGACAGCACCAGCGCGCCCGGCAGCAGCGGCAGCCAGTCCGTCACCACCCGGTAGCCGATCACGGTCGCCGTCGCGGGGGCGGGCTCCGCGCCGAAGGCGACCAGCGTCCACATCAGCGCCGCGTCCACGGCGAACCCGCCGGGCACCGGGGCGGCACCCACCGCCGTGCCCGCCGCCAGGAACGCCAGCGCCACCTCCGCGAAGGACAGCCCGAGCCCGAGCGCCGCCCCCACACAGCCGAGCGCCGCCGCCTGCACCAGCGGCATCGCCACCGCCCCGCCCCACAGCGCCAGCACCCGGCAGGGCCGTGCGTGCACCACCCGGACATCGGCGAGCGCGGTGCGCACCAGGCCGGTCACCGGCCGCCGCAACGGCCGTACGACGATCAGCAGCACCCCGGCCCCGGTGACCACCCCGCCCGCGACCGCCGCGACCGGCACCAGCTGCGGGCCGTCCGGCACCAGCTCGCCCAGGCGCCGCCAGACCGGCGAGACCGCCAGGAACACCAGCAGTACAAGGGTCTTCGAGACGCCCTTGACCAGCGAGTACAGGCCGATCGAGGCGGTGGCCCGGTCCAGCGGCACCCCGCGGGCCCGCAGAAAGCGCACGGTGACGGCATGCGCGCCGAGCCCGCCGGGCAGCGCGTGATTCGCGGCACCCGCGGCGAACTGCGAGGCCAGCAGCAGCCCCGCCGGCAGCCGGTCCGGGAGCGCGCCCTGCCGTACACAGGAGGCCGCCACCCAGGTCAGACACGTACAGCCGAGCCCGGCCAGCAGCCAGCGGAGATCGGCCGAGACGAGCCGCCGCACCCCCTCGTACACCACGGGCCGGTTCGCGACGGCCCAGCAGAGCGCGATCAGCAGCGGGGCCAGACACAGCGCGAGGCGCAGGGACCGGCCGGACAGCGACGGGGCGCTCCGGTCCGGGGCCTTCGGCACGGGGCCGTCGGGTGCGGTGACGAGGGGGGACGGTGCGGACACGGGGACGTCGTCCTTCCGCGGCGGGGCCCGGGGGCAGGCGGTGCGGGCGAAACCGGGGGGAGCATTCCCACGCCGGATGACACCGGGATGGCCGCGAACCCAATGCTCGGGGGCGGGCCGGTGCCGCCCGGAGGGCGTACGCCGAGCGGCTGTTCACCGCCGACCGGGTAGCCTTCTTTGGGGAGCGCTTTACACAACGCTTCCGCGCAAGGTCAGGCGGCAGGGGAGGATCCCGCGGTGCATGTCCAGGAATGGCTCGACTCGGTCCCGGCGGTAGCCGTCTACGCCGTGGTGGCCCTGGTGATCGGCGTCGAGAGCCTCGGCATTCCGCTGCCCGGCGAGATCGTCCTGGTCTCGGCGGCGCTGATGTCCTCCCAGCACTCCCACATCAACCCGCTGATCCTGGGCGCCTGCGCCACCGCGGGCGCGGTGATCGGCGACTCCATCGGCTACGCCATCGGCCGCAAGGGCGGCCGCCCGCTGCTGGCCTGGCTGGGCAAGAAGTTCCCGAGGCACTTCGGCGAGGCCCATGTGGCCACCGCCGAGCGCTCCTTCCAGAAGTGGGGCATGTGGGCCGTCTTCTTCGGCCGCTTCATCGCCCTGCTGCGCATCTTCGCGGGCCCCCTCGCGGGCGTCCTGCACATGCCCTACTGGAAGTTCCTGATCGCCAACATCCTCGGCGGCATCTGCTGGGCCGGCGGCACCACGGCCGCCGTCTACTACGTGGGCGTCGTCGCCGAGGGCTGGCTGAAGAAGTTCTCGTACGTGGGCCTGGGGGCGGCGGTCGTCATCGGTCTGGCGACGATGCTGATCGTGAAGCGGAAGACGAAGAAGACCCAGCAGGAGCTGTCCCAGCGGGAACCCGTCAACGCCGGTGAGTGACAGCGCCCCCTAAGGGGCGCGGGGAACTGCGCGAGCGTCCCACCACGCACCCGCACTCGCCGACGGCCTAGCGATGCACATCCTTGTGCGCCTGAGCCAGGTCCGCGTACAACGTGCCGTTGAGGGTGACCCCCTCCTGCTCCTCGGGCGACAGCTCACGCCGCACCTTCGCCGGCACCCCCGCCACCAGCGACCCCGCCGGCACCACCATCCCCTGCGGCACCAGCGCCTGCGCCGCCACCAGCGATCCCGCCCCGATCACCGCCCCGTTGAGCACGGTCGCCCCCATCCCGATCAGGCAGTCGTCCTCGACCGTCGCGCCGTGCACCACCGCGTTGTGCCCGATGGACACCCGCTCGCCGATGGTCACCGGGAACCCGGGGTCGGCGTGCAGCGTCACGTTGTCCTGCACATTCGCCCGCGCCCCCACGGTGATCGTCTCGACGTCCCCGCGCACCACCGCGCCGTACCAGACGCTCGCCCCCGCGCCCAGCGTCACGTCCCCGATCACCGAGGCCGTCGGCGCCACGAACGCCTCCGCGTCCACCCGCGGCTCCTTGCCGCCGATGCCCACGATCAGTGCCCCCTGCGTCATCACCGTCTCCTCGCGTCGATCAGTACGTCGATCAAGTACGTCGATCAGTACTCCGATAAGTACTCCGCACGGTACGACAGGTGGTGGGGCAAAGATCACAGCGGTCCGGCCTCTCGCCGGACGCAACCCGTGAGTAACGTGAGCCCGTGCCGAAGCGCAAGAACACGTTCTCATCCTGGCGCCATGGCCTCGCCCAGCGTGCCGTGCACGCGGCCTGGGCCTGGGTCCAGCGGACCGGTTCCGTCACGGCGGAGCACCCCGGGCGCCTCCGCTTCGGCGCCATCGGCGAGGCCACCCGGCTCGCCTTCCCGCTCGGCACGGTCTTCGGCGAGCCCTGGATCCGGCTCGGCTCCCACTGCATCATCGCCGAACAGGTCACCCTGACCGCCGGTCTGATGCCCGACCTGGACCTCGGCCCGGACCCGATCCTGAGCGTCGGCGACGGCGTGGTGCTCGGCCGCGGCAGCCATGTCATCGCGGACACCACGGTGACCATCGGGCGCGACTGCTACTTCGGGCCGTACGTCTACGTCACCTCCACCAACCACTCCTACGACGATCCGCACGAGCCCATCGGCCGGCAGTGGCCCCGCATGGAGCCGGTGGAGATCGGCCCCGGCTGCTGGATCGGCACCGGCGCGGTGATCCTGCCGGGCGCGCGGATCGGCCGGAACGTCGTGGTCGCGGCCGGTGCGGTGGTGCGGGGCACGGTGCCCGACCACGCCGTGGTGGCCGGCGCTCCCGCCAAGGTCGTACGGCGCTGGACGCCCGAGGACGGCTGGCAGCCGCCGCTGCGGACCCCGGCGCCGGTGCCGATCCCGGACGGGACGACGCCGGGGCAGCTGCGCGCGCTGGCCGAGCTGGACGAGTCCGCGGTGGCCCGGCTCGCCGAGCTGGAGACCGAGGGCTAGGAGCGTGTCTCAGTAACACAGAAGGGTGCGGCGCGGTGAGGCGCGGGTAGCGGCAGCGTCTGACCGGGCGGGATCGGTGTTCAGCTGACGGGAGTGCCCGTCTCGTCGGACAGGCCGAGGTGGTCCTGAAGCGTACGCCGGCCGATCTCGGTGAGAGCGACGGCGCGGCCGGTGCCGATCCGAGTGATCCAGCCGGAGTCGAAGGCGTGGCGGCACAGGGCGGCACCGACGGCACCGGCCAAGTGGAGGCGGCGTTCGGTCCAGTCCAGGCACGCGCGGACGGGCGGATGCCGTGTGGCGGGCGGTAGCGCGATGCCGAGACCGGCCAGCCCGGCGATCCCGTTGCCGGTGAGCGTCAGCCCCTGCTCCCAGTCCAGCAGCCCCCGGTCGGTCATCGCCTCGGTGATCGCGACCCCGAGGGCGCCCGCGAGGTGATCGTTGCACGTGCGGGCGCGGGCCAGCGCCCGGCTCCGGTTGACGGCGGGCAGTGAACGGGGCGGATTGGCGCGACGAGGCGCCATGGAGGCAAGGGTCTCGATCAGTTGGGCCGTCTCGGGATCGGCGAGGCGCACGTAGCGATGGCGACCCTGACGCTCCTGGGCGGGCAGTCCTCCGCCGACCAGGAGGTTCAGGTGCTCGGTGGCCGTCGAGGCGGCCACCCCGGCATGGCGCGCCAACTCGGTCGCGGTCCATGCCCGGCCATCCAGGAGGGCCCGGCAGAAGCTTGCGCGGGTGCCGTCCGCCAGGAGTCCGGCCAGAGCGGCGAGGTCCGGGCCCTCCAGGTGCGCGTCATGGTTTCTCATCGCCGTCCATCATCCACCAGCGATCCTTCGGTGAGGGCCGAAGCGTCTTCACCCTACGGTCAACTCCCATGGACACCGCTACACGCAGCACCACGCCCGGCAACACGTCGGCTGCCCATGTGACCATCGAGCCGAGCATCCTGTACTTCGGCACGCCGGTCGTACTGCTCTCGACGGAGAACGAGAACGGCTCCTTCAACCTCGCGCCGATGTCCTCGGCCTGGGCACTCGGCCACGTCATCGTCCTCGGTCTGGGCCCCGGGGGACAGACCGCGCATAATCTCCGCACCCGACCCGATCTCGTGGTAAACCTCCCTGAGCCTGCCCAGTGGCCGGCGGTGGAGCGGCTGGCGCCGCTGACCGGACGCACCCCGGTACCCGTGGACAAGCGCGACACCTTCCGTTTCGAGCCGGACAAGTTCGCCGCAGCCGGCCTGCGACCTGAACCCTCCGAGCTGGTCCGGCCGCCCAGGGCCGCCGAATGTCCTATCCAGCTGGAGGCCCGCGCAGCCCGGGTCCAACCCGACGCCTCCGGGGCGTTCCTCATCGTCGAAGCCCACGTGCTCAAGGTCCACGCCGATCCGCGTATCGTCGTCCCCGGCTCCCAGCACGTCGACCCGGCCACGTGGAGCCCGCTGATCTACAACTTCCGTCACTACTACGGACTGGGCCCTGAACTCGGCCACAGCTACCGCTCCCAGACACCCCGGCAAGCCCACTGACCGATCTCGAAGCCGGTAAACGTAGGGGCGAGGGGGACTGAAGTAGGGTCGCAACCGGCAACCCACCTCCGTTGTGTGATCATCCATGCGAAATGATCCCGGTATGCGTGATGGGGAGGGCCTGTTCGAGGCCGAGCCGGTCGAGAAGAAGCGGCCACAGGCGCGTGCGGCGGCGGTGGACAAGCGGTTCAGGGCGTTCGACCCGCACCAGGTCCTGCTGCTACCGCCGTCGCTGGACGACTGGCTGCCCGAAGACCACCTGGCCCGGTTCGTCGCCGACCTGGTCGACCAGTCTCTCGACCTCTCGCCGATCCTGGCCGGCTACACCGAAAAGCGCGGCTACCCGCCCTATCGCCCGCGCCTGATGGTCCGCCTGCTGATCTACGGCTACACCACCGGCGTCCGCTCCTCCCGGGCGATCCAGCGCAAGTGCGTCGACGACGTCGCCTTCCGGCTCCTGGCCGCCGACCAGACCCCCCGACTTCCGCTCGATCACCCGGTTCCGCCGCCGCCACCTCGACGCCCTCGCCGACCTGTTCCTCCGGTCCCTGCACCTCGCGCAGAAACTCGGCATGGTCAAGATGGGCCGCGTCGTCCTGGACGGCACGAAACTGGAAGCCAACGCCTCCAAGCACAAGGCCATGAGCTACGGGCTGCTGGTCGACAAGGAGGAACCGATCGAGGCCGAGATCGCCGAGTTGGAGGCCAAGGCAAGGTCCCTGCTGGCCGACGCCGAGGCCACCGATACGGCCGAGGACGAGCACTTCGGCGTCGACGGCAAGGACACCGACCTGCCCGCCGAACTGGACCGCTGCGAGAAGCGCCTCGCCAGGTTGCAGGCCGCCCGCGCTCAGATCGAGGCCGAGGCCGCCGACAAGGCCCGCCGCCATGCCGAGGACAAGGAACGCCGCCGCCAGGCACGTGCAGGCAGCAGCGACGAGCAGGCCGTCACCGACGCCGGCGAGAAGGCCCAGGCCAACTTCACCGACCCGACTCGCGGATCATGAAGAACAGCGACGGCGCCTATATCCAGGCCTACAACGCCCAAGCCGTCGTCGACGAGCACCATCAGGTGATCACCGCCGCCGACGTGACGACCAACGCCTCCGACGCATTGAACTACACCCCAATGCTCGACCAGTTCCACCAGAACACCGGCATCCACCCCGAACAGGCCCTCGTCGACGCCGGATACCGCTCCGAGACCAACCTCGAAGCCGCCAGGGGCCGCCGAGTGACCTGCGGCACCGACACGTTCATGGCCACCGGCCGGCTCGGGCACGACGAGCAGGTCCCGCCCGCACCCCGCGGATGCATCCCCAAGGACGCCACCCTCAAGGAGCGCATGGCCCGCAAGCTGCGGACCAAGCCCGGCCAGAAGGCCTACAGCCGCCGCAAGGCCATCGTCGAACTCGTCTTCGGGCAGATCATGACCTGCCAGAACGGCCGCCGGTTC
Organism: Streptomyces sp. NPDC093018; assembly: GCF_040684035.1. NCBI lineage: Bacteria > Bacillati > Actinomycetota > Actinomycetes > Kitasatosporales > Streptomycetaceae > Streptomyces > Streptomyces sp. NPDC093018. Next base: position 71,557 of record NZ_JBFBFF010000022.1, read on the forward strand.
CTCCTGCGCGGCGAGGACGGCGCCCGAGGAGAGTGGCGTCTTCTGGCCGCCTGCCACAACTTCCGGAAGATCTTCCGACACGTCGGAACCGCCGGACTCGCCGCCGCGATCGCCTGACCGGCCCGGACCACCGGCCCCTCGCGCCGCCTCCCGGACCGGCAGGACCCGGCCACCCCGGCAGCGTGCAGGTCGGGCAACGGCAACCGACCTCGGCACCACTATCACCCGGTCAGTTGCCGGTTGCTGGGACACGCTCCTAGGGGCTTTCGTTCGGATCAGGCCGGATCAGGCCGGATCAGGGCGCGGTGCCAGGGCCCGCGAGCCCGGCATGATCCAAATGAGCGGCCCTGAGCTCCTCAGCCGGTGGCCAGCAGCACGGTGCCGACCAGGGCGAGACCCGCGCCCGCGGCCTGCACGGCACGCAGCCGTTCGCTGAGGAAGCCGCGGGCGGCGAGCGCGGTCACCACCGGGTAGAGCGAGGCGAGGACGGCGGCCACGGTGACCGGGCCGTGCTGGGCGGCGATGGCGTAGGTGCCGTTGGCCGCCACATCGGCGAGGCCGACGAAGGCCAGCGCGGGCAGCGAGCGACAGGGGAAGCCGCCCTCCGGCAGGGCGGAGCCGCCGCGCCGCAGGGAGACGGCGAGCACGGCCCCGCCCACCGCGACATTGGTCAGCCGCTGCACGAACAGCGAGAGGTACAGGCCGGTGACCGTGGTGGAGGCCTCCGCGATCAGGGCGAACACGGTGCCGAAGCCGAGCGCCGCGACCAGCGTCAAAAGGACCGTGCGCCGCTCCACCGGCGCGCCCCGCAGCTGGGGGCCGCCCGCGAGGACGACACCGCCGACGGCGACCGCGATGCCCGCGAGCTGGAGCAGCCCCGGACGCTCGCCGAGGAACAGGCCCACGCCGACGGGCACCACGACGCTGAGCGTGGCGAGCGGCGAGACGACACCCATCGGGCCGAGCGCCAGGGCCTTGTAGAAGGCGAGCAGGGCGATCGGACCGACCAGGCCCGCCGCGAACGCGAACCACAGCCGGGGCCCGGCCGCGCTCCAGGCGCCCGTGGCGACGACGATCGCGCCGAGGACGGCCGCCGCGACGGCCTGCGAGACGACGACCACGGTGAGCGCGGGCGTACGTCGTGTCAGCAGCCCGCCACCGAAGTCGGCCAGCCCCCACAACAGGCTGGTGGTCAGGGCGAAGAGGGCCGTCACGATGCCTCGCAGTACAGTTTGTTGAACGAACGGGTGCGCTCCACCGTAGTTCAGTAGATTGAACTACGTCATCCAAAGGAGTGCACCATCTCGGATATTGGACGGAGTCGGACGGAACGTGTCGGACCTCGAATTGCTGACCCAGTCCCTGGCGCGCAACGTCAGGCACTGGCGCTCGGTACGCGGTTTCACCCTGGACGTGCTTGCCGCCCGCGCCGGTGTCAGCCGCGGCATGCTGATCCAGATCGAGCAGGCCCGCACCAACCCGAGCATCGGCACCATCGTCAAGATCGGCGACGCGCTCGGCGTCAGCGTCACCACCCTGCTCGACTACGAGCGCGGCCCCCGGGTCCGCGTCGTCCCCGCCGAACGGGCGGTACGGCTGTGGCACACCGCCTCCGGCAGCTACAACCGGCTGCTCGCGGGCACCGAGGCGCCCGGCCCGCTGGAGATCTGGGACTGGGTGCTGATGCCCGGCGACGAGAGCCCGTCCGAGCCGCACCCTTCCGGCACCGTGGAACTGGTCCATGTCACGGCGGGCGAGCTGACCCTCACGGTCGACGGCGAGGACCACCTCGTGCCGACCGGCGCCAGCGCCACCTTCGAGGCCAATGTCCCGCATGTCTACGCCAACCGCGGCGAGACCCCGATGGAGATGATGATGGCCGTCTCGGTGCCGCCCGTGCAGTGAGACGTGCCTGCGCCGGGCCGCCGCGCCTTGTTAGCGTGCGGCCATGCGCGCACCCATCGGAGACTTCGAGACCGCGACCCCGGTGACCGACTGCCTGGCCGAGCTGACCGAGCCGGTGGCGGAGGCCGTACGGAACTGGTCCGCGGGGATCCCGGCCGACCGTGTCCTGTACGTCGACACGAACCCGGACTGGGCCGACACCGCCGTCTTCGTGGAGCACTACGGCGCCGATCTGCCCGAGCGGTCGGCCAACTGCGTGGTGGTCGCCGCCAAGCGGGCCGGCGAGACCACGCTCGCCGCCTGCCTGGTGCTGTCCACCGCCCGGGTCGACGTCAATGGCGCGGTCCGCCGTCAACTGGGCGCCCGCAAGGCGTCGTTCGCCCCGATGGAGACGGCGACGGGGCGCAGCGGGATGGAGTACGGCGGCATCACCCCGATCGGACTGCCCGCCGACTGGCCCCTGTTGGTGGACTCGGCCGTCGTCGACCTGCCGTACGTCCTGGTCGGCAGCGGCCGCAGGCGGGGCAAACTCCTGGTGCCGGGCAAGGTGTTCGCGGAGCTGCCGGGGGCCGTGGTGCTGGAGGGTCTCGGCGTGGCCTGATCTAGAGCCTCTCGCTTGAAAGACCCTGACCGGCGAGGTGGTGGGCGAGCGTCAGATGGGGGTCGCGCTCGCCCGGCGCCGGTGCCGGATCCGCGTGCACCAGCGCGGCCGACAGCTTCGGCAGGGCGTGCAGCAGGGCGTGTTCGGCCTCGACGGCGATCGCGTGCGCCTGTCGCAGGGTGGCCTCGCCGTCCACCACGACCGCGAGTTCGGCCCGCAGCCGGTGCCCGATCCAGCGCAGCCGCAGCTCGCCCACCCGGTCCACGCCCGGCACCGCGCGCACCGCCCGCTCGGCGCGGTCCACCAGCGCCGGGTCCACGGCGTCCAGCATCCGCCGCAGCACCTCGCGCGCCGCGTCCCGCAGCACCAGGACGATCGCGGCGGTGATCGCCAACCCCACGACCGGGTCGGCGAGTCGGAGGCCGAGCGCGGATCCGGCCGCGCCCAGCAGCACGGCGAGCGAGGTGAAGCCGTCGGTACGGGCGTGCAGTCCGTCAGCGACGAGCGCGGCCGAGCCGATCCGGCGGCCCGTCCGGATCCGGTACCGGGCCACCCACTCGTTGCCCGCGAAGCCGACCAACGCGGCCACCGCGACGGCGGGCACGTTCGCGACCGGGCGGGGGTCGAGCAGCCGTCCGACGGCGACCCACGCGGCGAAGGCCGCGGAGGCGGCGATGGTCAGCACGATCACCAGGCCCGCGAGATCCTCGGCGCGGCCGTAGCCGTAGGTGAAGCGCCGGTTCGCCGCGCGCCGCCCCAGCACGAAGGCGATGCCCAGCGGTACGGCGGTCAGCGCGTCGGCGGCGTTGTGCACCGTGTCGCCGAGCAGCGCGACCGAGCCGGAGACGGCCACCACGCCCGCCTGTGCCAGCGCGGTCGCGCCCAGCACGGCGAGCGAGATCCACAGGGCGCGCATGCCCTGGGCCGAGGACTCCAGCGCCGCGTCGAGCTTGTCGGCGGTCTCGTGGGAGTGCGGGGTGAGGAGATGGGCCAGGCGATGGCGCGGGGACGAGGTGGCGTGCCGGTGCGGGCCGTGGTCGTGATGGTCGCTCACGGGGGTCCCCTTCTGCTGGGCCGCGGTGGACGCGGGACGCCCACGGAGCCATTATGTGCGTATGAGCGCACGCATGCACCTATCACCTGCGCACCCTGTGCATCAGCGCACCCCGGGCGAGGAGCAGTTCGCGCTCGCGGCGGAACTCCTCGCCCTGCTCGGCGACCGCACCCGGCTCACCCTGCTGCACGCCCTGACCTCGGGCGAGGCCGACGTCGGCACCCTCACCGAAGTCTGCGCCGCCGCCCGCCCCGCCGTCAGCCAACACCTGGCCCGCCTCCGCCTCGCCGGTCTGGTCGACACCCGCAAGGAGGGCCGCCGGGTCATCTACTCCTTGCGCCACGGCCATCTTCGCTGCCTGGTGGACGAGGCACTGAAGACGGCGGACCACCGGCTTGCGGAGGGACGGGGGGAGGGGGAGCGGTAGGCGGCGAGGGGTGGCCGGGTGGCATGCCCGCCGCTCCCCGAGCAGCGCCCGGCAGCCGTAGCAGCACAACCACCCCCGAAACCGGGCGCCAGCCCCGTGACGCGACGGTGCCCCGCCGGCCGGGGAGGGGCTGGCGGGGCACCTGGGGGGAGGCGGTGATCAGTGCGCGGGCGCGTCCGTCACGACGACCTCGTCGATGCTGCGCTCGATCGCCTCCGTCTTGGAGGCGGTCGCCTTGGCCCAGTAGTAGATGCCGAGGGAGAAGGCGGCGATGACCAGGATGTCCCAGTACAGCTTGATGTTGCCCTGGCTGCCCTCGCCGAAGCTGCCCTGCCAGGAGATCAGGCCGATGCCCAGCAGATAGGCCGGCAGCCACTGCGCGGCCTTGAAGTCCATCCGGGGCGCGTCCGGCTTGCCCTTGAGGTTGGCCCACAGGGCGTAGGAACCCATCAGGACGTAGCCGAGGAGGATGGCGAAGGCCAGCCGCCACAGGGTGTCCCAGCCGCTCCAGTAGATGATCAGGTTGGCGACCACGAAGGACGCGGGCGAGATGAACTTGCCGAAGGGCAGCCGGTAGGGGCGTTCGAAGTGCGGCAGCCGGTCGCTGAAGACGCCGTAGGCCAGCGGCGCGCCCGCGTACATCAGCACGCTCGCCGAGGTGATGAAGCTGACCAGCGTCTGCCACTTCGGGAAGGGCAGGAAGCAGATGATGCCGGTGACGAAGGCGACGATCAGGCCGATCCACGGCACGCCGCGCTTGTCGGTCTTGGTGAGTGACTTCGGGGCGTAACCGTTCTTGGCCAGGCCGTAGGAGACGCGGGAGGTGGCGGTGGTGTAGATCAGGCCGGTGCCACCGGGGGAGATGATCGCGTCGGCGTAGAGGATCCAGCCCAGCCAGCCGAGGCCCACCAGCGTCGCGAGCCCCGCCCAGGGGCCGCTGATGCCGGCGTAGGCCAGCTTCGCCCAGCCGTGCGCGAACGCGGAGTGCGGCAGCGCTGCGATGAAGACGATCTGGAGCAGCATGTAGATCGTGGCGCCGATGGCCACCGAGCCGAGCGTCGCGCGGGGCAGGTCGCGCTGCGGGTTGCGGCTCTCACCGGCCAGCTGGATCGCCTGCTCGAAGCCGAGCAGCGCGAAGATGATGCCGCTGGAGCTGATCGCGCCCAGCACACCCTTGGCGCCGAACGGGGCGAAGCCCTCCGAGGTGAAGTTGGAGCCGTGGAAGTTGCCGATGGCGATGATGAAGATCGCGGCGAGCGGGATCGCGATCTTCCACCAGGTGGCGGCGCTGTTGGTGTGCGCCAGGGCGCGCACGCCGAAGAAGTTGACGCCGACGAAGATCGCCATGAGCACGATTGCAGTAACGATTCCGCTGGTGGTCAGCGTGCCGTCCGCGCCCTGGAGGCCCTGGGCGAACTTCCAGTGACCGGCGTAGCCGATCATCGCCTCGACCTCGATGGGGGCCACGGTGGCCGCCTGCAGCCAGGAGAACCAGCCGAAGGACATGCCGGCCAGGCCGCCGAAGGCGTAGTGCGGGTAGCGCGCCGTACCGCCCGCCACCGGGAACATGCCGCCGAGTTCGGCGTGCACGAGCGCCAGCAGGACGATGGCCACCGTGCCGATCACCCACGAGATGATCGCCGCGGGGCCGGCCACGACGACGGCCTTCTCGGCGCCGTAGAGCCAGCCGGAGCCGATGATGGACCCCACGGAGGCCCACATCAGGCCGATGAGCCCCACGTCGCGGCGCAGGCCCCCGGTCTCGCTCGTGGCTACCGGTGCAGCCTGGTCGACTTTCGTCATGCAAGTGGCCTCTCAGATCGTAAACGCAGTTTTAACGGGGAGGGAGGCCACAGGCTAGGAACGGTTTCCGCGTCGGCAAAAGACTGCTTACCAAAACTTGACCCAGGATCTTGTCCCTCTTGGGGACAGGGTTTCCACAGCTCAGTCACCGTGTGCGAATGTCAATATTCATCAGTGAATTGTGATGAAGAAGTTCTGACACTAGAGCAAGCGTGGAATTTCGATCGCGGGGCAGCGGTCCATGACCATGTCCAGACCGGCCGCGCGAGTGCGATCGCAAGCGGCTTCGTCGACGACGCCGAGCTGGAACCAGACCGCCTTCGCGCCCTTCGCCACCGCCTCGTCGGCCACCGCCCCCGCCAGTGAGCTGTTGACGAAGACGTCCACCACGTCGACGTCGAAGGGGATGTCCGCGAGCGAGGCGTAGCCCTGCTCGCCGTGCACCGTCTCCGCCTTCGGGTGCACCGGCACGATCCGCTTGCCGTACCGCTGGAGCACCTGCGCCACCCGGTACGCGGGCCGGGCGGAATTGCCGGACAGGCCGACCACCGCCCAGGTATCGCCCCGTTCGGTCAGAATCCTGCGAATCGCCGCCTCTTCGTCGTACACGTCCGCCTCCTGTGTGGTGTGGGCCGCTTTCCACTGCCGTCAACCGGCGCCCGGAGGCACCGATTCCCGGCCCCCGCAGGCGCCGATTCCCGTTCCCCTACCCCGCCACGGTGTCCGGAATCGGCGCGCGGTGCCAGCGCGAAGGCCCTCGCGCGCCTACGCTCGGCCCGTGCTGCGCATCCTCGACGCCCGAACCGGTGAGCCCGTCGCCGCCGCGCCCGCCCGCCGCGGTCTGACCCGTATCGAGGCCCGTGCCCCCGGGCCCGATCTCACGTCCCTGCGGGTGCTGCTGACCGCCGACCTCCTCGCCCGCGCCCTCGAACTGAACGGCCTCCAGGCCTGGCCGACCGCTCCCGGCCAGGCCCCGGAGCTGCGCGCCGCCGCCGACGCCCTCGCCGTCCGCCCCTTCGAGGAGGCGCACGGGCCGGGGTTCGCGGAGACGGGGGTGGTGCGGGTGACGGCGGGGGAGGCGGACCCGGCCGCCGGGGGCGACGGGCCGGTGCTGGCCGTCGCGCCCGTGGTGTGGGCGGGGGGCGAGGAGCCCCCGCTGTCCGGCCCCGCGCTGCTCGCCGACCCCACCGCCCTGCGCCTCGCCCTCCTCGCCGTCCCGCACGGGCAGACCGCCACGCTGGACGAGGCGGCCCTGAAGCGTGCCGCGGAGCGGCTGGCCGGGTGGCGGCGGGAGGTGGCCGGCTGGGCGCGGGAGCCCTCGCGGCCGGTGCCGGAGGCGGTGCGCGCCCGGCTCACCGAGGCATGGGAGGACGATCTGGGCATGCCGGACGTGCTGGCGGCGCTGGCGGCGGCCGCGGCCGATCCCGCGGTGGCCGACGGCGCCCGGTTCGAGACGTTCGCCTACGCCGACCGGCTGCTCGCCCTCGAACTCGCCCGCGACCTCGGGACGGTCGGATGAGCGACCGCGCGGGCACCGGCCCGCTGCGCCGGCTCGTCGTGCTCAGACACGCCAAGTCAGCCTGGCCCGAGGGCGTGCCCGACCACCGCAGACCGCTCGCGCCGCGCGGTCTGCGGGACGCCCCCGCCGCGGGCCGCGCCCTCGCCGAGGCCGACCTGCTGCCCGACCTCGCCCTGTGCTCCACCGCCGTACGCGCCCGCCGGACCTGGCAGCTCGCCTCCGACGAATGGGGCACCCCGCCCCGGGTGCGCTACGAACCCCGGCTGTACGAGGCCGGGGTACCGGCCCTGCTGGACGTCGTGCGCGAGGCCCCGCCCGAGGTGGAGACGCTGCTTCTCGTCGGGCACAACCCGGGCCTGGAGGACCTCGTCCTGACGCTGGCCGGGGACGGTCTGGACGACAGTCTGGAGCGGCTGCGCGCCAAGTTCCCCACCTCCGCCGTCGCGGTCCTCGCCTGGCGCGGCACCGGCTGGGCCGCCCTCGCCCCCGGTGTCGCCCTGCTGACCTGGTTCACCGTGCCCCGGGGCAAGACCCACGCCTAGGGTGACCGGCGCTTCCGCATAGGCTGGCGGGATGCAGGACGAGTACCGCACAGTGGCCCACGCGGGCGTGCACGAGACCGAGATCAACCGTTCCCGCTTCCTGTGCGCCCTCGCCCCGGCCGCCACCGAGCAGGAGGCGCAGGACTTCGTCGCGGCCGTCCGCAAGGAGCACGCCGACGCCACCCACAACTGCTGGGCGTACGTCATCGGGGCGGACGCCTCCGTGCAGAAGGCCAGCGACGACGGCGAACCGGGCGGCACGGCGGGCGTCCCCATGCTCCAGATGCTGCTGCGCCGCGACATGCGGTACGTCGTCGCCGTCGTCACCCGCTACTACGGCGGTGTCAAGCTCGGTGCCGGCGGGCTCATCCGCGCCTACGGCGGCGCCGTAGGCGAGGCCCTGGACACCCTCGGCACCCGTACCCGGCGCCGCTTCCGGCTGGCCACGGTCACCGTCGACCACCAGCGCGCGGGCAAGCTCCAGAACGAGCTGCGCGCCACCGGCCGCGAGGTCCGCGACGTCCGCTACGGCGAGGCCGTCACCATCGAGATCGGCCTGCCGGACGCCGATGTGGACGCCTTCCGGGGCTGGCTCGCCGACGCGACGGCGGGCGCGGCCGGATTCGAGCTGGGCGGCGAGGCGTACGGGGACGCCTGAAGCATCGACGACAAAACGGTCATAACGCCCTTTCGTTGTGCGGGGTATGACGGGTGATACGGGCGAGAGCGGACGTGTTGTCGGACCCGGCCGTTAGTCTCGGGAGGCATGAGACTCCTGCACACGTCCGACTGGCATCTCGGCCGGGCCTTCCACCGGGTGAGCATGCTCGGGGCCCAGGCCGAGTTCATCGGACACCTGGTCGCCACCGTGCGCGAGCGCGCGGTGGACGCGGTGGTCGTGTCGGGAGACGTGTACGACCGCGCGGTGCCCCCGCTGGCCGCCGTCGAGCTGTTCGACGACGCCCTGCACCGCCTCGCCGGCCTCGGTGTGCCCACGGTGATGATCTCGGGCAACCACGACTCGGCCCGCCGCCTCGGCGTCGGCGCCGGACTCATCGACCGCGCCGGCATCCATCTGCGCACCGAACCGTCCGCCGTGGCCACCCCGGTGGTGCTCGCCGACGCCCATGGAGACGTCGCCTTCTACGGGCTGCCGTACCTCGAACCCGCCCTGGTGAAGGACGAGTTCGGGGTCGAGAAGGCCGGACACGAGGCCGTGCTCGGGGCCGCCATGGACCGGGTCCGCGCCGACCTCGCGACCCGCCCGGCGGGCACCCGCTGCGTCGTCCTCGCCCATGCCTTCGTCACCGGCGGCCGGGCGAGCGACAGCGAGCGGGACATCACCGTCGGCGGGGTCGCCGCCGTACCGGCCGGGATCTTCGACGGCGCCGACTACACGGCCCTCGGCCATCTGCACGGCTGCCAGACCCTCACCGAGCGGGTGCGCTACTCCGGCTCCCCGCTCGCCTACTCCTTCTCCGAGGCCGACCACCGCAAGAGCATGTGGCTGATCGACCTCGCCGCCGACGGCGCCGTGTCCGCCGAACGCCTCGCCTGCCCGGTGCCCCGCCCGCTGGCCCGCATCCGCGGCACCCTGGAGGAACTGCTCGCCGACCCGGACCTCGGCCGCCACACGGACGCCTGGATCGAGGCCACCCTCACCGACGCCGTCCGGCCGCCCGAGCCGATGGCCCGGCTCACCGAGCGCTTCCCGCACACCCTGAGCCTGGTCTTCGCCCCCGAACGCGCCCCGGACGACCCCGGGGTCTCCTACGCCCGCCGCCTCGCGGGCCGCAGCGATCAGCAGATCGCCCAGGACTTCGTCGCCCATGTCCGGGGCGCCGGACCCGACGAGCGGGAATCGGCCGTGCTGCGCGAGGCGTTCGACGCCGTGCGCGCCGACGCCGTGGTGCGGGAGGTGGCCAAGTGAGGCTGCACCGGCTCGACATCACCGCCTTCGGGCCCTTCGGCGCCGCCCAGAGCGTCGACTTCGACGCCCTGTCCACCGCCGGACTCTTCCTGCTGCACGGCCCCACCGGCGCCGGCAAGACCTCCGTCCTGGACGCCGTCTGCTACGCGCTCTACGGCTCCGTCCCCGGCGCCCGCCAGAGCGGCGCGGGCCAGGGCATGAACCTGCGCAGCGACCACGCCGAGCCCCGCACCCGGACCGAGATCCGCCTCGAACTCACCGTCGCCGGACGCCGGTTGGAGGTCACCCGGCAGCCGCCCTGGGAGCGGCCCAAGCTGCGCGGCAAGGGCACCACCGTCGACAAGGCCCAGACCTGGCTGCGCGAGTACGACACCCGGGCGGGCGCCTGGAAGGACCTCAGCCGCTCCCATCAGGAGATCGGCGCCGAGTTCGAGCAGCTGCTCGGCATGAGCCGTGAGCAGTTCTGCCAGGTGGTGCTGCTGCCCCAGGGCGACTTCGCCCGCTTTCTGCGCGCCGACGCGGAGGCCCGGGGCCGGCTCCTCGGGCGGCTCTTCGACACCCAGCGCTTCGCCGATGTGGAGAAGCGGCTCGCCGAGCGCCGCCGCGCCGCCGAGGCCCGGGTGCGCGAGGGTGACGCGGCCCTGCTCGCCGACGCCCACCGCATGCAGCAGGAGGCGGGCGACGCCATGGAGCTGCCCGAGCTGGCCCCGGGCGACCCGGGCCTGGCCGGGGCCGTGCTCGGTGCCGCCGCCGTCGCCCGCAGCACCGCCCGGGAGCGCCTCGCCGTCGCCCACAGCCGTCTCACCGCCGCCGAGGCCGCCCACACCGGCGCCCGGCGCACCCTCGACGGCATCCGTGAACTCGCCCGCCTCCAGGGCCGGTTCGCACAGGCACGGCGCCGGGCCGAGCGGCTCCAGGAGCGGGCCGCCGAGCACCACGCCGACCAGGAGCGCATGGCGCGCTCCCGCAAGGCGGAGGCGGTCGCACCTGCCCTTGAGCTGCGCGAGGAGGCCGAGCGGGAACACCGCGGGGCCGCCGCCGCCGAGGCCCGCGCCCGGGGCCCGCTGCCCGCGCCCCTCGCCGACGCCGACGCGAGCGGCCTTGCCGCCGCCGCGCGCCGCGCCGCCGAGGAACTGGGCGGCCTCGATGCCGCCCGCCGCGCCGAGCGACGCCTTGCCGAACTGCTCACGGAACGCGCCGGGTTGGACCGCCAGGAACGCGACGACGAGGACGTGCTGCGCGAGGCCGACGCCTGGCTGGACGGCTGGGAGGGCGCGCGTACGACGCTCCAGGCGCGCATCGACACCGCGCAGGAGGCCGCCACCCGCGCCGAGCAACTCGCCGTCCTGCGCGAGCCCGCGCAACGCCGCCTGGCCGCCGCCCGCACCCGCGACGCCCGCGCCGCCGAACTGGAGACGGCCCAGCGGCGTGCCCGGGAAGCCGGGCAGCGGGCCCTGGACGCCCGCACCCACTGGCTCGAACTCAAGGAACAGCGCCTCGACGGCATCGCCGCCGAACTCGCCGCTCACCTCACCGACGGCGCGCCCTGCGCGGTCTGCGGTGCCACCGAACACCCCGCACCCGCCCGCAAGATCGCCGGACATGTGGACCGCGCGACCGAGGAGCGCGCCCACACCGCCGCCCAGGAGGCCGACCGGCGGCACACCGAAGAGGAGCGGCGCGCGGGTGACATCGGCAAGGCCCTGGCCGTCGCCGGCGCCGAGGCGGGCGACGCGCCCACCGTGCAACTCGAAGCCGAAGCGGCCGAGTTGGAGCAGGAGTACGCCCGCGCCCACCGTGCCGCCTCCGCACTGCACGCCGTCCGCGAGGAGCTGCGGCGCGCCGAGCAGGAGCGCGAACAGCGCCTCGCCGACCGGCAGGAGACCGCCGTACGGGCCGCCTCCCGGCTCACCCGGCGTGAGGCCCTGGAGCGTGAACAGGCGCAGCTGGAAGGCGAGTTGACACAGGCGCGCGGTACCGCCGACAGCGTGGCCGCGCGCGCCGCCCAGCTGGAGCGCCGGGCCGCCCTGCTCACCGAGGCCGCCGACGCGGTGCGCGCCGCCGAGGAGACCGCAGGGCGCCTCAAGGCCGCCGACGCCCGGCTCGCCGACGCCGCCTACCGGGCCGGTTTCGCCACGCCCCAGGAGGCGGCCGACGCGCTGCTCACCGACGCGGACCACCGCGAGCTCCAGCACCGGCTGGACGCCCGGCAGTCGGAGGAGGCCGCCGTGCGGGCCGTACTCGCGGAGGCCGACACCGCGGCCGCCGCCCAGCTCCCGCCCGCCGACCCGGCCGACGCCGAGCGGGTCGCGGCCGCGGCCGAGCACCGGCTGCGGGCGGCCGCCTCCGCCCGCGACGCCGCCGCCCGCTGCTGCGCCGAACTGGACCGCCTCTCCGCCCGCGCGACCGAGGTGGCGCGCCGACTGGCCCCGCTGCGCGAGGAGTACGACCGCGTCGCCCGGCTCGCCGCCCTCACCGCGGGCACCGCCGCCGACAACGAGCGCAAGATGCGCCTGGAGTCGTATGTGCTCGCGGCCCGCCTTGAGCAGGTCGCCGCCGCCGCGACCGCCCGCCTCCAGCGGATGTCCTCCGGCCGTTACACCCTTGTGCACTCCGACGGCCGCAGCGGACGCGGCCGCAGCGGGCTCGGGCTGCATGTCGTGGACGCCTGGACCGGCCGCGAGCGGGACACCGCGACGCTGTCCGGCGGCGAGACCTTCTTCGCCTCCCTCGCCCTCGCCCTCGGCCTCGCCGACGTCGTCACCGACGAGGCCGGCGGGGTCCGCCTGGACACCCTCTTCATCGACGAGGGCTTCGGCAGCCTGGACGACCAGACCCTGGACGAGGTCCTCGACGTCCTCGACGGCCTGCGCGAACGCGACCGCAGCGTCGGCATCGTCAGCCACGTCGCCGACCTGCGCCGCCGCGTCCACGCCCAACTGGAGGTTCTCAAGGGCCGATCGGGCTCCACCTTGCGCCAACGGGGCACCGGCTGAAGGGAATTGGTGCCCGCGAGGGTGAGTTCGGCCGCCGTCCCGCAGGCGTGTAGGTTCTTCGCCCATGGCTCGGTTTGAAGATCATGGAGTGCTGGAGTGGGTGGAGTCGGGCGGTGGTCCTCTGATCGCCGTTCCGGAGGTGGTTCTGCCGTTCTGGGCGGGGGCCGACAGCGAGGAGCTGGACACGGACTACGACCGGGCCTGTGAGGTCTCCGGATACGCCGGGCTGCTCCCGGTCGGCGACAGCGCGGCCCTCGTCCTCGGCGACGAACCGGCCGCCACCTCCTATCTGCCCGAGCACACCGCCTTCGTACGCTGGTCCGCCGCGGATTCCGAGCGCGATCTGCTGGCCGGGGTGCCCGCCGCGCTGGAGACGGCGGTGTGGGAGCAGGAGCTGCGCTGGCAGGTGCCGGGGCCCGTGGTGCTGTTCGACTCCGCCTGGCCGGGTGGCGAGGCGGACCGGCAGGAGCATCTGCGGGTGCCGCTCACCGCGGGGTCGTACGCCGTGCGCGCCGCCTACGCCCAGCCGGGCGCCGAGACCTGGGTGGGGCTGGTCCAGCTCAGCAGACTCGGCTAGGGACTGTCGGACCCTGATCCGCCGGGTTTCAGGGCCGGATGCCGTCGAAGGCGATCTCCAGGTGCCGGGGGCCGCGCAGCACCGCGTTCTCCCGGTACGGCGGCGGGTCCTGCACCAGGCGCGGGTTCTCCAGGCGGCGGGCCAGCTCGGTCAGCGCGATCTGTGTCTCCAGGCGGGCCAGCGGCGCCCCGAAGCAGATGTGGATGCCGCTGCCGAAGCCGAGGTGCTGGATGTCCTCGCGGTCCGGGTCGAACCGCTCGGGGTCCTTGAACCGCTCCGGGTCCCGGTTGCCCGCGGCCAGCACCAGCCAGATCCGCGAGCCCTTGGGGATGGTCACTCCGCGCACCTCGATGTCGGTGATGCAGGTGCGCTGCGGCACCAGCTGCACCGGCGGCTCATAGCGCAGCAACTCCTCCACGAGCCGGGGCGCGAGATCCGGCTCATGGCGCAGCCGCTCCAGCACGTCCGGGTGGCGCAGCAGCGTCAGCATGCCGTTGGTGATCAGGTTGACGGTCGTCTCGTGTCCCGCGATCAGCAGCAGGACGGTGGTGCTGAGCACCTCCATCATCGTCATGGCGCCGTCCGGGCCATGGCTGTTCACCAGGTCGGACAGCAGATCGTCGCGCGGCTCCTTGGCCCGCTCCTCGGCCAGTCCCGCCAGGTACATGCCGAGCTGCATCCGGGCCTCGCGCGCGGTCCTCGTGAACTCCTCGTCCGCCCCCTGCCGCGTCCCCGGGTCCAGGCTCGCCACCAGCGGATCGACCCAGGCGCGAAAGCGCGGCTCGTCCTCCCGGGGCACCCCGAGCAGCCGGCAGATCACGGTCACCGGGAACGGGTAGGCGAATTCGTCGACCAGATCGATCCCGCGGGCGTCCCCGAGGCCGTCGATCAGGCCGGTGACGATCTCCCGTAGCTCGCCCCGCATGCCGTCGATCCGGCGCGGCCGGTGCGGCGGCCCGAAGGCGCTGTTGGCGATGCGCCGCAGCCGGTCGTGCTCGGGCGGGTCCAGGCGCAGGAACGACGGCGGCAGCCCGCCCGTCTCCTCCGACTGAAGCAGTGCGTCGTCCCCGGCGGCCGCCAGATTGGCCGCGTCGGAGCTGATCCGCGGATCGTGCAGCAGTGCCTCGATGTCCCAGTAGGAGCTGATGACGTAGGGGCCGCCCTCCTCCTCGTGCAGCACCGGCGTCCCGCGCAGCTCCCGGTACACCGGGTAGGGGTCGGCGCGGTTGGCGAAGTCGGTCATCCGGCGCACGATCGAGTCTTGCGTCATGGGGAGTCCTCGGGGCGGGACCGGCGGTCGGGGGCGCCGGTCAGTGACGGGCGGGGTGGAAGACGAGCTGGGTGTCGGCCGGTGAGTAGCCGCTGAGGGTCACCATCGGGCCATGGGTCGGCAGGGACGGATCGGGGAAGTCGGCCGGCAGCGGGCGCCGGTCCTCGGGGCGCCGGTCCAGCGTCGGGTACTCCACCGGGAACGGCGCGCCCCGCTCGATCGCCCGCTGGTAGAACTCCAGCCACCGCGTGTTGTCGAAGCTCACCGCGGCCACCACCCGGCCCTTGTGGCCGTAGACCCCGACGAACCGGCGCTCCGCCGTCGAACCCTGGGTGATCATCAGCTCCTCGCCCATCGGGGGCACCCCGACCGACTTGATGTTCACCCCGAACTGCGAGGACCAGAACGCCGGCATCCACAGATGCGGGCGCCGGTCGGCGCCGTCGCAGATCATGTTGTGCGCGGCCGTCTCCGCCTGCGCCACCGCGTTCCCCCAGTGTTCGAGGGAAAGAAACTGGTACTCGAACAGCGCGTGCGGGGAGCGCGCCACATCGCCCGCCACGAACACGTCGTCGGTGACGATGCCCCGGAAGTCGAAGGCCCGGCAGCCCGCGTCGCAGGCGATGCCCCGGGGCCCCGCGCCGAGCCCCGACCCGTTCAGCCACTCGGTGTTGCGCTGCGAGCCCAGCGAGACCACCACCACGTCCGCCTCGACCACGCTCTCGTCGGACAGATGCACCGCCCGCACCCGCCCGGCCGCGTCGCCCTCCAGCGCGGTCACCGTCACCCGGGTGCGCAGATCCACGCCGTGCTCGCGCATCAGCTCCGCGGCGACCGCCCCGACCACCCCGCCGAGCGCGCCCACCAGCGGCGCGCCCGCCCGCTCCGCGACCGTCACCTCGATGCCCTGCTCCCGGCAGGCGGAGGCGACCTCGCAGCCCGCGAACCCGGCACCGATCACGAACACCCGGCGCGGCCCCGCGCGCAGCCGCTGATGCAGCCCGGCCGCGTCGTCCCGGGTGCGCAGCAGGAAGACACCGTCCAGCCGGGCCTCCGACTCCTTCGGCCAGGGCCGGGCGCGCACCCCGGTGGCGATGAGCAGCCGGTCGTACTCCACCTCGTCCCCGTCGGACAGCCGCACCCGCCCGGCCGCCAGATCCAGACCGGTGGCCGCCGTGCCGAGCCGCCACTTGGCGTCGACGTCCCGGCGCCGGGGCAGCTCGGTGCGGTGCGGGTCCGCCCGGCCGAGCAGCACCGACTTGGACAGCGGCGGACGGTCGTACGGTTCGTACGGCTCGTCGCCGATCAGGGTCAGCTCCCCGGCGAAGCCCTCCGCGCGCAGTGTCTCGGCCGCCCGCAGCCCGGCCAGCGAGGCGCCCACGATCGCGATCCGGCCGTCACGGCGGAGCCGCTCCATGTCCTCAGCGGCCATCGGGGGCCTCCGGGCCCCGGGCGGCTCCGTGGCCGTCCACCCCGTCGGCCGTGATCGCCTGCACCGGGCAGGCAGCCACGGCCCGCGCCAGCCGCTCGCGCTGCTCGTGGTCGGGCTGCGGGTCGTAGACCAGCGACTCCTCGCCGTGCATGGCGAAGACGTCCGGCGCGAGGAACGCGCACTGCGCGTACCCCTGACACTTGTTGAGATCGACGACGAGCCTCATCGACGCCCTTCCGGTGGCCAGGGTCCGGAGCGCGCCGCACGCGGCTGGCGCGTGCGGCGGCCCGGACGGCGGTCTTCCCCCGTTCGCCAGCATGGAAGCGAAGCCGGGGGACCCGCGCGCCGGGCACGCCGATCGAGTGAGCGGAGCGCTCGGAGTCAGGAGTGCCCGGGAGCCCGGAGCGTTCAGAGGCCCAAAGCGGCGCTCAGAGGCTGGACAGCTCGTCCACCAGGTCGTCCAGGCCCAGCGAGCCCTGGGAGAGGGCCGCCATGTGCCAGGACTTCAGGTCGAACGACGCGCCGTGCCGCTGCTGGGCCCGCTCCCGGCCCAGCAGCCAGGCACGCTCGCCGAGCTTGTAGCCGATGGCCTGGCCGGGAATGGTCAGGTAGCGGGTCAGCTCGCTCTCCACGAAGTCCGCGGGACGGCTGCTGTGCGCCCCGAAGAACTCCTGCGCCAGCTCCGGCGTCCAGCGCTCGCCCGGGTGGAACGGCGAGTCCGCCGGGATCTCCAGCTCCAGGTGCATGCCGATGTCCACGATCACCCGGGCCGCCCGCATCATCTGCGCGTCCAGGTAGCCGAGCCGCTCCTCCGCGTCGCCGAGATAGCCCAGCTCGTCCATCAGTCGCTCCGCGTACAGCGCCCAGCCCTCGGCGTTGGCGCTGACGATGCCCACCGTCGCCTGGTACCGGGAGAGGTCCTCGGCCACGTGCACCCACTGGGCGAGCTGGAGGTGATGGCCGGGCACGCCCTCGTGGTACCAGGTCGACACCAGGTCGTAGGCCGGGAAGCGGTCCTGGCCCATGGTGGGCAGCCAGGTGCGGCCGGGCCGGGAGAAGTCCTCCGAGGGGCCCGTGTAGTACGGCGCCGCCGCGCCGCCGGGCGGGGCGATGCGCGACTCCACCCGCCGCACCCGCTCGGCGAGTTCGAAGTGGGTGCCGTCCAGGTCCGCGATCGCCCGGTCCATCAGGCCCTGGAGCCAGCCCTGGACCTCGTCCACGCCGATGTGCCGGCCGTGCTCGTCCAGATGCGCCAGCGCCACCCAGGGGGTCTCGGCGCCGGGCAGGATCTTCTCCGCCTCGCGCCTCATCTCGCCGAGGATGCGGTGGAACTCGGACCAGCCGTACGCGTACGCCTCGTCCAGGTCCAGGTCGGTGCCGTTGAAGTAGCGCGACCAGCGTGCGTACCGCTCCCGGCCCACGACGTTCGGGGCGCCCTCGACGGCCGGCGCGTACACGTCCCGCAGCCAGTCGCGCAGCCCGGTCAGGGCGGCGGTGGCGCTACGGGCCGCCTCGTCCAGCTCGGCGCGCAGCGCGTCCGGGCCCGCGGCGGCGAACTCCTCGTACCAGCCGAGGCCCTTGCCGTCCGTGTCGATCCACTCGCCGAGCTGCCCGATGAAGGTCTCGGTCGGCCGCGGCGCCGCGAACAGCTTGCGGTCCAGGCCGAGCCGGAGCGACTCGCGGTAGCCGGCGATCGCACCGGGCACCGCGCGCAGCCGCTCGGCGATCGCCGCCCAGTCCTCCTCGGTCTCCGCCGGCATCACGGTGAAGATGTCGCGCACCGAGTGGCCCGGCGTATGCATGTTGCCGACGGCGCGCAGATGCTCCTGGGCCTCGTGCACGGCGAGTTCGGCGGTCAGCCGCTCCCGCAGCAGCCGGCCGCAGCGCCGCTCCACGTCGCTGTCGGCGCCGGGCCCGCGCTCCGCCTCGTCCAGCTTGGCGAGGGTGGTCCGGGCCAGCTCCGCGAGTGCCTCCTGGCCCGCGGGCGAGTAGTCGGGCAGCGTGCGCGAACTCTCCGGCACGCCGAGGTAGGTGCCGGTCACCGGGTCGAGGGCGATCAGCTCGTCGACGTACGCGTCGGCGACCTGGCGGGGCAACGGGGTGTTGATCTCAGACATGCCGCCCATCCTCGTACGGGAGGGATCTCCGCGTCACCCGGGCCGGCGGGGATTCAGCTGTCGGCGTGGCCGGGCGGCAGCAGCGGCCCGCACTCCCACTGCTGGAATATCAACCGGGTCTCCACCCGGGCGACTTCGCGGTGCGCCGTGAACTCGTCCAGGACCAGCCGCTGGAGATCTGCCATGTCCGCGACGGCCACATGCACCAGATAGTCGTCGGGGCCGGTCAGATGGAAGACCGAGCGGGCCTCCGGCAGCGCGCGCACCCGCTCCACGAACGGCCCCACCAGCTCCCTGCGATGCGGTCTGACCTGCACCGACAGCAGCGCCTGCAGACCGCGGCCGAGCTTGGCCGGATCCAGTTGCAGCCGATGACCGAGGATCACACCGCAGCGGCGCAGCCGGGTCACCCGGTCGAGACAGGTGGACGGCGCCACCCCGACCTGGGCGGCGAGATCGCGGTAGGTGATCCGGGCGTCGTTCTGCAGCAGCCGCAGCAGCTGGAGATCCACCGGATCCAGTACGACAGATTCGGCCACCGGCCGAACATAGCACGGGGTTTACCCCCCGTAACCCGTTCGATGTTCACCCTTCCTGCCATGGACACAGCGACCACGGGTGCCTACGACGACGTACGCCCCGCACCGAGAGCCCTCGCCACCGAGGCCGTGCACGCCGGCCGCGACGATCTCGCCCGCCAAGGGCTGCACGCTCCGCCGATCGACCTGTCCACGACCTATCCCTCCTACGACAGCCGGGGC
The DNA here is from genome assembly GCF_040684035.1 of Streptomyces sp. NPDC093018. Classification (NCBI taxonomy): domain Bacteria; kingdom Bacillati; phylum Actinomycetota; class Actinomycetes; order Kitasatosporales; family Streptomycetaceae; genus Streptomyces; species Streptomyces sp. NPDC093018. The sequence continues at coordinate 90,491 of NZ_JBFBFF010000022.1, forward strand.
GAGGCCGCGCGCATCGACGCCTTCGCCACCGACGGCGCCGACCCGGCCGGGCCCCCGGTCTACGGCCGGCTCGGCAACCCGACCGTCGCCCGCTTCGAGACCGCCCTTGCCCGCCTGGAGGGCACCGAGTCCGCCGTCGCGTTCGCCAGCGGCATGGCCGCCCTCAGCGCGGTCCTGCTCGCGCGGTCGGCGACGGGTCTGCGCCATGTCGTCGCGGTGCGCCCGATCTACGGCTGCAGCGATCACCTGTTGACCGCCGGGCTGCTCGGCACCGAGGTGACCTGGACCGACCCGGCCGGCATCACCGACGCGCTGCGCCCGGACACCGGCCTGGTGATGGTCGAGTCCCCGGCCAACCCGACCCTCGCCGAGCTGGACCTGCGGGCCGTCGCGCACGCCTGCGGCTCGGTGCCGCTGCTGGTCGACAACACCTTCGCCACGCCGGTGCTCCAGCGCCCGGCCGAGCAGGGCGCGCGACTGGTGCTGCACAGCGCGACCAAGTACCTCGGCGGGCACGGGGACGTGCTGGCCGGGGTGGTGGCCTGCGACGAGGAACTGGCCGGCCGGCTGCGCCAGATCCGCTTCGCGACCGGCGGCGTCCTGCACCCGCTGGCCGGCTACCTTCTGCTGCGCGGCCTGTCCACCCTGCCGGTCCGGGTCCGGGCGGCCTCCGCGAGCGCCGCCGAACTGGCCCGCCGCCTCGCCTCGGACCCGCGGGTGTCCAAGGTCCACTACCCGCGCATCGGCGGCGCGATGATCGCCTTCGAGGTGCGGGGGGATCCGCATGAGCTGATCTCCCGGGTGCGGCTGGTCACCCCCGCGGTGAGCCTCGGCAGCGTGGACACCCTGATCCAGCACCCCGCGTCCATCAGCCACCGCATCGTGGACGCCGACGACCGCAGGGGCGCGGGGGTCAGCGACAAGCTGCTGCGGCTCTCGGTCGGGCTGGAGGACGTGGACGACCTCTGGGCCGACCTGGACCAGGCACTCGGGGAGCGGGCCCGGGTGCCGGTCGGGGCGGCGGAGGCGACGCGCTGACGGCCCGGCGACCGGTCGCGCCTCTCCCCGCGCCTCACGAAGGACGAGGAGAGGCGCCGACCGCCCGGCCCCGGCGGACCAGAGCGGGCCCGGCGGGACCGGGTTGCGCTCGGCGGAACCGAGGTGGGGCCCGACGGGACCGACTTGCGCTCGGTGGGCCAGAGTTGGGAACCGGCGGAACCGAAGTGGGCCCTGGCGGAGCTGAATTGGGGCCCGTGAACTCGAAGTGGCCCTGGCGGATTTGAGTCGGAACCCCGTGGGCTCGCAGTGGGCCCTGGCGGACCTGAGTTGGGCCCGGCGGCCCGAGTCGGAACCCGACGGGCCTGAGTCGGAACCCGACGGGCCCGAGTCGGAACCCGACGGATCCGAATGAGGCGCCGACGGAACCGAGTTGGGCCCCGGCGCCGCCCCGCCGGTGTCAGTCCCGGTGGGCCGTGTCGTACGTCGGGCGCGGTGCGGGCTCCGCGGTCAGGCGCGCCGTGATCACCAGCGTGCCCTCCTCCACCTGGTAGTCCAGCGGCAGCCCGAGGCCCCGCATCGCCGCGACCATCCCCGTGTTGGACGCCTGCGTCACCGCGTACACGCTGTCGCAGCGGGCCTCCCGGGCCATTCCCACCAGCCGTCGCAGCAGCTCCGCGCCGACGCCCCGCCGCTGCCAGTCGTCCTCGATCAGCAGCGCGATCTCCGTCTCGTCGCCGTCCCACAGCAGATGCCCGAGACCGACGATCCGCCCGGAGGACGTCTGCGCGGCGAGCGTCCGCCCGAAGCGGGGGCTCAGGAGATGGTGCAGATAGCGGTCGGCGTCGCCGACGGGACCGTGGTAGCGCAGCGTCAGTGTGCGGGCCGAGCAGCGCTCGTGCATCGCCTTCGCCGCCGCCAGCTCACCGGTGTCGATCCGGCGTACGGCGATGTCGTCGCCCTCGGGCAGCGTCAGCAGGTCCTGCCCGTCCGGGATCCGCGGGCCCAGCCGGGCGTCCAGCTCGACCAGCGCCCGCGCCCGCGCGAACTCGGTGGGTGTGAACGGCAGATACGGCCGCTCCACGCTGAGCACGCCGCCCTCCGGCGCCCGCAGCCGCATGACCGTCTCCTCCAACACCCCTTCCGCCGGTACCGCTTCTCGGTCGCGGCCCCGGCCGGGCAGCGAGCGGATCGTGCACCGGCCGAGCAACTGCCGCAGTGCCAGCGGCAGTTCCGCCGCGTCCAGTGCCGTACGGGTGGCCAGGCCCAGCACCCGGGTCGGGGCGTCGACCAGATCGTGGGCGTCGGCCCGCTCGATGTACGTGGACGTGCCCCCGGCCGCCGCGATCGCCCGCGTCAGCTCCACCGCGCTCAGCGCCCCGGGCGCCCGCAGCAGGAACTCGTCCACGGTGCCGTCGGCCAGCGGATGCGTCTGGAGGCTCAGGATGTCCACCCGCTGCTCGGCCAGCGCCGTGCACAGCGCGGCCAGCGAACCGGGCTCGTCCCTGACCGTCGTGCGCATCCGCCACAGCGTGCTGGTCCCGGCCACTCCCTCGGCGCCGTCGCCCGGCCCGGCCGGCCGCGCGGGGGCGGCCTGCCGGGCACCGGTATCAACGGCCGGGGGCGGGGGCGGTGCATGGCCGTGGCGCCGTGCCCACCAGGTGTGGAAGCCCGCCGTCGCGGCCAGCGCGAGCGCCGAGATCATCAGCAGGGCCGGGCCGTCGGGGCCGTGCCCGATCAGGTTCGCCACCCCGTCGGCCACGGCGACGGCGGTGAAGAGGGCGGCCAGTTCCACGAGGTCCCGCCGCCAGTGGTGCACGGGCCTGCCGTGCCGGGCGCGGGTCACATCAGACATATCCGGAGTCATACAACCACTGTGAAGGAAGCGTGTTGCCTGATCACGAACTGTTTGTGACCGACAGGTAAAGCATGCTCCGCCCTATTTGTGACATCTTTTACGATCGCTCGTGCCCGGCTCCTGATCGAAGCAGCCCGGAGCCGGGCCCGTCGCGAGGGAAAACCCGCCCACCGCACCCGAGTTGAGGGTGCCGCGCGCCGGGGGATGACGCCGGCGCGCGACCTGGTTCGACAGCGTACGGGAACCGGCCGGGGAACCGTCGATCACTGGCCGACCCGGCCGGGCTGGAGCGTCCGGGTGAACAGCACGGTGCCGTCGTACTCCCGCAGCCGTACCGTCAGCTCGCCGCTCGCGCCGTCGATGTCGGCCTCGCCGAAGAACTGGTAGCCCTCGGCAGGCGAGACATTGGAGGCGGTCGGCGCCTTGACGAACACCCGGTCCGGGCCGAACGTGCCGTCCAGCTCGCTGGCCGGGAACGCACCGGCGTTCAGCGGGCCCGAGACGAACTCCCAGAACGGCTCGAAGTCCTTGAACGCGGCCCGTGCGGGGTCGTAGTGCTGGGCGGAGGTGTGGTGCACATCGGCGGTCAGCCACACCGTGCCGGTGATCCGGCGGTGCTTGACGAACCGCAGCAGCTCGGCGATCTGAAGCTCCCGGCCGAGCGGCGCGCCGGGGTCGCCCTGGGCGACCGCCTCGAAGTTCGGCCTGCCCTCCACCGGGTCCGGCACCACCAGGCCGAGCGGCATGTCGTTGGCGATCACCTTCCACACCGCGCGGGACGCGGCCAGCTCGCGCTTGAGCCACTCCAGCTGCTCGCGGCCGAGGATGCCCACGGGGTCGGTCGTCTGGTCGTCGGGGGAGTTGGCGTTGCGGTAGCTGCGCATGTCCAGCACGAACACGTCCAGCAGCGGGCCGTGATGCAGGGCGCGGTAGATCCGGCCGTCCGGGCGGGCGCCGAGGGTGGAGATCGGGAAGTACTCCGAGAAGGCGCGGCGGGAGCGGCGCGCGAGGTCGTCGAGGCGGGTGCCGGCCGGGTAGGGGGTGCCGGAGCCGATGACCTCGCCGGGGTACCAGTTGTTGCGGACCTCGTGGTCGTCCCACTGGATGATGCCGGGGACCTGGGCGTTGAACCGGCGCAGGGCACCGTCCAGCAGGTTGTAGCGGAAGTTGCCCCGGTAGTCGTCCAGGGTGATCGCGACATGCGACTTCGCCTCGGTGGTGACGCTGCGGTACAGGCCCCCGTCGGGCAGGGAGGCGGTCGCGGAGATGGGGCCGTCGGCGTAGATGTTGTCGCCGCTGCACAGGAAGAAGTCGGGGTCGGTCCTCGCCATGGCGTCGAAGATGCGGTAGCCGCCGATCGACTCGTTGATGCCCCAGCCCTGTCCGGCGAGGTCGCCCGACCACACGAAGCGCACCCCCCGGCGCCGCCGGTCGGGCGCGGTGCGGAAGGTGCCGGTCACCGGCTCGCCGGTGCGCCGCGGATCGTCCGGGTCGGCCAGTGTCACCCGGTAGTGGATCTGCTCGCCCGCGGGCAGACCGCGCAGCCGGGTGGTGCCGGTGAAGTCGGTGTCCGCGCCGAGCAGCGGGCCCCGCCACCTGCGCGGAGCACGGAACGACTCCGTCGCCGCCGTCTCCACGATCATCCGGGCCGGCCGGTCCGCGCGCACCCACACCAGACCGGAGTCCGCCGTCACGTCCCCGGCCTGCACCCCCCAGTCCGCCCGGGGCCGCCCGGACAGCGCGAACGCCGGGGCCGCGGCGATCCCGCCGGGCAGGGCCAGTGCCGCCGACGCGGCGAGCGAGCCGCGCAGAACACCGCGGCGACCGGGGAGCGAACGGTCCGACATGACAAGGCCTCCAGCGACGGGATCCGACCAGTGTGCGCAGCCACACCTACGGGGGCCGCGAGGCGGGCACGCGAACCGGCGGTGAACAACCGCCGCCGTCGGTACGGGACTTGGCCGACACGACAGGACACTCACGGGCCGGTGAACGTGCGTGAGCCGATCGGGTGAACCGGACGGGAACGGATGGATCGGCGCGGCGCCCGCGCGATAGCTGTGGGGCGAGCCCGTGAACGGAGCGGGAGCGTCTGAGGTGAGGATGAGCGTGCGAGCAAAAGCAGTTCTGGTGGCCCTGGTCGCGGTCGGCGCGGTGCTGGGTCTGACGGCCCCCGCGCAGGCGGCCGTGTCGGGCGACGTCGTGGTCTTCTCCACCGAGGTGCAGCCGCTGGACGTGTACCACGACCCGGCGGGCTGTCAGCGACTGCCCGCGCTCGCCCATGTCCTGTCGAACCTCTCGGACCAGCCGGTGAGGATCTACGGCAACCCGTTCTGCCTCGGCCCCTCGCTGGTGGTCCAGCCCGGGTACGGAACGCATGTACCGGGCGGCGCCGGCTCGTTCTCGGCCTAGTCCTTACTCGGGGAGTCCTCGCGGCTGCCGTCCAGGATCACCCGCGCCACCAGCGCCGGATCGTCGTTCATCGGGCAGTGCCCGCAGCCGGGCAGGCGGATCAGCCGGGCGTGCGGGATGGTCTGCTTGGCGCGGACGCCCTGGCGGCGCAGGAGGAGGCGGTCCCTGCTGCCCCAGGCGACCGTGACCGGCAGTCCCGGCAGCGGATCGGTGAAGCGTACGGCGTTGCCGGACCGCAGGGTGGCCGTGAAGCCCGTGGCCTCCACCAGCGCCTGGGTCTCGGCCACCACGGCGGCGGGGTCCCGGCGGGCGGGACGGGCGTAGATGGTGCTCATCAGCGCGGTGCGGCCCGCCGTGCTGCGGCTGAGCCGCTCCACCACGGGCACCGGCAGCCGCTGCGCGATCCCCCGCATCGCCAGCAGCGTCGCGAAGGCGTACCGCCGCTCGGCCTCCGTCCAGAACCCGGCGGGGGACAGGGCGGTGACGGACCGTACGAGCTTCTCGCGACCCAGTTCCAGCGCGAGCAGCCCGCCCAGCGAGTTGCCCGCGATGTGCGGGCGGTCCAGCTCCAGCGTCTCGAACAGGGCGCCCAGTACGGCGTTGGTCGTGGGCAGGTCGTAGGCGAGAGCGGGCGGCAGCGCGGGGGACGCGCCGAACCCGGGCAGGTCGACCGCGATCACCTCGCGCTCGGTGGCGAGGATGTCCACCACCGGGTCCCAGGCCTGCCGGTGGTGCCCGATGCCGTGCAGCAGGACCAGCGGCTCGCCGCGCCCCACACGCGCGTACGACACGGCCACGTCCTCGGGGCCGCGCGGGGTCGGGACGGTGAGGGAGGCGGTGGCGGACATGGGTGCTCCTCGGCTCGACTGCTGACAGACGCCGTAGACAGCTTGTCAGCAATCACTACCGACGGGTAGCCCCGGGGTGCGGGCCATGACCGGCACGGCGGCCCGGGGTGCGGGCCCGGACCCGCACCGGCGTCAACCCGCCTGCCGCACCTCGATGTTGAAGTCCGCGTGCCCCAGCACCCGTGACATCTGCAACCACAGCGGCAGATACATCTCCGTGGCCCGCGCCGCCGTGATACCCCCGAGATCCAGTACCCGCGTGGCCGGCCACCCGAACTCGCCCAGCCACGCCGTGACCCGCTCCTTCGCGGCCGCGTCCTGCCCGCACACGAACAGCTGATGCCCGCCCGGCACCCGCCCCGGATCGACCATCACCTTGACGTTGACGGTGTTCAGCGTCTTGACCACCCGCGCCCCCGGGAACGCCCGCTGGATCCGCTCGCCCATGCTGTCCGACTCCACCGGGTCGAGCCGGGGCAGCCCGCCCTCGAAGGACAGCGGATTGCAGACGTCGACCAGGATCTTGCCGTCCAGATGCGCGGCGCCCGCCGCCCGCAGCGCGTCCAGCGCCACCCGCCCGCTCACCGCGTTGATCACCGCCTCGCCCGCCGCCGCGGCCTGCGCGAACGTCCCCGCGTGCGCCCGCCCGGCCACCGCCGTCGCCCACTCCCGCGCCACCGGGTTGTCCGCGGTGCGCGACCCCAGCGTCACCTCGTGCCCCAGCTCCACCAACCGCCCCGCCAGCGTCCGCCCCACCTCGCCCGTGCCCAGCACCCCGTACCGCATCGCACACCTCCGGCTCACCGGCCGCCGGCTCCCGGCGGTCCGCGCGGTCATTGTGATCCGGCACGTTCGTGAGCGGCCAGATTCCGAGTGGACAGCGCCGGGGCGTGTCGGATGGGATGAGGACATGACCGCCGACCCCGCGACCGACGTCTTCGAGGAGCACCGGACCCTGCTCACCGGCGTCGCCTACCGCATGCTCGGCCGGGTCGCCGACGCCGAGGACGTCGTCCAGGACGCCTGGCTGCGCTGGTCCCGCGCCGAGCGCACGGAGGTCCGCGAACCCCGCGCCTATCTGGTGCGGATCACCACCCGACTGGCCATCGACCGGCTGCGCCAGGCGCAGTCGCGCGCCGAGTCGTACGTCGGACCGTGGCTGCCGGAGCCGTACGTCACCGAATACGGCGACGCCGCCCCCGACGCCGCCGACCGGGCCGTCCTCGCCGACACCGTCTCCCTGGCCGTCCTGGTCGTCCTGGAGTCGCTGTCGCCCCTGGAACGCGCCGTGTTCGTGCTGCGCGAGGCGTTCGGCTTCCCGTTCGCCGAGATCGCCGCCCTGCTCGACCGCGGCGAACCGGCGGTACGGCAACTCGCCGGACGGGCCCGCCGGCATGTGGAGGAACGGCGGCCGCGCTACGACGTCGACCCGGGCCAACGGCGTGAGCTGACGGAGCGTTTCCTCGTCGCCGCGTCCGGGGGCGATCTGGACGGGCTGATGTCGGTGCTCGCCCCGGACGTGCGGCTGGTCTCCGACGGCGGGGGCCAGGTCAAGGCGGCCCTGCGGATCATGCACAGCGCCGACAAGGTGGCCCGTTTCCTGGCCGCCGTGGCCCCCACCGTGAGATCCGACGCCACACTGCGGCTGCTGGAGGTCAACGGCGGCCCGGCCGTTCTGGTCCTGTCCGGCGGCAAACCCGACAGCCTCTTCCAACTGGACGTCACGGAGGGCCGTGTGACCTCGGTCTACATCCAGCGCAACCCCGACAAGCTGCGCCACCTGGCCGAGCGCTGAACCGCATGCGGAACCGAGCCCCCGTCCCGCGGCGGGGGCTTTGCCGTGATGTCACCCGGATCACCGCGTACGAACGCCTCGTGAACGCTCCGCTGCGGCCCTCCTCCGCGTTCGCCCAGGGAACGAGGATTGGTCTTGACCAAGGGTGTCGGTCGCCCTATGGTCGGCAGAGAAGTGCAACAACCTTTAATAAACAAGGGCGCTAAAAACCGCCGCACCACGGCTCTTGCGGAGGACAGGGTGGGGACCACGCAGCTGGATTCGGTGCAGGAACCGAAGTACTGGCATCTCAGGACCGTGCTCAGCGAAGCGCTCGACTCCGAGTTCTCGGTCGGCGAGATCCTGCCCAACGAGCGCGATCTGGCCGCCCGCTTCGGCGTGGCCCGCGCGACGCTCCGTCAGGCCCTCGAACAGCTGGAGCTGGAAGGCCGGTTGCAGCGCCGCCGCGGCGTCGGCACCACCGTCGCGCCGCCGCGCGTGGGCGTGGCCGTCGGCGGCGAGCAGCATGCCTGGCCCGGTGACGCCGGGGACGCCTGGCAGGCCGTCGACTGCGTCCAGGAGATTCCGGCCGCGGCCGTCGCCGCCGCCCTGGAGACCGGCGCGGACGAGCCCGTGCACACCGTGCGCCGCTCCCGGATGTCCGGCGGTCAGCTGGTCGCCACCGAACTCCTGCACATCCCGGCCGCCTCGGTGCCCGGCCTCACCGCGATCGACGCGCCCTCCGGCGCGGCCCGCGCGCGTGCGGTGCTGCGGGAGCTGCACCATCTGGACCTGGAGGGCCGGGACCGCGCCGTCGAACTGGGCTCGGCCCGCGCCGACGACGCCCGGGAGCTGGACCGGCTGCCCGGCTCGCCCGTCCTGGTCGTCACCACCCGCTTCACCGCCCAGGGCCGCACCGCCGCCCTCTCCGTGGCGACCTACCGCGCCGACACCTGCCGGCTGACCTTCGGCGACAGCGCGGGCGTCGAGATCCACCACGACCCCGCCCAGCGCGCCTCCTGAACCACGCCGCGACCCGCCTGACGCGCCGGCCCCTCGATCGGTCTCTGTGCGCCCCGGAACTCCACCGGGGCGTACGCCGGTTGTGCTGGTGCCGGTGCCGGGAAGTGGTGGTCGGCACCATGTCGCCCGCCCGCGTGACGCTCCTATGATTCCGGCGACCGCGCACCGCGAGGAGGCCGTTCCGCCATGAGCCGTATCCAGCCCGCAGCAGAGGTACCGGCGCACGAGGAGCTGCGCGTCCCCGTGCACGGCGGCGATCTGGCCGTACTGCGCTGGCCCGCCGCCGACCCCGGCGCCCCGGTGGTGCTGGCCCTGCACGGCATCACCGCCAACGGCCTGTCCTGGGCCCGGGTCGCCCACCACCTGGCCGGCCGCGTCACCCTGCTCGCCCCCGACCTGCGCGGCCGGGCCCGCAGCGGCGGCCTGCCCGGCCCGTACGGCATCGCCGCGCACGCCGACGACATGGCCGCCGTGGCCGCACGGCTGGCGCCCGGACCCGTGGTGCTCACCGGCCACTCCATGGGAGCCTTCACCGCCGCGCTGACCGCCGTACGCCATCCCGGCCTGCCCTCCGCGCTGCTGCTCGTCGACGGCGGAGTGACCTTCCCGGTGCCGACCGAACTGGAGCCCGACGAGCTGATCGCCGCCGTACTCGGGCCTGCCATGGCCCGGCTGTCCATGACCTTCGAGGACCGGGACGCCTACCGGGCGTTCTGGCGGCGGCACCCGGGCTTCGCCGCCGCCTGGTCGCCCTGGGTGGACGCCTACATCCAGCGCGATCTCGTCGGCCAGGAACCCGAGTTGCGCTCCTCCTGCGCGCTGGAGGCGGTCCGCGTCGACGGCATCGACCAGCTCGGCGGCGAGGTGGCCGGGGCGATCCACCGGCTGCCGCTGCCCGCCCGGCTGCTCTGGGCGGAACGCGGCCTGATGGACGAGCCGCAGGGCCTGTACGACGACGCCCGGCTCGCCGCCGCGAAGCTCGACCCCGAGCGGGTCCGCACCCGCCGCGTCCCCGGCACCAACCACTACACGATCCTCGTCGGCGACGCCGGCGCCCGGCTCGTGGCGGACCGGCTGCTGGCCGAGGCGGGCATCCCGGCACCCTAGAGAGCGCAGGCCCGCGCACCGTACGCGTCCCGCCCGGGTGCCGTCAGCGGCGCGCCGTCACCGTGCCGTCCACCGCGAACAGCTGCTCCTCCACATGGTCCAGGGCCAGCCGCAGCGCCCCCGTGGCCACGGCCGCCTCACCCAGCGCGGACAGCGCCACCCGGGGCGGCCGCAGACAGTAGCGGGCCAGTTCGCGGCGCAGCGGTTCCAGGACGCCGTCCAGGCCGGCCGCCCAGCCGCCCACCACGACCAGCTCCGGGTCGAGCGCCAGCACCAGCGCGGCCACATCGTGCACCAGCCGCTGGATGAACCGCTCCACGGCCGCCCGCGCCCGCAGATCGCCCTCCCGGGCCAGCGCGAACACCTGGGCCACCGCCTGCTCGTCCAGCGGGTGCAACGGCTCGTCGGTGGTGGACAGCAGCGTCTCCGGGGTGGCCTCCCGGCCCAGCAGATGCAGCGCCCCGATCTCGCCCGCCGCCCCGCCGAAGCCGCGATGCAGCCGGCCGCCGATCAGCGCGCCCGCCCCGGGACTCAGCCCGGCCAGCACGAACACCACGTCATCGGTCTCGTCCGCCGCGCCCTTCCAGTGCTCGGCGACCGCCGCCGCGTTGGCGTCGTTCTCCACCAGCACCGGACACTTGAAGGAACGGCTCAGCCGCTCACCGAGGTTCAGGCCCGTCCACTGCGGCAGCGCCGTGCTCAGCCGGACCGTGCCGTCCGCCGCCACGATGCCGGGCGTGCCCACACCCACCGCGCGCAGCGAGTCCCGCGGGACCCCGCAGCGCCGCAGCAACTCGGCCACCGTGCCCCGCAGCCGGTCCAGCCGCTCGTCCGCCGACGCCGCCTCGGTGACCTCCTTGGCCTGCCGGCCCAGCACCCGCCCGTCCAGGTCGGACAGCAGCGCCGCGACCCGGTGCGGGCCGATCTCCAGGCCCAGCAGATGCCCCGCCTCGGCCCGGAACCGGAACCGGCGGGCCGGACGCCCCTGCCGGCGCGCGATCCCCTCGTCGGCGGCCCGCTCCACCACGAGCCCCGCCTCGATCAGGCCCTCCACCACGCCCTCGACCGTGGGCCGGGACAGCCCGGTGACCCGCGCGATCTCGGTGAGCGTCGCACAGTCCGTGGCCCGCAGCGCGTGCAGCACCACCGCGGAATTGATCCTTCGCAGCAGCGAGGGATCGCCACCGGTCAGCTGGCCCACCGTCCGTCCTCCCAGCTCGCGGGCGTGTTGGCCGGATCGTACTCGTCCCGCACCGCCCCGGCGAGCGCCGGGCTCGACCGGAGCGCGGCAGCCGGCTCAGCGCGGCTCCACGAACCCCGACTCGTACGCCGCGATCACCGCCTGCGTACGGTCGCGCGCGCCGAGCTTGGCCAGTACGGCGCTCACATGCGACTTGACCGTCTCCGCGCCCACCACGAGACCGGCGGCGATCTCCGCGTTGGACAGCCCGCGCGCCATCAGCCGCAGCACCTCCGCCTCCCGCTCGGTCAGCCGCGCCCGCTCCAGGACGGACCGGGCGGGCCGCCCGGCGCCGTCGCCGTAGCGCTCGGCGAGCCGTCGTACCGAGGCCGGAAACAGCAGCGACTCGCCCTCGGCGACCAGCCGTACCGCGTGCACGATCTCGGCGGGCCGGGCCCGCTTCAGCAGGAACCCGTCGGCGCCCGCGCGCAGCGCCTCGTACACGTACTCGTCGTCCTCGAAGGTGGTCACCACGAGGATCTTCGGCGGGTCGGCGACCGTGCGCAGCACCGCGCGGGTGGCCTCGATGCCGTCCAGCAGCGGCATCCGCACATCCATGGCCACGACATCGGGCCGCAGCCGCCGCACCAGCGGGATCACCGCCGCGCCGTCCGCCGCCTCGCCCACCACCTCGATGTCGGGCTGCGCCCCGAGCACGGCCCGCAGTCCCGCGCGGACCAGTGGTTCGTCGTCGACGAGGAGTACGGTGACCGGCATCCGGCCAGCCTAGAACACCCCCGAGGGCCCTCGGCCCAGCGGCAGTTCGACCCGGACCAGCCATTCGTCGCGCTCCGGGCCGGTGTGCGCGGTGCCGCCGAGCAGGGCGGCGCGCTCCCGTATCCCGCGCAGCCCGCTGCCCCGGCCGGGGCCGGGTATCGGCTCCGGCAGCGCGTTGCGCACCCGCAGCAGCAGCCGGTCGTCGGTGACCGCGACCCGGACCCGCACGGGTACGGCGCCCGCGTGCCGCAGCACATTGGTCAGCGACTCCTGGAGGATGCGGTAGCCCTCGCGGGACACCGGCCCCGGCACCGCCGCGACCGGCCCCGACACATCGGCGTCCACCGTCGCCCCCGAGGCCCGCGCCGACTCCAGCAGCCGGTCCGCGTCGGCCAGCGTGGGCCGGGCGCTCGCCGGCCGCTCGGCCTCGCGCAGCACCCCCAGCACCCGCTCCAGATCGGCGAGCGCGGCCCGGCCGGTCTCCTCGATCGCGCCGAGCGCCCGATCGGTGAACTCCGGATCACCCGCCGCGCGCGCCGCACCCGCCTGCACCACCGCCACCGTCAGCGCGTGCCCGATGGAGTCGTGCAACTCCCGCGCGATCCGGTTCCGTTCGAGCAGCCGCTCGGTGCGCTCCTCCAGCGCGGCCAGCCGCTCGGCGGCCGACGGCCCGAGCAGCCGGCGCGCGCACGCCGTGACCAGCGCGCCCAGGCCGACGAGCGCGCCGTACAGAGCAAGCAGCGGGAGCGGTGACAGCAGGGCCCAGGCGGGCGCCGGTGACAGCCGGTCCAGCAGCGGCATCCCGGACGGCGCGTGCCCCCACGCGCAGCGCGCCAGCTCGACCGCGGTGACGAGCGACCACACCGTGGCGAAGCAGGTCACCCAGCTGAGCACCCAGCGCAGCTCCAGCCAGGCCACCGTGCGCAGCCGGTCCCGCCAACTCGCCGCCGGGGCCTCGGATATGCCGGACTCCGGCACATCGGGCGTCAGCAGCAACCGCGCCTGCACGCCCTCGCCCCGGCGGACGGCGGGCAGCAGTCCGAACGGGACGAGTACCAGGGCGGGCACCCAGGGACGCTCGGGGTCGATGAAGAGCCACAGACTCTCCATCAGCATCGGCACCCACAGATGCAGCAGCCGTGTGTACGTCGTCCCGCGCAGCAACGGGCGCAGGAAGCGGACCATGGGCACATCGTCGCACCCGCCACTGACAACGGACCTCCCCCGCGCGGGGGAGGCGGTCCCCACCGGCGGGGGAGGCGCCAACTCCCGTGCCCCGCCAGGCTGAAGCCATGACCAGCATCGACGTACGCGACCTCACCAAGGAGTACGGCACCAGACGGGCCGTGGACGGTCTGGGCTTCAGCGTCCGCCCCGGCCGTGTCACCGGTTTCCTCGGCCCCAACGGCGCGGGCAAGTCCACCACCATGCGCCTCGTCCTCGGCCTCGACCGCCCCACCGCGGGCACCGCCACCATCGGCGGCCGGCCGTACGCCGCGCTGCGCGAGCCGCTGCGCCGGGTGGGTGCCCTGCTGGATGCCGGGGCCGCGCACCGCTCCCGCAGCGCCCGCGACCATCTGCGGGCCCTCGCGGCGAGCAACCGCATCCCCGGCGCCCGCGTCGACGCGGTCCTCGAACAGACCGGACTCGCCGAGGTGGCCCGGCGCCGGGTGGGCACCTACTCGCTCGGCATGCGCCAGCGGCTCGGCATCGCCGCGGCCCTGCTCGGCGACCCCGAGGTGATCCTGCTGGACGAGCCCGCCAACGGCCTCGATCCCGAGGGCATCGTCTGGATCCGCACCCTGCTGCGCGATCTCGCCGCCGACGGCCGTACCGTCCTGGTCTCCAGCCATCTGATGAACGAGACCGCCTCCTTCGCCGACCACCTGGTGATCCTCGGCCGCGGCCGCCTCCTCGCCGACACCCCCGTGCGGGAGTTCATCGACGCCCGTGTCCAGCCCGAGGTCAGGGTCCGCAGCACCGACGCGGGCGCGCTCGGCGAGCTGCTCGCCCGGCACGGCCACGACGCCGTACGGCACACGGACGGCGCCTGGACGGTGCGGCACGCCCGCGCCGAGGAACTCGGCCGGCTGCTCGCCCAGGAAGGCGTGCCCGTGCTGGAACTGGCCGCGCATGAGGGCACCTTGGAGCAGGCGTACCTCGATCTGACCGCCGCCGAAGCCGAGTTCACCGCCCAGCCCCAGGAGGTCTGACCATGCCGTTCGTCCCGGTTCTGCGCGCCGAGCTGATCAAGATCCGCACCCTGCGCTCGCTCATCGGCTCGCTGGCCGCGGTCGTCCTCGTCACGGCCGCCTTCTCCGCGCTCGCCGCGGCCTCTCCCGACGAGAACGACCCCGACCCGCTGTTCTCGGCGTTCTTCGGCATCAGCTTCGGGCAGATCGCCGCGATCGCCTTCGGCACGACGGCCGTGGCGGCGGAGTTCCGGGGCGGGGCGCTGCGGCTGACGCTGGCGGCCACCCCGGACCGGCCCCGCTGGTTCGCCGCCAAGGCCGCCGCGATCGCCCTGCCCGCGCTCGCCGTCGGACTGCTCACGGGAGCGGTGACCCTCCTGGTCGGCAAGGCCGTCCTCGGCGCCGACGGCCCGACCTGGGCCGAGGGGCTGCGCGGCGCCGTCGGCTGCGGCCTCCAGCTCACCTTGATGGCCCTGTTCGCCGCGGGCCTCACCGCCGTGCTGCGCAGCGGTGTCGCGACCCTCTCGATCCTGATCCCGTTCCTGCTGATCGTGTCCTTCGTGATCGGCGACATGTCCTCGGGCATCGCCGACTTCCTCCCCGACCGCGCGGGCCAGGTCGCCCTGCACAGCTCCTGGGACGGACCCCTCGGCCCCTGGACAGGGCTCGCGGTGTGCGCCCTGTGGGCGGCGGCGGCGCTGCTGGCGGGGGTGTGGTCCGTGAGCCGCAGGGACGCCTGAGTCAGTCCGCGGCCGCCAGCCGCAGCCGCCCGTACTCCTCCGCCATCGTCGCCGCCGTCCAATGGGCGTTCAGGCCACTGGGGTTGGGGAGAACCCAGATCCGGGTGTCGCCGATGGTGCGCTGCTGGGGGCCGATCCGGGCGGTGCGGTCGGCGAAGGCGGCGCGGTAGGCGGTCACACCGACCACGGCGAGCCAGCGCGGCGCGAGCTGCCGCACCTTCTCGGTCAGCAGCCGGCCGCCCTCGGTGTACTCCTCGGCGGTCAGCTCGTCCGCCCGGGCGGTGGCGCGGGCCACGACATTGGTGATGCCGAGGCCGTACGACAACAGGTCCCCCTGCTCGGCCGGTTCCAGCCGTCGCGGGGTGAAGCCGGACAGGTGCAGCACCGGCCAGAACCGGTTCCCGGGGCGGGCGAAGTGGTGGCCGGTGGCCGCCGTCATCAGGCCGGGATTGATGCCGCAGAAAAGTACCCGGAGGCCGCCCGCGACCACGTCCGGGACGAGACGGTCGCGGGCGGCCTCCAGGTCCGCCTTCGTCGGGCGCGGAGTCAGAGGATCGCTCCGGGGGTGTAGCCGGCGGCCTCCGGGCGCTGCTTGACGATCTCCTCGATCCGGCCGACGACCACGCCGACCTGGTCGGCCGCGGCGCCCGTGAAGGACAGCTTGTCGGCCATCAGCGCGGCCAGCTGCGCACGGTCCAGCGGCAGCCGCTCGTCGGCGGCGAGCTTGTCCAGCAGATCGTTGCGCTCGGCACCCTGCTCGCGCATGGCGAGGGCGGTGGCGACGGCGTTCTCCTTGATCGCCTCGTGCGCGACCTCGCGGCCGACCCCGGCGCGCACCGCGCCCATCAGCACCTTGGTGGTGGCGAGGAACGGCAGATAGCGGTCCAGCTCACGGGCGATGACCGCCGGGAACGCGCCGAACTCGTCGAGCACCGTCAGGAAGGTCTCCAGCAGGCCGTCCAGCGCGAAGAACGCGTCCGGGAGCGCGACGCGGCGCACCACGGAGCAGGACACATCGCCCTCGTTCCACTGGTCGCCCGCCAGCTCGCCGGTCATCGAGGCGTAGCCGCGCAGGATCACCATCAGGCCGTTGACGCGCTCGCAGGAGCGGGTGTTCATCTTGTGCGGCATCGCCGAGGAGCCGACCTGGCCCGGCTTGAAGCCCTCGGTGACCAGCTCGTTGCCTGCCATCAGCCGGATCGTCCTGGCCAGCGAGGACGGCGCCGCCGCCAGCTGCACCAGCGCGGTGACGGCCTCGTAGTCCAGCGAGCGCGGGTAGACCTGGCCGACCGAGGTGAACGCCTGGGAGAAGCCCAGGTGGGAGGCGATCCGCTGCTCCAGCTCGGCGAGCTTGGCCGCGTCGCCGCCCAGCAGGTCCAGCATGTCCTGCGCGGTGCCGACCGGGCCCTTGATGCCGCGCAGCGGGTAGCGGGCGAGCAGCTCCTCGACGCGGCCGTAGGCCACCAGCAGCTCGTCGGCGGCGGTGGCGAAGCGCTTGCCGAGGGTGGTGGCCTGCGCGGCGACGTTGTGCGAGCGGCCGGCCATGACCAGCTCGGCGTACTCGCCGGCCAGCTTGCCCAGGCGGGCGAGGACGGACACGCTGCGGTCGCGCATCAGCTCCAGGGAGAGCCGGATCTGCAGCTGCTCGACGTTCTCCGTGAGGTCACGGGAGGTCATGCCCTTGTGCACATGCTCATGCCCGGCGAGGGCGTTGAACTCCTCGATCCGCGCCTTCACATCGTGCCGGGTGACCTTCTCGCGCTCGGCGATCGAGGCCAGGTCGACGGTGTCGAGGACACGCTCGTAGTCGGCGATCGCCTTGTCCGGCACCTCGATGCCGAGGTCCTTCTGGGCCCGCAGCACGGCGAGCCAGAGCTGCCGCTCCAGCTTCACCTTCTGCTCGGGCGACCAGAGCGTGGCGAGCTCGGCGGAGGCGTAGCGTCCGGCGAGGACGTTCGGGATGCGGGGCTTGGCGGGCGCTGAAGTCACGTGTCCAGAGTCTACTGGCGCTTTGTGCAGGCCGGCGCCACGCCCCCGTTCGTCGGAAGCTACGAGAGCGCGCCGCCCCCCCGTCACGCCCGGCCCTCGTACGCCTCCCGGCCCTCGGGCGTCTCGTACGGCAGCAGCTGCGGACGCTTGGCCGGCAGGCCGTCCCCGGAGGAGCGGCCGGTCAGCCGCCTGCCGATCCAGGGCAGCAGGTACTGCCGGGCGAAGCGGACGTCCGCCACCCGCCGGTCGAGCCAGGCCGGCGGCGCGGTGGCCGGCATCGGCACCCGCCACTCGGTGTCCTCGGGCGGGTAGCCGAGCGTCTGCCAGACCGCCTCGGCCACCCGGCGGTGCCCGTCGGCCGTCAGATGCAGCCGGTCCACGTCCCACAGCCGGGGATCGGCGAGCGCGGGGGCGCCGTACAGGTCGACCACGAGGGCGCCGTGCTTGGCGGCCAGCTCGTCCACGGTGGCGAACAGCTCCTCCATGCGCGGCCGGAACCGCTCAAGGACCGGGCCCTGGCGGCCGGGGCTGCGCATCAGCACCAGCCGCCCGCAGGAGGGGGCGAGCCGCTCCACGGCCTCGGTGAGCAGCCCGCGCACCCTGCCCATGTCGCAGTTGGGCCGCAGGGTGTCGTTGAGCCCGCCGACCAGGGTCACCACATCGGCGTTCATGGCGGCCGCCGCGTCCACCTGCTCGTCGACGATCTGTCCGATCAGCTTGCCGCGCACGGCGAGATTGGCGTACCGGAAGCCGGGGGCGCTCGCCGCCATCCGTGCGGCGAGCACATCCGCCCAGCCCCGGTAGGAGCCGTCGGGCAGCAGGTCCGACATGCCCTCGGTGAAGGAGTCGCCGATCGCGACCAGGCTGGTGTACGGGGGAGGTGTGGGATTCGTCTGCATGGCGACAGCGATGGTATCCCGGCTCCATACCCAGCGGTCGGTCGGTGGGGAAAACCGGGGAGACCCGCGGGAGAACATGCGGGGCGGCCGCCCGCTCAGGCCGGCTGCCCGAACAGCTCCCGCAGCACGTCCTCCATGGTCACGAGCCCGGCGAGGCGCCCGTCGTCGCCGAGGACGGCTGCCACGTGGTTGCGGCTGCCGCGCATCGCGGTGAGCACGTCGTCCAGCGGGGTGTCCGCCTTCACCCGGGCGATCGGCCGCATGTCGCGCAGCTCGAACGGCAGGTCCTGGGGCAGGGCGTCCAGCGCGTCCTTGACGTGCAGATATCCGACGATACGGCGGCCCGGGTCGACCACCGGGAACCGGGAGAAGCCCGACTCGGCCGACAGCCGCTCCAGCTGCTCCGGGGTGACGCCCACCTGCGCGTACACCACCCGCTCCAGCGGCACCACGACGTCCCGCACCGGGCGGCTGCCCAGCTCCAGGGCGTCGTGCAGCCGCTCCTGCGCCCGGTCGTCGATCAGGCCCGCCTCGCTGGCGTCCTTGACGATCTCGGCGAGCTGCGCGTCGGTGAAGGTCGCCGCGACCTCGCCCTTCGCCTCCACCCGGAGCAGCTTCAGCAGCGCGTTGGCGAACGCGTTCACCGTGAAGATCACCGGGCGCAGCGCCCGGGACAGCGCGACCAGCGGCGGCCCGAGCAGCAGCGCCGCCCGCACCGGCTCCGCGAGCGAGATGTTCTTGGGCACCATCTCGCCCAGCAGCATGTGCAGATACGTCGCCAGGGTCAGCGCGATCACGAACGACACCACATGGCCCACGCCCAGCGGCACGCCCACCGCGTGGAACACCGGCTCCAGCAGATGCGCGATGGCCGGCTCGGCGACCACACCGAGGACCAGCGTGCACAGCGTGATGCCGAGCTGGGCGGCGGCCAGCAGCGCGGAGACGTGCTCCAGGCCCCACAGCACGCTCTTCGCCCGCCGGTCGCCCTCCTGCGCGAGCGGCTCGATCTGCGAACGGCGCACCGAGATCAGCGCGAACTCACCGGACACGAAGAACGCGTTGACCACGAGGGTGGCCAGACCGATCAGCAGCTGTACGGCGATCATCGCGCCCCCTCCGTCGTCTTGTCCCCGCGCTCGTCGTCCAGCGGCGCGTGCAGCAGCACCCGGGCGGCGCGCCGTCCGGAGGCGTCCACCACGTCGAGGCGCCAGCCCGCGATCTCGACCCGGTCGCCGACCTCGGGTATCCGGCCCAGCTCGGTGGCGACGAGTCCGGCCAGGGTCTCGTACGGCCCGTCGGGCACCCGCAGTCCGACGCGCGCGAGCTGGTCGGTGCGGGCGGCGCCATCGGCGGAGTACAGGGCCCGGCCGCTCTCGTCCGCACCGGCCGGGGCGAGGTCGGGCGTCTCGTGCGGGTCGTGCTCGTCGCGGACCTCGCCGACGACCTCCTCGACGATGTCCTCCAGGGTCGCCACGCCCGCCGTGCCGCCGTACTCGTCTATGACGACGGCCATGGTGCGGCGGCCGGAGAGCCGGTCCAGGAGCCGGTCGACGGTGAGGGACTCGGGCACCAGCAGCGGCTCCCGCATCAGATGCGAGATACGGCGGTGGCGGCGGTGCTCGGCGGGCACCGCGAGGACGTCCTTGATGTGCACGGTGCCGACGACGGAGTCGAGGTTGCCGCGGAAGACCGGGAAGCGGGACAGGCCGGTCGCCCGGGTCGCGTTCGCCACGTCCTCGCAGGTCGCCTGCTCCTCCAGGGCGATGACCTGGACGCGCGGGGTCATCACGTTCTCCGCGGTCAGGTCGGCCAGGTTCAGCGTGCGGACGAACAGCTCGGCGGTGTCCGCCTCCAGGGCGCCCTGCTTCGCGGAGTGCCAGGCGAGCGCGGCCAGCTCCTGCGGCCCGCGCGCGGAGGCCAGCTCCTCGGCGGGTTCGAGACCGAGCCGCCGTACGACATGGTTGGCCGTGTTGTTCAGCTGGGCGATGAAGGGCCGGAAGACGGCGCTGAACCAGCGCTGCGGGGTGCCCACCCGTTTGGCGACGGCCAGCGGCGAGGAGATCGCCCAGTTCTTGGGCACCAGCTCGCCGACGACCATCAGGAACACCGTGGACAGCGCGGTGCCGAGCACCAGGGCCGCCGATTGCGCCGCGCCGCCGGACAGGCCCATGGCGCGGAACGGCCCGGCGAGCATCTTGGCGATCGAGGGCTCGGCGAGCATGCCGACGACCAGATTGGTGACGGTGATGCCGAGCTGGGCGCCGGACAGCTGGAACGTCAGATTCCGTACGGCCTTCAGGGCGCCCGCGGCACCCCGCTCGCCGCGCTGCGCGGCCCGCTCCAGCTCGCCGCGCTCGACCGTGGTCAGCGAGAACTCTGCGGCCACGAACACGCCGCAGGCGACCGACAGCAGGATCGCCACCAGAAGGAGCAGCACTTCGGTCATCGGGTCACCCCCGTCCCATGATCGGACGGGGAACGGCGGGACGCGCGATGTCGCGGGCCGGGGGGCTCGCCCATGGGTGGACGCTCACTACCTTTCACAGAGGACCGAGTGCTCCCTCCAGGGTAAAGGATGGGCAAAGCAGCGCCGGGAGGCTGTGGAAAACTCGTCGGCGCCGACCTCAGGCGGTGAGCGGCTTCACCCAGCGCCGCCAGCGCTCCTCGGGCGCGTACCCGGCCGCACTCCACGCGTACCGCGCCCGCTCATTGCGCACCAGCACCATCGCGTCGGCGCGCCGCCCGCCGAGGCGCACGAAACGCTCCTCGGCGGCGGCCAGCAGGGCCGTGGCGACGCCCTGGCGCCGCCGCTCGGGAGCCACCGCGAGCCGGTACAGATGGCAGCGCCAGCCGTCGAAGCCCGCGATCACGGTGCCGACCAGCTCGCCGCCCCGCTCGGCCAGGATCAGCGCCCGGGGGTCGCGCTCCAGCAGGCGCTCCACCCCGGCGCGGTCGTCGCTGATGCTGGTGCCCTCGGCGGCCGTCCGCCAGAAGGCGAGCACGGCGTCGAGGTCATCGGGTGCGGCGGGACGTACGCTCAGCTCGTTCATGCGGCCACCCTGATCGCGGCCGGGCCCCGCGCGCCGGGGTTTCCATCATGCGGACTCGGCGCGCAGCCGCTCGATCACCGGCGCGAACGCCTCCATCTGGGGCTCCAGGACGGTCAGGTTGGTGAATCCGTACCGCTCGCGCTGCGCCCTGATCTTCGCCACGACGTCCTCCAGGGGGCCCACCAGCATGATCGGCAGCGCCAGCGCGGCTTCCAGGGTCAGGTGCGGCTGCCGCTCCAGCACGGACTTGAGCGCCGTGTCGGGATGGTCGGTGACCGCGGCCTGCTGGATCAGCAGGTTCAGCTCGGCGGGTTCGGCCCGGCCGGCCGCGAACTCGAGGTAGCGCGCCACCCGTTCGTCCAGCTCGTCGGCGGTGAGCGGTTCGAGTGACCGCGTGCTCCCCGTCCGCACGCCCGAGAAGGCCGCGATGTCGGCGTGCTCGGCGGTCAGCCGCAGCATCCGGTCGCCGTTGCCGCCGATCAGCAGCGGCACCCGGGGCTGCTCCGGGCGCGGCTGGTACTCCTCGGAGCCGAGCAGCCGCGCCAACTCCTCGACCGTGCGCCGCAGATGGTCCACCCGCTCGCCCGCGGAGCCGAACGGCAGCCCGGCCGCGTCATGCTCCTCCCGCACATAGCCGGTGCCCAGGCCGAGTTCGAGCCGTCCGCCGGTGAGCGCGTCCGTGGTCGCGACCTCCCGGGCGAGCAACGTCGGGTTGTAGAAACCCGCGTTGAGCACCAGTGTGCCGACCCGGGCCCGCTCGGTCGCCTGCGCCGCCGCGACCAGCGCCGGGAACGGCGCCACCCAGCCGAGATGGTCGGGGACGAGGATCACGTCGTAGCCCAGCTCCTCGGCGCGGCGGCACTTCGCGCGCCACTCGGCCGCGGACGCGGGCGTGAGCATATTGACCCCGAAACGGAACGGGTGCGTCATGAAGTCTCCTCAACCGTAAGCGAATTGACCTTCAGCTGACATCCCATCACATCGAGTGCCGGGGTACCCGGAGGGCGTTCACTCGTGGGCGATCGCGGCCAGCACATTCATCCGCGAGGCCCGCAGCGCGGGCAGCGCGGCGGCGACGACCCCCACCACCGCGGAGCCGACGACCACGGCCACGATCGTGCCCCAGGGGATCGCGAACGCCGTCAACCCGCGCAGCGCCAGCACCCGTTGCATGCACACGCCCCACACCAGGCCGAGGGCGAGACCGAGCACCGCGCCGAACACCGCGATCACCACCGACTCCAGCCGGATCATCCGCCGCAGCTGCCGCCGCCCCAGGCCGATCGCGCGCAGCAGCCCGATCTCCCGGGTGCGCTCCACCACCGACAGGGCGAGGGTGTTGACCACGCCGAGCACCGCGATCACGATCGCCAGGCCCAGCAGCGCGTACACCAGGTACAGCAGCACACCGATCTGGTCGTGGACCAGCTGCTTGTAGTCGCTCTGATCGCGCACCTGCGCCTGCGGGAACGGCTTGAGCGCCTGTTCGAGGCGGGGACGCAGGTCCTTCGGCGCGGTGCCGGCCGCGGCGTTCACGTACAGCGCGGAGTCCTGGCCGCCGGGCGCGTACCGCTCCAGTGTGCCGAGACCGAAGAAGACACCGCCCTGGTCGCCGAAGCCGTCGGTGCCGGACTGCTCCGTGAGCGCGCCGACCGTCAGCCCCGCCCGGCGGCCGCCCGGGAACTCCACCGGCAGCACACTGCCGAGCCGCACCCCGTGATCCCGGGCGAAACTCGCGTCCAGGGCGAGGTGCCCGTCGGCCAGCGCGGCCGCCGAGCCGCCCCGCGCGTAGGAGATGTGCACGACGTCGTCCAGGCCCGGCCCGTAGCCGGTCGCGCCCGTCTCCACCCGGCCGCCGTCGGGCAGCCGTACGGCGATCCGGGTCAGCCGCTGCGCCACGACGAGCCCGGCGCCCCTGGTCGCGGCCACCCGGCCGGCGATCTGCCGGGTGAACGGGGTGAAGTTGGCGTTCTGGACCGTGAAGTCGGCGCCGAGCCGCTTGTCGATCTGCTGGTCGAACGACGCCGACATGGACGCGCTCGCCACCGACATGCCGCCCACCAGGGCGAGGCCCACCATCAGCGCGGCGGCCGTGGCACCGGTACGGCGGGGATTGCGCAGGGCGTTGCGCCGGCTCATCCGGCCCACCGCTCCGAACACGGCGGGGAAGCCCGCGCCCAGCACCCGGATCACCGGCCGCACCAGCAGCGGCCCGGCCACCACGGTCGCGATCAGCGTCAGCGCCACCCCGGCGCCCAGCAGCGCGGCGGCCGGGCCGGTACGCGTGGCCGCCGCGCATCCGGCCAGCGCCGCCGCGCCCACCGCCCCGACCGCCGCCCCGGCGATCGCCCGCGCCCGCAACGGCTTGCCCACACCGGCGACCTCGGCGTCCGCGAGCGCCGCCATGGGGGAGACGGCCGCCGCACGCCGGGCGGGCAGATAGGCGGCCACGAAGGTCACGCCGAGCCCGACCACGTAGGCGGCGACGGGCGTGCCCCAGCCGATCACCAGCTGGGCGGCGTTCAGATTCATCCCGAACGCCCGCATCAGGCCGATCAGCCCGAACGCCAGCCCGATCCCGGCCGCGAGACCGAGCGTCGAGCCGAACAGGCCGAGCAGCAACGCCTCGGTCAGCACCGAGCGCCGTACCTGCCGCCGGTCGGCGCCCAGCGCGCGCAGCAGGCCCAGCTCCCGGGTGCGCTGGGCGATCAGCATGGAGAAGGTGTTGACGATCAGGAACACACCCACCAGGAGCGCGACCCCGGCGAAGCCCAGCATCACGTACTTGACGACGTCCAGAAACGTGCCGAGGCCGGCCGCCGCCGACTTGGCCTGCTCGTTCGCCGTCTTCACGTCGTACGTCGCGGCGTGCGTGCCGAGCGCCGCGACCACCCGGTGCTTGAGCTGCTCGTCGGAGACGCCCCGGGCGGCGTCCACGGAGACGGCGGTGGCCCGCGATGGCGAGCCGAGGAGTTGTCGCCCGGCCACCGCAGGGTCCAGGAAGAGCAGGGCCGCGCCCGGGTTGGTCGTGGTGAACGTGGCGATCCCGACGACCCGCACCCGGAACACGCCGGGCTGCGCCTGCACGGTCAGCGTGTCGCCGATCCGCACCTTTCGCTTCCCGGCCGTGTCGGCGTCCAGCAGCGCCTCGCCCGGACCGCGCGGGGCGTGCCCGGAGGTCAGCTCCACCGGGCTGTGCCGGGTCGGATACCAGGAGCCGGCGAGGGTGGGCGCGCCATTGGTCGGGCTGATCGAGCGGTTGTGGCGGTCGACCACCACGAGGTTCTGCACCTGTACCTCGGCGCGCGCCGCCGCCACCCCGTCGGTCTTCGCCACCGTGTCCCGCAGCGCGGCGGGCAGCGTCTGCACCGCGCCGCTCGCCCGCGCGGACATCAGATCGCGCCGGGGCTGCACGGTCACATCGGCGGCGGTGGAGGCGAACAACCGGTCGAACGTGCGGGTGACGGTGTCGGAGAAGATCAGGCTGCCCGCGACGAACGCCACGGACAGCACCACGGCCAGCGCGGACAGCGCGAGCCGCCCCTTGTGCGCGAGGAAGCTCCTCAGGGTCGCCTTGAGCACCGGGTCAGTCCTCCCGCGCGGCACCCGTGCCGCGCGTGTCGTCGAGCCGCCTCGTCCGCTCCCCGTCGAACCGTTTCATCCGCTCCAGGACCCGCCCCGCCGTCGGCCGGGCC
Source organism: Streptomyces sp. NPDC093018 (assembly GCF_040684035.1). Classification (NCBI taxonomy): domain Bacteria; kingdom Bacillati; phylum Actinomycetota; class Actinomycetes; order Kitasatosporales; family Streptomycetaceae; genus Streptomyces; species Streptomyces sp. NPDC093018. The sequence continues at coordinate 115,034 of NZ_JBFBFF010000022.1, forward strand.
AGCTCGTCCACGATCCGCCCGTCGGCGAGGAAGAGCACCAGATCGGAGTGGGCGGCGGCGCCCGGGTCATGGGTGACCATGACGACGGTCTGCCCCAGGTCGTCCACCGCGCCGCGCAGAATGCCCAGCACCTCAAGACCGGCCCGCGAGTCGAGGTTTCCGGTCGGTTCGTCGGCGAAGATCAGCTCGGGCCGGGAGGCCAGCGCCCGGGCACACGCCACCCGCTGCTGCTGACCGCCCGAGAGCTGGCTCGGCCGGTGCCCGAGCCGCCCCCGCAGCCCGAGCGTGTCGATCACCTGATCGAGCCATGCCTGATCGGGTTTGCGGCCCGCGATGTCCATCGGCAGGGTGATGTTCTCGGCGGCGGTCAGCGTCGGGATGAGGTTGAACGACTGGAACATGAACCCGATCCGGTCCCGCCGCAGCCGGGTCAGCTCCCGCTCCCGCAGCCCCGTGATCTCGGTCTCGCCCAGCCACACCTGCCCGGCCGACACGGTGTCGAGCCCCGCCAGGCAGTGCATCAGGGTGGACTTGCCGGACCCCGAGGGCCCCATCACGGCGGTGAACCGGCCCCGCGCGATGTCCACGTCCACCGAGTCCAGCGCGAGCACGGCGGTCTCGCCCACGCCGTATGCCTTGGTCAGCCCGCGGGCGCGGGCCGCGGTCCCCTCACCCGGCGCGCGGCCGGGGGCGTGCTGTGCGGCAGCGGATGTGGACAAGACCGCCTCCCGGTCACCGGATACGAGCTGTCCCGGGTGAGCCTAATGTGACCGGCCGCACAGCGGGAATCGGCGGCGGGGGAGGAGCCGCAGAAGTCGGCGGAGCCGGAGAAGGCAGGGACGAGGCGGGCGGGGTTCCGGCGAGCCCCGGTGCGGCGCGCCCGTGCGCCCCTTTGTGCTTCCGGCCCCGCTTGCCCCTGCTAGCACCCGGGCGCTAGCGTCGAGACATGGCGAAGACCCAGCTGAACGTGCGCGTGGACGAGGGCACCGCCCGCGCGGCGCGCGAGCGCGCGCTGGCCCGCGGGATGAGCGTCAACCGCTACATCGAGGAACTGGTCAGACAGGACACCGGCGAAGCCGGCCGCACCTTCGTGGAGGCCGCGGCCGACTTCATGAAGCAGTACGAGTCCGTGTTCGCCGAGGAGTTCACCGAGGCGCGCGGCACCGCTCCGGGCGAAGGACGCAGCTGATCCCTTGAGCGACTCCCCGAACGGGCTGAGCATCGACCTCGCCTGGCTGCTCATGCTCGCCGAACAGAAGACGCCCGGGGACCCGCAGGTCACCGACTGGGGCGCGCTGATCGCCGCCGTCGCCCGGCACCGGGCGGAGATCTTCGGCGTGCCGGTGTACGAGACGCCGTACACCCGCGCCGCCGCCCTCCTCCAGCTGCTCATCCACGTACCGGCGCTCGAACGCTCCAACGCGCTGTTCGCCTCCGCGGTCGCCTACGCCTATCTGGTCGCCAGCGGCGCCAAGGTCGTCACCACGCCGGAACAGGTGCGCGACCTCGCCCGGCTGGTCAAGGACGGCGCGGCGAGCATCGAGGACATCGCCAGGGAACTGCGCCGCTGGAGCCTGTGATCAGGAGGCGTCCGGTGTGCCGTCAGGGCGCCAGGCGGTCCCCAGCACACAGTACGAGGCCGGCAGCCGAGGTCCGCGCTCCGGCAGCGACAGGCCGCGGTACGGCCCGAGTTCGAACCCGGCGCTGCGCAGCGCGGCCACCGGGTCCCGGGCCAGATGGCAGCCCCCGGCGAGCGCGGGCCACACCGTACGGTCGAGGGCGCGCTGGGTCAGCCGCATCGCGGGACCGCCGCCGCGCCCGTGCTCGAAGAACCGCACCTGCCCGCCGGGCCTGAGCACCCGCCGCGCCTCTTCCAGCGCCCGCGCCACATCGCGCACGCTGCACAGCACCAGGGACAGCACCACCGCGTCGAACGCCCCGCTCTCGACGGGCAGCGCCTCCGCCGCGCCGGGCACCACGTCGACCGGCACCGGTGCGCGCCGCGCCGACTCCCGCGCCAACCGGCCCAGCAGCGGCTCCGGTTCGAGGGCGACGACCCGCGCGACGGCGGCGGGATAGCGGGCGAAGTTGAGCCCGTTGCCCGCGCCGACCTCGAGCACCCGGCCGGACAGCCCGGCGAGCAGCCGCCCCCGCACCCCGGCGAACCCGAGCCGTGCGTCCGCTCCGGCACTGACCCGCGCGTAGTACCGCGCGAACACCGGATGCCGCACGGCCCCCGGCCCCGGCGCCTCGGACCCCAGCCGCATACCGACCTCCCGGACATCACGGACCTGGGGGAAGTATCCCCACGGTCGGCTCCGGCGAGTCCCCGACGCCCGCCCCGGGGGCGCCCCGCGCGAGCGAAGCCGAGCGCGGCGGGGTCGGCGACCGACATCAACGCCGCTGGGGGCGCCCCACACCCTTGAGGCGGTGGGGGCCGCGACTCCGGCCCGCTCCGCCGGGCAGGCTAGGCCCCTTCCCGCGCGCGGAACGCCTCCGCGTCCCAGGTGCCGTCCAGCCGCGGGGTCAGCCAGCCCGGGGCCGACGCCCTGAAGTCGGCCGGCGGCAGGGCCCCCGCGCCCGCGGGCAGGGCGCCCAGCAGGGGCGCGCCGGAGACCTCGGGCAGGTCGGCGACATTGCAGCGGGTGGCCAGGTCGGGCGCGGCGGGCCAGCTGCCGATCACCACACCGAGCGGTTCGAGGCCGTGGCGGCGCAGCTCGCGCGCCGTCAGCTCCGTGGCGTTCAGCGTGCCCAGGCCCGCCTGGGCCACGATCAGCACCGGCGCGCCCAGCGACCGCGCCGCGTCGGCCAGGGTGCCGCCCGCCGTGTCGAACCGTACGAGCAGCCCGCCCGCCCCCTCGACCAGCACCAGATCGTGCTCCGCGGCCAGCTTGGCGGCCCGCTCGGCCACCTCCTGCGGATGCACCGGCGCCATACCGGCCCGCCGCGCCGCCGTGCCCGGGGCCAGCGGCTCGGGATAGCGGGCGACCTCCTGCGCCGTGACGGCACCGGCGAGCCGGGCCACCTCGTCGGCGTCCCCGCGCTCGTCCGGCCGTACCCCCGTCTGGGCGGCCTTGAGGACGGCCACCGAACGCCCGGCCGCGAGCGCCGCCGCGGCGACGGCGGCCGTGGTGACGGTCTTGCCGACCTCCGTGCCCGTCCCCGTGATCACCAGTACCGGCATCTCATCCCTCCCGCGCCGCCGCGCACACCGCGCGGGCGATCCTCGCCACGTCCTCGTCGGAGGTGACGTACGGCGGCATCGTGTACACCAGATCGCGGAACGGGCGCAGCCACACGCCCTCGTCGACGGCCGCACGGGTGGCCGCCGCCATGTCGACCTCGTGGTCCAGCTGGACGACCCCGATGGCGCCCAGCACCCGTACGTCCCGCACACCCGGCAGCTCGGCCGCCGGGGCCAGGCCCGCGCTCAGGCCCGCCTCGATCCGCTTGACCTCCGCCTGCCAGTCCTGGCCCATGAGGAGTTCCAGCGAGGCGCAGGCCACGGCGGCGGCCAGCGGATTGCCCATGAACGTCGGGCCGTGCGCCAGCACCGGCACCTCGCCCCGGGAGATCCCCATCGCCACCCGCGAGGTGCACAGCGTGGCCGCCATCGTCAGATAACCGCCGGTCAGCGCCTTGCCCACGCACATCACATCGGGGGTGACGGCCGCGTGGTCCGCCGCGAACAGGGCGCCCGTACGCCCGAATCCGGTCGCGATCTCGTCGAACACCAGCAGCACGTCATGCGCGTCGCACGCCTCGCGCAGCACCCGCAGATACCCGGGGGAGTGGAAGCGCATCCCGCCCGCGCCCTGCACCACCGGCTCCACGATCACCGCGGCCAGCTCGTCCGCGTGCCGCCCGATCAGCTCGCGCAGCCGCTCCGCGTACGACTCCTCGTACCCGGCCGGCGGCGCGTCCGCGAAGACCTGGCGCGGCAGTACACCGGACCACAGCTCGTGCATCCCGCCCTCGGGGTCGCACACCGACATCGGCTGCCAGGTGTCCCCGTGGTAGCCGCCCCGCCAGGTCAGCAGCCGCTGCTTGCCGGGGCGGCCGAGCGAACGCCAGTACTGGAGGCACATCTTGACGGCGACCTCGACCGACACCGAGCCGGAGTCGGCCAGGAACACATGCTCCAGACCCTCGGGCGACATGTCGACAAGGAGCTTCGCGAGCCGGACGGCGGGCTCATGGGTGAGCCCGCCGAACATCACATGGCTCATGCGCCCCAGCTGCCGCTGCGCCGCCTCGTTGAGCACCGGGTGGTTGTAGCCGTGGATCGCCGACCACCACGAGGACATGCCGTCCACCAGCTCGCCCGAGCCGTCCGCGAGCCGCAGCCGGACCCCGCTCGCCGATTCCACGACGAGCGGTTCGGCGCGCCCGGGCATCGGGCCGTACGGATGCCAGACATGCCGCCGGTCCAGCTCCAGCAGTTCGGGGACGCTCAGGTGGGGCAGGTCAGGCATTGGGCGCGAGATCCGTTCCGGCGCCCCGGCGGCGGACGGCGACCAGGTCGGTACGGGGCTCGTTCGCGGCCACCGGCTCACCGGCGGGCTCCGCGGGGGCCGAACCGCAGACCCCGGCGCCCTCGTGGCAGCCACCCGCGGCGGAGTCGTGGCAGCCGGTGTCGGCACCCTGGTGGCAGCCACCGCCGCCCGCCCGGTGCTCCGGCAGGGTGACCTGCTCGGCGCCCTCCACCTCGAAACCGGCGTCGGCGATCATCTCCAGGTCGGCCTTGCCCGCCTGGCCCTCGCTGGTCAGGTAGTCGCCGAGGAAGATGGAGTTGGCGAGGTTCAGCGCGAGCGGCTGCATCGTGCGCAGATGCACCTCACGGCCGCCCGCGATCCGCACCTCGACGTCCGGGCACACGAAGCGGACCATCGCCAGGATCCGCAGACAGCGCTGCGGGGTGAGGTTCCACTCCTTGGCCAGCGGGGTGCCCTCGAACGGGATCAGGAAGTTCACCGGAACGGAGTCCGGGTCCAGCTCGCGCAGCGAGAAGACGACGTCCACCAGGTCCTCGTCGCTCTCGCCCATACCGGCGATCAGACCGGAGCACGGCGAGAGACCGGCCGCGTGCGCCTTCTGCACCGTGTCCACCCGATCGGCGTACGTGTGGGTGGTGGTGATCTCCCCGTAGGTCGATTCCGAGGTGTTCAGGTTGTGGTTGTAGGCGTCCGCGCCGGCCTCGCGCAGCCGTTCGGCCTGGCCGTCGGAGAGCAGCCCGAGGCAGGCGCACACCTCGACGCCCTCGTTGCCGTCCTTGATGGCCTTGATGGTCTGCGAGACCCGGTCCACGTCCCGGTCCGTCGGGCCGCGCCCGCTCGCCACCAGGCAGACGCGCTTGGCGCCGCCCGCGAGCCCCGCGGCGGCGGCCTGGGACGCTTCGTCGGGCTTGAGCCAGGTGTACTTGAGGATGCCCGCCTCGGAGCCGAGCCGCTGGGAGCAGTAGGAGCAGTCCTCGGGACACAGGCCGGACTTGAGGTTGACCAGGTAGTTCAGTTTCACGCGTCGGCCGAACCAGTGCCGGCGCACCTTGCCGGCCGCGGCCACCACATCGAGCAGGTCGTCGTCGGAGGTGGCCAGCACGGCGAGCGCTTCCTCGCGGGTCGGCAGCTCGCGCCGAAGCCCCTTGTCCACCAGCGTGTTCAGCAGGTCCATGAGGCCCGATCCTGTCTTACGGGACCGCCCCGGGCCAAGGAGAGTTCACACAAGGAACACCGTTCACCGTGTGGGTATTGCCACACGGTGGGTGCCGGGCGGGCCAGCTAGGGTCTGTGCGCTACCTACAAAACCTCCGGAGGACTCATGGCGTTCGGCTGGATCGAGGAGCAGGCCCGGGCGCGTCACCGGGCCGGACTCGTACGGCGCCTCAGCCCGCGCCCCGCCGCCTCCCCGCTGCTGGATCTGGCGAGCAACGACTATCTGGGCCTCGCCCGGCACCCCGAGGTGACCGAGGGCGCGGCGCGGGCCGCCCGGACCTGGGGCGGCGGCGCCACCGGCTCCCGGCTGGTCACCGGCACCACCGAGCTGCACGCCGAACTGGAGCGGGAACTGGCCGCGTTCTGCGGCTTCGAGGCGGCCCTGGTCTTCTCCTCCGGATACGCCGCGAACCTGGCCGCGGTCACCGCGCTCGGCCCGCACGGCTCGCTCGTCGTCTCCGACGCGGGCAACCACGCCTCGCTCATCGACGGCTGCCGGCTCGCCCGGGGCGAGACCCAGGTCGTCGGGCACGCCGACCCGAAGGCGGTGCGCAAGGCCCTCGCCACCCATGAGGGGGCGGCGATCGTGGTCTCGGACACCGTGTTCTCGGTCGACGGGGACCGGGCGCCGCTCGGGCAGCTGGCCGAGGTGTGCCGGGAGCGCGGCGCGGGGCTCGTCGTGGACGACGCCCATGGTCTCGGCGTACTGGGCGACGGCGGGCGGGGCACGGCGCAGGCCACCGGCCTCGCGGGCGCGCCGGACGTGGTGGCCACGGCCACGCTGTCCAAGTCGCTCGGCAGCCAGGGCGGGGTGGTGCTGGGTCCCGCGCGGGTGATCGACCATCTGGTCAACGCGGCCCGGACGTTCATCTTCGACACCGGTCTGGCGCCGGCGGCGGCCGGTGCGGCCCTCGCGGCGCTGCGGCTGCTCGGCAGGGAGCCCGAACGGGCGGCGCGGGCCCGCGAGGTGGCGGGGGAGCTGCACGCCCGGCTGACCGCCGCGGGTCTGGAGGCGGTGCGTCCGGACGCCGCGGTGGTCTCCGTACGGGCTCCGTCCCCGGAGCAGGCGGTGCGCTGGGCGGCCGACTGCCGTACGGCGGGCCTGGCCGTGGGCTGTTTCCGTCCTCCCTCCGTGCCCGACGGCATCTCACGGCTGCGGCTGACCGCCCGCGCGGACCTCTCCGGGGCCGAGATCGCCCACGCGGTGCGGGTGATCGGCGAAACACGGCCATGAGTCGGCGTGACACGGCCGTGCTCCGCGGCTGATCGGGTCCGACGGGTGTGCCGACCGGTGCTGCGAGCGTCTCGGCCGGTCCGGGGGGTTTCAGCGGAGCGCGGCCACGAAGCCGGCCCAGCTGTCCGCGGAGAAGAGCAGCGCGGGTCCGGTGGGATCCTTCGAGTCGCGCACGGCGAGCAGCCCGGACCGGGGTCCGGAGCGTGGCCGTGCCGTCTCCACGCAGTTGTTGGCTCCCGTGCTGTAGCTGCTGCGCAGCCAGCGCACGTCGTACAGGTCGGTACTGGCAGGGACGTTCCGAGGCAGAGCTGACAATGGTGCCTCCTTACGCGCCGTCACCTATCCCGGCGATGTAGTCCAGCGAATCGTGGGGGGAAAGAGCGTGCTCCTGGAGGTTCTGGAAGGCCTCCGAGTACGCCCGGAGGTCTTCTTTCCGCTCCAGGTAGAGGCTACTCGTCAACTGGTCTAGAACAACCACATCGAGATCAGAAGTGCTCGGAAATGAGAAAATAACGAAAGGCCCGGTGAGGCCGACATGTGCTCCCGCCCCGAACGGCAGTACCTGGAGCCGCACTTGGGGCAACCGGGCGGCCTCCATGAGCCGCTCCAGCTGGTGCGCCATCACCTTGGGACCGCCCACCTCGCGGCGCAGCACCGCCTCGTCCAGGACCGCGGACAGCTCCAGCGGCGGGTTCGAGCGCAGCACGTCCTGGCGGGCCAGGCGCACCTCCACCAGCGCGTCCAGGCGCTCCTCGTCCAGGTCCTTGACGGCCGCCCGGGTCACCGCGCGGGCGTAGTCGGCCGTCTGGAGCAGACCGGGTACGACGGTCGTCTCCAGCGTGCGCATCGCGCCGGCCTGCGACTCCAGGCTGATGAAGTCCCGGTACGTCGGCGGGAGCACCCCGCGGTAGGCGTGCCACCAGCGGTTGCGGTCGCCATCGCCGTCCTCGGAGCCCGCCAGCATCAGCAGCAGCTCGCGCAGCTGGACGTCGCGCACGGCGTAGGCGTCCAGAAGTAAGCGAAGATCGGCCGGTTTCACACCACTGGCACCCGTCTCGATACGGCTCACCTTCGACTGGTGCCAGCCGACCAGACGGGCCGCCTCCCCACTGGTGAGCCCCGCACCGGTGCGCAGCGTGCGCAGTTCGGCACCCAATTTGCGGCGGCGCACTGCCGGCCCGTTCTGCATGGGCTCCTCCTTACTCCTTACGGGCCGCCCGAATACGGTCTCCCGTCGCAGAGTTCACCGCATCGAGCGACAGATATATGCATATCTCGGTGGATCGCTCCCCGTGACCGCTCCGGTGGTGGCAGTCTGACGAGGAAGCACCAGTCCGGGACCGTACTCGAACCATCCGCTCCATGTAGGACTCCGGTCCCGTGGGAAAGGGACGACGTCGCCATGGCAGACCACCTGGAAGCATCCGTCACTCTGCCGAGCGATCCCGCCTCGGTCGCCGCCGCGCGGTCGTACGTGGTGAGCACCCTGGCGGAGTGGGGCCTGCCCGCGGACGCCGAGGCGGCCGACACGGTGCGGCTGATCGTCTCCGAACTGGCCACCAACGCCGTACAGCACACCTTCGGGCAGTCCCCGACCTTCACGGTCGACATCGCGCTGGAGCGCGACGAACAGCTGCGCATCGGGGTCACGGACAGTCATCCGCGCTTCCCCAAGAGACTGCCCGCGGCCGTGCAGCAGGACAACGGCCGCGGCATGGTCATCATCCGCTGGCTCACCGCCGAGTGCGGCGGCAGGCTCCGCGTCCGCCCCACCCGGGAGGGCGGCAAGACGGTCTCCATCGAACTGCCCTGGACCGTGCCGGCCGAACCGGTGGCGACGACGGGCCGGCAGGAGCCGTAGCGGGGGAGCCCGACGCGAAGCCGCGAAACGTTCATCCGGCGGGTGCGCGGGACCCGTCCCGGGCCGCCCGGGGGCTAAAGGCGGCGCCGAGTGAGGGGAAAAGGCACAAGGAGCGGCCCGGTGGCTGGAGTCGCTCCCCCGTGCGCGGGCGGGTCAGCTGACCCGGCCGTACCAGACGCTCTTGGTCCAGATCTTCTCCAGCCGCACCACGGAACCGCTCTTGGGCGCGTGCCAGATCTTGTTGTGACCGGCGTAGATGCCGACGTGGTAGACGTTCGAGCCGTAGTGGAAGAACACCAGGTCACCGGCTCTGCGGCTGCCGGAGGAGATGTGGTGCGTCTTGTTGTACTGCTGCGCGGCGGTCCGCGGCAGCTTCTTCCCGGCCTTCTTGAACGAATAGAGCGTCAGCCCCGAGCAGTCGAACCGTCGCGGCCCGATGGCCCCCCACTGGTACGGGGCGCCCTTCTTGGACGCCGCGATGTTCAGGGCCTTCGTCGCCATCGTCGCGGCCGAGGCATCGGTGGAGAGGCCAGGAACCGCGATCGAGCCGCCCACGGCGGCCAGGGTGAGGGCCGAGGCCGTACCGGCACGGGCCATCAGCGACGGGACACGATTGAGCGCAGTCATGCGCAACCCTTCGTCAGCCGCCTGTGAAGGATGACCTGTCGGATTCGGGCTGGCGAAGTAGCCCGGCCGCGTTGCCACGGCTTCACCCCAAGGGCCACCCGAAGCGCTCGTCCGTCCGTTCACACGGACTGCCGACCGTTCCGGGGACCCGTACTGCCTGGGTCCTCCACTCCTGCCGATCCACTCCTGTCGACCGGTCATCCGGGCGGCGGCAGGACTCGGCGTCCGCCCGGACCGCCCCGCCGCGGTGGCGGGGGCTTGTCGTCAGACAGGGATCTTCACCCACAGCTGTCCGAAAATCCCAACGGAATCGGGGATTTGTGGCGTTACTCACCACTCGCCCGTTCGGGTGGAAGCTGCTCTGTTCGATGCTCCGTCAGTTCCGGTACGTAGCCCCGGACCTGGGAAAAGACGGCCGCGCGCGGAGCACGGACCCGGCCCGCGCGCAACTCGGGAGAACCGGAAACGGATCCGGATATACACCGGTCGGCGGTACATCGTTCGGACCGTTTCGCGCCCGGACCCGGCGGCCGCGCGGACACCTCGCACCCACCGGATCCGGCGACCGTCCGGATCAGCCCACGGCGTCCGGCGGGAGCGCGACGCGAGCGACCCGGCGCTCACCGTCGAGCACCCGCAGCGCCCGTGCCAACGTGCCCCCGTGCACCTCCCGCTCGCCCCGGTCGTGCATCAGCTCCAGCGCGGCGCGCAGCTCTTCCGCCTTGCGCACCAGCGCCTGCGCGGCGCGCAGCCCGCGATAGGTGTCCCCGTCGCGCGCCGGGTTGATCCTGCCGAGCAGATCGACCACCGCCAGATAGTGGTCGACCAGCTCGCCCTCCGCGTGCGTCAGCGCCGGCAGCGGCGGCAGCTCCTCGGGCAGCACGGCCCGTTCACCGCTCGCCGGGGAGGTCCCGGCGGCCGGGCACCACGCCGTCCACCAGGCCGTACGACCGCGCGCCCGGCGCGTCCAGCATCAGATCGCGCTCCAGATCCTGATGGACCTGCTCCTCGGTGCGCCCGGTGTGCCGGACCAGCATCTCCTCCATCAGGGTGCGCAGCCGGACCAGTTCTTCGGCCTGGATGAGCAGATCGCTCGGCTGGCCCTGCGCAGGCTCGGGCAGCTCGGGCTGGGAGAGCACCACACGCGCGCCGGGCAGGGTGAACCGCTTGCCGGGGGTACCGGCGGCCAGCAGCACGGCGCCGACCGAGGCGGCCTGGCCCAGGCAGTACGTCTGCACCTCGCAGGTGACGTACTGCATCGTGTCGTAGATCGCCGTCATCGCGTGGAACGAGCCGCCCGGGCAGTTCAGGTACAGCGTGATGTCCCGGTCCGGGTCCAGGTGTTCGAGGTGCATGAACTGGGTGATCACATCACTGGCCGCCGCCTCGTCCAGGGGCGTCCCGAGGAAGACGACCCGGTTCTCGAACAGCTTCGAGTAGGGATCGAGCCTTCGCTCCCCGAAGTTGGTGCGCTCGGTGAACTCGGGCAGGACGTAACGGGCGGACGGTCGGGACATCTGGGCACACCCCTCCTCACGGCGGAGACCGGCGATCTCCGACTTCTGTACAGAATGTACAGGACGTACCTGCCGTTATGATGGGGGTATGGCCTACGAGATTCCGGTGACGCAAGCCAGGGCTGAGCTCGCCGACCTGATCAACCGGGTGGTGTACGGCGCCGAGCGCGTCGTCGTGACCCGGCACGGCAAGCCGCTGGCCGCGCTGGTCTCGGCCGCCGACCTGGCACGACTCGAGGCCCTCGACGCCGCCGAGGAACTGGGTGAGGAGCAGGTGGCCAGCTCGGTCTCGCGCATCCGGGAGTCCGCCGTCCATGAGATGCCGTCCGCTCCGCGCGAACGCCGGCGCTTCGGCATCGCGGCGGAGTACCGGGGGCCGGGCATGTCCTGAACGGCCCCTGGCCGCCCCGCAGTTATCGCCGGTGCCATAGGGCGGTCATGCGCCGCCCAAAGGCTGGTTAACGTCGTTGAAACTCCGGCGAACTAGCCTGCGGATCCACGCCACCGGAGGGTTTTTGTGCCCCCATTGCACACGGTCGGTCCCCATTCGTCCGTGTGTTACACCTGACTCCCGTCGCGGTGGCTGCGGCACCCGGGCCCCGCACGGTCCGGAGCGAGGACTGTGAGGTGGGACGTGCAACTGACCCCGCACGAGCAAGAGCGGCTGCTCATCCATGTGGCGGCCGACGTCGCCGAGAAGCGCAGGGCCCGCGGTCTTCGGCTCAACCACCCCGAGGCGGTCGCCCTCATCACCTCGCACATCCTGGAGGGCGCGCGCGACGGCCGTACCGTCGCCGAGCTGATGTCCACCGGCCGCAAGCTCCTCACCAGGGACGACGTCATGGACGGCATCGCGGAGATGATCCACGACGTACAGGTCGAGGCGACCTTCCCGGACGGCACCAAGCTCGTCACCGTGCACGAGCCGATCGTCTGAGAGGGGCCGCGATGATTCCCGGAGAGATCCTCTTCGCCGACGACCCCGTCCGCGTCAACGAGGGCCGGGCCGTCACCCTGCTCACCGTCCTCAACGCCGCCGACCGGCCCGTCCAGGTCGGCTCCCACTACCACTTCGCCGAGGCCAACCCCGGACTGGAGTTCGACCGCGCCGCCGCGCACGGCAGGCGGCTGAACATCGCCGCCGGCACCGCCGTGCGCTTCGAGCCCGGCATCCCCGTCGACGTCGAACTCGTCCCCCTCACCGGCGCCCGGATCGTGCCGGGACTGCGCGGCGAGACCGGGGGTGCCCTCGATGGCTGAGATCTCCCGCGCCGCCTACGCCGACCTGTTCGGACCGACCACCCGCGACCGCATCCGGCTCGCCGACACCGATCTGCTGATCGAGATCGAGGAGGACCGCTCGGGCGGACCCGGCCGCGCCGGGGACGAGGCGGTCTTCGGCGGCGGCAAGGTCATCCGCGAGTCCATGGGCCAGTCCCGGGCCACCCGCGCCGACGGCACCCCCGACACCGTGATCACCGGGGCCGTCGTCGTGGACCACTGGGGCATCGTCAAGGCCGACATCGGCATCCGCGACGGCCGTATCACCGCCCTCGGCAAGGCCGGCAACCCCGACACCATGGACGGCGTCCATCCCGACCTGGTGATCGGCCCCGAGACCGAGATCATCGCGGGCAACGGTCGGATCCTCACGGCCGGCGCCATCGACGCGCATGTCCACTTCATCTGCCCCCAGGTCGCCGACGAGGCGCTGGCCTCGGGGATCACCACCCTGGTCGGCGGCGGCACCGGCCCCGCCGAGGGCTCCAAGGCGACCACCGTCACGCCCGGCCCCTGGCACCTCGCCCGGATGCTGGAGGCGATGGAGTCCTACCCCCTGAACATCGGCTTCCTCGGCAAGGGCAACACCGTCAGCCACGAGGCGATGCTGTCCCAGATCCGCGGCGGCGCCGTCGGCCTGAAACTGCACGAGGACTGGGGCTCCACCCCCGCCGTCATCGACGCCGCGCTCACCGTCGCCGACCGCACGGGCATCCAGGTCGCCATCCACACCGACACCCTGAACGAAGCCGGGTTCGTCGGCGACACCCTCGCCGCGATCCGGGGCCGGGGCATCCACTCGTACCACACCGAGGGCGCCGGCGGCGGGCACGCGCCCGACATCATGACCGTGGTCTCCCAGCCCCATGTGCTGCCCAGCTCCACCAACCCCACCCGGCCGTTCACCGTCAACACCGCCGAGGAACACCTCGACATGCTGATGGTCTGCCACCATCTCAACCCGGCCGTCCCCGAGGACCTCGCCTTCGCCGAGTCCCGGATCCGGCCCTCCACCATCGGCGCGGAGGACATCCTCCACGACCTCGGCGCGATCTCGATCATCTCCTCCGACTCCCAGGCCATGGGCCGGGTCGGCGAGGTGATCCTGCGGACCTGGCAGACCGCCCACGTCATGAAGCGGCGCCGGGGCGCGCTGCCCGGCGACGGCCGCGCCGACAACCACCGGGTACGGCGCTATGTCGCCAAATACACGATCAACCCGGCGCTCGCCCAGGGCCTCGCCACCGAGACCGGCTCCGTGGAGCGGGGCAAGCTCGCCGACCTCGTGCTGTGGGAGCCCGCGTTCTTCGGGGTGAAGCCGCTCCTCGTGCTCAAGGGCGGCCAGATCGCATATGCGCAGATGGGCGACGCCAACGCCTCCATCCCCACCCCGCAGCCGATCCTGCCCCGCCCGATGTACGGTGCGATCGGCCGCGCCCCGGCCGCCAACTCCGTCAACTTCGTCTCCTCGCTCGCCCTGGAGGACGGGCTGCCGGAGCGGCTCGGGCTCGGCAAACGGTTCGTGGCGATCGACTCCACGCGCGCGGTCACCAAGGCCGACATGCGGGAGAACGACGCCCGCCCCGACGTCCGGATCGACCCCGACAGCTTCGCCGTGCACATCGACGGCGAGCTGGTCGAGGCGACCCCGGCCGCCGAACTGCCCATGGCCCAGCGCTACTTCCTCTTCTGATGGCAGCGACGGCACCGTGATGACACACGCGGCACTGCTCGTCCTGGCCGACGGCCGCTTCCCCGCCGGAGGGCACGCCCACTCCGGCGGGGCCGAGGCCGCCGTCAAGGCGGGGCGCATCAGCTGCGCCGCCGACCTGGAGGACTTCTGCCGGGGCCGGCTGCACACGGCCGGACTGGTCGCGGGCGCGCTCGCGGCGGCGGCCGCGCTCGGCCTGGACCCCCGGGAGCTGGACGCGGCGGCGGACGCCCGGACGCCCTCCCCCGCGCTACGGCTCGCCGCCCGCCGGCTCGGCCGCCAGCTGCTGCGGGCCGCACGGGCGAGCTGGCCGAGCGCGGAACTCGACGGGATCGCCCGGTGCTTCCCCAAGGGCGCCCACCAGCCCGTGGTCCTCGGACTCGCCGCCCGGGCGGCCGGGCTCGGGCCCGTGGAGGCGGCGTACTGCGCCCTGTACGAGAGCGTGAGCGGACCGGCGACGGCGACCGTACGACTGCTCAGCCTCGACCCCTTCGACGCGACCGGCGTACTGGCCCGGCTGGCACCGGAGCTGGACGCGGTCGCGCGGACGGCGGTCGACGCGGCCCGGAGAGCGGCCGCGGAAGGGCTGCAGGCGCTGCCCGCGGCGTCCGGCCCGTTGCTGGAGATCATGGCCGAGGCCCATGCCGCGTGGCCGGCCCGGCTGTTCGCGTCCTGACCCGCGCCCCGCACCACCCCCATGTGAACACCCCCCCGGCCTCCAGGAGCCGTATATGCACCTCGACCACTCCCACCACGGTCCCGCCGCCGTGAGCGCCGACGCCCACCGGCCGGACGGAACGCGCCGGGCCCTGCGCATCGGGCTCGGCGGGCCCGTGGGATCCGGGAAGACCGCGACCGTGGCCGCGCTCTGCCGTCAGCTGCGGGACGAGCTGTCCCTCGCCGTCGTCACCAATGACATCTACACCCGCGAGGACGCCGAGTTCCTGCTGCGGGAGGCTGTGCTGCCGCCCGAGCGGATCACCGCCGTGGAGACGGGCGCCTGCCCGCACACCGCGATCCGGGACGACATCTCCGCCAACCTGGAGGCCGTCGAGGACCTGGAGGAGACCGTCGGCCCGCTGGACCTGATCCTGGTGGAGTCCGGTGGCGACAATCTCACCGCGACCTTCTCCAAGGGGCTGGTGGACGCGCAGATCTTCGTCATCGACGTGGCCGGCGGCGACGACATCCCGCGCAAGGGCGGACCGGGCGTCACCACCGCCGACCTGCTGATCGTCAACAAGACCGACCTCGCCCCCTACGTCGGCTCCGACCTCGCCCGGATGGCCGCCGACGCCAAGGCCCAGCGCGCCGAACTCCCCGTAATCCTCCAGTCCCTGCGCGGCGGCAGCGGCGTCGCCGACGTGGCCGCCTGGGTCCGCGAACGGCTCACCGCGTGGACGGCATGACCCTCACCGGCACCCGCCCGGACCTCCAAGACACACCCCCCACCGATACCGGGACCGAGACGCCCGGCACGGCCCCCACCGGCGTCCGGACCGAGACCTCCGGTGTGGTGCCCGGCGGCGTCGGAACCGGCCTGTCGGGCGAGGCCCTCACCGGTGTCCGAGCCGATGCCCGGATCGTGGCCCGTGGCGATGGGCGTGGTGGGACCGCGCTGCCCGTGCTGGACGGTTCGGGGCCGCTGGCGTTGCGGCGGGTCCGGGGGAGTGGTGCCGAGGCCCGGGTGATGGTCGTCGGTGCGATGAGCGGTCCCCTCGGTGGCGACCGGTTCACGCTGGACGCCCGGGTGGCGGAGGGCGCCCGGCTGTGGCTGGGCTCTGCCGCAGCCACCCTCGCCCTGCCGGGCCAGGCACCCGGTGCGGCCCGCTACGACGTCCGGCTCGACGTGGCCGACGGTGCCGAACTGCACTGGCTGCCCGAGCAGTTGATCTCCGCCACCGGCAGCGACCTGCGCGTCACCACCCTCGCCGAACTCGCCGCCGGTGCCCGGCTGGTGCTCCGTGAGGAACAGGTGCTCGGGCGGGCGGGGGAGCGGCCCGGTCTGCTCACCACCCGCCTCACCCTGCGGGTCGCCGGCCGCACCGTACTGGACCAGCAGCTGTCCTGCGGCCCCGGTGCCCCCGGTGGCTGGGACGGGCCCGCCGCCCTCGCCGGTCACCGGGCCGTGGGCCAACTCCTCGTCGTCCGACCCGAGTTCACCGAGCAGCCGCCCGCGCCCCGGATGCTGGGCGACCACGCGGCCCTGATGCCGCTGCCCGGCCCGGCCGCCCTGCTCACCGCCCTCGCCCCGGACGCGCTGCGGCTGCGCCGGGTGCTGGACGAGGGGCTGGCCTTGCTGGGGTGAGGAGCTGGGGGGGGAGGGGCTGGGGAGGAGGAGCCGGGTGAGGGGTGAGCGTCAGCCGAGCGGTGCCTTCGGGAATCTGCGTTCCTTCGCACTCCTCTCGGTGGGCTGCTCGGCCTTGGCGACGGCGGCGTACTGATCGACGTACTCCTGCTCGGACAGGGTCAGGATGGCGTACATGATCTCGTCGGTGACGGCCCGCAGGACCGCCTTCTGCTGCTCCATGCCCGCGAAGCGGGAGAAGTCGAGGGGCTTGCCGAAGCGGATGGTGACGGGGCGGACGCGGGGGAGGGTCCTGCCGGGCGGCTGGGCCTCGAAGGTGCCGATCATGGCGCAGGGGATCACCGGGACGCCTGCCCGCAGGGCCATCACGGCGACCCCGACCTTGCCCTTGTACAGCCGGCCGTCGTGCGAGCGCGTCCCCTCCGGGTAGATGCCCAGCAGTTCGCCCTTGTCCAGCACCCCGAGGCCCTCGCGGATCGCGGCCTGCCCTGCTTCCTTGCCCGAGCGGTCCACCGGGATCTGTCCGGCGCTGCGGAAGAAGAACGCGGTGAGCCGGCCCTTGATGCCGGGCCCGGTGAAGTACTCGGCCTTGGCGAGGAAGGTGATGCGCCGCTTGAGGATCGCCGGCATCAGGAAGTGGTCGGAGAAGGAGAGATGGTTTCCGGCGATGATCGCGGGGCCCGTCGCGGGCACATGGTCCAGGCCCTCGATCCGGGGCCGGAAGACCAGCCTGAGCAGGGGACCCAGCAGAACGTACTTGAGCAGGTAGTAGAACAAGGGGGCCGCTCCTCACTCCGGCGGCTCGGCTGGGCCGCGAGGACAGCGTGCTGCCACTTGCCCCCGGGGGCAACCGGACCGGAGAGCTTGGCGCAATCGCCTTCCGGCTAGGGATGACAACGCCGCAGATGTGCGTGCCAGACCCTGCGACCCCGACAAGATCCGAAAGAGAGGCCCTAGGGGCGGCCGCCGTCACCGACGCCGTGCGGATGCGGGTGGGCGGGGCGCAGCCAGGGTATGAGGGCCGGGACCCGGGACCGGTAGGCGTCGTACGCGGTGCCGAACTCGCCCGCCATCAGGGCGTCCTCGATACGGACCCGGCGCAGCAGCCACGGGATCGCGGCGATCAGGAAGGCGGTCCAGAAGCTGAAGCCGCCGGTCAGCATCGCGCCGGTGACCAGGCCGAGGATGCCGGTGTAGATGGGGTGGCGGACCAGTCGGTACGGGCCGTCCGTGCGCAGCTCGTGATTCTGCTGGAGGGAGGGGACGCTGTCCCACATCGTGCCCAGAACCCAGCGGGACCACAGCAGCAGGGCGGTGGAGAGGAGGGCGAGCAGGGCGCCGAGCAGGGCCAGTTCGGGCTGCCAGAACTGGAGGTGCTCCCAGAAGTCCCGGGTGTGCCGGACGACGAAGAAGAACAGGGCCACGCCCGCGATCAGTAAGACCCGGCGTGAGGCGGCGGCGCGTGACGTGCGCAGCCAGCCGCGGACGCCGCCGTGGGCTCTGATGCCGAAGTAGGCGGCGCCGAGGAGCCAGGCGGCGGCGAAGACCAGGAAGCAGACACCGGTGAGGGCGGCAAGCGCCGGACGCAGCGAGTTCATGCCCCCAAGGCTGCGCCCCGCCACCCATCGCCCACCAGCACCCACGGGTCGATGGAGACCTCTCCACCCACGGATGGAGATCCCCTGAACCGACCCCGAAGGGTCGGCCGCTGACGCGGCGGAGCCTGCGCCTGCGGCGCTCCGACCGCTCCCTTGGGACCGGCCCCTTTAGGAACGGTCCCCGGCAAACGGCCTCCGGCAACCGCCTCCGGCCCAAGGGACCGCGCTCGGCGACCGGCCCTGGCACCGCTCGGCAACCGGCCCTCCGGACCGGCTCCCCGTAACTGGCAATTGGCCTTCTGGGAGCGCGCCCGGCGACCGGCCCCTGGCTCCCGGTAATCGGCCCTGGGACCGCCCCTCCGGGACGGCCTCCTGCGACCGCCGTCCTGAGACTGGTTCTCTGCCCTCCTGGGGCCCTGGCGATCGGTCCCTTGAAGACCTCCGGCGCTGGCTTCTTGGAACCAGCCCTCTGTAACTGGCCGCCCGGGACCGCCCCCGGCGCCCTGGCGACCGGCCTCAGGAGGTCCCCCGGGACTGGCTCCCTGGGACCGGCTCCCTGCGACCAGCCCTCCGGGCGGCTCTCTGCGGCTGGAAGACTCGCCCTCTGGGTCCGCCCCCCCCCGGGTGCCCCGACGACCGACCCCATGAGGCCCCCGGGATCGCTCCCCCGGGACCGGCCCCATGAGGCCCCCGGGACCGGCTCCCGGGATCGCCCCCCCGGGGCCGGCTGGCCTCCCAGGATCTGCCTCCGAAGGCAGCCCGCCCTCTGGGACCCCCTAGGGAGTCGGCCCCCGGCAACCGGCTCCCCAGGGTGGGCCCGCCGCCCCCTAGTACTGCAACGGTGTTTGCTGTGACTGGTGGCGAAGGTCAGGGGATGTGTCCGCGTCGTTTGTAGTGACTGGTGCGGGCCTGGTGCTGTC
>NZ_JBFBFF010000023.1:0-126677 GCF_040684035.1 Streptomyces sp. NPDC093018
TGTTGAGTTCTCAAGGAACGGTCGCTTCCTTTGTACTCACCCTCTCGGGCTTTCCTCCGGGCTTCCCTTCGTGTTTCCGACTCTATCAGATCTTTCCGATCCGATTTCCTCGGTGCTTTCCAGGTTCTCGCTCTCGCGTTTCCCTTTCCGGCGGTTCCGACTCTATCAGATCCTTTCGGTTTCTGACCCCCAGTCAGCGGGGTTTGCCTTCCCGGCCGTTGGGCCGTTCCGACGAGTGAGACATTACCGGATTCCCGGCTCCCGAGCTAATCGGGGGCCCGTTCTTTCGAACGTGGATTCCTCATTTCGCAAATACGCACGCCAAAGTGTTCGACACCGAGGTGTCGGATTGGGTGGTGCTCACGGAATGGCTGTCCGGGGACCGACCGGAGTCGGCGCTCACGTCGGACAACTCGGAGTACCTTACGGATCCCCCCGAGGTGTGTCAACCGCCGGCCGGTCCCTCCCGGCCAGGGTCAGTCCTTCGTGCCGGAGGCCAGCTCGCGGCTGCGGTCCCGGGCGGCTTCCAGGGCCGCGATGAGGGCCGCGCGGACGCCGTGGTTCTCCAGCTCGCGGATGGCGTTGATCGTCGTACCGGCGGGAGAGGTGACGTTCTCCCGGAGCTTCACCGGGTGTTCGCCGCTGTCCCGGAGCATCACGGCGGCGCCGATGGCGGACTGGACGATGAGGTCGTGGGCCTTGTCGCGGGGCAGACCGAGGAGGATCCCGGCGTCGGTCATGGCCTCGACCAGGTAGAAGAAGTACGCCGGGCCGGAGCCGGACAGCGCGGTGCACGCGTCCTGCTGGCCCTCGGGCACACGGAGCGTCTTGCCCACGGCGCCGAAGATGTCCTCGGCGGTGGCCAGATGCTCCTGGGTGGCGTGGGTGCCGGGGGAGATGACGGACATGGCCTCGTCCACGAGGGCCGGGGTGTTCGTCATGACGCGGACCACCGGAGTGCCCTTGGCGAGGCGCTCCTCCAGGAAGGCGGTCGGGATGCCCGCGGCGCCGCTGATGACCAGGCGGTCGGCGGGGATGTGCGGGGCCAGTTCGTCGAGCAGGGCGCCCATGTCCTGCGGCTTGACCGTGAGGATCAGGGTGTCGGCGGTCTTGGCGGCCTCGGTGTTGCCGACCGGGGTGACGCCGTGCCGGGCGCGGAGCTCTTCGGCGCGTTCGGGGCGGCGGGCGGTGACGAGGAGGTCCTCGGGCGCCCAGCCGGCTCGGATCATTCCGCTGAGCAGGGCTTCGCCGATCTTGCCGGTGCCGAGTACTGCGACTTTCTGGGTCATGCGGTTCAGTCTGGCACCGGGGGTGTTCGACCGGGGTGTATGTCCGGTTGGCGGAACGTTCGCGGTGCGCCTCGCCCGGACAGCGGCCGGGCGGCGCCCCGGGGATGCGCGTCTGACGTTCCGGTGGCCAGCAGGTGGCATTCAGCCCGCGTACACGCTGTCTCAAGGTGGTGCCGCCAGAGTCCGGCCTCGTGTCTACCTCACCTTCGCGTCCCGGCGTCGCCTCCGTGTGCGCCGCTGCCTTGACGCTCTCAGGACTGCTCGTGACAGGGATGGTCGCCGCTCAGCCCGCGGCCGCCGCGGACCCGGCCGGCTACCAGAACGTTCGGATCAACGAGGTCACCTCGTCGAACAGCGACACGGTGGAGCTGTACAACACCGGTTCGACCGCGGTGAGCATCAGTGGCTGGAAGGTGTCCGACGACAGCTTCTCGCCGCAGTCGTTCAGCCCGTCCGCCGGTACCGTCCCGGCGCACGGCTTCGTCACCTTCGACTCGCCCAAGGGACTGGGCGACTCGGACAAGCTGGTGATCTACACCTCCGGTGGCACGGTGGTCGACCGCGTCGAGTGGGCGACCGGCAAGGCGAAGCCGGCGATGGCGCGGTGCGGCGGTGACGGCACCGGCGCATGGGTCACCACGACCGCGGCGACCACGTTCGGCGCGGCGAACGCCTCGGGCTGCCCCGCGTCGCTCCCGGCCGCGAGCCAGGTGCGGATCAACGAGGTCACCTCGGACGGCGCGGACACCGTGGAGCTGTACAACGGCGGTTCGAGCGCGGTGAACATCGGATCGTGGAAGTACGTCGACAACGACACCAGCCACACCGCGGCCTCGGTCTCGTCCTCCTCGCCGAGCACGACCAGCATCCCGGCCGGCGGCTACGCGACGTTCGCCTCGACGCTCGGCCTGGGCGACAACGACTCGGTCTTCCTCACCGACGGCAACGGAAACACCGTCGACTCGGTGACCTGGGCGACCGGTGGCGCCAAGCCGTCGGACGAGCGCTGCGCCAACGGCTCCGGCACCGGCACCTTCCGGACCGCCACGACCGCGACGCTCGGTGGCGCGAACTCCTGCTCGGGCAGCGGCGGCACCGGCGGTGGGGGCGGCCAACTGCTGGGCGGCGGCGGCTCGCTGACCAGCGGCTGCACCCCCGAGGCACCCACGGGTACGACCGCCACCCCGGCCGGCACCTCGGCGTGGCCGGGCGGCCTCGATGTCACGATCGCCGACAACGTCTGCGCGTTCACGACGTCCACCGGCCCCGAGGGGCGTGATGTGAGCGGGCTGGCCTTCGATCCGGCGAACCCGTCGGTGCTGTGGGCCGCCAAGAACAAGAACTGGCTGTTCAAGCTGGTCAAGAGCAACGGCAAGTGGATCCCGGACACGTCGTGGAGCGCGACCGGCAAGCAGATCCGTTTCCTGGGCGGTTCCGGCGAGCCGGACTCCGAGGGTCTGACGGTCGGCGCCAACGGGCACCTCTATGTGACCTCCGAGCGCGACAACACCAAGAACACGGTCCCCAAGGACACGATCATGGAGTTCGACCCGGCGGCCGGCGGTTCGACGCTCACGCCGATCCACCAGTGGGACATGACCTCGCAGTTCCCGCAGCTCGACACCGGCAGCAAGGACGACGCCAACCTGGGCTTCGAGGGTGTCGCCTATGTGCCGGACAGCTGGCTGACCGCGAGCGGCTGGGTGGACCCGCTGACCGGCGCCGCCTACAACCCGGCGAACTACCCGCTGCACGGCTCGGGCCTGTTCTTCGCCGGTCTGGAGTGGGACGGCACGCTGCACGCCTACGGCCTGAACTCCGACGGTACGTTCACCACGTTCGGCGCGATCTCCACCGGCAAGGCCTCCGTGGTGGACGTGACCTTCGACTCCGGTACCCAGCGCATCGTCGCCACCTGCGACAACGCCTGCGGTGAGACCCACACCTTCCTGAAGGTCGACGCCGCCGGTGCGATCGTCCCGGACGTGACCTACACGAACCCGGCCGTCATGCCGGTCGACAACCTGGAGGGCTTCGCCCTCGCGCCCACCTCGACCTGCGTCAACGGCTCGCGCGAGGCGGTCTGGACCGACGACGGCATCTACGGCTTCGGCTCCGGAAGCTCCTCGTACGGCCACGCCCTCTACAGCGGCACCTTCCCCTGCTGAACCCCCCGCTGCACTCCCCGCGGCACCGGGGCTCCCGGCGGACGGGGTGGCGACCAGGGCCACCCGCTGACCGCCGGGAGCCTTGTCGTACCGGTCATGGCGTCCGGCGGCGTAGCGTCGCCGCGCCCAGGGTCAGGACCAGGAGGGCGCAGCCGGTCACGATCAGGGCGTCCCGGGCGAAGGCCGTGGTCGGGTCGCGGTGGTGGAGGAGCTGGGTCATGGCGTCCACGGCGTAGGACATGGGGAGGACGTCCGAGAGGGCGTGCAGGACGGGGTGCATGGTGGAGCGGGGGGTGAAGAGGCCGCAGAGGAGGAGTTGGGGGAAGATCACGGCCGGCATGAACTGGACCGCCTGGAACTCCGAGGCCGCGAAGGCCGAGACGAAGAGGCCGAGGGCCGTGCCGAGCAGGGCGTCCAGGAGGGCGACGAGCAGGAGCAGCCACGGTGAGCCCATGACGTCGAGGCCGAGCAGCCAGACGGAGAGGCCGGTGGCGAGGACCGACTGGAGGACGGCGAAGGCGCCGAAGGCCAGGGCGTAGCCGGCGATGAGGTCGGCCTTGCCGAGGGGGAGGGCGAGGAGGCGTTCCAGGGTGCCCGAGGTGCGTTCGCGCAGGGTGGCGATGGAGGTCACCAGGAACATCGTGATCAGCGGGAAGATCCCGAGCAGCGAGGCGCCGAGGGTGTCGAAGGTGTGCGGGCCGCTGTCGAAGACGTAGCGCAGGATGACCAGCATCAGGCACGGGACGGCGATCATCAGCGCGATGGTGCGGGGGTCGTGCCGCAGCTGGCGCAGGACGCGGGCCGCCGTGGCGAGGGCGCGGGCGGGGCTGAGGGCGGCCGCGGGCCGGGGGGCCGTCGTCGGGTTCATCGGGTGCGCTCCTTGACGTTCGCCTCGGTGCGGGCCGCCGTGGTGGCCTCGTCGACCAGGTGCAGGAAGGCGGCCTCGACCGTGTCCGTGCCGGTGCGGGTGCGCAGTGCCTCGGGGGTGTCGTCGGCGAGGATCGCGCCCTCGCGCATCAGCAGTAGGCGGTCGCAGCGCTCGGCCTCGTCCATGACATGGGAGGAGACGAGGAGGGTGGTGCCGCGGGTGGCGGCGAGGCCGTGGAAGAGCTGCCACAGGTCGCGGCGCAGTACGGGGTCGAGGCCGACGGTCGGCTCGTCCAGGACCAGGAGTTCGGGGGTGCCGAGCAGGGCGACGGCGAGCGAGACCCGGCTGCGCTGACCGCCGGAGAGGGAGCCGGCGAGGGCGTCCGCGTGGGTGGTGAGGTCGACGTCGGCGATGGCCCGGGTGATGTTCGCCCGGCGGCGGTCGGCGGCGGCGCGGCCGGGGTCGAGGACGGCCGCGAAGTACGCCAGGTTCTGGCGGACGGTCAGGTCCGCGTAGACGGAGGGTGCCTGGGTGACGTAGCCGACGCGGGTGCGCAGGTCGGGGTGGCCGGCCGGGCGGCCGAGGACGTCGAGGGTGCCGGTGACCTTGGCCTGGGTCCCGGCGACGGCGCGCATCAGCGTCGACTTGCCGCAGCCGGAGGGGCCGAGGAGGCCCGTGATCCGGCCGGGCGGGACGGTGAAGGAGAGGTCGTGCAGAACGGGGCGGGGGCCGCGGACGACGGTGAGGTGGTCGGTGTGGATGGCGGCGGGTGGGGGCGGGGCCGGGGTCGGCGGTACATAATTCATCACGCGATGAATATTCTGCCCGGCGGGGTGGGGCGTCAAGGGCCGAGGAGCCTTCTCGTCACCGCTTCCTGGCGACCAGGAGGAGTACGTCGTACGTCTCCTCGACCACGCCGTCGGGGAAGACCTGCTGGAGGTGGGTGCGCTCCTCGGTCAGGAAGGCGTCGCGGGCGGGGGCGTCCATGACGAGGAAGTGGGAGTGGCTGCCGAGGTTGGCCAGGTGGGTGTCGAGGGGGACTCGGCGGCTCCAGCGGAGCTTGTGGCGGGCGAAGTCCAGGCGTCCGCTGGGATCGGCGACCTCCGCGCGCTGCTCACGGTCGGCCTGCTGGGAGTCCATGCCGGCGGCGCGGCGCACCCGCTCGGACGATTTTGCGATCCACTCGACGTCCAGGGCGCTGATGTTCCACCACAGCGCCAGCGCGCCCCCCGCGCGCAGGACGCGCAGTGCCTCCGGCACCGAATGGGCTGGGTCGGTCCAGTGCCAGGACTGGGCGTAGGTGAGGAAGTCGAGGGTGGCGTCGGCGAGCGGAAGGGCGTTGCCGTTGCCGCGGACCAGGGGGATGTCCGGGTTGCCGCGGCGGAACTCGGCGGCCATGCCCGCGCCGGGCTCGACCGCGAGGACGTCCGCGCCGCGGGCGTGCAGCAGGCTGGTGGAGATGCCGGTACCGGCGCCGACGTCCGCGACCCGCGCACCGGTCAGGGGCCGGTCCGCCGCCTGCTCGATGGTGTCGAAGAGGGCGGGCGGGTAGGAGGGGCGGTTGGCCGCGTACTGGGCGGCTGCCGCGTTGAAGGAGTGGGCGCGGGCGGGGTCGGCGGGTCGCGTGGTCGTCATACCGCCATGGTCGCCGGTGGCCGCCGCGTACGGCAGCGGCTTTGCCCGAGTTCTAGCGGCGGCGCTTCTTCTTCGAGGGGTTGCCCGAGCGGCGGGTGGTGCGGACGGCGTGTTCGGCGCGGGCCTTCTCGTACTCCTCGCGGTGCAGCTTCTCGCCCGGGGCCTCGGTGAGGGAGCGGACGAAGTAGGCGGCGAGGGTGCCGACGAAGCCGATGGCGAGCAGTCCGCGCAGGGACGCCTGGCGCTGCGGGTCCTGGCGCTTGCCGAAGCCGGCCAGGGTGTTGCCGAAGGCGAGCGCGGTGCAGATCGCGAACATGGCGACGACCAGGACGGTCACGAAGGCGCCGGTGTCGGCGATCTGGAGGCCCTGGAAGGCGAAGCGCAGCACCAGGCAGGAGGCGACCGCGGCGACGAGGGAACCGGCGGCGACACCGGCGCGGCGGGCCGCGTAGCCGTCGTCGTGGTGCACCCAGGACGTGCCGAAAAAGCGCAGGGGCTCGGGCCGGGGCTCGCCCACGGGTTCCTCCGGGGCGCCCGGGGCGCCGGTTTCGTCGCTCACGGGACGATTATGGCGCCGAAGGGCGGAGGACTCGCGGGCGGGTGCGGCGGCGGGCCCGGATACGGGATACGGGATACGGATTCGGCGGCGGGGTGTCAGCCGCAGCGGTCCGCCACGAAGCCGTCGCTGCCCGTGTGCACGTAGGCGTCGGCCACGAACTCGCCGTCGCTGATGTTGTCCCAGATGTTCGAGGTGCCGTACGTGCCGGTGACGTTGGTGCCCGTGGTCTGGCAGTAGATCGGGACCTTGGCGCCCTCGGAGAGGGTGCGGGTGATGCCGTAGCTGGTGCCGGGGCCGCTGCGGACGTTGACGCGGACGCCCGGGGCGACGGAGTAGTAGCGGACGGACATGCGGAATCTCCCCCGTGAAGCCCCGCCGGAAGGCGGGGATCGTCGAATGCGAACGGAGGTTAGCAAGCCGCCTCGGTCTCGTACGAGCCATCGACTAGGCTCCGTGCGTCGCGCGCGGACGATGAGCACGGGGGGCGGTCCAGTCGATGACGCCACAGCGCAGCACCGGAGCGGGCGCGGAAGCCGATATGCCCGAGTACGCCGGGCATTACCACCTGGAGTCCCGGCTGGGCTCCGGCGGCATGGGGGTGGTCCACCTCGCCCGCAGTACGTCCGGGCTGCGCCTCGCCGTGAAGGTCGTCCACGCGGAGTTCGCGCGGGACCGGGAGTTCCGGGGCCGGTTCCGGCAGGAGGTGGCCGCGGCGCGCCGGGTCAGCGGGGCCTTCACCGCGCCCGTGGTGGACGCCGACCCGGAGGCGGCGCGCCCCTGGATGGCCACCCTGTACATCCCCGGCCCGACCCTGTCCGAGCAGGTGAAGGAGCACGGGCCGCTGGACGCCGGGCAGTTGCGGCGGCTGATGGCGGGGCTCGCGGAGGCGCTGCGGGACATACACCGTGTGGGCGTGGTGCACCGGGATCTCAAGCCGAGCAATGTGCTGCTCGCCGAGGACGGTCCAAAGGTCATCGACTTCGGCATCTCGCGGCCCAAGGACAGCGAACTGCGCACGGAGACGGGCAAGTTGATCGGCACCCCGCCGTTCATGGCGCCCGAGCAGTTCCGGCGGCCGCGCGAGGTCGGTCCGGCCGCGGACATCTTCGCGCTGGGCTCGGTGCTGGTGCACGCGGCGACCGGGCGCGGTCCGTTCGACTCCGACAGCCCGTACGTCGTCGCCTATCAGGTCGTCCATGACGAGCCCGATCTGTCGGGGGTGCCGGCGGGTCTCGCGCCGCTCATCGAGCGCTGCCTCGCCAAGGAGCCGGACGAGCGCCCGACGCCGGACGAGCTGATGCGCCAACTGCGGTCGGTGGCGGCGTCGTACGACACCCAGGCGTTCATACCGGCACAGCGGAAGGCGAGTTCGGAGGCTTCCGAGAGGGAGGGTTCCGAGCGGGAGAGTTCCGAGCGGGAGGACGTGGCGGCGGAGGTCCCGGGGGGCACCGGGAAGGCGCCGTCGAAGAGGCGCCTCGGGCGGCCAGGTCGCGTCGCCGCCGTCGCGGCCGGGGTGCTCGCGCTGGCCGTCGGCGGGGCCCTCGCCTGTGTGCAGTGGCTCGGTGCCGACGCCCCCGCGGCGAAGGCTCCGCGCACGGCTGCGGTCGGGTTCGCGGGGTGGCGTACGACGCCGGTCGCCGGGCAGAGCGACGCGCCCCGGTGCGCCTTCGGGGCGGGCAAGGTGCTGTGCGCCGGGGCGGGGCAGGCGTACGCGCTCGATCCGCGCGGCGGCCGGGTGCTGTGGCGGCATCCCTTCGCGGGGGCGCGCTGGAGCGCGGCGCCCGCGGTGTCGGGCGGCCTGGTGCAGGTGCGCGACGAGGCCGGGGATGTGGTGGCCCTCGACCCGGACACGGGCGGTACGCGCTGGCGGCACGCCCTGCCCACGGGCGCCGGGGCGCAGTACACGGACGGGACGCTGCTGATCACCGCGGCCGACGGCACGGTCACGGGGGTGGACAGCGCGTCGGGCCGTACCCGCTGGAGCCACCGGCTGCCCGGGGCCGGCCGGCCGAGCGTCGACACGTATCCGGGCAGCGGCGCCGCCCTCGCCTCGACCGTCTCCGCCGACGGCCGCAGCACCCGGGTCGTCGCGTTCGATCCGAAGAGCGGCGCGGTGCGCTGGGACACCGTGCTGACCGGGCTGCTGCGGCCGGTCGGCGCCGCGGACGGCACGGTGTTCCTCGTGTCCGCAGACCCGGTCTACGGCGACACGGACGCGGTGGTCCGTTACGACGCCGCGACCCGGGCCGTACGACGGGTGGCGCTGCCCGCGCCCCGGCCGGACGTGCACGCCGTCGTGCGCGCGGGCGTGGTCTATCTGCTGGACGTCAACGGTGGCCTGGACGCCGTGGACACCGCGGCCGGGAAGCGGCTGTGGCACCTGGAGACCTCGGTGAGCCGGGGCTCGGCGCTGGTCGCCGGGGACCGGTATCTGTACTTCTCCGCCGGTGACGGGCGGCTGCTCGCCGTGGACGCGCGCAGTGGGCGGCTCGCGGGGCAGACACCGGCGCGGCCGGGGGACGGCACCGCGCGGATCGCGGCGCTGCGGGCCGCGCCGGTGCTCGTGGCGCCGCAGGTGTTCGCCACCGCTCCCGACGGATCGGTGTTCGCGCTCGACGGGCGGGACCCGTCGGCCTGGTGAAACGTTCCCGGGCGTGCGAAAGGGGCCGCTCCCCGCGGGGGCGGCCCCTTCGTCATGACGGCAGGACGGCGGTCAGCCCAGCTTGCTCACGTCCCGCACCGCGCCCTTGTCCGCGCTGGTCGCCATCGCGGCGTAGGCGCGCAGCGCGGCGGTGATCTTGCGGTCGCGGTTCTTCGGGGTGTAGGCGCCGTTCAGGGCCTGCTCGCGGCGGGCCAGTTCGGCGTCGTCCACCAGCAGTTCGATGCTGCGGTTCGGGATGTCGATGCGGATCCGGTCGCCGTCCTCGACCAGGGCGATGGTGCCGCCCGAGGCCGCCTCCGGGGAGGCGTGGCCGATGGAGAGGCCCGAGGTGCCGCCGGAGAAGCGGCCGTCGGTGATCAGCGCGCAGCTCTTGCCGAGGCCGCGGCCCTTCAGGTACGAGGTCGGGTAGAGCATCTCCTGCATGCCGGGGCCGCCCTTGGGGCCCTCGTAGCGGATGACGACGACGTCGCCCTCCTTGACCTCCTGGGTGAGGATCCGCTGGACGGCCTCCTCCTGGGACTCGCAGACCACGGCCGGGCCCTCGAAGGTCCAGATCGACTCGTCCACGCCGGCCGTCTTGACCACGCAGCCGTCGACGGCCAGATTGCCGCGCAGCACCGCGAGGCCGCCGTCCTTGGAGTAGGCGTGCTCGGCGGAGCGGATGCAGCCGCTCTCGGCGTCGTCGTCCAGGGACTCCCAGCGCTCGGACTGGGAGAAGGCCTCGGCGGAGCGGACGCAGCCGGGGGCCGCGTGCCACAGCTCGACGGCCTCGGGGGACGGGGAGCCGCCGCGCACGTCCCAGGTCTTGAGCCAGTCGGCGAGGGAGGGGCTGTGCACGGCGTGCACGTCCTCGTTGAGCAGGCCCGCGCGGTGCAGTTCGCCGAGGAGGGCGGGGATGCCGCCGGCGCGGTGCACGTCCTCCATGTAGTACGTACGGTTCTTGCCCACGTTCGGCGCGACCTTGGCGAGGCAGGGGACGCGGCGCGAGACGGCGTCGATCTCCTCCAGGCCGAAGGCGACGCCCGCCTCCTGGGCGGCGGCCAGCAGATGCAGGATCGTGTTGGTGGAGCCGCCCATCGCGATGTCCAGGGCCATGGCGTTCTCGAAGGCCTGGAAGGTGGCGACATTGCGGGGCAGGACGGTCTCGTCGTCCTGCTCGTAGTAGCGCCGGGTCACGTCCATGACGGTGCGGGCGGCGTCGACGTAGAGCTGCTTGCGCGCGGTGTGGGTGGCGAGGACCGAGCCGTTGCCGGGCAGGGAGAGGCCGATGGCCTCGGTCAGGCAGTTCATCGAGTTGGCGGTGAACATGCCGGAACAGCTGCCGCAGGTCGGGCAGGCGTTCTCCTCGATGCGCAGGATGTCCGCGTCGGAGACCTTGTCGTTGGCGGCTTCCGCGATGGCGTCGATCAGGTCGAGGGAGCGCACGGTGCCGTCGACCAGGGTGGCGCGGCCGGCCTCCATGGGGCCGCCGGAGACGAAGACCGTCGGGATGTTCAGGCGCAGGGCGGCCATCAGCATGCCCGGGGTGATCTTGTCGCAGTTGGAGATGCAGACCAGGGCGTCGGCGCAGTGGGCCTCGACCATGTACTCCACGGAGTCCGCGATCAGGTCGCGGGAGGGCAGCGAGTAGAGCATGCCGCCGTGGCCCATGGCGATGCCGTCGTCCACCGCGATGGTGTTGAACTCGCGTGGGATGCCGCCGGCCTCGGTGATCGCCTCGCTGACGATCCGGCCGACCGGCTGGAGGTGGGTGTGGCCCGGCACGAACTCGGTGAAGGAGTTGGCTACGGCGATGATCGGCTTACGGCCGATGTCCGCGCCGGGTACACCGGAGGCACGCATAAGGGCGCGGGCGCCCGCCATGTTGCGGCCGTGGGTGACTGTGCGGGACCTCAGCTCGGGCATCGTCGCTCGCTCCTCGATGAACAGTTCTGGCTTTCTCCGAGCCTACGCCGACGCTCCAAGGAATGGACACGCTTGTCCGGAATGCGGGACGGGCATTTCATCGGCGTCCGCCCTGCGGCCGTGATCGGGGCTGCCTTCAGGGCTGTGTGAGGTGCTTCTGTACGACGGGTGACACGCGCGCGATGATCTCCTCCACGTCCGCCGAGGCGAGCGGTTCCAGCTTGAGGACGTAGCGCATCAGGGCCGTACCCACCAGCTGCGCGGCGGCCAGCTCGGCGCGCAGCTCGGCGTCCGGCAGGTCCAGCCGGGCCGCGACCCGGCGCACCAGCTGGGCGGCGACCAGGCGGCGGAAGACGGCGGCGGCGGTGTCGTTGGTGACGGCCGAGCGCAGGATCGCGAGCAGCGGGGCGCGGGTGGTGGGGTTCTCCCAGACACCGAAGACGAAGCGGGCCAGCCGCTCGCCCACGCCGTCCGGCGGGCCCTCGGCGAGGGTGTCGGGGGCGGCGAAGGCGGGGGCGAAGGCGACTTCGACGGCCGCCGCGAAGACCTGTTCCTTGGTGCCGAAGTAGTGGTGGACCAGCGCGGAGTCCACGCCGGCCGCCTTGGCGATCTGGCGTACGGAGGTCTTGTCGTACCCGCGCGCGGAGAACTCCTCGCGGGCCGCGGTGAGGATGCGGTCCCGGGTGCCGGCGGACTCGGCGCGGGAGGGGCGGCCGCGGCGGCGGGCGGGGGGCCGGGAAGACGCGGTGGGCGGCTCGGCGGACGCGGTGGGGTCGGTCATCGTCGCGGGAGGCGGACGGCGGCGGCCAGGTGCTTGCGGGTGAAGGCGAGGGCCTCGGCGAGATCGGCCTCGCGCTCGGCGCCGGACATCGCCCGCCGGGTGTTGACCTCGATGACGACATGGCCGCCGAAACCGGAGACGGCCAGGTGCTCCAGCAGCTCGGCGCAGGGCTGGTCGCCGCGCCCCGGCACCAGGTGCTCGTCCTTGGCCGAGCCGCGCCCGTCGGCGAGGTGGACATGGCCGAGCCGGTCGCCCATGCGGCCGACCATCTCCAGGGCGTCGGTACGGGCCGTCGACGTATGGCTGAGATCGATCGTGAAGTGCCGGTAGTCGTCCTGGGTGACGTCCCAGGCGGGGGCGTAGGCGAGCATCTCGCGGTCGCGGTAGCGCCAGGGGTACATGTTCTCGACCGCGAACCGTACGTCCGTCTCGTCCGCCATCCGCCAGACGCCCGCGACGAAGTCCCGGGCGTACTGCCGCTGCCAGCGGAACGGCGGGTGGACGACGACGGTGGCGGCGCCCAGCTTCTCGGCGGCGGCGCGGGCGCGGCGCAGCTTGGTCCACGGGTCGGTGGACCAGACGCGCTGCGTGATCAGCAGGCACGGGGCGTGCACGGCGAGGATCGGGATGCCGTGGTGGTCCGAGAGGCGGCGCAGCGCGTCGATGTCCTGGCTGACGGGGTCGGTCCAGACCATGACCTCGACGCCGTCGTAGCCGAGGCGCGCGGCGATCTCGAAGGCCGTCGCCGTGGACTCCGGGTATACGGAGGCCGTCGACAGCGCTACGGGAACGTCCCTTGGTTCAGCCACGCCGACACCCTAAGGGGTGGGAAGGTGCGCGTGTCGGGTGCCGTCGGCCGTTGTGAGCCAAGCCATCGGGCCCCTTGGGGGTGCTCAAGCGGAGCCCATGTGATCGAGTCGCCGCAGGATCACGCCCTCCCGCAGCGCCCAGGGGCATATCTCCAGGCTCTCCACGCCGAAGAGGTCCATCGCGCCCTCCGCCACCAGGGCGCCCGCGAGCAGCTGGGCGGCCCTGCCGTCGGAGACGCCCGGCAGTTCGGCGCGCTGGTCGATGGTCATACCGGACAGGCGGGGAACCCATGCCTCCAGGGATTCGCGTTTGAGCTCGCGCTGGACGTAGAGGCCGTCGGCGCTGCGGGCGGCCCCGGCGATGCGGGCCAGCTGCTTGAAGGTCTTGGAGGTGGCGACGACATGGTCGGGGGCGCCGAAGCGGGCGAACTCGCCGACCGTGCGGGCGATCTCCGCGCGGACATGGCGGCGCAGGGCGCGTACGTCGTCCGGGGCGGGCGGGTCGCCGGGCAGCCAGCCGGCGGTGAGGCGGCCCGCGCCGAGCGGGAGGGAGGCGGCGGCGTCCGGCTCCTCGTCGATGCCGAAGGCGATCTCCAGGGAGCCGCCGCCGATGTCCAGGACCAGCAGCTTCCCGGCGGACCAGCCGAACCAGCGGCGTACGGCGAGGAAGGTGAGGCGGGCCTCCTCGGCGCCGGAGAGCACCTGGAGTCGTACGCCGGTCTCGTCGGCGACGCGGGCGAGGACCTCGTCGGCGTTGCTCGCCTCGCGGACGGCGGAGGTGGCGAAGGGGAGCAGGTCCTCGACGCCCTTGTCCTCGGCGGCCTGGAGCGCGTCCCGTACGACGTCGACGAGCTTCTCGATGCCGTCGTCGCCGATGGCACCGCTGTCGTCGAGGAGTTGGGCGAGCCGAAGGTCGGCCTTGTGCGAATGCGCGGGCAGCGGGCGCGCGCCGGGGTGGGCGTCCACCACCAGCAGATGCACCGTGTTTGAACCCACGTCCAGGACACCGAGTCTCATATACGGAACGCTACTGCCAGAACGCGGCTCCACGGTCCCCGGACCGGGGGCGGGGCACTTACCCTGGACGGGTGCCAAAGACGAAAAAGGCGAAGTCCGCGAAAGCCGGTAAGACGGACAAGGCTCGCAAGACCGCCAAAGCTGCCAAGGGGTCGAAGGTGAGCGACGAGAAGGGGCTCGACTTCGCGCGCGCGTGGGTGGAGTTTCCGGACCCGGCGGACGACGAACAGGT
This sequence comes from Streptomyces sp. NPDC093018, assembly GCF_040684035.1. Taxonomy (NCBI): domain Bacteria; kingdom Bacillati; phylum Actinomycetota; class Actinomycetes; order Kitasatosporales; family Streptomycetaceae; genus Streptomyces; species Streptomyces sp. NPDC093018. The sequence continues at coordinate 13,926 of NZ_JBFBFF010000023.1, forward strand.
CTTCCGCTGCGATCTGACGTGGCTGACCTCGCGCTGGAGCTGCGTCTTCGGCAGCGGCTGCCAGGGCATCAAGGCGGGGCGCGCGGACGATGGGTGCTGCACGCTGGGGGCGCACTTCTCCGACGAGGACGACGAGAAGCGGGTCGCCGAGCACGTGGCGCGGCTCACGCCGGAGATCTGGCAGCACCACGCCGAGGGCACGAAGGACGGCTGGATCTCGGAGGACGAGGAGGGGTCCCGGCAGACGCGGCCCTTCCAGGGGTCCTGCATCTTCCAGAACCGGCCCGGGTTCGCGGGCGGCGCGGGGTGCTCGCTGCACATCCTCGCGCTCAAGGAGGGCCGGGAGCCGCTGGAGACCAAGCCGGACGTGTGCTGGCAGCTGCCGGTCCGGCGGACGTACGAGTGGATCGACCGGCCCGACGACACGCGGGTGCTGCAGGTCTCCATCGGCGAGTACGACCGCAGGGGCTGGGGTCCGGGCGGGCACGATCTGCACTGGTGGTGCACGTCGGCCACGTCGGCGCACGGTGCGGGGGAGCCGGTGTACGTGTCCTACCGCGCGGAGCTGACGGAGCTGATGGGCAAGGAGGGCTACGACCGGCTGGCCGAGCTCTGCGAGGAGCGCCTCTCCGCCGCGCTCCCCCTGCTGGCCCCCCACCCGGCGGACCCGACCCCCTGACGCCGCCGTCCCCCCGCCGGGCTGCACAGCCGGGCGGGGCCCGCACCACCCCTTTCCCCACCCACCCGACTCGGTCTGCTGACGGGTGCCCCCGCACACTGCCCCCAGCTGAACAGCCGGGCGGCGCGCGGGCCCCGCCCTCTCCCACCCGCCCACCCGACGCGGTCGGCTGCTGGGTTCACGGGCACACTCCCTCCCGGCCGGAACCCCACCCCGGCCAGAACACGACAACCACAAACGGCTCCCGCCACGCCGACGGAACCCCGCGCCGCGTGAGCGGTCCGGCATGGGCTTCCCCACTCCGCCCAGCCGCCTCGACGGGCTGATGACCAGAACCCGGCGAACAGACCGACTCGGCGACCGCCCGAGAGGGCACCCCGGCCGGAACACGGCGATCAAGTACCGGCCCCACCGCGCCGACAGCGCCTCGCTCCGGGTTGAGCGTCAAGCGAAGGGACCGCGCTTCCCACAAGCCCAGCCAACTCGATGGGCTTACGTTCTCCCGAGGATCTCCCCCAGCCGGAACTCCGCAGGTAAGAACGGGTCCCGGCGCACTAGCAGGGGTCCCACGCCAGGGCGCTCCCCCACCCGCCCAACCAGCTCAGCGAGACGACGTGCTCCCGGGGAAACACGGCGGCCAAGAACCCTCTGACCGCCCGCCCGACAACTCAGTCGACTGACGGGCTCCCCCGGTTGGGCTCCCACCCCGGCCCGGAACGCCATCAAAAACCGGCCCCCTCGTCCCCGCTCCCCGCCCGCCCAACCCAACAGCGGGTTCCAGGGCAGCTCGGAGAAGTTCGGCCCCCCGCCGAACTCTCACCCCGCACGGCATCCGCCCCCCTGCGCCCGATCTCGCCCGCGCACCCCCGCCCCCGCCCCCGCTCTCTCCGCCCGCCCGGCTCATGGGCCGCCGCAGCCCCGCGAGCCCTCGACCCGGCCGGTACGCGGCGGACAGGCCCTAGCTCCCCGACGGAGTCGGTGTCTCGGTGGTCGTCTCGGATGGTGTCGGGGTGGGGGATGTGGAGGGCGGGGGGTCGGTCGGGGTGGGGGAAGGGGTTGGTGGGGCGGGGGGAGGAGAGGTGGAGGGGGATGTCGGGGTCGGAGTCGGTGGTGGGGGCGGGGTGGGAAGGGGGCCGGAGCCGGTGATGGTGACCACCGTGCCGGCCGGGGCGATGGAGATCCGGGCCCGCCAGGCGCCCCTGGGTTCGTGGAGGTGGTCGACGTACGCCTTCAGCGTCACGCTCTCGCCGGAGGCCAGCGTGCCCGAGGACTGGCTCAGATACAGCCACGCGGAGCCGGTCACCGCGGACCAGCGGACCGGGTCGGGACCCGTCGCGGTCAGCGTGATCAGCGTGGTGTCGCCGTCGTTCGCCGCCGTCACCGACAGACTCCCGGCCGAGCCGTCCGCCGTACCGGGCGCGACGCTCATCACCTCCACCGAGACGTCCGGCTTGCCGTCCTTCCCCGCGCCCGGCTGCACGCTCGCGCTGCCCGCGTTCTCGTACCCCCCGCCCGTGCCGTCCCCGCCGATCGCGTCCGGCCCCTGCGCCTCGCGCGCGGTGCCGGGGTGGCCGTCCGGCTCCCCCGTCGGCGCGCCCCGGTACGCCGCCCACAGGGCCAGCACCGGCGCCGCCACCACCGTCGCCACCACCGTCGTCGTCACCGCGCGGGCCCGCAGCCGGTCGCGGCGGGCCGCGCGGTCCCTGGGGTCCATCGGGAAGCCCCGCCGGTCGAAGCGGGGCGCGTCCGCGACCTTCGCCCGGGAGCGCGGGACGAGGGCCGCGCGGGGCGCCTCCAGGACGGGCAGCTCGGCGGGGGTGACCGTGGTGCCGGGCCAGCGGCCGGGGGCCGCGCGTTCGGCACTGCGCCGGCAGCGCGGGCAGTCGTCGACATGCCGTACCAGCTCGCGGCGGAGCGCGGTGCTGAGGATCAGCCTGCTGTCGCCGGTGAGATGGGCGACGCTCGGGCAGCCGCCGGACTCCACCACGGCGAGCGCGGCCCGGGTCCGCTCGACCTCGCAGGCGGCCGTGGCGAGCAGATCGCGGGCGGCGGCCGGTGCCATGCCGAGGACGGCGGCGACCTCGGGGGCGGTCAGACGGTGGCGGACGGCGAGCTCCAGGGCCTCGCGCTGCTCGGGCGTGGTGCCGGCCGCCTCCGGCCAGGCGAGCAGGGTCAGTTCGCGGTGCCGGCGCTCCTGGAGCTCCGGCGGGAGGACCGGGCCGGGCGCCTCGGGACCGGTTCCCCGCCCGCTCCTTCCCGTGCCCTTGTCCGTACGGCCCGCCGCATGCGTGGCCTGACGTTTCTGCTTCGCCTCGGCCAGCTTGCGCAGACACGCCCAGCGGGCCAGCGCGTACAGCCAGGCCCTGCGCTCCCCGCCGGTCCCCGGCACGCGGTGCGCCCGCCGCTCGGCCAGCGCGAGGGCGTCGCCGAGCGCGGCGGTGGCCGTGTCGTGGTCGCACAGGATGGACAGGCAGTAGGTGAACAGGCCGTCCAGGTACGGCTCGTAGCGCGTCGACTCCCGGCGGGCGATGGTCCGCGCGGCGGCACGGTCCCGCGCCTCACGGGCGTCTCGCGCATCCCGCGTGTCTCGCGCCTCATGCGCCTCACACGCTTCATGTGACTCAGACACACCAGGCTTCCGCGCACCCTCGCGCGGTTCACGCCCCTCGCGCGCCTCTCGTGCTTCGCGCGCCGTGCCGTGCGCCCGGTGCGCGCCGGTGGTGCGGGTGGTGGTCTCCGGGCTGCTGCTCATCACCCGTGCGACCGTAGGCGTCGGCGGAGCGCCCCTTCTGGAGCCTTGAGCACTTTTAATCCGTACGGGTGAAACGATCCCTCATAAGGGGACAGGAACCCTTTGTTCCGGGGCCGGATTCCGCGCCCCGCCGGCCGAACCCGTCCACCCGGTCGGCCGCCCCCCGTCCCGTTGTCAGTGCCGCGGGCTACGGTTTCCGCATGGCTGCCCGTACCAAGACCACCAAGGACCGTCCGTCCTACCGCTGCACCGAGTGCGGCTGGCAGACGGCCAAGTGGCTCGGCCGCTGCCCCGAGTGCCAGGCGTGGGGCACCGTCGAGGAGTACGGCGCGCCCGCGGTCCGCACCACGGCGCCCGGCCGGGTCGTCACCTCCGCGCTGCCCATCGGCCAGGTCGACGGCCGGCAGGCCACCGCCCGCTCCACCGGGGTGCCGGAGCTGGACCGGGTGCTCGGCGGCGGGCTGGTACCGGGCGCGGTGGTGCTGCTGGCGGGCGAGCCCGGCGTCGGCAAGTCCACCCTGCTGCTGGACGTGGCGGCCAAGGCGGCGAGCGAGGAGCACCGCACCCTGTATGTCACCGGCGAGGAGTCGGCGAGCCAGGTGCGGCTGCGCGCCGACCGCATCAACGCGCTGCACGACCAGCTGTATCTGGCCGCCGAGACCGACCTCTCCGCCGTCCTCGGGCATCTGGACGAGGTCAAGCCCTCCCTGCTGATCCTCGACTCGGTGCAGACGGTCGCCTCCCCGGAGATCGACGGCGCGCCCGGCGGCATGGCCCAGGTCCGCGAGGTGGCCGGGGCGCTGATCCGGGCCTCCAAGGAGCGCGGCATGTCCACGCTGCTTGTCGGCCATGTCACCAAGGACGGCGCGATCGCGGGCCCGCGGCTGCTGGAGCACCTGGTGGACGTCGTCCTGCACTTCGAGGGCGACCGGCACGCCCGGCTCCGCCTGGTCCGCGGCGTGAAGAACCGGTACGGCGCGACGGACGAGGTCGGCTGCTTCGAGCTGCACGACGAGGGGATCACCGGCCTCGCCGACCCGAGCGGTCTCTTCCTGACCCGGCGCGACGAACCGGTGCCGGGCACCTGTCTGACCGTGACCCTGGAGGGCCGCCGCCCGCTGGTGGCCGAGGTGCAGGCGCTGACCGTGGACTCCCAGATCCCCTCCCCCCGGCGCACCACGTCGGGCCTGGAGACCTCCCGGGTGTCGATGATGCTGGCCGTGCTCGAACAGCGCGGCCGGATCAGCGCGCTCGGCAAGCGGGACATCTACTCGGCGACGGTCGGCGGCGTGAAGCTGTCCGAGCCCGCCGCCGATCTGGCCATCGCCCTCGCGCTGGCCTCCGCCGCGAGCGACACCCCGCTGCCGAAGAACCTGGTGGCCATCGGCGAGGTGGGTCTCGCCGGCGAGGTGAGACGGGTCACGGGCGTGCAGCGCAGGCTCGCCGAGGCGCACCGGCTCGGCTTCACGCATGCGCTGGTCCCGGGCGATCCGGGGAAGACCCCGCCGGGGATGAAGGTGCTGGAAGTCGCGGACATGGGGGATGCGCTGCGGGTCCTGCCCCGCTCCCGTCGCCGAGAGGCCCCACGGGAGCCGGAGGAGCGCCGGTAGACTTTGCCCAGGTCTCGCCCGTCCGTACGAACCGAGTGCGGGCACGGGCGCGCAGGCGAACCCCCGACCGGAGGAGTGCAGTGGCAGCCAACGACCGGGCAGCAGCTCCCGGAAAGTCCGGTGGGAGTGCCGGTTCCGATGGCCTGATGCGCGCCGCCCTGAGCGCCGTGGCACCCGGTACGGCCATGCGGGACGGCCTGGAGCGCATCCTGCGCGGCAACACCGGCGGACTGATCGTGCTCGGCTCCGACAAGACCGTCGAGGCGATGTGCACGGGCGGTTTCGTGCTGGACGTGGAGTTCGCCGCGACCCGGCTGCGGGAGCTGTGCAAGCTGGACGGCGGCATCGTGCTCTCCTCGGACCTCTCGAAGATCCTGCGCGCGGGTGTGCAGCTGGTCCCGGACCCGACCATCCCCACCGAGGAGACCGGCACCCGGCACCGTACGGCGGACCGGGTCAGCAAACAGGTCGGCTTCCCCGTCGTCTCGGTGTCCCAGTCGATGCGGCTGATCGCGCTCTACGTCGACGGTCAGCGCCGTGTCCTGGAGGACTCGGCGGCGATCCTCTCCCGCGCGAACCAGGCGCTGGCCACCCTGGAGCGGTACAAGCTCCGCCTGGACGAGGTGGCGGGCACGCTGTCGGCGCTGGAGATCGAGGACCTGGTGACGGTGCGGGACGTGTCCGCCGTCGCGCAGCGTCTGGAGATGGTGCGCCGGATCGCCACCGAGATCGCCGAGTACGTGGTGGAGCTGGGCACCGACGGCCGGCTGCTCGCGCTCCAGCTGGAGGAGTTGATCGCGGGGGTCGAGCCGGACCGGGAGCTGGTCGTACGGGACTATGTGCCCGAGCCGACGGCCAAGCGCTCCCGCACGGTGGAGGAGGCCCTGTCCGAGCTGAACGCGCTCACCCAGTCCGAGCTGATCGAGGTCGGCACCGTGGCGCGGGCGCTGGGCTACACCGGGTCGCCCGAGACCCTGGACTCCGCGGTGTCCCCGCGGGGCTTCCGGCTGCTGGCCAAGGTGCCGCGGCTGCCGGGGGCGATCATCGACCGGCTGGTGGAGCACTTCGGCGGGCTGCAGAAGCTGCTGGCCGCGAGCGTGGACGACCTCCAGACGGTGGACGGCGTGGGCGAGGCGCGGGCGCGCAGCGTGCGGGAGGGACTCTCGCGGCTGGCGGAGTCCTCGATCCTGGAGCGGTACGTCTGATCTTCGGGCCCGGCGGGTCCGAGAAGTACCCGGCAGGTCCGAGAAGTACTAGTCCGCCGACAGCACGAACGACGCCTGGAGCTTCCCGTAGCCCGGTGTCTTCGCCTCCAGCAGGTACGTCCCGGTCTTGGCCGTGCCGCCGGACGGGGTCGCGCAGTGGGCGGCGCTCGGGCGGCGGTCCCAGGTGACCGTGTACGTGATGGACTTGCCTGCCGGTACCCGGAAGAGCAGGTCGCCCGCGCCCGTGGGGCAGTCGGCGGAGGACCAGAAGGCGTTGTCGCTGTCGGCCGGGGTGATCGTCAACACCGTGTTCTTCGGCCCGAGATCGACCTTGCAGTCGGCGGACGAGGTGTTCTTCGCGGTGAGTTCAAAGGCCGGTTTCTGGTCCGGCGAGTAGGAGTTGTGCAGGCTGCGCAGGCCCAACGACACCGCGCCGGACGTGCAGTTCGCGAGCGCGGAGGAGCCGGGCAGCGCGTCGCCCGCGGCCACCGCCCCGCCGCCCGCGGCGGACCCGCCGCCGGAGCCCGCGGAACCGCCCGAGCCCGAGCCGCCGTTACCGTCGCCACCGGAACCCGACCCGGCGGACCCCGCCGAACCGCCGGACCCGGAGCCCGCGTCCGACCCGCCCGACTCGTCCCGCCCGCCCGGGTGTTGGCTGTACGCGGGGCCCGAGCCCGACGGTCCCGGGGTGATGGTGTTCGTGGGGTTCTTGCCGCCGGACGCGCTGGTGCCCTTCTTCCCGCCGCCGCCCCCGCCTCCCGTCGTGACGATCCAGGCGATCAGCAGTGCCGAGACGGCGACCACCGACAGCAGTACGGCCCTCCTGCGCCAGTAGATGGAGGAGGGAAGCGGCCCGACCGGATTGCGCAGAGATCCCACGCCAGAACTCTACGAGAGTTCGGCGCGCGGCCTTGCCCCACCCGCCGTCCACGCACCAACTTTTCCGGATCATCATCCCGGTAACTGCCCCCGCAGGCACGGTTCTTCACTTGCCGGCACGCTGGGTGACGGCCTCGTCACCCGCGTCACCCCGCGCGGCGTGGCAGGATCGGAAGGCCATGACCGAGAAAATCCACGCCCCCGTGATCGCCTGGTTCGACGCCCATGCCCGCGACCTCCCCTGGCGCCGCCCGGAGGCGGGCGCGTGGGGCGTGATGGTCAGCGAGTTCATGCTTCAGCAGACCCCGGTCAACCGGGTGCTGCCCGTCTACGAGCAGTGGCTGGCCCGCTGGCCGCGCCCCGCCGACCTGGCGAAGGAGGCGCCCGGCGAGGCGGTGCGCGCCTGGGGCCGGCTCGGCTATCCGCGCCGCGCGCTGCGGCTGCACGGCGCCGCGGTCGCCATAACGGAACGGCACGGCGGTGACGTACCGACGGAACACGCGCAGCTGCTCGCGCTGCCCGGCATCGGCGAGTACACGGCCGCCGCGGTGGCCTCGTTCGCCTACGGGCAGCGGCACCCGGTGCTGGACACGAATGTGCGACGGGTGCTGGCGCGCGCGGTGACGGGGGTGCAGTACCCGCCGAACGCGACGACCGCGGCCGAGCGGCGCCTGGCCCGGGAGCTGCTGCCCGAGGACGAGGGGACGGCCGCGCGCTGGGCCGCCGCCTCCATGGAGCTGGGCGCGCTGGTGTGCACCGCGAAGAACGAGGGGTGCGCGCGCTGCCCGATCGCCGCGCAGTGCGCCTGGCGGCAGGCGGGCAAGCCGGAGCACCAGGGACCGCCGCGGCGCGGGCAGACGTACGCCGGTACGGACCGTCAGGTGCGCGGCAAGCTGCTCGCCGTGCTGCGGGAGGCGCACACCCCGGTGCCGCAGGCGCGGCTCGACCGGGTGTGGCACGAACCGGTGCAGCGGGCCCGCGCGCTGGACGGACTGGTCACCGACGGACTGGTGGAGCCGCTGCCCGGCGGTCTGTACCGACTGCCCCTCACCTGACGCACAGTCAGATCACAGCACCGCCCCCACTGTTACGGGCCGCCTCGCCCAACCGGAGCACAACAAAGGCCCCATAACTGGACATAAGCACCGCCCTCTTTACCCCCTTCCTGTGGCCGTTACACAACCGACGGATAGCCGATTGCTAGCCGAAGGCTGGTCCGCACAGCCCCGTGACAACGACTGCCTAACTTCATTTCCGTGCCCGGCAGACCACGGGCCGGCAGGACAGCGGGACTTCGGCGGGGGCCGAAGCACACGGGGAACGGAGGCGGTTGAACATGGCGCAGGGCGAGGTGCTCGCATTCGAGGAGTACGTCCGCACACGACAGGACGCGCTGCTGCGCAGTGCGCGCCGGCTGGTGCCGGACCCCGTGGACGCGCAGGACCTGCTCCAGACCGCGCTGGTGCGGACGTACGGCCGCTGGGACGGCATCGCCGACAAGCGGCTCGCGGACGCCTATCTGCGCCGGGTCATGATCAACACCCGGACCGAGTGGTGGCGGGCCCGCAAGCTGGAGGAGGTCCCCACCGAGCAGCTGCCGGACGCCAGTGTGGAGGACTCCACCGAGCAGCACGCCGACCGGGCCCTGCTGATGGACATCCTGAAAGTCCTCGCACCCAAGCAGCGCAGTGTCGTGGTGCTGCGACACTGGGAGCAGATGTCCACCGAGGAGACGGCCGCGGCCCTGGGTATGTCGGCCGGTACGGTCAAGAGCACGCTGCACCGGGCGCTCGCCCGGCTCCGTGAGGAGCTGGAGGCCCGCGACCTGGACGCACGGGCGCTGGAGCGTGAGGAGCGGGAGCGTTGCGCGGCCTGACAGGGCCCGGGTCCACAGGGACCCGTGGGAGTTGGCTGGCGGTGATCGCGGCGGTGGCCTCGGTCACCGCCCTCGCCCTTTTCGTCGGTGCGTGCGGCACGGGCGGCCTGGGTGCCCGGGACGAGGGCCCGGCACACGCCTCGGCGGTGGCCGGGGCCGGCGCCGTGGCCTCGCCGTCGCCCTCACCGAACGATCCGGACAAGTACCGGAAGGTGGACGCCGTACAGCTGCTCAAACAGGATCCGGCGGTGTCCGCCACCGTCAAGCGGGAACTGAAGCCGTGCAGCGGCAACGAGTACCCCGTGGACATCTCGTACGGTGATCTGACCGGGTCTCCGGTGGACGACGTCGTGATCAATGTGCTGACATGCGCGGACGCGGTCGGGATCGGCTCGTATGTGTACCGGGACGATTCCGGCACCTTCAAGAACGTGTTCCGGACCGAGGAATCGCCGGTCTACGCCGAGATCGATCAGGGTCGGCTGTCGGTGACCAGGCAGTATTACGAGAAGGGCGATCCCATCTCCAGCCCGTCCGGTGAGATCGTGACGCCGTACAGCTGGAAGGCGGGACGGTTCACACCGGGCAAGAGCGTGCGCAACGAGTACAGCAAGTCGGCCGGGCAGGTCCCGACGCCGGTGCCGGACAGCTGAACCGCCCTTCGACCGGACCACCAGCACTTCACGAGGACAGAGAGCACCGGGATGGCAGATCAGACCCACGTTCTGTTCGTCGAGGACGACGACGTCATCCGCGAGGCCACACAGCTCGCCCTGGAGCGGGACGGCTTCGCGGTCACCGCCATGCCCGACGGGCTCTCGGGCCTTGCGGCGTTCCGGGCGAACCGCCCCGACATCGCCCTGCTCGATGTGATGGTGCCGGGTCTCGACGGGGTCAGCCTGTGCCGCCGGATCCGGGACGAGTCGACGGTGCCGGTGATCATGCTGTCGGCGCGCGCCGACTCCATCGACGTCGTCCTCGGCCTGGAGGCCGGCGCGGACGACTATGTGACCAAGCCGTTCGACGGCGCCGTCCTGGTCGCCCGGATCCGGGCGGTGCTGCGCCGCTTCGGGCACGCCGGTGGCTCCGCGCACCCGGAGGAGCCCGCGTCCGCGATGCAGGGCGGCACCCTGACCTTCGGCGATCTGCGGATCGACACCGACGGCATGGAGGTGCTGCGGGACGGCCGGCCGGTGGCGCTCACCCCGACCGAGATGCGGCTGCTGCTGGAGTTCTCCTCCGCGCCCGGGACCGTGCTCTCCCGCGACAAGCTCCTGGAGCGCGTGTGGGACTACGGCTGGGGCGGGGACACCCGCGTGGTCGACGTCCATGTACAGCGGCTGCGGCAGAAGATCGGCCAGGACCGGATCGAGACGGTCCGCGGCTTCGGCTACAAGCTGAAGGCCTGAACGGAGCGGTATGCGGGGGTTTTGGCGCCATCCGGTCCGGCGCATGGAGCGCGTGGGCCTGCACACCGGGATCCGGTGGAAGCTCAGTGCGGCGATCGCGCTGGTCGCGGGGCTCGTGGCGATCGCGTTGAGCCTGGTCGTGCACAACGCGGCCCGGGTCTCGATGCTGGACAACGCGCGCGACCTGGCCAATGACCGGGTCCAACTGGCACAGCGCAACTACGAGTTGTCCGGGCGGACGAACTTCCCGAACATAAAGATCGACGATCCGGGGATGCCGCCGGCGCTGCGCGAGAAGGTGATGGCCGGGCGCCGGGCGAGCGATGTCTCCGACCGGGGCTCGGGTCCGCCGGACATCTGGGCGGCGGTACCGGCCAAGGACGGCCATGTGCTGTCGCTGCACAGCCACTTCCCGGACCGTTCCATGGACGTGATGAAGGACCTGGACCAGGCCCTGGTCATCGGCTCCATCGCGGTCGTCCTCGGCGGCAGCGCGCTCGGCGTGCTGATCGGCGGGCAGCTGTCCGGCCGGCTGCGCAAGGCCGCGGCCGCGGCGAACCAGGTCGCGCGGGGCGAGACCGAGGTACGGGTGCGGGAGTCCATCGGCGGGGTCGTACGGGACGAGACCGACGATCTGGCACGGGCGGTGGACGCGATGGCGGACGCGCTGCGGCTGCGCCTGGAGGCCGAGCGGCGGGTCACCGCGGACATCGCGCACGAGCTGCGCACCCCGGTGACGGGGCTGCTGACGGCCGCCGAGCTGCTGCCGCCCGGCCGGCCCACCGAGCTGGTGCTCGACCGGGCCAAGGCGATGCGCACGCTGGTGGAGGACGTGCTGGAGGTGGCCCGCCTGGACAGCGCCTCGGAGCGGGCCGAGCTCCAGGACATCCTGCTGGGCGAGTTCGTCGCGCGGCGGGTGGCGGCGAAGGATCCGGACATCGTCGTACGGATCGTGCACGAGTCGGAGGTGACGACCGACCCGCGCCGCCTGGAACGCGTGCTGTTCAACCTGCTCGCCAATGCCGCGCGGCACGGGCGGCCGCCGATCGAAGTGAGCGTCGAGGGCCGGGTGATCCGGGTCCGCGACCACGGTCCCGGCTTCCCCGAGGCGCTTCTCGCGGAGGGCCCGAGCCGCTTCCGCACCGGCAGCACGGACCGCGCGGGCCAGGGCCACGGCCTCGGCCTGACCATCGCCGCCGGCCAGGCCCGCGTCCTCGGCGCCCGCCTCACCTTCCGCAACATCCGCCCCGCGGGCCTCCCCCCGGAGCTCCCGGCGGAGGGCGCGGTGGCGGTCCTGTGGCTGCCGGAGCACGCGCCGACGAACACGGGGAGCTATCCGATGCTGCCGCTGTCGGGGGGAGCGGGCTGAAATCGGCGGGGCGGGGAGTTGGGGGGCGGTTCGGTCGGTCGTCGGCCGCGGGCCGGTGGGGCCCCTTCGCGCAGTTCCCCGCGCCCCTTTCGGGGCACTTCGATGGCCGACGGAACTGCGATTCCCTAGGGGCGCGGGGAACTGCGCGACCAGCCCACGACGGACCGCACCCGCACCGCCGCTCCCCCGCCGCACCCCCCGAACATGACGAAGGCCCCCGGGGCGGACACCCGCCGGGGGCCTTCGTCGTACCGGGGCCCGGTCAGACCGCCTCGACCAGCGGAGCGACCTGCTCCTCCGGCTGAGCCGCCTGCGGGCCACCCCGCAGCGGGACCTCCTTGACGAAGAGCGCGCCGACGAGCACCAGGACGGCGATCACGGCGCCCAGGAGGAACGCGGAGTGCGTACCGGCGGAGACCGCGTGCTGGTAGGCCTCGCGGGCCAGCGGCGGGAGCTTCGCCAGGCTCTTGGCGTCCAGCTGGGCGGACTGCTCGGTGATGCCCTTGCCGAGCGCACCGGCCCGCTCGGCCATGACGTCCTTGACCTTGTTGTTGAACAGCGCGCCCATGATGGCGACACCGAACGAGGAGCCGAGCGTACGGAACAGCGTCGTGGACGAGGACGCGACGCCCATGTCCTTCATCTCCACGCTGTTCTGCGCCACCAGCATGGTGATCTGCATCAGGCAGCCCATGCCGAGGCCGAGGACGGCCATGTAGACGCCGGAGGTGAAGCGGCTCGTACCGGTGTCCATCAGCGACAGCAGGTACAGGCCCGCGATCATCAGCACACCGCCGACGACCGGGAACACCTTGTAGCGCCCGGTGTTGGTGGTGACCCGCCCGGCGACCATCGACGTCACCAGCATCGCGCCGAGCATCGGCAGCAGCAGCAGTCCGGAGTTGGTCGCCGACGCGCCCTGCACCGCCTGCTGGTACAGCGGCAGGAACAGCGTCGCGCCGAACATCACGAAGCCGGTGATGAAGCCGATCACGGACATCAGGGTGAAGTTGCGGTTGCGGAAGATGTGCAGCGGCAGCACCGGGTCGGCGGCCTTCGTCTGCCAGAACACGAACCCGGCCAGCGCCACCACACCGATGGCTATGAGCTCCATGATCCGCGCGGACGTCCAGGCGTACTCGCTGCCGCCCCAGGTGGTGACCAGCACGATCGAGGTGATGCCGATGGTCAGCAGCGCGACACCGAGGTAGTCGATGCCCGCCTTGGACCGCTTGCGCGGCAGGTGCAGCACCGCGCTGACCAGGACCAGCGCGACCGCGCCGAGCGGCAGGTTGATGTAGAAGGACCAGCGCCAGCCCCAGTTGTCGGTGATGGTGCCGCCGACCAGCGGACCGCCGATCATCGCCAGCGCCATCACGGCGGCCATCATGCCCTGGTACTTGCCCCGCTCCCGCGGCGGCACGAGGTCACCGATGATCGCCATGACGCCGACCATCAGACCGCCGGCGCCGAGGCCCTGAATGGCACGGAAGCCGATCAGCTCGCCCATGTTCTGGGCCATGCCGCTGAGCGCGGAGCCGATCAGGAAGATCACGATCGAGCTGAGGAAGGCGCCCTTGCGCCCGTACATGTCACCGAGCTTGCCCCAGATCGGGGTGGAGGCCGCGGTGGCCAGGGTGTAGCCGGTGACCACCCAGGACAGGTGCTCCAGGCCGCCCAGCTCGCCGACGATGGTGGGCATCGCGGTGCCCACGATCATGTTGTCGAGCATCGCGAGCATCATCGCGATCATGAGCGCGAGCAGTACGACGCGCACGCTCCGCTGTTTCTTGCCCTCCTGGGGGCTCTCCACCGTGTCCGCCATCTCTTCCCTACTCCCCCTCGGCGACTACTTACTTGCCGCCCGGCTAGTTAGTACACTGCGCAAGGTAGAGGGCAAACTAGCCGGGCGTCAAGTAAGTTTCCGCAGGAGCGCGAGGAGTACGAGGATGGGCGTCACCATGGACGGCACCAAGCAGCAGCGCCGCGGCAACACCCGCCAGCGCATCCAGGACGTCGCGCTCGAACTCTTCGCCGAGCAGGGCTACGAGAAGACCTCGCTGCGCGAGATCGCCGAGCGCCTCGACGTCACCAAGGCGGCCCTGTACTACCACTTCAAGACCAAGGAAGAGATCATCGTCAGCCTCTTCGAGGACCTGACGCAGCCGATCGCCGACCTGATCGAGTGGGGGCGCGGCCAGCCGCACACCCTGGAGACGAAGCAGGAGATCCTGCGGCGCTACAGCGAGGCGCTCTCGCACGCGGAGCCGCTCTTCCGCTTCATGCAGGAGAACCAGGCGACGGTGCGGGAGCTGCGCATCGGAGAGACCTTCAAGGACCGCATGCACGGGCTGCGGGACATACTGATGGACCCCGACGCCGAGCTGGTCGACCAGGTGCGCTCGCTCAGCGCGATGTTCACCCTGCACGCCGGGATGTTCGTGATGCAGGACCTGGTGGGCGACGTGGAGAAGCGCCGCCAGGCGGTGCTGGAGGTCGCCCTGGACCTGGTCACCCAGGCCCACGAGCACGCCCACGCCGACACCGACACCCACGCCGACACCGACGGCTGAGCCGCCCGCGTCGACTCACTCGACCCGGGCGGCTCGGACGGCTCGCTCAGCGGCTCATGCGGCCCGCTCGGCTCAGACGCGGACGCCCTTGCCCTTCAGGAAGGGCACCGGGTTGAGGGCGGAGCCGTAGTTCGGGGTGGTACGGATCTCGAAGTGCAGGTGGGGACCCGTGGAATTGCCGGTGGAGCCGGACAGGGCGATGTGCTGGCCCGTCTTCACCTTCTGGCCGATCTTGACGTCGACGCGGGACAGGTGCGCGTACTGGGAGTAGACGCCGTTCTCGTGCTTGATCACGATGGCGTTGCCGTACGCGGGACCGTCACCGGCGCCGTTGGGGCCGGCCTTGACGACGGTGCCGCCGTGCACGGAGAAGACCTCGGTACCGGTGGACACCGCGAAGTCCTGGCCGCTGTGCTTGGCGACCCAATGGGCGCCGGACTGGTTGAAGCCCGCGGAGAGCGAGTACTTCTTCACCGGGTCGACCCAGGAGGCCGCCGACGGAGCGGCGCTCGCGACTCCGGCGCCCAGCACGACCGGGACAGCGACACCGGCGGCCAGGAAGGCGGCGCGGGTACGGAGCGAGGACGTACGGGTGGCACGGGACGTGAAGCGCTTGAACATCGAGACCTCGTGAGCTCGGGGACAGATCAGCCACCCGGCGGACAGGCGTTCGCCGCGGTGGCCATCCCTTGGTAACCGATCGCCCCGGCCGGGCGAAAGTGGTGCATCTACGGCGCTCGGTAGTAGATGAGCCGAAAACCACCCATCGCCTTGACAGCCCCCGCGCCTACCCGGCATCCCCCGCCACGAACTGCCCGTTTCCGCCGTAAACCGAGGATCTACGAGCCCTTTGCCCGCCCTTTACTCGCCCGACGGATCCCACTATCGGGGCTAGTAAGGGATAAATCGCCTGTGCGGCATGTCACCGGCTTCGCGCACCGGCGGGGCCGTGAATGTGATGCAGACCCCTATCCACCTACCGTTCGGTAACCCTACGGTTCCCCTCACGCCATCCGCACCACAGATCATGCACCTGCCATCCGGCACCGCGTACGTGACGTGAGAGGAACCCCCACCGATGACCAGCCCCCTGGCGCGCCGCCTCACCGTGACCGCCGTCTCCGTGGCCGCCCTGGCCGCCGTGGCCGCCCCGGCCCAGGCCGTGGACGCCACCACGGCCCCGGCCACCACCGCGGCGGCGAGCGCCACAACCGGCAAGGTCGACTTCGCCACCTGGCAGAACGACTGCCAGACGGTCATGGACCAGACCCTGCCGTACCTGGAGCAGCGCATCGCCGCCGCGAAGCCGGGCGAGAAGCAGGCCATCGTCTTCGACATCGACAACACCACGCTGGACACCGACCTGGGCTTCACGATCCCGCAGAAGGCCAACAAGCCGGTGTTCGATGTCGCCCGGTACGCCCAGGACCACGGCGTCGCGCTCTTCTTCGTGACCGCCCGCCCGGGCATCATCGAGGCGCCCACCAAGTGGAACCTGGAGTACGACGGCTACCAGGTCTCCGGCATCTACGTGCGCGGCCTGTTCGACCTCTTCAAGAACGTCGCGGACTACAAGACGGCCCAGCGCGTCGACATCGAGAACAAGGGCTACGACATCATCGCCAACATCGGCAACAGCGCGACCGACCTCTCCGGCGGCCACGCCGACCGCACCTTCAAGCTGCCGGACTACAACGGCCAGCTCTCCTAGGGCAGTTGGGATCCCTCCGTAGACTTCTGACGGTCCTGCGACCACGGGGGTGGCGGATGGATCCGACGGTACGGGGCGGCAGACTCGCGTCCGCCGCGATCGGCCCGCTGGTGCGGAAGCTGCTCGCGGCGGACGGCCCCGGAGCGGGCCTGGTGGACAGGCCGGTACGGCGGTCGGCGCTGGTCTCCTTCCGGGGCGAGAAGCTGACGCTCGGCGAGAAGGACGTCCGCAGGCTGCCGGCCCTGGGCGACCTGGAGATGGACGACGTCCAGGCCGTACGGCTCGGCCACCGGGAACCGGCCCGCGAACTGCTCCGCTCCGCGGACGCCTGCCACTTCCTGGACTCGGCGACGCAGTGGAGCAGAGCCGGGCGCAGGCCGAACTGATCGCCAAGGTGGACGAGTTGATCGTCCGCGTGCCGCGCCCCGACGCCCGCGACACCGTCTTCGAGCGCCGCTGTCTGCCGTACCTCGCCGAGCACCACAACCACATCACCATCTACGGCATCGACCTGCGCGAGTCCCCCGACCGCCGGCCCCTCGAAGTCGCCTACCTGAGCCTGGAGGCGACCGCGGTCGAGGACGCGGCGCCCGATCCGGTCCCCGGTGAGCGCCCGGTGACCGGCACCGGGCGGCTGCGGGCCGAGGAGGCGCTGCCGGCCGACTCCCGGGTGCTGCTGCGCGGCCCGCGGGGGCGGCCGCGTCCCCTACGTCCTCCCCCTGCGCACCCTGACCCGCACCGGGCTGCTGCCCGCCCCGGCCGGCTTCCTGGCGGCCCTCAGCTGCCCGCTGACCCCGCCGGAGGGCTGGGCCGAGCGGGTCCTCGCGGCGGGCCGGGGACTGATCCTGGTGGACGGCCTGGACGAGATCCCGGCCGCCGACCGCCGGCGCACCCTCGACTGGCTGCGCCCGCTACGGAAACTCACCACGGTCTCCGTGAGCCAGCGGCTGACGGGCACCGACGCGAAGTCGCGGAACCACCCGGCCTGGCCCGTCTCCACGTGAACGGGAGCATCGTCCGGGAATTCCCGCACTCACTCGACCTCATGCCGGTCCCGCCCGGCACTCGGTGATCCTGGGGATCCGGACCGGACATTCCCTGGCAATCTCCCGGTACAAGGACCTCTTCCCGAACGCCCGGCTCACCGTGGAAGAAAACTGAAAGGGGCCGGTGCTCAAAAGCACCGGCCCCTTTCAGTTGAAGCGCCGCGGGCTTACGCGTCCTTGCTCAGGTTCGGTCCGCCGCCGGCGGCCTGCTCGATCGGCGGGGCGTCCGGCAGGGCCGACTTCTCCTCGCCGCGGAAGGTGAAGGTCGCGTTGTCGCCCTCGCCCTCCGTGTCCACGACCACGATGTGGCCGGGGCGCAGCTCGCCGAAGAGGATCTTCTCGGAGAGGCTGTCCTCGATCTCGCGCTGGATGGTGCGGCGCAGCGGCCGGGCGCCCAGCACGGGGTCGTAGCCCTTCTTGGACAGCAGCTCCTTGGCGGACTGGGACAGCTCGATGCCCATGTCCCGGTCCTTCAGGCGCTCGTCCACCTTGCCGATCATCAGGTCGACGATCCGCAGGATGTCCTCCTGCGTCAGCTGCGGGAAGACGACCACGTCGTCGACGCGGTTGAGGAACTCGGGCCGGAAGTGCTGCTTGAGCTCGTCCTGGACCTTGTTCTTCATGCGCTCGTAGTTGGTCTTCGTGTCACCCGAGGCCGCGAAGCCCAGGTTGAAGCCCTTGGAGATGTCCCGGGTGCCGAGGTTGGTCGTCATGATGATGACCGTGTTCTTGAAGTCCACGACCCGGCCCTGGGAGTCGGTCAGGCGACCGTCCTCCAGGATCTGGAGCAGCGAGTTGAAGATGTCCGGGTGGGCCTTCTCGACCTCGTCGAACAGGACGACGGAGAACGGCTTGCGGCGCACCTTCTCGGTCAGCTGGCCGCCCTCTTCGTAGCCCACGTAGCCGGGGGGCGAACCGAAGAGACGCGAGACCGTGTGCTTCTCGCTGAACTCCGACATGTCGAGGGAGATCAGCGCGTCCTCGTCGCCGAAGAGGAACTCGGCGAGCGCCTTGGACAGCTCGGTCTTACCGACACCGGACGGGCCGGCGAAGATGAACGAGCCACCGGGGCGCTTCGGGTCCTTCAGACCGGCACGCGTACGGCGGATCGCCTTCGACAGCGCCTTGACGGCGTCGACCTGACCGATGACCCGCTTGTGGAGCTCGTCCTCCATGCGCAGCAGACGGGAGGACTCCTCCTCGGTCAGCTTGAAGACCGGGATGCCGGTGGCCGTGGCGAGGACCTCGGCGATCAGCTCGCCGTCGACCTCGGCGACGACGTCCATGTCGCCGGCCTTCCACTCCTTCTCGCGCTTGGCCTTGGCGGCCAGGAGCTGCTTCTCCTTGTCGCGGAGCGAGGCGGCCTTCTCGAAGTCCTGCGAGTCGATCGCGGACTCCTTGTCCCGGCGGACGCCGGCGATCTTCTCGTCGAACTCGCGGAGGTCCGGCGGCGCGGTCATCCGGCGGATGCGCATCCGGGAGCCGGCCTCGTCGATCAGGTCGATGGCCTTGTCCGGCAGGAAGCGGTCCGAGATGTAGCGGTCGGCCAGGGTGGCGGCCTGGACCAGCGCCTCGTCGGTGATGGAGACGCGGTGGTGCGCCTCGTACCGGTCGCGCAGGCCCTTGAGGATCTCGATGGTGTGCGGCAGGGACGGCTCGGCGACCTGGATGGGCTGGAAGCGGCGCTCCAGGGCCGCGTCCTTCTCCAGGTGCTTGCGGTACTCGTCCAGCGTGGTCGCACCGATGGTCTGGAGTTCACCGCGGGCCAGCATCGGCTTGAGGATGGAGGCCGCGTCGATGGCGCCCTCGGCGGCACCCGCACCGACCAGCGTGTGCAGCTCGTCGATGAACAGGATGATGTCGCCGCGGGTGCGGATCTCCTTGAGGACCTTCTTCAGGCGCTCCTCGAAGTCACCGCGGTAGCGGGAGCCGGCGACCAGGGCGCCGAGGTCCAGCGTGTAGAGGTGCTTGTCCTTCAGCGTCTCGGGCACCTCGCCCTTGACGATGGCCTGGGCGAGGCCCTCCACGACGGCGGTCTTGCCGACGCCGGGCTCACCGATCAGCACCGGGTTGTTCTTGGTACGGCGGGACAGCACCTGCATGACCCGCTCGATCTCCTTCTCGCGCCCGATGACCGGGTCGAGCTTGGATTCACGGGCGGCCTGGGTGAGGTTCCGGCCGAACTGGTCCAGGACCAGGGAGGT
Organism: Streptomyces sp. NPDC093018; assembly: GCF_040684035.1. Classification (NCBI taxonomy): domain Bacteria; kingdom Bacillati; phylum Actinomycetota; class Actinomycetes; order Kitasatosporales; family Streptomycetaceae; genus Streptomyces; species Streptomyces sp. NPDC093018. The sequence continues at coordinate 33,239 of NZ_JBFBFF010000023.1, forward strand.
CGAGGGGGTGCCCTCGGCCGGGCCGCCGGCGGTGGCGGTCTCCTTGCCCTGGTAACCGGAGAGCAGCTGGATGACCTGCTGCCGCACCCGGTTGAGGTCGGCACCCAGCTTGACCAGGACCTGGGCGGCGACGCCCTCGCCCTCACGGATCAGGCCGAGCAGGATGTGCTCCGTGCCGATGTAGTTGTGGCCCAGCTGAAGGGCCTCGCGGAGCGACAGCTCCAGGACCTTCTTGGCACGAGGAGTGAAGGGGATGTGCCCGGACGGGGCCTGCTGGCCCTGACCGATGATCTCCTCCACCTGCTGGCGGACCGCCTCGAGCGAAATGCCGAGGCTCTCCAGGGCCTTAGCGGCGACACCTTCGCCCTCGTGGATGAGACCCAGGAGGATGTGCTCGGTGCCGATGTAGTTGTGGTTGAGCATCCGGGCTTCTTCCTGAGCCAGGACGACAACCCGCCGCGCGCGGTCGGTGAACCTCTCGAACATCGTTAATCGCTCCTCAGAGCGGTCAGGCAGTGGGGGGAACTTCCCCTCCCTGTCCTTCCGCAGCTTAGTCCCGCAAGCGGGGACCGCTCATTCCAACTGCCGACACCGTCCTTGGCCTCCTGACCCCGAACGCCGACATCTGCTCCAACCCGATGGTGCGAGACGATGTTCCCGCAGGCCAGGCAGTTACCCCACTCGCCACTACGCCGATGGCGAACGGGAGACCGCCGCGCCCGCACGTCGCCCCCTCCCACTAGGCATGTCTTACCCGCAGGGACTGACACTCCATGCCGAGCGCACCGGTTCCCTCCGCTATGGGCGAACAACCTTGCGGCTCCCCGTACCGCCGGACGCCCCCCTTTCCGGCACGCTGTGCGATCGGCAGGACACTCAGCGTAACTTGCCGCCTGTCCCGCCGGTTGCACCCGGCATGACTGGCACGGTCTTCACGACCTCCACGGTCCCCCTTCCGCGCCGCCCCGTCGAACCGGGGGCGCCCGGCGCGCGCGGGCGCGGAACGGGACGGCGGTGCGAGGTGCGGCGCTGGTACGAGGACGAACTGGGCTGGGCGACCGTGCCCGGGTCCCCGCCGGGGCTGCCGACCGGGCTGCGCTTCGACGTCCTGGACGTGCCGGCCGAGGCGGGCGCGCGGGCACTGCGGCATCTCGCGCCGGGTTCGCCGGTGGCCTTGCGGGGCGACCGGATGCGGCTGCTGGTGGCCGCGGGCGGCGCGGAGGAGGTGCCGGGGCTGCTGGACTGGCTGGAGTGGGGCGCGGTGGCGCCCGATCTGCGGGTCCTGGGGGCGGGGGGCGTCATGGAGGCGCCGCTGCCGCCCGGCGGGCCGCCGTCGTCGTCCGGGAGCCTGAAGGGGGCCGCCGTGTGGCTGCGGCCCCCTGGGGCGGGACGCGAGGCCGATGCCTCGCTGCCCGCGATGCCGGGCATGGGACGCGAGGGGAGCGCCCCAGATCTCGTACGGCTGGTGGACACGGTGGCGTTGTGGTGTCACCGGGTCCGGCTGCGGCGGGAATGCGGCGGGGTGCCGGTCTCGCCGTAGCGCCGTACTGATTGTCGTACCGAAATTCGACCGATTCGGCTGATCAGCCGTTGGCCTTCTCGTATGCCTCGCGGATGGAAGCGGGGACGCGGCCGCGGTCGTTGACCTCCAGGCCGTTCTCCTTGGCCCAGGCGCGGATCGCCGCGGTGTCCTGGTTGCCGCTGGAGGCGGTGCGCGCCTTTCCACGTCCACCGGAGGCACGGCCACCGGTGCGACGACCACCCTTGACATAAGGGTCGAGAAGGCCGCGCAGCTTGTCCGCATTGGCGGTCGTGAGATCGATCTCGTACGTCTTGCCGTCCACCGCGAACGTCACCGTCTCGTCCGCCTCGCCGCCGTCGAGGTCGTCGACAAGAAGGACCTGAACCTTCTGTGCCACCGGATTTCCTTTCATCGATAACGTTGAGGGTCAGGGTGCGCGCGTCCGCCCGTTTCGCCGCCCCTGTTATATGCAGTACTGCAGTACGTCGGAAAGCAAACCGCTTTTGCGGGAAAAACACAAACCCCTGGGAGAGGGCCGAGGAGGGCTCACGGGCCGGAAAGATACGCGTTTCGGACATAGGGCACCGTGCATAGTCACCGGGCAAAGACGATCACAGATGCAGAAGCATCCGGCTGTTGCCCAAGGTGTTCGGTTTCACTCGTTCGAGTCCGAGGAACTCCGCGACGCCCTCGTCATAGGAACGCAGGAGCTCCGCGTAGACATCGGTGTCAACCGGTGTCTCACCGATCTCGACGAAGCCGTGCTTCCCGAAGAAGTCGACTTCGAAGGTCAGGCAGAAAACCCGGCGAACACCGAGCCAACGCGCCGTGTGCAGCAACTTCTCCAGCAACTGATGGCCGACGCCCGCGCCCTTGAGGCCGGGCTTCACCGCGAGAGTGCGGACTTCCGCGAGGTCCTCCCACATGACGTGCAGCGCGCCGCAGCCGACGACCTCGGCGTTGTCGTCCCGTTCCGCGACCCAGAACTCCTGGATGTCCTCGTAAAGCGTGACCGTCGCTTTGTCGAGCAGGATGCGGCCCTGGACGTAGGCGTCGAGGAGGTCGCGCACGGCCGGCACATCGCCGGTCCTGGCCCGGCGGACCGTGATGGCTTTTGCGGAGACTTCGGGACGCTCTGCGGACATGAGCGGACGCTATCGCCCGGCGGCGTCCTCCGCCGAGCCGGGGTTCTCCGCCGAGCCGGGGTTCTCCTGTTGCTCCGCTTGTGCGGGTCGCGCTTGTGCGGGTTCGGGGGCTTGCCGGGTTTCCGGTCCCTGGACGATGCGTACGGCGTCCTGAAGAGCCTGGCGCTGTTCCTCGCTCATCATCCCGAAGAACGCGACGAGTGCGGCGGCGGGGTTGTCGCTCTGCGACCAGGCGTCGTTCATGAGAGCGGCGGCGTAGGCGGCGCGGGTGGAGACGGCCTCATATCGATAGGCCCGGCCTTCCGCCTCGCGGCGGACCCAGCCCTTCTGATGGAGATTGTCCAAAACCGTCATCACGGTGGTGTACGCGATGGTGCGTTCCTGCTGGAGGTCTTCCAGGACTTCTCGAACGGTCACCGGGCGGTTCCACTTCCACACCCGCGTCATGACCGCGTCTTCGAGTTCTCCCAAGGGGCGAGGCACAACTCAGAACAATAGTGGGGGATCAGGACAATGGCGTGCCAGACATGGCAGAACCTTGCGAACCCAGACAAAAAGGGCGCGCGCAGAGAAACCGGCGGCCGGTGACGGCCCTGCGGGACCGGCTCAGACGTCGGCCGCGGCGGACCCGCCGCGCGCCGCCTCCGCCCGCGCGATCGCGGCGTCGACAGCCGCGTCCTCCTTGGCCTTGGCCGCCCCACCCTGGGTCTTCACGATCACCCGAACCACACCGATGAAGAACACGGCCATCACGATCGGGGGCACAAGCGCGGAGACATAGTCCATGCGACCAGAGTAGCCATGCCCTACCGGGCGAATCGGGCGGGGTGGGTATAGCCCGAGGGAGTGTCGGCCTTCGCAACGCCGACCGGGACCCGGCCGTTGTCGACCCCGCACGGGCCCGCCCCGAAAGGGCCCGTGCGGGGAAGTCCTGTTCGCGCGGCGCCGCCGGGGCGCCGCGCACCCCTCCCGTCAGCAGACCAGTTGGTGCGGCGGAGCCGGGGGCTTGCGGCGGGGGAAGACTTCGCCGGGGGTGGGGATGGGGCGCTTGGGGGCGGTGGGGTCGGGGCGTTCGGCGGGCGGCGGCTTCGGGGCGGGCTTGGGGGGCTGCTTGCCGCCGTCCTCCGACTGGCGCGCCGCGCCGCCCGACAGGGCCAGCAGGCGCGTCCTCGCGGGCGGCACCGCCGGCGCCGGGACCCTGCGCGCGCCCTGGGCGAAGCGGGCCCGTACGTCCTGTTCGGCCAGCGCCCGGCAGCGTTCCAGCAGCGCCGCCGCCCTCGGGTTGCCGCGCAGCGCCCGCAAGGCCGCGAGATCGTCCGGCACCGGCCGGTACGCGGCGCCCAGCGCCTCCTCCAGAAGGGCGAAGTAGCCGGCCGCGGTACCGGGCAGCGCGGCCCGATAGCGGTCCAGATCGGCCAGCAGGAAGGCGCGCAGTCTCACCCCCTCGCGGATCGCCTCGTCGAGCGACTCGGCGAGCCGGAGGCAGTCCTGGACGTCCTCGGCGGACGTGCGGCCGGGGTGAAGGGCGAGGGCGAGGGCGCGGCGGAGCACACGCAGCTCCTCCGCGCCGAACGCCATGCCGCCGCGGGATCCGTATGGCGTGGGCATGCGGCGACGCTATCGCTAATCGGACAAAAGTGACACAACGGGATGATGTGTCGCGGGGGTTTCCCTCTAAAGCCTCGACGGGATCCAAGGCGTCGGGATCCAGGGCATCGAGGTCCGAGGCATCGGGATCCGATGCGTCGGAGGGATCAGAGCCGCGACGCGTTCCGCTCGTACACCAGCCGCAGCCCGATCAGCGTCAGCCACGGCTGGTGCTCGTCGATCACCGACGCCTCGCCGAGCACCATCGGCGCGAGGCCGCCCGTCGCGATCACCGTCACGTCGTCCGGGTCGTCCGCCAGCTCGCGCGCCATCCGGCCCACCACCCCGTCGACCTGGCCCGCGAAGCCGTACACGATGCCCGACTGCATGGCCTCGACCGTGTTCTTGCCGATCACGCTGCGCGGCCGGGCGACCTCGATCTTGCGCAGCTGGGCGCCCTTGACGCCCAGCGCGTCGACGGAGATCTCGATGCCGGGGGCGATGACACCGCCCACGTACTCACCGCGCGCGGAGATCGCGTCGAAGGTGGTCGCCGTACCGAAGTCGACCACGATCGCCGGACCGCCGTACATGTCCACCGCCGCGACCGAGTTGACGATGCGGTCGGCGCCGACCTCCTTGGGATTGTCGGTGAGGATGGGCACGCCGGTCTTGACGCCCGGCTCGACCAGCACCGCGGGCACGTCGCCGTAGTAGCGGCGGGTGACCTCGCGCAGCTCGTGCAGGACCGAGGGGACGGTGGCGCAGATCGCTATCCCGTCGATGCCGTCGCCCAGTTCGTCGCCGAGCAGTGGGTGCATGCCCATCAGGCCCTGGAGCAGCACCGCCAGCTCGTCGGCGGTGCGCCGGGCGTCGGTGGAGATGCGCCAGTGCTCCACGATGTCCTCGCCGTCGAACAGGCCGAGGACGGTTTGCGTGTTGCCGACGTCGATCGTGAGCAGCATGGCCGTTACTCCGCCTCCCGCAGGTCCAGGCCGATGTCCAGGATCGGCGAGGAGTGGGTGAGCGCGCCGACGGCGAGGAAGTCGACGCCCGTGTCGGCGTAGGCGCGCGCGGTCGCGAGCGTCAGCCGGCCGGAGGCCTCCAGGAGCGCCCGGCCGTCGACGATGCCGACGGCCTCCGCGCACTCGCCGGGCGTGAAGTTGTCCAGCAGGATCAGGTCGGCGCCCGCCTCCACGACCTCGCGCAGCTGGTGCAGCGTGTCGACCTCGACCTCGATCGGCACGTCCGGGAAGGACTCCCGTACGGCCTTGAACGCCTCGGCGACGCCGCCCGCGGCGACCACGTGGTTGTCCTTGACGAGGGCCGCGTCCGACAGGGACATGCGGTGGTTGACGCCGCCGCCCGCGCGGACCGCGAACTTCTCCAGGGCGCGCAGGCCCGGGGTCGTCTTGCGGGTGTCGCGGACCTTGGCCTTCGTGCCCTCCAGGGCGTCCGCCCACGCGCGCGTCGCGGTGGCGATGCCGGACAGCCGGCACAGCAGGTTCAGCGCGCTGCGCTCGGCGGTGAGCAGGTCCTGGGTGCGGGTGGTGACGGACAGCAGCCGCTGCCCGGCCTCGACCCGGTCGCCGTCCTCCACATGCCGCTCGACCTCGAACTCGTCCGTGCAGACCACGGAGAGCACGGCCTCGGCGACGCGCAGCCCGGCCACGACGCCCGCCTCGCGCGCGGTGAAGTCACCGGTGGCCACGGCCTCCTCGGAGATGGTCGCGACCGTGGTCACGTCCACCCCGCCGGCCAGGTCCTCCTGGATGGCCACGGTGGCGATGTCCTCGACCTCGATCGGGTCGAGCCCGGCCGCGGCCAGCAGCTCGGCGAGCACGGGGTCCAGCCCGCACTCCAGGTACTCCTCGTCGTGCTCCGCGCCGCAGCCACAGCCGTCGCCGCAGCCGCCGGTCGTCGCGAGGGGAAGGTCGTCGGTGCTCACGTCTGTCACTGCTCCTGTGGCGCTGGGTATTACCGGGTAGGGGGGAAGTCTGCGGTGTCGGTGGGGTGCACCGCCAGCGAACGGTCCGGATCGAGCGTGACGACGATATGGCGCCGCCAGTGGGCGTCGTCGCGCTCGGCGTGGTCCTCGCGCCAGTGGCAGCCGCGGGTCTCCTCGCGCAGCTGGGCGGCGGCGACCAGGACGCGGGCCACGCACAGGAGGTTGGTGGCCTCCCAGGTGTCCACGCCGGGCTCGGCGGTCTTGCCGTGCACGTCCAGGGCGTCCCGGGCGTCCGTGTGCAGCCGCTGGAGCTGCTCGGCGGCCCAGGCGAGGGACTCCGCGCCGCGCAGCACGCCCGCGCCCTGGGCCATGATCCGCTGGATGGCGAACCGGGACTCGGGGGCGAGCAGCGGGTGCGCGGGCCTGTCCGGGTGCGGCACCGGCTCGGGCACCCGCGCGTGCAGGCCGTCCGCGGCGCGCTCGGCGGCGATGTCCGCGGCGATCCGCTCGGCGTAGACCAGGCCCTCCAGGAGGGAGTTGGAGGCGAGCCGGTTGGCGCCGTGCACGCCGGTGCAGGCGCACTCCCCGCTCGCGTACAGGCCCGGCACGGTGGTGCGGCCGTGCTCGTCGGTGCGTACGCCCCCGGAGACGTGGTGGGCGGCCGGGGCGATCGGGATGGGCTCGGTGACCGGGTCGATGCCGTTGGCCCGGCAGGCGGCCAGGATGGTCGGGAAGCGGTGCTCCCACATCTCGGCGCCGAAGTGGCGGGCGTCGAGGAACATGTGCTCGGCGTCCTGCTCCTGCATCCGCCGCATGATGGCCTTGGCGACGACGTCCCGGGGCGCCAGCTCGGCCAGTTCGTGCTGGCCGGCCATGAAGCGCACGCCGTCGGCGTCGACCAGGTGGGCGCCCTCGCCGCGCACCGCCTCGGAGACCAGCGGCTGCTGGCCCTCCGCGTCGGCGCCGAGGAACAGCACGGTCGGGTGGAACTGCACGAACTCCAGGTCGCTGACCTCGGCGCCGGCGCGCAGCGCGAGGGCCACGCCGTCGCCGGTGGACACCGACGGGTTGGTGGTCGCGGCGAACACCTGGCCCAAGCCGCCGGTGGCGAGGACCACCGCGGGGGCGTGCACGGCGCCCACACCGTCGTGCTGGCCCTCGCCCATGACGTGCAGGGTGACGCCCGCCGTGCGGCCCTCGGCGTCCGTGAGCAGGTCCAGGACCAGCGCGTTCTCGATGGTGCGCAGACCGCGCGCGCGGACCGCCTCGACCAGCGCGCGGGAGATCTCGGCGCCGGTGGCGTCGCCGCCCGCGTGCACGATCCGGCGCCGGTGGTGGCCGCCCTCCCGGGTGAGCGCGAGACCGCCCTCGGAGGACTCGTCGAAGTGCGCGCCGGTCTCGATGAGCCGTCGTACCGCCCCCGGGCCCTCGGTGACCAGGAGGCGTACGGCCGTCTCGTCGCACAGGCCGGCGCCCGCCACCAGGGTGTCGTCCAGGTGCTGTTCGGGAGTGTCGCCCTCGCCGAGGGCGGCCGCGATGCCGCCCTGGGCCCAGCGGGTGGAGCCGTCGTCCAGGCGGGCCTTGGTGACGACCACCGTGGTCAGCCCGGCGGCCTCGCAGCGCAGGGCGGCGGTCAGCCCGGCCACGCCGGAGCCGACGACGACCACGTCCGCGGCGATGGCCCAGCCGGGGGCGGGCGCGTGCAGTCGTATGCCGGTGCTGGTCACGAGGCGGCTCCCAGGGTGCCGAAGGTGAGCGGGAGGTTGTCGATCAGCCGGATGGCGCCGACCCGGGCCGCGACGGCGAGTACCGCCTCGCCGGTGAAGTCGTCGCCGATCTCGGTGAAGTCGGACGGGTCGACCAGGGCGAGGTAGTCCGGTTCGAGCGGCGGGTCGTAGCGCATCGCCTCGTCCAGGACCTGGCGGGCCGCGGCGCGGACGGCGGCCGGGCCGCCCGGGGCGGCGGTGGCCACCGCGTGCGCGTCGGCGGCCGCGCGGGACTCCCCTATCGCGCTCAGCGCCTCGGCGCGCGCCTGGGTGGCGGGCACTTCGAGGGCCCGCGCGCGCAGCGCCTCCTGCGCGGCGTGCCGGTCGCAGCCGGCGAACAGCGCGCGGGAGAGCGCGAGCGCGGTGCGGCGCTCGTCGGCCGACAGGAAGCGGTTGCGGCTGGACAGCGCGAGGCCGTCCTCCTCGCGCACGGTCGGCACGCCGACGATCTCGATGCCGAAGTTCAGGTCCCGCACCATGCGCCGGATCAGGGCGAGCTGCTGGGCGTCCTTCTGGCCGTAGAGGGCGACGTCGGGGCGGGTGAGGTGGAGCAGCTTGGCGACGACGGTCAGCATGCCGTCGAAGTGGCCGGGCCGGGAGGAGCCCTCCAGGTGTTCGCCCATCGGACCCGCGGTGACGCGGACCTGGGGGTCGCCGCCGGGGTAGACCTCGTCCACGGAGGGCGCGAACACGGCGTCGGCACCGGCCTGTTCGGCGATCTTCAGATCGGCTTCCAGGGTGCGCGGGTAGCGGTCCAGGTCCTCGCCCGCGCCGAACTGGAGCGGGTTGACGAAGACGGTGACGACGACCTCGCCGTCCGGGCCCGCGATCTCGCGCGCGGAGCGGATGAGGGTGGCGTGGCCCTCGTGCAGGGCGCCCATGGTCATCACGACGGCGCGACGGCCCTTGCGGGTGCGGGCGTGCAGCTCCTGGGCGGTGCTGAGCAGGGCGGTGGTCATCGGTCGTTCCCCTCGGTTCCGGTCGGGCCGTCGGTGCCGTCGTTGTCGTCGCTGTTGTCGCTCTCGATGCCGGGCGTGCCGGGCGAGGCGTCCGTGCCCGGTGCGCCCGCGGTGGTGCCGTCGGCCAGCGCGCCGAGCAGGTCCTCGGCGAGTTCGGGCTTGAGCAGGCCGTGCGCGAGGGCGCGGTCGGCGGTGGCGCGGGCCATCGCGACGTACCCCGCGACGGCCGCCGGGGCGTGCTTGCGCAGCTCGACGAGGTGCGCGGCGACGGTGCCCGCGTCCCCGCGCGCGACCGGCCCGGTCAGGGCCGCGTCCCCGGAGCGCAGGGCGTTGTCCAGGGCGGCGCCGAGCAGCGGGCCGAGCATCCGGTCGGGCGCCTCGACGCCGGCCGTGCGCAGCAGCTCCATGGCCTGGGCGACCAGGGTGACCAGGTGATTGGCGCCGAGCGCGAGGGCCGCGTGATAGAGCGGGCGGTTCTCCTCGCTGATCCACTCCGGCTCGCCGCCCATCTCGATCACCAGGGCCTGGGCGGCGAGGCGCAGTTCCTCGGGCGCGGTGACGCCGAAGGAGCAGCCCGCGAGGCGCTGGACATCGACGGCGGTGCCGGTGAAGGTCATCGCGGGGTGCAGGGCGAGCGGCAGGGCGCCGGCCCGCAGGGCGGGGTCGAGGACCTTCGCGCCGTACCGCCCCGAGGTGTGCACGAGCAGCTGCCCGGGCCGGACGGCACCGGTCTCGGCGAGGCCGATGACCAGGGCGGGCAGCACATCGTCCGGGACGGTGAGCAGCACCAGGTCGGCGCGCTGGAGGACCTCGGCGGGCGGGACCAGGGGCACGCCCGGGAGCAGCTCCTCGGCGCGCCTGCGGGAGGCGTCGGAGACACCGGAGACGGCCACCGGGCGATGCCCGGCGAGCTGGAGGGACGCGGCCAGCGCGGGGCCCACCCGGCCGGCGCCCACGACGCCGACGGTGAGCCGCGCGGGGCGGTCCTGGTGGTCTTGCTGGTGGACTGTACTCACGCGACGGCGGCCTTCCCGTTCCAGTCCGCTTCGGGTACCGGACGATGTACCGGACGATTTCTCGTCATGTTAACGCTATCTCGGTCCGGTGCCGACCGGTTGTCCACAGGCTGTGGGTTTCACCACCCCCGCAGGCGGGGCCGCGGAAACCCCGGTGCCCCGGGCGGTCCCGGCGCGGCATGATCCCGGGCATGACCGAGACATCTGGGCAGGACACGGAGACCACGACCGGGGAGCGGGCGGAGCCCACGGCCAGGGAGCGGTGGGCGGCCGTACGACGGCGGGGCGCACGCCGGCTGAGCGACGCGGCCGCGGGCGACTCGCTCCGCGAACGCCTCGCCGACCTGGTGGAGGCGGGCGCGGGGGTCTACGACCTGGACGAGCCGGCCGACATCTACGGCAACCGGATCGTCGCCGGCCTGGAGGAGCGGGTCGCCGCGCTGCTGGGCACCGAGGACGCCGCGTTCTTCCCGTCGGGCACGATGGCCCAGCAGGTGGCGCTGCGCTGCTGGGCGGGCCGCACCGGCAGCCCGGCGGTGGCCCTGCACCCCCTCGCCCACCCCGAGGTGCACGAACGCGACGCCCTCAGCCAGGTCAGCGGGCTGCGCCCGGTGCACGTGGGCAGCGGGATCAGCCAGCCGACGGCGGCGGAGATACGCGGCCTGGCGGAGCCCTTCGGCGCGCTGATGCTCGAACTGCCGCTCCGGGACGCCGGTTTCGTGCTGCCCACCTGGGAGGAGCTGACCGAACTGGTCGAGGCGGCGCGGGAGCGGGACGCGGTGGTGCACCTCGACGGCGCGCGCCTGTGGGAGTGCACCGAGCACTTCGGGCGCCCCCTGGCGGAGATCGCGGGCCTGGCCGACAGCGTCTATGTGTCGTTCTACAAGTCCCTCGACGGCCTCGGCGGCGCCGCCCTCGCCGGGCCGCGCACGCTGATCGAGGAGGCCCGGACCTGGCGGCACCGGTACGGCGGGCAGATCTTCCAGCAGTTCCCGACCGCGCTGTCCGCGCTGATCGGCCTGGAGCGGGCGCTGCCCCGGCTGCCCGAGTACGTCCGCCACGCGCGCGTGGTCGCCGGCGCGCTGCGCGAGGGGTTCGCCGAGGCGGGTCTGCCCTGGGCGCGGGTGCATCCGGAGGTGCCGCACACCCATGAGTTCCAGGTCTGGCTGCCGTACGCGCCCGAGGTGGTGGCCGAGGCGGCGCTGCGGCAGGCCGAGGAGACCTCGGTGGCCCTCTTCCCGGGCCACTGGTCGGGCGCCGCGGGCCCCGGCATGGCCTGCACGTAGGTGTCCGTGCGCGCGGCGGGCCTGGAGTGGACGGCGGAGGAGGTGCGAGCCGCCGTACGGGAGTTCGTACGACGGCTGCCGGGGCGGGACTGAGAAGGGACGGCTGCCGGGGCAGGACCGAGAAGGAGGGCGCCGGGGTTTACGAGGGCCGGGGGTTTACGGGGTGCGTACCGGCGAAGCGCGGCCGTGGTTCAGCCGCGGCCGCCGGCCCGCACCAGGCCGGTCTCGTAGGCCAGCACCACCACCTGCACCCGGTCCCGCAGCCCCAGCTTGGTGAGGATGCGGCCCACATGGGTCTTCACGGTCGCCTCGGACAGCACCAGCCGGGCCGCGATCTCCCCGTTGGACAGGCCCTGGGCGACCAGCACCATCACCTCGCGCTCCCGCTCGGTGAGCCGCTCCAGCTCCTTGTGCTTGGGGTCGCGGTTGCCGGAGGGCAGCATCGGCGCGAACCGGTCCAGCAGCCGGCGCGTGGTGGAGGGCGCCACCACCGCGTCGCCGCTGTGCACGGCGCGGATGGCGGCCAGCAGCTCACCGGGCGGCACGTCCTTGAGCATGAAGCCGGACGCGCCCGCCTTCAGCCCGGAGAAGGCGTACTCGTCCAGGTCGAAGGTGGTCAGGATCAGCACCTTGGGCGCGTCGGGCTGCTCGCAGATGCGCCGGGTGGCCTCCACGCCGTCGAGCTTGGGCATGCGGACGTCCATCAGGACGACGTCGACCTTGGTGGAACGGAGCACCTCCAGGGCCTCGACGCCGTCGCCCGCCTCGGCGACGACCTCCATGTCCGGCTGGGCGGCGAGCACCATCCCGAACCCGGTGCGCAGCAGCACCTGGTCGTCGACGAGCATCACGCGGATCGTCATCGGGGTCCTTCTTCCATCGGTCTTCGGTGACTCAGTGCGCCGGTTTGAGCGGCAGAAGGGCGCTGATACGGAACCCTCCGCCGGGACGCGGCCCGGCGTCCAGGGTGCCGCCGACCATGCCGACGCGCTCGCGCATCCCGATCAGGCCGTGCCCCCGGCCGTCGGCGCCGCCCTCCTCGTACAGCTCCTGCGGGGCGCCCTTGCCGTCGTCCTCCACGAGCAGGCCCAGACCGTCGTCGAAGTAGACCAGACGCACGCTCGCACCGGTGTTCGGCCCGCCGTGCTTGCGGGTGTTGGTGAGCGCCTCCTGCACGATCCGGTACGCGGTCAGCTCCACCCCGCTGGGCAGCGGGCGCGGGGTGCCCTCCACCTTGAAGTCGACGGGGAGGCCGGAGCGGCGGCACTGCTCGATCAGCTCGTCGATCTGCTCGACGTCGGGCTGCGGGACGTACTCCCCGCTCTCCTGGTGCTCACCGGTGCGCAGCACGCCCAGCAGGCGGCGCATCTCGGCGAGGGCCTGGCGGCCGGTCGAGGAGATCGTCTCCAGGGCCTTCCTGGCCTGGTCGGGTGCGGCGTCCAGGACGTAGGCGGCGCCGTCGGCCTGGACCACCATCACGGACACGTTGTGCGCGACGACGTCGTGCAGTTCCCGGGCGATCCGGGCGCGCTCGGCGGCCACCGCGACCTTCGACTGCGCCGCGCGCTCCTTCTCCAGGCGGGCCGCGCGCTCCTCCAGCTGGGCGAAGTAGGCGCGCCGGGTGCGCATGGAGTCGCCGAGCACCCAGGCGAGCGCGAACGGCACGGTCTGGAAGACCACGATGGCGACCTGTCCGAGGAAGCTGGAGTGCTGCGCGGGCCAGCGCAGCTGCGCCATGGTCGCGGCGCAGAAGCTGGCGACCAGGGCGAGCCGGGAGGCCCAGCGGGTGCCCATCGTGGCGACCGTGTAGGCGATCACCAGCAGGGCGAAGTCGGCGACGGTCGTCTCCACGTCCAGCACCAGCTGGGCGAGGCCGGTGGCGAGCGCGAGCAGCAGCATCTGCTCCGGGAATCTGCGGCGCAGCGCGACGACGACGCACAGGACGGCGGAGACCGTGACCGCCGCGGCGAGCGAACCCCGGTGGGCGGGCGTCCCCTGAAGGCTGGCCTCGCTCAGCACCGACAGCCCGAACAGGACGACGGCCCAGAAGGAGTCGACCCCGGTCGGGTGGCGGCGGAGGAAGTCGTAGAGGCGCTGCACGTAACCCAGAGTAGGGAAACGGAATGCCCGACCGGGTCAACCGGAGGGCCGATCCGGGCCCGGCGTACGTACTCCCCAAGGTGGAGGAGATGATCATCTACGGGCCTACTCTGGTGCCGTGACGCAGGAGACACCGGGGCAGCGGCGGGACTCGCCCGGGAGCCCGCGCGGCTGGCGGGCGGCGGCCCAGGAGGCCCTGTACGGCCCCGCCGGGTTCTACCGGCGCCCGGAGGGACCCGCCGGGCATTTCCGTACGTCCGTGCACGCCTCACGGCTCTTCGCGGGGGCCGTGGCGGAGCTGCTCCGGCGGGTCGACACGGCGCTGGGACGGCCCGCGGCGCTGGACTTCGTGGACATGGCCGCCGGGCGGGGCGAACTGGTCGCCGGTGTGCTCGCCGCCCTGCCGCGGGAGGTGGCGGCGCGCGTGCGGCCGTGCGCCGTGGAGATCGCCGACCGCCCCGAGGGCCTGGACGAACGCGTCGCCTGGCGCGGCGAGCCCCCGGCGGAGATCACCGGGCTGCTGTTCGCCAACGAGTGGCTGGACAACGTGCCCGTGGACGTGGCCGAGACGGACCCGGCGGGTGTGCCCCGGTACGTGCTCGTGGGCGACGACGGCGCCGAGCGCCTCGGCGACCCGGTGACCGGCGCGGACACGGACTGGCTGGCGCGCTGGTGGCCGCTGGGTGCCGAGGAGGGGACGCGGGCGGAGATCGGGCTGCCCCGCGACCGGGCGTGGGCGGCGGTCGCGGGCCGGGTGACGCACGGGCTCGCGGTGGCCGTGGACTACGCCCACACCGCTGGCGCGCGCCCCCCGTTCGGCACCCTCACCGGCTTCCGCGCGGGCCGCGAGACGACCCCCGTGCCGGACGGGACCTGCGATCTCACGGCCCATGTCGCCCTGGACGCGTGCGCGGCGGCGGACGAGCGCCCGGCCCCCGCGCGTCTGCTGACCCAGCGCGCCGCTCTGGGCGCCCTCGGCATCACCGGCGGGCGCCCCCCGCTGGCGCTCGCCTCCACCGACCCCGCCGCCTATGTGCGCGCCCTCGCGAGCGCCGGGGAGGCCGCCGAACTCACCGCCCGGGGCGGCCTCGGCGACTTCGGCTGGCTGCTGCGGACGGTGGACATCGCGGACCCGCTGGCCTGAGCCGACCCGCCGACCGGGCCGGGCCCTGCCTGCCGATGCCGCCTGCCTGCCGATGCCGCCTGCTTGCCGAGGCGGCCTGCTCGCCGATGCCGCCTACTTGTCGATGTCGCCGACCACGAAGAACAACGAGCCCAGGATCGCCACCATGTCCGCCACCAGCGTCCCGGGCAGCAGCTCGGTCAGCGCCTGGATGTTGTTGTACGACGCCGAGCGCAGCTTGAGCCGGTACGGGGTCTTCTCACCCTTGCTGACCAGGTAGTACCCGTTGATCCCGAGCGGGTTCTCGGTCCAGGCGTACGTATGGCCCTCGGGCGCCTTCAGCACCTTCGGCAGCCGCTGGTTGATCGGTCCCGGCGCCAGCTGGGCGATCCGGTCCAGGCAGGCGTCCGCGAGGTCCAGCGCGTTGTGCGTCTGCGCCAGCAGCACCTCGAAGCGGGCCAGGCAGTCGCCCTCGCTCCGGGTGACGACCTTCAGCGTGTCCTGGAGCTCGCCGTACGCCAGATAGGGCTCGTCGCGGCGCAGGTCGAAGTCGACGCCCGAGCCGCGCGCGATGGGCCCGCTCACTCCGTAGGCGTGCACCGCCTCGGGAGCGAGCGCGCCGACCCCGCGCGTACGCCCCCGGAAGATCTCGTTGCCGAGCACCAGGTCGTCGAAGACGTCCATGCGCGAGCGCACCGCCGCGACGGCCGCCCCGGCGCGTGTCGTCCACCCGGCGGGCAGGTCCTCCTTGAGGCCGCCGACGCGGTTGAACATGTAGTGCATGCGCCCGCCGGAGACCTCCTCCATGACGTTCTGGAGCACCTCGCGCTCGCGGAACGCGTAGAACACCGGGGTGATCCCGCCCAGTTCCAGCGGGTAGGAGCCCAGGAACATCAGGTGGTTGAGCACCCGGTTCAGCTCGGCGAGCAGGGTGCGCGTCCACACCGCGCGTTCGGGCACCTCCATGCCGAGCATCCGCTCCACGGCGAGGACCACGCCCAGCTCGTTCGAGAACGCCGACAGCCAGTCGTGGCGGTTGGCCAGCATGATGATCTGCCGGTAGTCCCGCGCCTCGAAGAGTTTCTCGGCGCCGCGGTGCATATAGCCGATCACCGGCTCCGCCCGCACGATGCGCTCGCCGTCCAGCACCAGCCTGAGCCGCAGCACGCCGTGCGTGGACGGGTGCTGGGGCCCGATGTTGAGCACCATGTCGGTGCTCTCCGCGGCACCGCCGATCCCGACCGTGGTCTGCGTCGTAGGACTCATGCCCCCAGTTTCCCCCATGCCGGGACGCGCGAGGGCCCGGCTCCCCCGTGCGGGAGCCGGGCCCTGCGAAGGACGTGCGTCGTCAGGAGGCCGCGCTGCGCAGCCCCTGGACGTCGATCACCTCGGTCTCGTCGTGCGCCGTCAGGTCGATGACCTGGCCGACACCGCGCGCCCTGTCGTCGGCGGGCTTGAACTCCGCCTCCGCCTCGGCCTTGTGCACGGCCAGCGCCTCCTGGCCGACGACATCGGCCAGGTCCTCGTTCTGCACGGCGTCCAGCGCGGCCTTCGGCGTCTCCTTCTGCGTGCCGAAGAAGTCGAAACCACCCTCGGTCAGCGGGCGCCGCACGGGCGTCGCGGGTACGACGGCCACGGCGGTCGGCACGGTGAAGTGCCCGGCGGAGGTCCGGCCCACGGGGGCCTCGGAGGCGGCGGAGGCCACGGGGGGTTCAGGGGCCTCGGGAGTCTCGGAGGTCTCGGAGGCGTTCGGGGATCCGGTGGCCTCCGGCGCGGCGGACTCGGCGGGCTCGGCGGC
This sequence comes from Streptomyces sp. NPDC093018, assembly GCF_040684035.1. Taxonomy (NCBI): domain Bacteria; kingdom Bacillati; phylum Actinomycetota; class Actinomycetes; order Kitasatosporales; family Streptomycetaceae; genus Streptomyces; species Streptomyces sp. NPDC093018. The sequence continues at coordinate 49,489 of NZ_JBFBFF010000023.1, forward strand.
CGTCGCGTGCCCGTCGGCCGTCAGCGGCCGGTCCTGCGCCGCCGCTGCACCGCCCGGCAGATCCTGTACGCCCTCGAAGCTCCCGGCGTTCTCGAAGCCTTCAGCGTTCTCGGCGCCTGCGGCGTCCTCGGCCACCGGCGCGTCCTCGCCGTCCGGCACGGCCTCGGCCGCGGGAGCCGTCGCGGCCCCGGCCTCGTCCCGCCCGGCTATGTCTCCCTCGGCGCCGTCCCCTTTGGCACCGGCCTCGTCCTCGCCCACCGTCTCGGACGCGGACGCGGACCCGGGCTCGGACCCGGCGGCGGTCTTCGCGCGCGCGGCGCCCCCCGCCGCATCCCGCTCGAACGCCGCGAGTGCCCGCAGCGCCTGCCCGTACAGCTTGGCGCCCTCGGCCGAGAAGACGTCGTACGCCTTCTCCGCCTCCTTGCCGTCGGCGGTGTCCGGCTCCGCGGTCCGCGCCGGCGGCAGTGCCGGGGAGGCCGCGCGGGACGGCAGCGAGGGCGCCGTACGCCCGGCCGGCTCCAGCGCGGGCGCACCCGACTCGATCTCCAGCAGGCGGCGCCCCTCCAGGGCGCTGGCGCGCTCGGTCTCCGCGGTGGCGTAGCGGCGCAGCAGGGCGGCGTGCTCATTGCGCAGGCCCGCCAGTTCGGCGCGCTTGGCGCGCAGCCGCTGCTCCAGCTTGCCGCGCAGTTCGCGCGACTCCTCCAGGTCGGTCTCCAGCTCGGCGACCCGTTCCTCGAAGCGCCATTCGTCGCCGGCCCGGGCGCGGGTGAGGTCGGCGACCTGCTTGCCCGCGTGGATGTCCCAGCGGCGCATCACGAACGCACCGGCGAGGGCGGTCGCCGCGGCGGCCCCTGCCAGCACGCGCAGGACCGCGGCCTCGGAGAACACCCAGGGACCCAGCGCGCACACGACGGAGACACCGGCGATCGCGGAGGGAGGCAACAGCCGGTGCAGAGGCGGGGAATGGCGATGGCGTCCACGTGGCATGGCCAGAAACTTACCGCGCGTAGGCGAATGATGGGCCCCCGCCCCGCAAAAACACGGCCATACCGCGCGCTTCACAGGGCGTCAGGATCGAAACACTCAGTGGGAGACAAGCCGGGCGCCGAGCCACTGGAGCGCCGCCGGGATCTCCCGGCGCCAGGTGTTGAAGTTGTGGCCGCCGCTCGGAAGGATGATCGAAGAAATCCTGGTCACGTTCGTGTCCTGCACGTTCTTGATGAACCGGAGCGTGTCCTTGTAGTTGTGCTCACCGATTTTGCTGCTGGTGACGAGCAGTGACGTTTCCGGGGCCGACTGGTGCTTGAGCATCCAGAAGAGGTTGGCACGATTGCGCAGGTTCTTGTCACCGTGGAACAGGTCACCGGTGGTCGGGTCGATCGGCGCCTTGTAGTACGGCGACAGGCCCACGGCGGCGCCGTACGACTTCGGGTGGTGCATGGCGATCTTCAGCGCGCAGTACCCGCCGGTGGAGTCGCCGATGATGCCCCAGCTCGCGGGCGTGGCGTCCACCCGGTAACGGCTCATCAGCGACTCGCGCAGGTCCTTGGCGAAGAACGTCTCCGTCTTCGGGCCCCCGGGCACGTCCACGCACTCGGTGTCCCGCGGCGGCGCCACGGACGGGCGCAGCATCACCAGGATCATCGGCTGCATCTTGCCGCCCTTGACGAGGCGTTGGGCCGTGCTCGGGTAGTTCAGTTTGTCCACCAGCGCCTGCGCGGTGCCGGGGTAGCCGGTCAGCACGACCGAGACCGGGAACTTGCGGTTGCGCCCGCCCGCCTGGAAGTACTCCGGCGGCAGGTACACGAACGCGGGCGCCGCGATCTTCGTCGTACGGCCCAGGATGTCGATCTTCTGCACCTGACCGGCCACCTGCGGCACCCCGCTGCTCACCCCGGGCACCCGCGAGGCGGAGACGACCCGGATCGGGCTGCCGGCGCCGTCCGCTATGTGGTCGACGACCACGCCCTGGCCGTCCTCCTGCCCGAACAGGTCCGCCCAGGTCGCGTAGAAACCGAAGGCCTGGTTGGCGGCGAGGCCCACCGAGGCGAACACCGCGACCTGGGTGGCGAGCAGCAGCCCGACCCGCCCGCCGATGGACCGCCAGTGCTGCCGGGCGAGGCGCGGCCACAGCCACACCGTGCCCGCGAACAGCGCTACGGCGAACACGATCGCCAGCAGCAGCACCTTGTTGCTCGTGAGACCCATGGACTGTTCCTGCCTGCGCTCCAGGCCCGTCGCGCGCCCACGCTTCGTCGCGTGGGTTTGCCCGGGGCTTTCCTCGGCCTTTGGCCCGACTTTCCGGTGGGGAGTGAACCTCTCTCCCCAAGACACCGTCCTAGAGGGCGCAATGTCACCGGATGCCCGATCGGGCCCGGGTTCAAGGTCTCTCGCAGAACTACGGGATGCGATGTCTGTCAGGATAGATGGGGAAATGTCGGGCGGGGTTCCGGGCCGATCAAGCCGGGCGCGGCGCATACTGCGCGGCCCGCGCCCCGAGGCCGTTCCCGGCCTGGTCGGCAGGGCGGTCGCCCTCGTCGGGCTCCTGGACATCGCCGCCGGGGTCTTCCCGCGCTTCCGGCACAGCCGTATGCACGCCCTCGCCGAGGTGCTGCCCGGGTCCTTCGGGCCCTTCGCGGCGGCGCTCTCGCTGAGCGCCGGTGTGCTGTTGCTGCTGCTCGCGCACGGACTCAGGCGGCGCAAGCGCCGGGCATGGCGCGCCGCGGTCGCGCTGCTGCCGGCCGGCGCGGTGGCCCAACTGGCCTACCGGCACTCGCTGGTCGGCCTGCTGATCACGATCGTGCTGCTGGTGCCGCTGGTGTGGCACCGCCGGGAGTTCGCGGCCCTGCCCGACCCGCGCAGCCGCTGGCGGGCGCTCGCCAACTTCGTGCTGATGAGCGCCGGTTCGCTGATCCTCGGGCTGGTCATCGTCAGCGTCCACCCGCACCGCACGCTGGGCGACCCGAGCCTGGCCGACCGGCTCACCCATGTCGTCTACGGCCTGGTCGGCTTCGAGGGCCCGGTCGACTACCAGGGCGCGACCTCCTGGACCGTCGCCTTCTCGCTCGGCGCCCTCGGCTGGCTCACCGCCGTCACCACGATCTACCTGGCCTTCCGCCCCGAGCACCCGGCCGCCCGGCTCACCGAGGACGACGAGGTCAAGCTGCGGGAGCTGCTGGTCAAGCACGGCCGCCGCGACTCCCTCGGCCACTTCGCGCTGCGCCGCGACAAGGCGGTCGTCTTCTCGCCCAGCGGCAAGGCGGCGGTCACCTACCGCGTCATCTCCGGCGTGATGCTCGCCAGCGGCGACCCGATCGGCGACGTCGAGGCCTGGCCGGGCGCCATCGAGCGCTTCATGGACGAGGCCAAGGCGCACTCCTGGACCCCCGCGGTCGTGGGCTGCTCGGAGACCGGAGGCGAGGTGTGGACCCGCGAGACCGGCCTGGACGCCCTGGAACTGGGCGACGAGGCGGTGGTGGACGTGGCGGATTTCTCGCTCGCCGGGCGCGCCATGCGCAACGTCCGGCAGATGGTCAAGCGCATCGAGCGGGCCGGCTACGAAACCCGGGTACGGCGTATCTCTGACCTCGGCGACGCGGAACTGGAGCGCATCCGGCGGGCCGCCGAGGACTGGCGCGGCACCGACACCGAGCGCGGCTTCTCCATGGCGCTGGGCCGCATCGGCGACCCGTCCGACGGCGACTGCCTCATAGCCACCGCCCACAAGGCCGACGAGGAGGCGGGCGAGTACGGCGATCTGAAGGCGATCCTGCACTTCGTGCCCTGGGGCACGGACGGCGCCTCGCTCGACCTGATGCGCCGCGACCGCAGCGCCGACCCCGGCATGAACGAACTGCTGATCGTGGCCGCCCTCCAGGCCGCCCCCAAGTTCGGCATCAGCCGGGTCTCGCTGAACTTCGCCATGTTCCGCTCCGCCCTCGCGCGCGGCGAGAAGATCGGCGCCGGCCCGGTGCTGCGCGCCTGGCGCGGGCTGCTGGTGTTCCTCTCGCGCTGGTTCCAGATCGAGTCGCTGTACAAGTTCAACGCCAAGTTCCAGCCGCGCTGGGAGCCGCGCTTCATCGTCTACCGCGCCACCACCGACCTGCCCCGCATCGGCTTCGCCACCATGCAGGCCGAGGGCTTCGTCACCCTGGCCCTGCCGCTGCCCCGCTTCCTGCGCCGCCGGCGCTCGGCCGCCGAACGCGCGTGCGCCCACACGGTGACCGAACGGGACGCCCGTGCGGCATGATCACCCTTCCCGGCGCCGCCCGTGCCCTACGGGCCGTGGCGGCGCCGCCCGGGGCCTACGCTGAACGTATGAACAACCACAGCGGGCGCGGCCGAGTGGCGGGCCTTCCGGCATGGGACCGGTGCGCGGTCATGGGGGTCGTGAACGTCACCCCCGATTCCTTCTCCGACGGCGGCCGCTGGTTCGACACCACCGCGGCCGTCAAGCACGGCCTCGACCTGGTCGCCGAGGGCGCCGACCTGGTGGACGTGGGCGGCGAGTCCACCCGCCCGGGCGCCACCCGGGTGGACGAGGACGAGGAACTGCGGCGGGTCATCCCGGTCGTGCGCGGACTCGCCTCCGAGGGCGTCGTGGTCTCCGTGGACACCATGCGCGCCTCGGTCGCGGCCCGGTCCCTCGCGGCCGGCGCGGCCCTCGTCAACGACGTCAGCGGCGGGCTCGCCGACCCCGAGATGATCCCGGTCGTCGCCGACGCCGGCGCCCCCTTCATCGTCATGCACTGGCGGGGCATCCTGGAGGGCGCCGCCGTCCACGGGGTGTACGACGACGTCGTCGGCGAAGTCGTCGACGAACTGCGCGCCCGGGTGGACGCAGTACTGGCCGGCGGCATCGCGCCCGACCGGATCGTGGTCGACCCCGGTCTCGGCTTCTCCAAGGAGGCCGAGCACGACCTCGCCCTCCTCGCCCACCTCGACCGGCTGACCGCCCTCGGCCACCCGCTGCTGGTGGCCGCCTCCCGCAAGCGGTTCCTCGGCCGGGTCCTCGCCGGGCCCGAGGGCGCGCCCCCGCCCGCCCGGGAGCGCGACGCCGCCACCGCCGCCGTCTCCGCGCTCGCCGCGCAGGCCGGCGCCTGGGCCGTACGCGTCCACGAGGTGCGCGCCACCGCCGACGCCGTACGGGTCGCGCGCGCGGTCGAAGGGGCCCGGACGACGGACCGTGCGACGGACGGAGCCCGGTGAGCGCCCCGCACACCGACGTCGAACAGGTCGAAGCCGCCAACACCGCCTTCTACGAGGCCCTGGAACGCGGTGACTTCGAGGAGGTCTCGGCCCTCTGGCTCACCCCCGCCGACCTGGGCGTGGACGAGGAGTACCACGACCCCGCGGACAGCGGCGTGATCTCCTGCGTGCATCCCGGCTGGCCGGTGCTCACCGGGCGCGGCGAGGTCCTCAGGTCGTACGCCCTGATCATGGCGAACACCGACTACATCCAGTTCTTCCTCACCGACGTCCATGTCTCCGTCACCGGCGACACCGCGCTGGTGACCTGCACCGAGAACATCCTCAGCGGCGGCCCCGCCCCCGCGGAGGGCGACGAACTCGGGCCGCTGGTCGGCCAGCTCGTCGTCGCCACCAATGTGTTCCGGCGCACACCCGAGGGCTGGAAGCTCTGGTCGCACCACGCCTCCCCCGTGCTCGCCGAGTCCGACGACGATGACGCCGAGGGCGACGACGACGGCCCGAACGGCCTGAATCCGGACGACGGTCCGCTCGGCTGAGCGAGCGGGAACCAGGCGGGAACAGGCGGGAAAAAGGGCGGTCGGCCGGGCGGTTCCCGGAAGTGGTTGGAATCACCTACCCCTGGGTATGAGCGGCTACCAACCCCCGGCGCGACCGGGTTCACCGGGGAAAACGGCCGGTGCATCCTGCCGCCCCGGGCCGCGCCCGCGCCCCTGGGGCCCGGCGCTGTCGGTGCCCGCAGGTAGATTCGTGTGCGACCGGTGTCTCGCACGCACGCGGTACGACCGGTCGTTCCCGACGATTGCAGGAGTGATTCGCGTGGATCGTGTCGCGCTGCGCGGCCTGAAGGCTCGCGGGCACCATGGCGTGTTCCCCAGGGAACGCGAGGAGGGCCAGACCTTCCTCGTGGACCTCGTCCTGGGCCTGGACACCCGGCCGGCCGCGGCCGACGACGACCTGACGAAGACCGTGCACTACGGCGTCGTAGCCGAGGAGGTCGTGGCCGTGGTCGAGGGCGAGCCGGTGAACCTCATCGAGACCCTCGCCGAGCGGATCGCCCAGACCTGTCTGAAACACGAAGGGGTCCAGGAGGTCGAGGTGTGCGTCCACAAGCCGGACGCCCCGATCACCGTCCCCTTCGACGACGTGACCGTCACCATCACCCGGAGCCGAGTATGACCCGACCTTTCGTCCAGGGTCACAGTGACCCGACCGTCCAGCCGGTGCCCGCCTCGGTCGTCGAGCGGGTGGACGCCGCGGACACCACCCTCCAGAACCCCAAGTGGGCCGTGATCTCCATCGGTTCCAACCTCGGCAACCGCCTGGAGACCCTCCAGGGCGCCGTGGACGCGCTGGAGGACACGCCCGGCGTCCGCGTGAAGGCCGTGTCGCCGGTCTACGAGACCGAGCCGTGGGGCGTCGAGCCCGGCAGCCAGCCGTCGTACTTCAACGCGGTCGTGGCCCTGAAGACCACCCTGCCGCCGTCCTCCCTGCTGGAGCGGGGCCATGCCATCGAGGAGGCGTTCAACCGCGTCCGCGACGAGCGCTGGGCGCCGCGCACCCTGGACGTGGACATCATCGCCTACGCCGATGTCACCTCCGACGACCCGCAGCTGACCCTGCCCCACCCGCGCGCCCACGAGCGCGCCTTCGTGCTCGCGCCCTGGCACGACGTGGACCCCGGCGCCCAGCTGCCCGGCCGCGGCGCCGTGGCCGAACTGCTCGCCGTCGTCACCCGTGAAGGTGTCGAGCCGCGCGCGGACCTGGAACTCCGACTGCCCGAGTAGTCGTTAAGGTCAACGACGACTCCGCAGTCGAGCATCCGGGCATCATCCGGGACCCGGTCCGGGGGAACTGAAGGGACACCGTGAGAGAGCTGCGCATCAGGGTGCTGGTCGGCGTGTTCGTCGTGGCGGGCATCCTGTCCTGGGCGGGCGCCCGCCTCTGGAACTCGATCGGGACCCTGCCGAGCGTCCCCCTGGCCGCACCCGTCGTGCTCGCCCTGATCGCCGTGGTCCTGCTGGCCACGGCGCTCTCGCTGCGGGCCCGCTTCAAGGCCCAGCGCGAGCGGCGCCCCGGCGCGAAGGGCGTCGACCCGCTGATGGCGGCCCGCGCGGTCGTCTTCGCCCAGGCCAGCGCCCTGGTAGCCGCCCTCGTCGCCGGGATGTACGGCGGCACGGGCGTGTTCCTGCTGGAACTGCTCGACCTTCCGCCGCGCCGCGACCAGGCCTTCTACGCCGGTTTCTCGGTCCTCGCCGGACTCGCCGTCATAGCGGCCGCCCTCTTCCTGGAGCGCGTCTGCAAGCTCCCCGAGGACGACGACCAGGACCATCACCAGGGCGCGGAACCGGCGGCCTGACCGCCGGTCCCCCGGGCCCTGTGCCGAAATCCCGGCTCAGCGCGCCATGATCAGGCTCATGGCCTCGTTGCGGGTCGCCGCGTCCCGCAGCTGACCGCGCACCGCGGACGTTATGGTCTTGGCGCCCGGCTTGCGGATGCCGCGCATCGACATGCACATGTGCTCGCACTCGACCACCACGATCACGCCCCGCGGCTCCAGGATCTCCATCAGGGAGTCCGCGATCTGCGTGGTGAGCCGCTCCTGCACCTGCGGCCGGCGGGCGTAGACGTCCACCAGACGGGCCAGCTTGGACAGGCCGGTGATCTTCCCGGTGACCGACGGGATGTAGCCGACATGGGCGACGCCCCGGAACGGCACCAGGTGGTGCTCACAGGTCGAGTACACCTCGATGTCCTTGACCAGGACCATCTCGTCATGGCCCAGGTCGAACGTCGTGGTGAGCACGTCCTCGGGCTTCTGCCACAGACCGGCGAAGATCTCCTGGTACGCCCGCGCCACCCGGGCCGGCGTCTCGCGCAGCCCCTCGCGGTCGGGGTCCTCACCGATGGCGATCAGCAGCTCGCGTACGGCGTTCTCGGCGCGCTTCTCGTCGAACTCGCCGACGGGGCGCTCGCTGTCCAGCGTCACCGGGTCGGTCATCTGGTGCCTCGTTCCTGTCGTCCCACATGCGCGCATACGGAAAATGCCGCGCCCCCCAGGCTAGAACCTGGGGGGCGCGGCGTTCATTCCGGGCCCGAGTGGCCGGGAAGCGACCGGGGTGCGGTCAGCTCTCCGGGCGCTCCTCCGGGGTCTGGTCCGTCACGGGGGCGGACTCGGCGGCGGTGGACTTGACCGTGCTGATCGCGGCCGTCGTGCCGTTCGCACCGTTGGTCAGTGCCAGCTCCTTGGGGGAGAGCACCGGCGGGCGGGTGGACGGGGTACGACGCGAGGAGCCGGTCCAGGCGGGCCGCGCCGGGCGCTTGACGATCGAGGAGAAGACCTCCGCGATCTCCTCCTTGCCCAGCGTCTCCTTCTCCAGCAGCTGGAGCACGAGGTGGTCGAGCACGTCGCGGTTCTCGACCAGGATCTCCCAGGCCTCGTTGTGCGCGGTCTCGATGAGCTTCTTGACCTCTTCGTCCACCAGCGCGGCGACCTCTTCCGAGTAGTCGCGCTGGTGCGCCATCTCACGGCCGAGGAAGGGCTCGCTGTTGTCGCCGCCGAACTTGATGGCGCCGAGCCGCTCGGTCATGCCGTACTGGGTGACCATCGCGCGGGCCAGGTTGGTGGCCTTCTCGATGTCGTTGGCGGCACCGGTGGTCGGGTCGTGGAAGACCAGTTCCTCGGCCGCCCGGCCGCCCAGCATGTAGGCGAGCTGGTCGAGCATCTCGTTGCGCGTGGTCGAGTACTTGTCCTCGTCCGGCAGGACCATGGTGTAGCCGAGGGCGCGACCGCGGGACAGGATCGTGATCTTGTGCACCGGGTCGGAGTTCGGCGAGGCCGCCGCGACCAGGGCGTGACCGCCCTCGTGGTACGCGGTGATCTTCTTCTCCTTGTCCGACATGATCCGGGTCCGCTTCTGCGGGCCCGCGACCACGCGGTCGATCGCCTCGTCCAGCGCCTGGTTGTCGATCAGCTTCTGGTCGCTGCGGGCGGTGAGCAGCGCCGCCTCGTTCAGCACGTTGGCCAGGTCGGCGCCGGTCATGCCGGGGGTGCGGCGGGCGACGGCGGCCAGGTCGACGTCGGGCGCGACCGGCTTGCCCTTCTGGTGGACCTTGAGGATCTCCAGACGGCCCTGGAGGTCCGGCGGGTCGACGGCGATCTGGCGGTCGAACCGGCCGGGACGCAGCAGCGCCGGGTCCAGGATGTCGGGCCGGTTGGTCGCCGCGATCAGGATCACGCCGCCCTTGACGTCGAAGCCGTCCATCTCGACCAGCAGCTGGTTCAGGGTCTGCTCGCGCTCGTCGTGACCACCGCCGAGGCCGGCGCCGCGGTGGCGGCCGACCGCGTCGATCTCGTCGACGAAGACGATCGCCGGGGCGTTCGCCTTGGCCTGCTCGAACAGGTCGCGGACGCGGGAGGCGCCGACACCGACGAACATCTCCACGAAGTCCGAACCGGAGATCGAGTAGAAGGGCACCCCGGCCTCGCCCGCGACGGCACGCGCCAGCAGGGTCTTACCGGTACCTGGGCGGCCGTAGAGCAGCACACCCTTGGGGATCTTGGCGCCGACGGCCTGGAACTTGGCCGGCTCCTGGAGGAACTCCTTGATCTCGTGGAGCTCCTCGACGGCCTCGTCGCAGCCGGCGACGTCGGAGAAGGTCGTCTTCGGGGTGTCCTTGGTGATGAGCTTGGCCTTGGACTTCCCGAAGTTCATGACCCGGGAGCCGCCGCCCTGCATCTGGTTCATCAGGAACAGGAAGACGACGACGATCAGAACGAAGGGCAGCAGGGAGAGCAGGACACCGACGAACGGGTTCTGCTTCGACGGCGCGACGGTGTAGCCGTCCGGGATCTGCTTGTCCTGGTACTTGGTCTGCAGGTTGTTGGCGAGCTGGACGCCCTGGTCGCCGATGTAGCTCGCCTGGATCTTGGAGCTGCCCTCGACCTTCTGGCCGTCCTTGAGCGTGACCTTGACGGTCTGCTCGTCGCCGGTGGTCAGCTTGGCCGACTGGACCCTGTTGTCATTGATCGCCGCGACGACCTGGCCGGTGTCCACCGACTTGTAGCCGCCGGACGAGCCGACGACCTGCATCAACACGACCACGGCAAGGACGGCCAGCACGATCCACATGACCGGCCCACGGAAGTATCGCTTCACGTCCATCCATACGGAGCGGTGCCGCCCCGTCCCTCCTGCCATAGTGAGTTTGATAAGACAGTTCTTCCGACGGTACCCCAGCCTTGGCGCCCGAAGCCGCGTGAAGCCGCTTCGAGAGCCGGGAAACCCGTCTCTGCATGCTTCAACGGCACGGGACCCGCCGGGGTTCCCGATCACCTCGCCGGGCTTGGGCCGAGTGGCTCAGCCCACGTGCCCGGTCCGGTGTCAGCCGCCGTAGACGTGCGGCGCGAGCGTACCGACGAACGGCAGGTTGCGGTACTTCTCGGCGTAGTCCAGGCCGTAACCGACGACGAACTCGTTCGGAATGTCGAAGCCGACCCATTCCACGTCGATGGCGACCTTGGCGGCGTCCGGCTTGCGCAGCAGCGTGCACACCTTGAGGGAGGCGGGCTCGCGCGAACCGAGGTTGTTGATCAGCCAGGACAGGGTCAGGCCGGAGTCGATGATGTCCTCGACGATCAGGACGTCACGGCCCTTGATGTCGGTGTCGAGGTCCTTGAGGATGCGCACGACGCCGGAGGACTGGGTGCCCGCGCCGTAGGAGGACACGGCCATCCAGTCCATGGTGACCGGGGTGGACAACGCCCGCGCGAGGTCGGCCATGACCATCACCGCGCCCTTGAGGACGCCGACGATCAGCAGGTCCTTGCCCGCGTACTCCGCGTCGATCTTCGCGGCCAGCTCGGCCAGCTTGGCGTCGATCTCTTCCTTGGTGATGAGCACCTTCTCGAGGTCGGCACCCATGTCTTTCGCGTCCACCCGCATCACTTTCGGTCGTCCCGCACTTACGGCCGCAATCACGGCCTCCGGCTGCCCCGTGCCGGCCGCCGGAGGGTCGCTCCGGGCGGTCGGGATTCAGCCTTGCCGAATCACCAGTCTGCCACCCTGCCGCTGGGCGACGACTCTGCCCGGGAGATTGATGGCTCCCTGGCCGCGCCAGCCGGTGATCAGGCGGTCGACTTCCTCGATGTGACGGGCGAACAGGGAACCGGCCGGGGCGCCGGCCTCGATGGCGGCGCGGCGCAGGATCCGGCGGCGCACGGCGGGCGGCAGGGCGTAGAGCTTGGCGCACTCCAGCAGCCCGGCGGCGTCCCGTACCGAGGCCTCGGCCTGACTGGCCCAGGAGTCGAGGGCGTCGGCGTCGTCGCGGGAGAGCTGGGCGGTGCGGGCGAGCGCCTCGACGACGCCCTTGCCGAGGGCCTTCTCCAGGGCGGGCAGGCCCTCGTGGCGCAGCCGGGAGCGGGTGTAGGCGGGGTCGGTGTTGTGGGGGTCGTCCCAGACGGGCAGGGACTGGACCATGCAGGCCTTGCGGGCGGTCTGCCGGTCAAGGTGGAGGAAGGGGCGCCGGTAACGGCCGCCGGCCCCCGAGACCGCGGCCATTCCGGACAGGGAGCGGATGCCGGAGCCGCGGGCGAGGCCCAGCAGGACGGTCTCGGCCTGGTCGTCGCGGGTGTGGCCGAGCAGGACCGCGGCGGCGCCGTGGCGGTCGAGCGCGGCGTCCAGGGCGGCGTAGCGGGCGTCCCGGGCGGCGGCCTCGGGTCCGCCGTCGCGGCCGACGTCGACGGAGACGGACTCGACGGGGTCGAGGCCGAGGCCGCGCATGCGCAGGGCGACCTCGTCGGCGCGTAGGTCGGAGCCGGGCTGGAGGCCGTGGTCGACGGTGATGCCGCCGGCGCGCAGGCCGAGCCGGGGGGCCTCGAAGGCGAGGGCGGAGGCGAGGGCCATGGAGTCGGCGCCGCCGGAGCACGCGACGAGCACGAGGGGGCTCTCGGGCGGGGCCAGCAGGGTGGATCCGAGCGGGGAGGGGAGCCGCTCGGCCAGCCGGTCCGGGCGCTCGCCGGAGGTCGGGAGGGTGTTCAGGATGTCGTGGAGGACGCGGCGGACCGCCAGGCGTATCGCCGCGACCGCAGGATGGGGACCCATTGTCCGGTTCCCTTCATGAAGTATCCGGGGGGTGAGCCCGATTCGGTCACTCAGAGTGTGTAGATGGTGACAGAAGCGGGCCGTTCCCCGAGCATCGCACGCCTACGCATGACTCACGGTCCCTCGGACGGGTGATTGGAGGGGCGTTCGACTGCCGTCGGCCGGATTCGATTCACGACCCCGGCGTGCGTTTCACGACTCGGCCTTGCGGTGCACCCGCGCGACCCAGTCCGCCGGTTTGGCGATCTCCGCCTTGGTGGGCAGGGTGTTGGGCGAGGTCCACACGCGGTTGAAGCCGTCGATGCCGACCTGGTCCGTTACGGCGCGTACGAAGCGTTCGCCGTCCCGGTACTGCTTGAGTTTGGCATCCAGGCCCAGCAGTTTGCGCAGGGCCTGGTCGAGTCGGGAGGCGCCCTTGGCGCGCCGCTGCTGGAACTTCTCCCGGATCTCGGCCACGGACGGTACGACGCTCGGGCCGACCCCGTCCATCACATAGTCGGCGTGGCCCTCCAGCAGGGACATCACGGCGGTGAGGCGGCCGAGGATCTCGCGCTGGGCGGGGGTCTGCACCAGCTCCACGAAGGAGCGGCCGCCGTCGTCCTCCTCGGCCTCGGGGCGGCCCCCGGCGAGGGACTGGGCGGCCTCCCGGATGCGCTCGATGAAGGTCATGGGGTCGACGTCCGTCTCCGCCAGGAAAGACTGGATCTCGCCCTCCAGGTGGTCACGCAGCCAGGGCACGGCCGTGAACTGCGTGCGGTGGGTCTCCTCGTGCAGGCACACCCACAGGCGGAAGTCGTGCGGTTCGACGTCGAGTTCGCGCTCCACATGGACGATGTTGGGCGCGACGAGCAGGAGGCGGCCGCCGCCGTTCGCGCCGGCGGGCAGATCGCGGCCGGCGGGGGCGAAGGTCTCGTACTGGCCGAGGACGCGGGAGGAGAGGAACGAGAGCAGCATGCCCAGTTCCACGCCGGTGACCTTGCCGCCGACGGCGCCGAGGACGGCGCTGCCCGGGGTGCCGCCGCGGCGTTCCTGCATCTTGTCCAGGAGCGGTTTGAGGATCTCCCGGAAGCCAGCGACATTGGCCCGGACCCAGCCGGGGCGGTCGACGACGAGCACGGGGGTGTCGTGGCTCTGCTCGGTCTCCAGCCGGGTGAAGCCCCTCACGTGCTCCTCCGAGGCCTTCGCGTGCCGCCGCAGCTCCGCGACGACGGACCGGGCCTCGTCACGCGAGACGTCGGGGCCGGGCCGTACGAGCCGAGTCGCGGTCGCCACCGCGAGGTTCCAGTCGACCATCCCGGGGGATGCGGTGCCTCCGAAGCCTGTCATGCGTCAACGGTACGTGAGCGTTACCACTTGGGGCAGGCCGTGGGCGCCGGGATCGGTGGGACACCGGGGTGCTGCGGGCCCGCGGCGGTGACCCTGCTGGTGTCCCGCCGGGTCAGCCGCAGCCGCACGCCGACAGTGCCGTCGCCGTCTTGTCCAGGGCCGACTGGGCGGCCATCGGGTCGGTGGTGCCGGAGGCCAGAAAGGCGAAGGCGAGCAGTCGGCCGTCCTGGTCGACGACCGTGCCGGCCAGGGTGTTGACGCCGGTCAGGGTGCCCGTCTTGGCGTGTACGAGACCGGCCGCGCCGTCGGCGTAGCGGGCGCTCAGCGTGCCGGTGAAGTGGGCGATGGGCAGGCCGGTGAGCAGGGGGCGCAGGCCGGGGTGGTCGGGGGTGCCGGCCTTGACCAGGATCGCGGTCAGCAGGTCGGCCGTGAGCCGGTCGTCGCGGTCGAGGCCGCTGCCGTCGTGGAAGGCGGTGCCGGTGAGCGGCAGGCCCAGCTTCCGCAGCTGCCCGGCGATCGCCTGCGCGCCCCCCTCGAAGCTGCCGGGCCGCCCGCTCGCGAGGGCGGTCTGCCGGGCGAGGGCCTCGGCGATGTCGTTGTCGCTGTTGGTCAGCATGCGTTCGACCAGGGCGGACAGCGGCGGCGAGGAGACGCTCGCGACGGTCTCGGCGCCCGCGGTGCCCTTGGCCGGGGCGGGGCCGGTCGCGTCGACACCTGCGGCCTTGAGGAAGCCCGCGAACTTCCGCGCCGCGTCCTGCGCCGGGTCGGCGACCCGGCGCACGGGTCCGCTGGCCGAGTTGTCGGTACGCCCCTCGTCGGCGACCAGCGCGCTGACCGGGGCCAGGTTGTCGTTGACCCCGATGGGGTGCAGGGCGGGACCGGCGTAGAGCCTTGTGTCGTACGACAGTGCGATCTTGTGGATGCCGCGTTCCCGCAGCGACGCCGCCGTCCGCGTCGCCAGGGTGCGCAGGCTCGCCCATCCGCCGGCCTTGGCGTGCGCGGTGAGCGTGGGGTCGCCGCCGCCGACCAGGACGAGTTCGCGGGTGCCGCCCAGGAGCGCGGTCCGGGTGGTGAAGCGGTGGTCCGGGCCGAGCGCGTTCAGGGCGGCCGCGGCGGTGGCGAGCTTGGTGGTGGAGGCGGGTGTGAGCCCCTTGTCGGGTCCGACGCCGTAGAGCCGCTTGCCGGTGGCCGCGTCGACCACCACCGCGGTATGGCCGTCCCCGAGCGCGGCGGAGCCCAGGAGCGGCCCCAGGACGTCCGCCAGGGCCGTGCCGCCCGCCGCCGGGGCCTGCCGGGTGTCCACGGGGCTGGTCGCGGCGCCCAGGCCCGCCAGGACGGCCGGGGCGCTCGGCGCGGGCCGCGGGCCGCCCGCCGCCGGGCCCGGCCCGTGATCTGCGCCACGTGCGTGCTCCAGGGCGGCCGCCCGGTCCCGCTCGGCCGTACGCTGACCGGTGGCGTCCCACGGCCCGGCCAGGGTCACCGCTCCGGCGGCGAGCACCAGGCCGGCGGTGGCGGCGCCCGCGGTGTACCGAAACGTGCTGAGGGAACGCGGACGGGGGAGGTCGGCGAGCAGCGGTCGTACCGTGGAAACCAGGCGTGTGACCTGCGGCTTCGCCGTTCTCACGGCGTGCGCGAGACGCGGTCGTACGGCGCTCGCGATCCGCCTCACCCGCGGTCCCGCGGCCCGCCAAGGCCCGAGCTCTGGCACGAACACCAGCCCCTTTCGCGATCACACACCTGCGTGAGGGACACTTAATCACCAGAACTATGTGCTGATCATGAAGGAGCCACCGGTGGAGTTCGACGTCACGATCGAGATCCCGAAGGGTTCGCGCAACAAGTACGAGGTGGACCACGAGACCGGTCGGATCCGTCTGGACCGTCGCCTCTTCACCTCGACCGCTTACCCGACCGACTACGGATTCGTCGAGAACACCCTCGGCGAGGACGGCGACCCGCTGGACGCGCTGGTCATCCTTGACGAGCCGACCTTCCCGGGTTGCCTGATCAAGTGCCGCGCGATCGGCATGTTCCGGATGACGGACGAGGCGGGCGGCGACGACAAGCTGCTGTGCGTGCCGGCCACCGACCCCCGGGTGGAGCACCTGCGCGACATCCACCACGTGTCGGAGTTCGACCGCCTGGAGATCCAGCACTTCTTCGAGGTCTACAAGGACCTGGAGCCCGGCAAGTCCGTCGAGGGCGCCAACTGGGTGGGCCGCACGGAGGCCGAGCAGGAGATCGAGCGGTCCTACAAGCGCTTCAAGGAGCAGGGCGGTCACTGACCCCCGGTTCGCGAAACGGGCCGCACGCTTTTGTGTGCGGCCCGTTTGCATGCCCGCCCGCGGTGCATGCGCATACTGAGGCCAGCGGAAGGTGTCGTTCAGGGACGGTGCGAGGTGACGGAGGCGGACGACCGCAAGCCCCGGTCGGACGAGGCGCGGTACGACCCGGAGATCACATCGGAGTTCGCCGTCCCCAAGGGACTCGACGTCCCGAGGACGGGGGGCGAGCCGGAGACGACCTCCGAGTTCCAGGTGCCGCAGGGGCTGCTCACGCCGCAGCCGCCGGGCGGGGAGCCGGAGGGATCGGCGTTCAGCACGCCGAGCACGTACGGCCCCCAGGGCGGGTTGACCGCGTTCACACCGGCCACCGGGGTGCCCCTGGTCAGCCTGGTCAAGGACGCGCCCTGGCAGGACCGGATGCGCACCATGCTGCGCATGTCGGTGGCGGACCGGCCCGCGCCCGAACCGGTGCAGCACGAGGAGGAGAGCGGCCCGGCCGTCCCGCGTGTGCTGGACCTGACCCTGCGTATCGGTGAGCTGCTGCTGGCGGGCGGCGAGGGCGCGGAGGACGTGGAGGCCGCGATGTTCGCGGTGTGCCGGTCCTACGGCCTCGACCGCTGCGAACCCAACGTGACCTTCACCCTGCTGTCGATCTCGCACCAGCCGTCCCTGGTCGAGGACCCGGTGACGGCCTCGCGGACGGTACGGCGCCGGGGCACCGACTACACCCGGCTGGCGGCCGTCTTCCGGCTGGTGGACGACCTGACCGACGCGGAGACCCATGTCTCCCTCGAGGAGGCCTACCGGCGGCTCGCGGAGATACGGCGCAACCGGCACCCCTACCCCGGCTGGGCGCTGTCGCTGGCCAGCGGGCTGCTGGCGGGCGCCGCCTCGATCCTCGTCGGCGGCGATCTGGTCGTGTTCTTCGCGGCGGCGGTCGGCGCGATGCTCGGCGACCGGCTCGCCTGGCTGTGCGCGGGCCGCGGGCTGCCGGAGTTCTACCAGTTCACGGTGGCGGCGATGCCGCCCGCGGCGATCGGGGTGGCGTTCGCGCTGTCCCCTGTGGACGTGAAGGCGTCCGCGGTGATCACCGGTGGGCTGTTCGCGCTGCTGCCGGGACGGGCGCTGGTGGCGGGCGTCCAGGACGGCCTGACGGGCTTCTACATCACCGCCTCGGCCCGCCTCCTGGAGGTCCTGTACTTCTTCGTGGGCATCGTCGCCGGGGTGCTGCTCGTCCTGTACTTCGGCGTGAAGGTGGGCGGCCAGCTCAACCCGGAGGCGGCGCTGCACATCTCCGAGCGGCCCCTGATCCAGATCGCGGCCTCCATGCTGCTGTCGCTGACCTTCGCGGTGCTGCTCCAGCAGGAACGGTCCACCGTGCTCTGGGTGACCCTCAACGGAGGCGTCGCCTGGAGCGTGTACGGCGCGATGCACTATGTCGCCGACATCTCGCCGGTGGCCTCCACGGCCGTCGCCGCGGGTCTGGTCGGGCTGTTCGGGCAGCTGCTGTCCCGCTACCGCTTCGCCTCCGCGCTGCCGTACACCACGGCCGCGATCGGACCGCTGCTGCCCGGTTCCGCCACGTACTTCGGGCTGCTGAACATGGCCCAGAACAACGTGGACAAGGGGCTGGTGTCACTGGCCAACGCGGCGTCGCTGGCCATGGCGATCGCGATCGGGGTCAACCTGGGCTCGGAGATCTTCCGGCTGTTCCTGCGGGTCGGCTCCCCCGGGAAGCGCCGGGCGGCGAAGCGGACCAGGGGTTTCTGAGCGGCTCACTGCTCCCGGTAGTCGTACCGGTACTGGCCCTGGTCCTGGCCCTGGCCCTGCTGCTGCGGGTACTGGCGCGGGTCGTAGTACGGCTGCTGGGGCTGGTGCTGCGGCTGGTTCCAGTCCTGCTGCCGGGGCTGCTGGTACTGGGGCTGCTGAGGCTGCTGGTACTGCGGCTGCTGGTACTGGGGCCGGTCGCCGTAGCCCTGGCCGCCGTAGCCCTCCTGGTGGCCGTAACCCTGGTCGCGCCCCTGGTCGCCGTACCGCTGCTCGCCGTACTGCTGCCCGCCGTACGGCTGCTGCTGTCCGTGGCGCTCGTCCGGCTCGATGCGGCGCAGCCGGGTGGTGGCGTCGTCCATGACCGGCGGCTGCGGGAACCGCGGCGCCTCGGCGGCGGGGCGGGGCTGCTCCGCGGGGGCCTTCTTGCTCTTGGCGCGGGCCCTGAGGTACTCGATCGCGATCGGGACCACCGAGACGAGGACGATCAGGATCAGGATCGCCTCGATGTTGTTCTTGACGACGGCGATGTTGCCGAGCCAGGAGCCGAGCAGGGTGACACCCGCGCCCCACAGGGTGCCGCCGATGACGTTGAAGATCAGGAAGGAGCGGTAGCGCATACCGCTCACGCCCGCGATGATCGGCGTGAAGGTGCGCACCACCGGCACGAAGCGGGCCAGGATCAGCGACTTGGGGCCGTACTTCTCGAAGAACTCGTGCGCCTTGACGACGTTCTCCTGCTTGAACAGGCGCGAGTCGGGCCGGTTGAACAGGGACGGGCCGACCTTCTTGCCGAACATGTAGCCCGCCTGGTCGCCGAGGACCGCGGCGACGCAGATCAGGGCGATCGCGCCCCACAGCGGGAAGTCCAGCTGGTGCGAGGTGATCAGCAGACCGCAGGTGAACAGCAGCGAGTCGCCGGGCAGGAAGAAGCCGATGAGCAGGCCGGACTCGGCGAAGACTATGAGCAGCAGACCCCAGATGCTGTACGTGTCGAGCAGATAGTTGGGATCGAGCCAGCTCGGGCCTAGGGCGAGTGTCATCACGGGTCCGGGCTCCTGAAGGGGGGAGAAGGGGCGGCTACGGTGACCGAGTAGGGCCGCACAAAGCTATCAACGTGACGTGACCGCCCCGGGTTCCCCCGATGACGCCCGGGACGACGGGAAGAAAGCGGTGATCCATGGGACTCGACGACTTCGGCGGCGGTCAGGGACCCCAGCCGGACGTACTGGTCGTGACGACGAACGACGTGCCGGGCCACCGGGTGGAGCGGGTGATCGGCGAGGTCTTCGGGCTCACCGTGCGCTCCCGGCATCTGGGCAGCCAGATCGGCGCCGGGCTGAAGTCGATGATCGGCGGCGAGCTGAAGGGGCTCACCAAGACGCTGGTGCAGACCCGCAACCAGGCCATGGAGCGCCTGGTGGAGCAGGCACGCGCGCGGGGCGCCAACGCGGTGCTCGCGTTCCGGTTCGACGTGACGGAGGCGGCGGACACGGGCACCGAGGTCTGCGCGTACGGCACCGCGGTGGTCCTGGCCCGGGAGTGACCCGGGGCCAGGACCGGTTCGAGGGCGCGCCGGCCGCTCAGGAGGCCCGGTCGGCGTTCGCCAGGATCGCGTCGCGCAGGTGTTCGGCGAGCCCGGGGTGCATCGCGTCGTAGTACGCCTTGAAGCGCTCGTCGGCGACATACATCTCGGCGAGGCAGCGGTGCATCGGGTACGGGCAGTCGTAGAACCACCGGCCGAAGTGCTGCCGGTGCTCCTCGGCCATGGCCCCGGCGGCCTCCCCCGTCGCGGACTCGCCCGCGGCCACCAGGCGGGTGTAGCGCTCGTTCCAGTCGTCCACCTCGGCCCGGAGCCGCTTCCAGTCCTCCTTGCCGTAAGTGGCGGCGCGGCGCTGGGACTCGGCCCACTGCGCCGTGCCGCCCCAGCGTGCCTCCGCCTCCTCGGCGTACTGCTCGGGGTCCTGGTCCCCGAACACCTCGAACCGCTCCTCGGGTGTCAGATCGATGCCCATCCTGCGTGCCTCCATGGCGTGTTCCACGGCCTCGGCCATCCGGCGCAGCTTCTCGATCCGGGCGGTCAGCAGGGCGTGCTGCCGGCGCAGATGCGCACGCGGGTCCGCGTCCGGGTCGTCGAGCAGCACCGTGACCTCGTCGAGCGGGAAGCCGAGCTCCCGGTAGAACAGGATCCGCTGGAGCCGGTCGAGGTCGGCGTCGGTGTAGCGGCGGTGACCCGCATGGGTGCGCCCGCCGGGCACCAGGAGGCCGATCTCGTCGTAGTGGTGCAGGGTGCGCACCGTGACACCGGCGAAGCCCGCGACCTGTCCCACGGAGTAGCCCAACTGTCCGCTCCCTTCCGTTCGTCGGTCGGTACGACGGTCAGCCTGCGGCCTCACGTGACGTGAGGTGCAAGTCCGCGGCGACCCTGATGCCGGGGCACGGGGGATCAGGGTAGGCGTCCGGGTCATTCCGGATGTCGGGGTGGTGCGGCCTTGCATAAGGTGGCGGCGAGGAGGCAGCCATGGCCCTGCACAGAGGTCCGCAGAAGCATCAGGAGCGGGTGTTGTCCGTCAACCCGTTCTTCGGGGAGGCGAACCCGGTCGGCGGTATGACCGAGGCCCCGCCCACACACCGGCTTCCGGACGCCCCGATGCCGCCCACGACCGCCTATCAGCTGGTGCACGACGAGCTGATGCTGGACGGCAACTCCCGGCTGAACCTGGCCACGTTCGTCAGCACCTGGATGGAGCCGCAGGCCGGCGTGCTGATGTCGGAGTGCCGGGACAAGAACATGATCGACAAGGACGAGTATCCGCGCACCGCCGAGCTGGAGCGGCGCTGCGTGGCGATGCTCGCGGATCTGTGGAACGCGCCGGATCCGGCGGCCGCGGTGGGCTGTTCGACCACGGGATCCAGCGAGGCCTGCATGCTGGCCGGGATGGCCCTGAAGCGCCGCTGGACGCAGCGCAACGCCGACCGGTACCCGGGCGCCCGGCCCAACCTGGTGATGGGGATCAACGTCCAGGTGTGCTGGGAGAAGTTCTGCAACTTCTGGGAGGTGGAGGCGCGGCTGATCCCCATGGACGGCGACCGCTACCACCTGGACCCGCGGGCGGCGGCCGAGCTGTGCGACGAGAACACCATCGGTGTCGTCGGCATCCTCGGCTCGACCTTCGACGGTTCCTACGAGCCGATCGCCGAGCTGTGCGCGGCCCTGGACGCCCTCCAGGAGCGCACCGGGCTGGACATCCCGGTGCATGTGGACGGAGCGTCCGGCGCGATGGTGGCGCCCTTCCTGGACGAAGACCTGGTGTGGGACTTCCGGCTGCCGCGGGTGGCCTCCATCAACACCTCGGGGCACAAGTACGGACTGGTGTATCCAGGTGTCGGCTGGGCCCTGTGGCGGGACTCGCAGGCGCTGCCGGAGGAGCTGGTCTTCCGGGTGAACTACCTGGGCGGCGACATGCCGACCTTCGCCCTCAACTTCTCCCGCCCCGGCGCACAGGTCGTCGCGCAGTACTACAACTTCCTGCGCCTGGGCCGCGAGGGCTACCGCGCGGTCCAGCAGTCCACCCGTGACGTGGCCCGCTCCCTCGCCGACCGCATCGAGGGCCTCGGCGACTTCCGGCTGCTGACCCGGGGCGACGAACTCCCGGTGTTCGCGCTGACCACGGCCGACCATGTCACGGCGTACGACGTCTTCGACGTCTCCCGCCGGATGCGCGAGAGCGGCTGGCTGGTCCCGGCGTACACCTTCCCGGCCAACCGGGAGGACCTCTCCGTCCTGCGCATCGTCTGCCGCAACGGCTTCTCGCACGACCTGGCCGACCTCTTCCTGGACGACCTGACCCGCCTTCTGCCGGAACTGCGCCGCCAGCCGCATCCGCTGAACCGGGACAAGGGGGCGGCGACGAGCTTCCACCACTAGAGCACCACCGGGCAGGACGGGCGGTGGCCGACGGCGGCTCGGCGGCCGACGGCGGCTCGGCGGGCTCAGGTCAGCCCCGCGCCCGCTCCAGGGCCACCAGCTCGAACGCGGTCCTCCCGTCGAGGGACTCGCGGACGATGTCGGCGTGGCCGGCGTGGCGGGCGGTCTCCCGGATCAGATGGAGGCAGAGCCAGCGCAGGGAGACCCGGCCCTCCGGCGGGAACCAGGGATCCGGCGGGAGCGGGAAGGTGTCGTCCAGGCTCGGGGCGGAGCGGACGAACTTCTCCGTGTCGGCGGCGACCTGCTCAAAGTGGGCGAGCTGCGAGGCCACCGTCTCCTCGCCGACCAGCTCGAAGCTCTCGTGCCAGTTGGTCTCGTCGCGCCGTACCGGCGGCGCCTCCTGCCTGGCCCGGGCGAGCCACATCTGCTCGACCTCGGCGACATGCTTGAGCAGCCCGCCCAGCGACAGCTCGCTCGCGCTCGGCCGGGTGCGGGCCTGCTCCTCGGTCAGCCCGAGCACCGACCGGCGGATCCC
Source organism: Streptomyces sp. NPDC093018 (assembly GCF_040684035.1). Classification (NCBI taxonomy): domain Bacteria; kingdom Bacillati; phylum Actinomycetota; class Actinomycetes; order Kitasatosporales; family Streptomycetaceae; genus Streptomyces; species Streptomyces sp. NPDC093018. The sequence continues at coordinate 71,641 of NZ_JBFBFF010000023.1, forward strand.
GCCGCGCTGCTCCTCGATGAACGCGAGCAGCGCTCCCCGCTCGTCGCCCCGCACCTCCGCGGACACATGCGTGACCATGACCGGCCGCCTTTCCTCGGTTCGCCGTGGCGTTCGCCCCGACACCGGAAAAGCTACGGGCCCTCTAGGTCAGATCCTGTCCTAAAGGGCCCCGCGGGATGGCCGGAAGATCGGCGGCGGTCAGAACGGGAAGCCGCTGCGCCCGTGCTGGACGGAGATCCACTTGACCGTGGTGAACGCCTCCAGGGTCGTCTCGCCGTTGAGCCGGCCGACACCGGAGTGCTTCTCGCCGCCGAAGGGCACGATCGGCTCGTCGTGCACGGTGCCGTCGTTCACATGGAACATGCCGGTGTCGACCCGCTTGGCGAAGGAGACGCCCCGCTCGATGTTCCCGGTGTGGACGGCGCCGCTGAGCCCGTACGGCGTGTCGTTGACGATCCGCACCGCCTCCTCCTCGCCGTCGAACGGCACCAGGAAGACGACCGGTCCGAACACCTCCTGCTGGAGCAGCGGGGAGTCGGCGGGGACGCCGGTGAGCACCGAGGGCTCGACCAGGTTGTTGGTCGTACCGCCGTGCACCAGCGCCGTCGCGCCCTCCGCGAGCGCCTGCTCGACCACGCCGGAAACGGCGTTCGCCTGCGCGGAGTTGATCACCGGGCCGATGACGGTCTCCGGGTCACTCGGGTCGCCCACCTTGAGGGTGCGCACCTTGGCGACGAACTTCTCGGTGAACTCGTCCGCGACCGAGCGGTCCACCAGGACCCGGTTGGCGGCCATGCAGACCTGCCCCTGGTGCACGAACCGGCTGAAGACCGCCGCGTCCACCGCGTAGTCGAGGTCCGCGTCGTCCAGCACCACCAGGGCGCTGTTGCCGCCCAGTTCGAGCACCGAGCGCTTGAAGTTCGCGGCGCAGACCGTGGCCACGTGCCGGCCCACCTGGTCGGAGCCGGTGAAGGAGATGACCTTCGGGACGGGGTGCTCGATGAAGGCGTCGCCGATCTCGGCGATGTCGGTGACGACCACGTTCAGCAGCCCGGCGGGCAGCCCCGCCTCCTCGAAGAGCCTGGCGATCAGGGTGCCGCCCGCGATCGGGGTGTTCTGGTGCGGCTTGAGCACCACGCCGTTGCCGAGCGCGAGCGCCGGGGCGACGGACTTCAGCGACAGCAGGAAGGGGAAGTTGAAGGGGCTGATCACGCCCACGACGCCCACCGGGACCCGGTAGACGCGGTTCTCCTTGCCCTCACCCGGGGAGGGCAGGATCCGGCCCTCGGGGCGCAGCGCCAGGTGGACGGACTCGCGCAGGAACTCCTTGGCGAGGTGCAGCTCGAAGCCGGCCTTCAACCGGGTGCCGCCGAGCTCCGCGATGATCAGGTCGGCTATCTCCTGCTCGCGGTCCTCGACCAGCCTGAGCACCCGCTCGAACACCGAGCGCCGGGCGTACGGATTGGTGTCCGCCCAGGCCTTCTGGGCGCGCTCGGCGGCCCGGTATGCCTGGTCGATTTCGTCGACGGTGGCCACGGTGATCGAGGCCAGCTTCTCGTCGTCGTACGGGTTGAAGTCGATGACGTCCCAGGAACCGCTGCCCGGTCGCCATTCGCCGTCGATGTACTGCTGGGCCAGGTCGCTGAAATAGGACGACATGTGATCCCTCAATCACTAGCGGAGCCGGAACCCGGCCACGGTCTGAGTCTGATCACACGTCATCCTACTTGCGGGTCAGGAGAGTTGGAGTAGTCCTCTCAGAAGATCCCGGCTCTCGTCCGGACCCGGACTGTCCTGCTGCAACTCCTTCAGCGCCTGCTCGTACTGGGCCACGTCCTCGCGCTTGTCGAGGTACAGGGCACTGGTCAGCTGCTCCAGGTAGACGACGTCGGAGAGGTCGGACTCGGGGAAGCTGAGGATGGTGAAGGCGCCGCTCTCGCCGGAGTGCCCGCCGAAGCTGAACGGCATGACCTGGAGCCGCACATTGGGCCGCTCGGAGATGTCGATGAGGTGCTGGAGCTGGCCGCGCATCACCTCGCGGTCGCCGTAGGGGCGGCGCAGGGCGGCCTCGTCCAGGACGATGTGGAACTCGGGGGCGTTGTCGGAGAACAGGTGCTTCTGGCGCTCCAGGCGCAGCGCGACCCGCCGTTCGACGTCGTCGACGCTCGCGCCCTTCATGCCGCGCCGGACCACCGCGCGGGCGTACTCCTCGGTCTGGAGCAGGCCGTGCACGAACTGCACCTCGTAGGTGCGGAGCAGGGTGGCGGCGCCCTCCAGGCCCACATAGGTGGGGAACCAATTGGGCAGGACGTCGCTGTAACTGTGCCACCAGCCCGCCACGTTGGCCTCGCGGGCGAGGGACAGCAGCGACTGGCGCTCCGCCTCGTCCGTGATGCCGTACAGCGTCAGCAGGTCCTCGACGTCTCTCGTCTTGAAGCTCACCCGGCCCAGCTCCATCCGGCTGATCTTCGACTCGGACGCTCGGATGGAATACCCCGCCGCCTCACGCGTGATCCCCCGAGCTTCACGCAGTCGCCTGAGTTGCGAGCCGAGCAGCATCCGCCGCACCACCGATCCGGGCTCTCCCGCGCTCACGTTCGCCAGCCTCCCCAACCGTCTTCAGGGGCCGAAGTCTGCCACTAAAACGCTTCGGGCAGTACTCGTACGGTTACGGAAACGGAGAGAGCGGGGCCGTTTCCGGCAGGCGGGAAGGGGAGGAGGTCGGTACCACTGGCGGGAACCCTCATGGAGATGGCAGAAAAAATGGCCAAGAAGCGGTACGGGCCTGTCCATTTCGGTCGCGTGCACGTGCATCTGCCCTTGCATCTGCTCTTCCCATCCGAAACCATGGTCCCGCGCCACCGCTGCATCGCAACGACCGCGAATTCCCGGGAGTGCCTCGCATGGGGACGAATGGATCGACCATGCTCAAGCCGTTACGGCAGGGCCTTCCGCCGTTGGACCCCGCGGCCGTGTCCAGCGCCGCGTCCTGTGCTCTGCCGGCGCGGTACGAAGCGGTGCGCGAGGCTCGGCGGTTCACCCGGGACACCCTTGAACAGTGGGGCGTGAACGAGCGCTTCGACGATGTCTGCCTGGTCGTCTCCGAACTCGTCACCAATGCGCTGCGGCATGCGCTGCCGGGTGAGCACGGGTGTACGGAGGAGCATGTCTCCTCGGTACGGCTGCACTTGATGCGGTGGGCCGAGCGGCTGGTCTGCGCGGTGCGGGACCCCAGTCATGAGTCGCCGGTGCCGCGGGACTCCGACGACTTCTCGGCGGAGTCCGGGCGGGGGCTCTTCCTGGTCGACTCCTTCGCGGACAGCTGGGGCTGGCATCCGCTGGCCGGTCCGCTGGAGGGGAAGGTCGTCTGGGCGATGTTCCACGTGGAACACCCGGCCTGACCGTCTACGCGCGTCGCCCTCCGCCCTTTTCCCTCGCCCGCACACAGGCATGCCCGTGTGCGGGCGGGTTCAGCTCGCGATCAGGTGATCGAACTCGCCGTCCTTGACGCCCAGCAGCATCGCTTCTATCTCGGCCCGCGTGTAGACCAGCGCGGGACCGTCCGGAAAGCGGGAGTTGCGGACGGCGACCTCACCGCCCGGCAGGCGCGCGAACTCCACGCACGAACCCTGTGAGTTGCTGTGCCTGCTCTTCTGCCAGGCCACTCCGTCCAGCTGCGTGGCAGCCATGCCGTTGTACACGTCGTACCCCCCGAACACGCCGTCAACGTCGCGGTCCACAGGTCGCTCCCCGGTGTGCACTGGCTGGTGAGGCCATAGATGCGGTGGTCAACTGACCTGGATCATAACCCCCGCGTCACGTGCAACTGCACGAGCAGATGCACGTGCACGGCGAGTGTTCTCACAGTTACACCCTTGACGCGCGCTTTACCTGACGATGTGCGACCGTATGCCGCCGTTTCACCGAAGCCGTCCCAGCGCCTGCCCCGAAGCAGTCGGTGCATGCCCGCCCCGCTTCCATCCGACCATGATCATCCATGGCGCGGATCGAGCCGGATCACCGGGATCGGATTCCTCGTGCACAAGGAAGAGACGCATTCCGGGCCCTTACTGTTCCACGCCCGGTAAGGAAGTCCTGGCGCACGGAAGTTCCCGGCGGGCTCTGCTGATAGCTTGCTGCGGGCCGTCCGGCCGAGGGCGGCGGACGCCTACAGCTTGGGGAGCCTGACGTGACTTCGGCGACTGCTTCGACCGGTACACGGGTGCGGATCGCGGCCCTGGCCGCGGGACTGGTGGGCGCGCTGGCGCTGACGGCGTGCGGTGGCGGCGGCGGCGACCACTCCTCCGCGGACCCGTCGAGCACGGCGAGCGCCGCCCCCACCCCGTCCTCGTCCGCCGACGGCTCCGGTGTGAGCGGGGCCTCCGGCAAGCTCCAGGGCAGCTGGCTGGCCACCAGCGGCGGCACCATCGTGGCCCTGGTGATCAACGGCAAGCAGGCCGGGATCTTCGCGACCGGCGGCACGGTGTGCAGCGGCACCGCGGGCACCGAGTCCGGCATGCAGATGATCCATCTGACCTGCGCCAAGGGCAGCAAGGACCGCACCACCGGGATGGTCGACTCGGTCGACGGCACGTCCATGAAGGTGACCTGGTCGGGCAAGGTGGGCCAGGAGACGTACACCAAGGCGGAGGGCGGCAAGCTGCCGTCGGGCCTGCCGACCGCCGCGGCGCAGTGACACTCCCTTCTCGTACGGAAAACACGGAAACACGGGAAGCACCTGAAGCGGTGATTCGCGAGGGGCGCGCGAACGGGGTGGCCGTCCAGGCGCGATGATGCAGGAGCACCGTCACGACCTCGATGGGACCTGCTCATGCGCGCCTTTCCGCTCACCGTCACCGCCGTTGCCGCCGCCCTGCTGCTGACCGCCTGCGGTGGCGGGGGCAACAGCGGCAGCGGCGGCAAGAACAGCTCGGCCTGCCAGATCGGCGGGGTGTCCCTCCAGGTCGGGGCGGCGAGCGTGGCGCCGGCGGCGGGCGACACCGGCGAGGTGCCGGTCAGCATCACCAACCAGAGCAAGACCTGCACGCTGGAGGGCTTCCCCGGCGTCACCCTGGGCAAGTCCGGCGCGAGCGCGAAGCTGTCCGCCCAGAAGGGCGCGAAGGCGCAGACCCTGAAGCTCGCCAAGGGCGACGCCGCGACCTTCACCATCAGCTATGTGCGCGGCAAGGACGGCGACGCCACCGGCCTCGCGGCCACCGAGCTGAAGATCACCCTGCCCGGCGGGGACGCGGTGCAGAGCTTCCCCTGGAAGTACGGCCCGATCGCCGGCCAGGGCGCCGCGACCAAGCCGAACGCCTCCGTGAGCACCTTCCAGCAGGCCGGCGACTGAGGCGCCGGGGGCGCAGGGACCACGTCTCACTCCAGCCGTGGCCGCGCCCTGACCTGGGCGCGGTCCGCGGCGGCCGCGCCCTCCGTCCAGCCCGCCTCGTCGCTCACTCCGCGCAGCCGGGTGGTCGTGGTCTGCGGGAACATCCGCTCCATGCGGCCGGTGACCGCCAGCTCGCGGGTGGCCAGCACCGGCAGCAGGTCCTGGGTGACCTGGCTCTCGGCGGCGGTCGCGAGCCGGGCGCCGACCCGGTGGGCGTAGGCGGCGAGGAAGGACTGCCGGAAGGTCTTGGTGCGCTTGCGCCCGGCCGCCCGCTGGCCCGCCTCGGCCTTGGTCATGGCGTGCGTGGCCTGCACCAGCAGCGAGGTGTAGAGCAGTTCGACCGCCTCCAGGTCGGCCTCGAAGCCGACGACGGTGGAGAAGCAGAGCGGTTCGTTCCACACCGCGCGGCAGTGGTTGGCGGTGGCCACAGCGTCCAGCAGGACGGCCTTGGCCTGTTCGTACGGCGGTTCGACGCCTATCCGGCAGGCCCCGGGCGCGTCCGGCGCGGGCGCGGCGGCGGCGAGCAGCGCCTCGTCGACGCTGTGCCGGGCCATCAGCTCCTGCGCCTTGGCGGTCAGGGCCTCGGCCTCCTCCGGGTAGCCGGTCGCCTCGGCCTTGGCGAGCAGCGCGCGGATGCGGCCGAGGAGCCGGGCGGCGGCGGGGTCGTGGGGGCGGCGGGTCTCCTCCTCCAGGAGTTCGAGGGAGGGCAGGCGCAGCAGCAGGCGGTACAGCTCCAAGGCGGTGGTGGCATGGGAGAAGCGGTCGGCTCCGGCGGCCGGGCCCTCGGGCAGCTCGTCGAGCTGGGCGGCCCAGCGGCGCCCGCGCGGCCGGTCCGCGCCGGACTGCGCCCGGATCAGGGCCGCGGCCAGCCGCACGTGCGGCTGGTCGAGGTCGCGCCGCACGAGTCGTACGACATCGGCGGGCGCCCAGCCGCGCCGCCACGCGGTCGCCACGAACTCCTCGCCGCGCCGCGCGAGTTCGGGGTCCGCGGCGGGGTCGGCGGCGAGCAGGGAGGCGCCGGTGTCGAGGCCGGTGTCGGTGTCGTCGTAGAGCGCGGCCCGGAAGGCCCGCTCGACCGTGCTGGCAGAACTGGTCACAGCGCCGATCGTGCCACGCCCCGCCGACAACGCGCCGCGCACCGTCCACAGCCTGTGGATAAATCCATGCGACCTCAGGGTTCCCTTCATTCGGGACTCCCTCAACTGTCAACCTTCGGTTGACACCACCGTGGGCGCAACCTACGGTTGACACATGGCGACCAACCCGAACATCACGGCATCCGTGCGCCTCGACGACCTCATCGAGGCCATCAAGAAGGTTCATCCCGAACCCCTCGACCAGCTGCAGGACGCGGTGATCGCGGCCGATCACCTCGGCGATGTGGCGGACCATCTGATCGGGCACTTCGTGGACCAGGCCCGTCGCTCGGGCGCTTCCTGGTCCGATATCGGCAAGAGCATGGGCGTGACCCGGCAGGCGGCGCAGAAGCGGTTCGTGCCGAAGGAGTCCGCCGACCTCGACCCCAGCCAGGGCTTCAACCGCTACACCCCGCGCGCGCGGAACGTGGTCATGGCCGCGCACAACGAGGCGGTGGCCGCCCGCAATCCCGAGGGCCGCCCCGAACACCTCGTCCTCGGGCTGCTGGCCGAGCCGGAGGGCATCGCGGCGAAGGCGATCACCGCGCAGGACGTCCCGCTGGACACCGTGCGCGAAGCCGCGGCGGCCGCGCTGCCGCCGGCCGCCGAGGAGGTCCCCGACCTCGTCCCCTACGGCCCCGAGGCCAAGAAGGTCCTGGAACTCACCTTCCGCGAGGCGCTGCGGCTCGGGCACAACTACATCGGCACCGAGCACATCCTGCTGGCCCTGCTGGAGCACGAGAACGGCGCGGGCGTCCTCAGCGGGCTCGGCGTCACCAAGGCCGCGGCCGAGGAGTACGTGGACAGGGTCCTCGCACTGCTTCTGGAGAAGCACTCAAAGACCCCCACCGAGGACTGAAACCGCAGGTCACGGCGATTGTCAGTGCCGCCTGCCACACTCGCAGTCATGGCCGACCGGTGGGCACTCGCTCCGGCCGAGGACGGTGGCGTGGACGTCGCCCCCCTCGGCCCGGACGGGCTGCCCGCCGGACCGGTGCGGCGGGAGAGCGATCCCGCCGGGGCGGTGCGGAGCCGCCCGGAGGTGACGCGCTGGGTGTGGCGGTCGACCGCCGACGTCTATCCGCGCCTGCTCGCCACGGGGGTGCGAGTGGAGCGGTGCTACGACATCGAGGTCGCCGAGACCCTGCTGCTGGGCCACGAGGGGCGGTACGGCGAACCACGCTCGGCCGCCGCCGCCCTGGCCCGCCTCCGGGGCGGCCCCGTGCCGGCCGATCCGCCGCAGCGGGCGGCCGATCCGGGCGCCCAGTCCACGCTGTTCGAGTCCAGCGGCGCCGCGCTGCCGCTGGCCGACCTCCTCGCGGTCTACGCCGACCAGCTGCGACGGCACGAGAAGGCGGGCGACCCGGGCCGGATGCGGCTGCTGACCGCCGCCGAGTCCGCGGGCACCCTGGTGGCCGCCGAGATGAACCGGGCCGGGCTGCCCTGGAGCGCCGAGGTCCACCGCGGGCTGCTGCGCGAGCTGCTCGGGGAGCGGTATGCGGGCGGGGGCGAGCCGCGCCGTCTCGCGGAGCTGGCGGACGAGGTCTCCGCCGCGTTCGGGCGCCGGGTCCGGCCCGATCTGCCGGCCGATGTGATCAGGGCGTTCGCGCAGGCCGGGATCAAGGTGCGGTCCACCCGCCGCTGGGAGATCGAGTCCCTCGACCATCCGGCCGTCGCACCGCTGCTCGCATACAAGAAGCTGTACCGCATCTGGGTGGCCCACGGCTGGTCCTGGCTCCAGGACTGGGTGCGCGAGGGCCGCTTCCGCCCGGAGTTCCAGGCCGGTGGCACAGTCACCGGGCGCTGGGTGACCCATGGCGGGGGCGCCCTGCAGATCCCCAAGGTGATCCGGCGGGCCGTGGTCGCCGACCCCGGCTGGCGGCTGGTGGTGGCCGACGCCGACCAGATGGAGCCGCGGGTGCTGGCCGCGATCTCCCGTGACCCCGGTCTGATGGAGGTCGCGGGCCGGGACAGCGACCTCTACCAGGCGGTGTCCGACCGGGCCTTCTCCGGCGACCGCGAGCAGGCCAAGCTGGCCGTGCTCGGCGCGGTCTACGGCCAGACCTCCGGCGACGGACTGAAGAACCTCGCCGCGCTGCGCCGCCGCTTCCCGAAGGCCGTCGCCTATGTCGACGACGCGGCGCGGGCGGGTGAGGAGGGCCGGCTGGTGCGGACCTGGCTGGGCCGCACCTGCCCACCGGCCGCGGGCACCGGCGAGGACGCGGCGGACGAGGCGGGCATTCCCATCGGGCCCGGGGAGGACGAGGGGGAGACACCGGCCGACGGCCAGACGGCCTGGGTCCCGGGCTACGCCTCCGCCAACTCCCGTGCGCGGGGCCGCTTCGCGCGCAACTTCGTCGTCCAGGGCAGCGCCGCCGACTGGACCCTGCTGCTGCTCGCCGCGCTGCGCCGCTCCTGCGCCGGGCTGCGGGCCGAGCTGGTCTTCTTCCAGCACGACGAGGTGATCGTGCACTGCCCCGCCGAGGAGGCCGACACCGTGGTGGCCGCCATCCGCGAAGCGTCCGCCCTCGCCGGGCGGCTGACCTTCGGCGAGACACCGGTGCGGTTTCCGTTCACGACGGCGGTGGTGGAGTGTTATGCGGACGCGAAGTAGAAGTAGAAGCAGGGGCGTACGGGTGCGCTGCCGCGCGGGGTGACACCGTATCCGCGCGGGTCGGCTCCGGGCGGCGGATCGCTGCCGAGCAGGCGGGCAGCTGACGGCCGACGACTACCGCCGGGGGCGCCGGGTCGGTGCGGGCCGTCGCCGGGCGGTCTGCTGCGGCCGGGCGGACGCGCCTCTGACGGCCGACCGGGCCCGTCGCACGGAGCCAGACCCGAGCCGTACTGGTCGGCTCTGGACGACCGGTCGCCGTCGGGCGAGCCGAAGCCGAAGCCGGGCGGGCCGATTGCCGGGTGGGCAGGTGGCAGAGGGCCGGCCGTCGATGCCGGAGCCGGGTGGGGGGATGGTGAACGGCCGGGCGGCGTACGTCGGTTCAGTCGGACAGCAGTTCTCGCAGTTCGGTCAGTACGGATTGTTCGTCCGTGCCGGTCAGGGCGGTGAGGGCGGTGTGCCAGGCGGTGCGGGCCTCCGGGTGGCGGCCCTGGGCGTGCAGCAGGAGGCCGCGCTGGTGGCGGGCCAGGCCGCCCGTATAGCGGTCGGCGCGGGCGTCGGCGCGGCGCAGCAGCTCGCCGCACTCGATGTATGCCCGCTCCTCCTCCCCCAGCTCCCGTAGCGCGCGGACCAGGCCGAGCCGGGTCTGGGACTCGCCGTGCCAGTCGCCGTGCCCGCCGAGGATGCTGAGGCTCTGCTCGAAGTGCCGGGCGGCGGCGGCCGGTTCACCGAGGGTGAGATGGGCGTAGCCGATGTTGCAGTGCGCGGAGTGGCGCACGATGACGGCGCCGACCGTCTCCCCGATCGCCAGCGAGCGCCGGTGCTGCTCGATGGCGGCGCGCGGATCGGTGTGTTCGTAGAGGTTGCCGAGATGGCTGTGGGTGACGGCCTCGCCGACGGGGTCGTTCAGCAGCCGCGCGTAGGACAGGCTCTGCCGCAGCGCCTCCTCGGACTCCGCGAACCGGCCCAGTCCCTCCAGCAGCAGCCCCCGGTTGTTCAGACAGCGCCGGATGCGGCTCGCCACCCCGAGCCGCCGCCAGCTCTCCAGGCAGCGGTCGGTCAGCGCGAGGGCGTCCTTGAGCCGGCCGGTCAGGAAGTGCAGGCCCGCGAGATCGCCGAGGGCGTACGCCCGCGCCTCCTCGTCGTCGAGCCGCCCTGCCGCCCCGAGCGCGGCCCGCCCGAGCACCTCCATCTCCGCGACCCGGCCACTGCGCTGCACATACGGGAACAACAGGCGGGTCAGCACCGAGAGATGGGCCAGCCTGCGCGGATCGGCGGCCCCGGTGTTGCGCGCCACCAGCGCGACCACGTTCTCCAGCTCCGTCTCGCCCCAGGCGAACGCCTGCCCGGCCGACTCGAAGGACCGCAGCCCGGCCACATCGGCGGCGTGCTCCGGCGGCTGCGCGGGGGTCGGCCGCAGCCGGTCGTCCAGGTCGAGGCCGGGTTCCACGATGGCGACGAGCGCGCGCTCGGCCACGGCGGCGTACCAGCGCAGGGCGACGAGGTCGGGGTGCGTGTCGCTCCGGGTACGGGTGGGAGCCCGGTCGGCCGGGGAGGGGTCGGCCGTCGTAAGCAACTCCCCGTCTTTCGCGGCCAGTTCGCGGGCGAACTCGCGGACCAGGTCGTGCGGGGTGTAGCGGCCGTAGGCCGTCTCCTCCAGGAGGGCCACGTCGACCAGGCGGTCCAGGGCGGCCTCGGCGCGGCGCGCGTCGATGCCGGTGAGACGGGCGAGGAGCGGGGCGCCGTAGGTCGGCAGGTCGAGCGCGCCGACGCGGCGCAGCACGAGGGCCGCGTCCCGGTCGGCCTCGCGTTCGGCGGCGGCGAGGGCGTCATGGGCGACGGCGAGGGAGCGCCGGACGCTGAGGTCGTCGTACTCCAGCTGCCGCAATCTGTCTCCGCCGGCGGCCAGTTGACCGGCCAGCACATCCGGGGTGAGGGCGCGCCGGGCCACGAGCCGGGCGGCGACCACGCGCAGCGCCAGCGGCAGTCCGCCGGTCAGCTCGACCAGGGCGTGTCCGGCGTCCAGTCCCGGACGGCCGCTCAGCGCGCGGAGCAGGGCCGCGCTGTCCTCGCCGGTCAGCGGGGTGAGCGGGAAGCGCCGGGCGCCGTCGAGGGTGGTCAGCGGGGAGCGGCTGGTGACGATCACCGCGCAGCCGGGTCCGGCCGGGAGCAGGGGACGTACCTGGGCGGCGTCGGCCGCGTCGTCCAGGACCAGCAGGATGCGGGCGGGGGCGAGCAGGGAGCGGAGCAACGCGGCTGCCGCATCCGGGTGTTCGGGCACATTGCGGGGCTCGACCCCGAGGTCGCGGAGCAGGGTGGCGAGCGCCTGCGCCGGGGCGAGCGGGGGCATCCCGGGGGTGGCGCCGTGCAGATTGACGTAGAGCTGACCGTCGGGGAAACGTTCCCGCAGCTCATGGGCCACATGCAGGGCGAGCGCGCTCTTGCCGACGCCCGCCATGCCGGAGACCACGGCGACGGCCGGGCCCGGCGCGGGCGGCTCGGTCAGCGCGTGCCGCAGGGCGCGGCGGACGAGGGTACGGCCGGTGAAGTGGGCCGGTGGGGGCGGGAGTTGGGCGAGGGGCGGGGGGTGCGGTGCGGGCGTGTCGCCGTCGTGCTCGTCCGTACCCGAAACCACGGAGGTGACCGGCTTCAGTCCGCCATCGGCTCCCCGCGCGGGCGGGTGCGCCGTCGGATTCCGGTCCCCCGCCGGGCGGCCGGCCTCGGTCGACCGGTAGGACTCACCGCCGTGCCCGTGCCCGTACTCGTACCCATCCCCGCCCCCGTTCCCCTCCTCTCCCTCTCCCTCGCCCTCCGGGAGCCACGCGCCGCTCCCGTCGCTCCCCCGCAGCACCTCCACATGGGCCTCGCGCATGGCGGGGCCGGGTTCGACGCCGAGTTCCTCGATCAGACGGGCGCGCAGATCGCGGTGGACGGCGAGGGCCTCGGCCTGGCGGCCGGTGCGGTGCAGGGCGAGCATCAGCTGGCGGTGGTACGCCTCGCGGAGCGGATGCTCGGCGACGAGGGCCGACAGCTCGGGGACGAGGGCCGTCAACCGCGTTCCGCCGAGGGCGAGTTCGGCGTCGTAGCGCCACTTCAGCAGGATCAGCCGCGCCTCCTCCAGGCGGGGCACCAGGGCGCGGCCGCCGAGGTCGGGCAGTCCGCTGAGCGGGGTACCGCGCCACAGCGCGAGCGCGTCGGTGCAGGACCGTACGACGCCCGGCCAGTCCTGGCGGGCGTGCGCGGCGCGGGCGTCGGTGACCAGCGCGTCGAACACGTCCACGTCCCGCTCGCCCTGGTCGACGCGGAGCAGATAGCCCGGCGGCACGGACCTGAGCCGTTCGGGATCGTCCAGGAGCCGGCGCAGCCGGGTGACATGGTTGTGCAGGGACGCCTGCGCGGAGGCCGGCGGCGCCCCGCCCCACAGCGCGTCCTTCAGCGACTCGACCGACACGACCCGGCCGGGCTCCAGCAGCAGCGCGGCGAGGAGGGCGCGCATCTTGGGGCTGCCGATGGCGCGGGCGGTGGTGTCGGGTGTGCCCTCGCCTGGGACGGCACGGTCGGGGGCCGCGTGGCCGAGCGCGGCATGGCCGGGGGTGGCGGGCACCGCGTCGTACGGCGTCTCGTACGACCGCGTCCCGCCCGGGTCGTCGTACAACGGGTCGTCGTACAACGGGTCGTCGTACGACGGGCGGTCGTAGAGGACCAGCGGACCCAGCAGTCCGAACCGCAGCTCGCGCCGCCCTTTCACGCCGCTCCACTGCCTTCCCGCGCGGTCGGGGCCGACCGTGCTCCGCGCCGGGCGCGTGCCCGCCGTGCTCCTGGCGGGAATCCGTCCCGCAGGCGACGATTTCCCGCCACCTTCCGCGGGCGGTCCCCTGTCGCCGTCCGCGGGGCGATCGGCCCTGGTCAGTGGCCGTCCGGGCATCCGGCCGCCGGTCCGCTCACCGGCCTGCCGCCGCTGCCGCCGGGCGAGTTCCGGTCATCCGACCTGTCACGCACCGACGTTCCCTCGGCCACATGTTAGCGATCCGTTGGTGAGACTTGATGTGATCATTCCATCGGAACCGGCCCGACGGCGCGCGCGTCAGTCGCGTAACTCGGGGGAGTGTCGCCGCAGGTCGGATCCGGGGACGTGGGTGGTCCCGGTCGGCGGAGGTGAACGACCGGGACCCCGTCCCGCCTCCCCCGCCCCGAGTGCTCAGATCACGGGCGGGCGGCCCAGCCCGGTCAGCCGCCACACCGTCCGCCAGCGCATCGGCCGGCGCTCCCCCGCCGGTTCCCGGACCCCCTCCACGAACCCGCCGAACCATGCCTTGAGCCCGGCCGCGGAACGGGTGCGGGCGAGGGTGAGCAGGGTCCAGACCCCGAGGTGGACCGGGATGAGCGGCAGCGGCAGCCGGCGCCGTGCGAGCCAGACGCGGTTACGGGCGTTGACGCGGTAGTAGACGGCGTGCCGGGCCGGGGAGGTCCTGGGGTGCTGGAGCAGCAGTTCGGGGCAGTAGCGGATCTTCCAGCCGGCGTCGGCGGCGCGCCAGGCGAGGTCGGTCTCCTCGTGCGCGAAGAAGAACTCGGCCGGCCAGTCCCCGGTCTCGGCCAGCATGGCCGTGCTCAGCGCGTGGCCGCCGCCCAGGAATCCGGTGACGTAGCCGCCGCGCAGCGGGTCGGAGCCGCCGATCCTGGGCACGTGCCGCTGCTGGGTCTCGCCGTGCTCGTCGGCGATGCGGAAGCCGACGATGCCGAGGCGCGGTTCGGCGGCGTACAGGTCCCGTACCCGGCGCAGCACATCGGCGTCGACGAGCAGCCCGTCGTCGTCCAGTTCCACGACGACGTCGATGTCCCCGAACTCCCGCAGCCGGGCGAGGGCGATGTTGCGGCCGCCCGGGCAGCCCAGGTTCTCCGGCACGTCGACGGTGGTGACCTCGCCGGGCAGGGAGAGCCGGCGGGCGAACTCGGGGAGCCGGCAGCCGTTGCCGACGATCACGGTCCGGGCGGGGGCGAGGTCCTGCTTGGCCACGGACTCCAGCAGGGCGTCGACCTCGGCGGGGCGGTTGCCCATGGTCACCACGGCGACGGCGATCCTCGGCTCCACCATGTGCACATCCCGTCCGGCAGCGGCGGCGCGTTCCTGACCACGCGCCGCCCATCGTTCACCAAGAGGTCGTCCCGCCTCCGTCGGTTCACCCCCCTCTGGGCCCTTTACATCCTTTTTGCGATACTTTGCCGCACGCGGGGGAATTTCGGTTCAGGACATGACCGAACAACCCGAGTTCCGTTCTGTCGCCCGGTGTGCCTTTTGCCTGGTGGGGTTCGTGCGCGTCCGTGATCCCCCGAACCGGCTCCCGAAATCGGCCCACAGACCCCAAGTCCCTTGCGAGCCATATGACTTGTCGCCTTCGTAGCAAGGGGTTACCTTCGTGTGCTAGGCGCGGCTTCACGCAAGCGCTGCGCCTCACGGGGGAGGCACGACGACGCTTCGGCTCGCCGCCGAGGCGGGGGGGTAGGCAGCACATGGCAACCCGAACCACCCATGCCCCGCCGCACGGCGCACAGTTGCCGCACGGCACACAGATACGGATCGTCGTGGTGGACGGCCACCATCTGTTCCGCACCGGTCTGGTCTCCCTGCTCACCTCGGTGCCGGCCTTCGCGGTCGAGGCCGAGGGCGCGACCGGCGACGAGGCGGTCGCCCTGTGCCGGTCGACGGCCCCCGACGTCCTGATCCTGGACATCGAACTGCCCGGCTCGGATCCGTACGAAGTGCTGACCGACGTCCTCAAGGAGAGCCCGGACACCAGGGTCATCATCCTGAGCATGCACGACGACGGCGCGCACATCCGCGAGCTGATCGCCGGCGGAGCCTCCGGCTATCTGCACAAGTCGGTGGACTACCCGGCGCTCAGGACGGCGATCCATTGTGTGACGCTGAACTCCGATCAGCTCGTCATCCACCTCCCGCAAAAAGCCCTGTTCCTCCACGACTGGGCCGAGCCCAGGCCGTCCGGGCTGATCTCCAAGCGCGAGCTGGAGGTGCTCGCCCTGCTCGCCGAGGGCGTGAGCAACGCCGAGCTCGCCCAGCGGCTGTTCATCAGCGTGAGCACCGTCAAGCGTCACCTCACCAACATCTACCGCAAGCTGGGCGCGGTCTCCCGGGTCGACGCGGCACGGCGGGCGGAGGCGGCGGGGCTGCTGCCCGCGCGCCGCCCGGCCGAGCGGTTCGTCATCGCAGGCTCGCCCTCACCTCCTCGGCCAGGTCGGCCACGTCCGCCCGAGCGGTGGCGTGAGACGTCATGAGCCGGGCCTGCCCCGTCGGCAGCAGCTGAAAGGACCAGCGCGGGCGCAGGAAGTCCGCCGCGGCGCGGGGTAGTTCGACGAAGACCGCGTTGGACTCCACCCGCTGCGCCAGCCGCACCCCGGGCAGCGCCGCCAGTTCCGCCGCGAGCCGGCCGGCCATGGTGTTCGCGTGCCGCGCGTTGTCCAGCCAGAGCCCGCCGTCGAGCAGCGCGCCGACCTGGGCGGCGAGAAAGCGCATCTTGGACGCCAACTGCCCCTGCTGTCTGCGCAGATAGGGGGCCCGCTCGGCGATGCCGGGAGCCATCAGGAGCAGCGCGTCGGCGCCGAGAGCCCCGTTCTTGGTGAAGCCGAAGCTCAGCGCGTCCGCGTAGCGGGCGATGTCGGCCACCGTGCAGCCCAGCCGGGCCACGGCGTTGGCGAGCCGCGCCCCGTCCAGATAGACCCGCAGCCCCCTGCGGTCGCACAGCTCCCGCAGCTCCGCCAGCTCCCGCAGGGTGTAGCAGGTGCCCAGCTCGGTGACCTGGGTGAGCGCCACCGTGGCGGGGCGCGGTGTGCGCACATCCGTGCAGCGCTCCAGTACGGCCTCGATCGCGGCCGGGGTGAGCTTGCCGTCCGGCGCCGGGGCCGTCAGCAGCTTGCGGCCCAGCATCGCCTCGACCGCGCCGCACTCGTCCACGGCGAAGTGGGACTGCTCGGCGCAGATGATCGCGTCTCCCGGACCGAGCAGGACGGACAGCCCGAGCACATTGGCGGCGGTGCCGTTGAAGACCAGCAGCGGCACCGCCGTGGGCCCGGCCAGTTCGCGCAACTCCGCCTCGGCGGCGGCCGTCCAGCGGTCACCGCCGTAGGCGGGGGCCGGGCCGGGGGCGGCCGCCGCGAGCGCGGCGAGCACGGCGGGATGGGCCTCCGCGT
Source organism: Streptomyces sp. NPDC093018 (assembly GCF_040684035.1). NCBI lineage: Bacteria > Bacillati > Actinomycetota > Actinomycetes > Kitasatosporales > Streptomycetaceae > Streptomyces > Streptomyces sp. NPDC093018. Next base: position 87,980 of record NZ_JBFBFF010000023.1, read on the forward strand.
GGTTGTCGCTCGCGAAGTCCGTACGCGGGGAACCCGAGGGTCCGTTCATGGTGTCAAATGCTCTGCCGGAAAAGGGAGTCGGGACAACCTCCCGGACGGCTCGCCCCGCTCCTCCCTCCCGCTCGGCTTCGCTGCGACCAGGGCGCACCACCCGGCCCGCAAGGGTCGTATCTCCGTCACTACGACCCTCTCGCCGCGGCAAGCCGCTCTTAGGCTCGGTGGCGCCTGTGGCGATCCGCCGGGGCGCCCTCGAAAGGAGTGAGAGGGATGAGCGTTACGCCCATACGTGCGAACGCGCCGGACACCACCCCGCCCGCATACCTGTCGGTGTGCTTCTTCGGCCGGTTCGCCACCTCGGTGGGCGGGGTGCCGGTCGAGCGATGGCGGGCCGGTAAGTCACGCAGTCTCTTCCAGTACCTGATGCTGCACCGCAGCCGGGTGATGACCCGCGACCAGTTACGGGACGCGCTGTGGCCGGAGGCCGAGTGGCGCGCCTCCTCCAGTTCGCTGAAGGTCGCCTGCTGCGGCGCGCGCAGCACCCTCGGCGCCAGCAAGCAGCCGGCCGGCACCGGGTCGCCCATCCGGCTGCTGCACCGCGACGGCGGCTATCTGCTCGACGCCGACGACGCCTGGTGCGACATCGAGGAGTTCCGCGAACGCGTCCACGAGGGGATGCGGCGCCGCGCCCACGGCCGCCCCGAGCAGGCCACCGAGAGCCTGGCCCGGGCGATCGCCCTCTACCACGGTGACTTCCTCGCCGGTCAGGACGAGGACTGGATCGCCGAGGCGCGGGAGTACTACCGCTCGCTCGCCCTGAGCGCCCTCGACGTCCTGCGCACGAGCGCGATGGAACGCGGCGACACGGACACGGTCGTCGCGCTCGGCCAGCGCACGCTCCAGATCGACGCCCTGCACGAGCCCACCTACCAGGCCCTGATCGAGGTCGCGGGGCTGCTCGGCCAGGAGGAGCAGGCGCTGCGCTGGTACCAGCTCTGCGAACGGCGGCTGCGGCGCCGGATCGGCGTCGAACCCTGCGCCGACACCCGGGGCGCCCTCCAACGGGTCCTGACCGGACGCGGCCGCACGGTCGTCCCCGGCCCCTTCGCCGTCCGTCCGGTGGCAGGGAGGGCCCGCGCATGACCGTGACCCCCTCGGCCGCGACACCGCCGGCCGTCGTCTCCCGGCTGCTCGGCCATCTGGCCCGGCACGCCGCCGAACGTCCCCGCGAACCCGCGGTGCGCACGGCCGACGGCCGCCTCGGCTGGGCCGAACTCGCCGCGTCCGTCGGCACGATGACCCGGGTGCTGGAGGCCCATGGCATCGGGCGCGGCACCGCGGTGGCGCTCGCCACCGGCCGGGACCGGCACGCGGTCACCGCGCTGCTGTCCGTCTGGTCGCTCGGCGCGAGCGCGGTGCTCCTCGACGAGCGGCATCCGGCGGCCCATCTCAGCGAGGTCGTCGTCAACTCCGGCGCCGAGTGGATCGTCGCGGCCGAGCTGACGCCCGAGGTGCTCGGCAACGGCGTGCCCGTGCTCACCGTCCCGGAACTGTTCGAGAAGCCCGCCGAGCCGGACGCCCGCACCGAGCGGACCGAGCCGGCCCGCCCCGACGACGTCGCCTATGTGATCCACACCTCCGGCAGCAGCGGCCGACCGAAGGGGGTCGATGTCTCCTTCGCGAACCTGGAGGCGTTCCTCGACGCGATCGAGACCCTCGACATGCCGCGCGGCGGCCACGGCATCAACGCGGTGTCGCCCGCGTTCGACGGCTGGCTCTGGTGCACCCTGCTGTACCTGGTGTTCGGCAACGCGCTCGGCATCGTGGACCTCGCGCGTTCGACGGCCGGCTCGCCCGCCGCCGCGATCGCCGCCCTCGCCCCCCGGGTGGTGTGCCTGACCCCGTCCCTGCTGGCCGCCTGCGAGGCGGGCGTGGGCAGCGCGGAGGCGATCGTGGTGGCGGGCGAACCCTGCCCGCCGGACCTGGTGGAGCGGCACGGGAGCGGGCGCCGGATGCTCAACGTCTACGGCCCGACCGAGGCCACCATCGCCGCCACCTGGGCGGACAGCGCCCGCGGCGACGACCTGGCCACCATCGGCACCGCGATCCCCGGCTACACCGTCCATGTGCTCGACCCCGAGGGCAGGCCGGTGCCCGACGGCACCCAGGGCGAGCTGTACATCGGCGGTCCCGGGGTCGCCCTCGGCTACCGCAACGAACCCGGCCTGACCGCACGGTACTTCGTGACCGACCCCGAGCGCGGCCGCGTCTACGGCACCGGGGACCTCGTACGGCGCCGGGCCGACGGCCTGCTGGAGTTCTGCGGCCGGGGCGACGACCAGGTCAAGGTGCGCGGGTTCCGGGTGGAGCTCGCCGAGATCGAGCGCCGGGCCGCCGGACCCGGGGTGGCGCGGGCCGTCGCCTATCTGCTGCCGGGGGGCCGGACCATCGGGCTCGCCGTGGTGGCCGCCGAGGACTATCCGGGGGACGGCGAGCTGCGGGAGCGGCTCGCCGCGGCGCTCCCCGCGCACCAGGTGCCGAGCGGCATCCGGCGCGTGCGGCGGCTGCCGCTGACCCCGAACGGCAAGACGGACCGGGCCGCGCTCGCCACGGCGCACGCGCTCGCCACCGGCCGGCCGACGCACCCGGCCGCCGACGGCACCGAGCCGCAGCCCGACGACTTCGCGGACGCCCTGATCGGCACGGTGACGAAGGTCTGGAACGCGGTCCTCGAACACCCGGTGACCGACGCGGACGCCGACTTCTTCGCCTCGGGCGGGCACTCCCTGCTGGCCGCCGGGGTGATCACCGCGCTGCGCCGGGAGACCGGGGTGTCCCTGTCGATGCGCGAACTGCTGGGCAACCCCACCATCCGCGGCTGCGCGGCGCTGCTCCGCGCCCGGCTGAACGAATCGGCGGCGGCCTCATGACCTATCTGCGTATCTGGGCGAAGGACGTGCCGGCGGCCCGTCCGGTGCTGCTCTGCCTGCCGCAGGCCGGTTCCGGCGCGCTCCAGTTCCAGAACTGGCAGCTGCGGCTGGGCTCCCGGGCCACCGTGTGCGGCGTACAGCTGCCGGGCCGGGAGGACCGGTGGGGCGAGCCGGTGCCGGACGGCATCGCCGAGGTGGTCGCCGCCGTGGTCGCGGAGCTGTCGGACGCCGGGCTCCGCGGCCGGCCGCTGGTCGTCTTCGGGGACAGTTTCGGCGGACTGCTCGCCTACGAGGTGGCGCGCGCCCTCGGCCCGGCCGCCCTGGTGGTGTGCGTCTGCCGGGCGCCGGTCCACTGGCGGCGCCACGGCGGGCTGGACGAGGACGACGTGGAACGGCTGGCCTCGGCGAGCGTCGAGGACTCGGCCCTGCCGCCCGAACTCCGCGCCGAGCTGCGGGAGATCGCCGCCGAGGTGCTGCGGCGCGACGCGGCACTCTCCGAGACCTTCCGCACCCCGCCGGACGCGGAGCCGCTGCGCTGCCCGGTGTACGCGTGGGGCGCCCTCGGCGACGAGACGGTCACCCCCGCGCAGCTCGACGACTGGCGCGAGGTCACCACCGGGCCGCTGCACCGGCATGACTTCACCGGCGGGCACCGGGTCAGCCGCGAGGATCCGCTCGCGCTGCTCGCCCTGCTGTCCGGGATCCTGTCCGACCTCGCCGAGGAGGAACCCGCGTGAATCCCGAGGCCCCGCCGGTGATCGACCTGCTCGATCCCGGCCCGTTCGCCCGCGACGACTTCTGGGACACCCTGGCCTGGCTGCGCGCCCACGCGCCGGTGTACCGGCACCGGGGCGGCGGCGCCCCGTTCTGGGTGCTGACGAAACACCGGGACATCACCGCCGTGTACGCGGACTCCACCCATTTCGGCTCGCGTTTCGGCATGCGCATCGGCAGCGATGTGGCGGCTGTGGCGGCGGTCTCCCAGCGCATGCTGATCGTCTCCGACCCGCCGCAGCACACCGCCGTCAAGCGGACCCTGATGGAGTGGTTCGGGCCCGCCCGGATGCCCCGCGTCGAACGGCTCGTCCGGCAGGTGGTGGACGAGCTGGTGACCGACGGCATCCTTGATGAGCCGCTGGACTTCATCGAGGTGGCCAAGCGGCTGCCGAACCATGTGGTGTGCGCCCTGATGGATCTGCCCCGGGCGGACTGGGACTGGGTGGGCGCGGTCACCACCGAGGCGTTCGACGACACCTCGGGCACCTACGCCAACGGGGAGATCTTCCTGTACTTCGCCGACCTCCTCGCGACGCGCCGGGCGCACCCGGGCGACGACTTCGTGAGCTGGGTCGCGGCGCACGGCCGGGTGGACGGCGACGGCGGGCGCCCGCTGACCGACGAGGAGATCATCTTCAACTGCAACGGAGTGCTCTCCGGCGCCAACGAGACCACCCGCTATGTCGCCGCCGGGGCGCTCCTTGCCTTCGCCCGGTTCCCCGAGCAGTGGGAGCGGCTGCGCGCGCTGGGCCCCGCCGGGGTGCCCGGGGCGGTGGAGGAGGCGCTGCGCTGGGCCTCGCCGGGAGTGCACGCGATGCGCACCGTGCTGCGGCCGACCGAGATCGCCGGGCAGCGGCTGCGGCCCGGGGAGCGGGTCACGCTGTGGAACGCGTCCGCCAACCGGGACGAGGAGGTCTTCGAGGAACCGGACCGGTTCCTCGTGGACCGCAGCCCCAACCGGCATCTGGCGTTCGGCCACGGCAGGCATCTGTGCCTGGGCGCGCGGATGGCGCGCTGCGAACTCGACGCGCTGCTGCGGCGGTTGGCCGGAAGTGTCGGGCGGGTGGAGCTGCTCGGAGCGCCGTCGTTCACACCGTCCAACTTCACCTGGGGGGTCAGCGCGCTGCCGGTGCGGCTGCACGGGCGTGCGTAACCACCGGGTAATGGCCGACGCCGACGATGCCGGGAGAACAACCATCTGACGGAGGTCACCATGGGGGAGCCCATCCGCAACATCGTCATCCTGGGCGGCGGCACGGCCGGCTGGATGGCCGCGTCCTATCTCGGCAAGGCACTGTCCGGCCAAGCGTCGATCACCGTCGTCGAGGCACCGGCGATCGGGCGCATCGGCGTCGGCGAGGCGACCGTGCCCAATCTCCAGCGGGTCTTCTTCGACTATCTCGGGCTGCCCGAAGAGGAGTGGATGGGCAAGTGCAACGCCGGTTTCAAGATGGCGGTCAAGTTCATCAACTGGCGTACACCGGGGCCGGGTGAGCCGGTCAGCAGGCGGGACGCGAACGGCTCCGACCACTTCTACCATCCGTTCGGACTGCTCCCCGCGCCCGACGGGGTGCCGCTGTCGCACTACTGGACGCGCAAGCAGCTGGCGGGCACGGCCGACGAGCCCTTCGACTACGCGTGCTTCGTCGAACCGGCGCTGATGGACGCCAAGCGCTCCCCCCGGTTCCTCGACGGCACCCGCTGCACCACCTACGCCTGGCACTTCGACGCCGCCAAGGTGGCCGCGTTCCTCCGTGACTTCGCCACCGTCAAGCAGGGGGTACGGCACATCGAGGGCACCGTCTCGGACGTCCGGGCCGACGCGCGCGGCTACATCGAGTCGGTGACCCTGGAGTCGGGCGAGGTGATCAGGGGCGACCTCTTCGTCGACTGCAGCGGGCTGCGCGGGCTGCTGATCAACAAGAAGCTCGGCGAGCCCTTCATCGACATGAGCGACCATCTGCTGAACAACAGCGCGGTCGCCACCCAGGTGCCGCACGACGACGAGACGTACGGCATCGAGCCGTACACCTCCTCGATCGCGATGCCCGCCGGGTGGACGTGGCGGATCCCGATGCCGGGCCGGTTCGGGAGCGGTTACGTGTACTGCGACGCGTTCGCGGACAAGGACGAGGCCGCCCGCGACCTGTGCGGGCTGTGGGGCCTGGATCCCGAGAAGACGCCGCTCAACCACATCAGGTTCCGGGTGGGCCGCAACCGCCGGGCGTGGGTGGGCAATTGCGTCAGCATCGGGCTGTCCTCGTGCTTCGTGGAGCCGCTGGAGTCGACGGGCATCTACTTCATCACCGCCTCGCTGTACCAGCTGGTCAAGCACTTCCCCGAGCGCGATGTCGATCCGGTGCTGCGGGACCGGTTCAACCGCGAGATCGTCGACATGTTCGACGACACCCGGGACTTCCTGCAGGCGCACTTCTCGCTGTCCCCGCGCACCGACACTCCGTTCTGGCGGGCCACCAAGGAACTCACCCTGGCCGACCAGATCAAGGAGAAGATCGAGATGTACCGCTCCGGGGTCCCGGTCAATCCGCCGACGACCGACGAGCGCGCCTACTACGGCAACTTCGAGTCCGAGTTCCGCAACTTCTGGACCAACGGCAGCTATTACTCCGTCTTCGCCGGGCTCGGGGTGCGGCCGCGGAACACGCTGCCGATCATCTCGTACCGGCCCGGCTCGGTCGCGGCGGCCGAACGCGCCTTCGCCGACGTGCGGACCCGCCGGCGCCGGCTGGTGTCCGAACTGCCGTCCACTTACGAGTACTTGCGCCACCTCTACGACGCCGACCAGCCGCGGCAGGCCCCCGCGAAGGCGCCACGGCGGCAGGCGTGAGCGGCGTCCCGGTGCCGCTGGTCGCGGCGGAAGTGGCGGAGAAGGTGCAGCAGCGGGCGCGGGCGGAGGAGACGTTCCGCCGGGTCATGGGCTCGTTCCCGACCGGGGTCACGGTGGTCACCGCGCCGGCGGAGGACGGGCCGCGCGGCATGACCTGCTCCTCGCTGACCAGCGTGTGTCTCCGGCCGCCCACCCTCGCGGTGTGCCTGCGCACCGCGAGTTCGACGCTGGGCGCCGCGCTCCGGCAGGGCGGCTTCGCGGTGAACCTGCTGCACGGAGGGGCCGAGCGCGTCGCCCGGGCCTTCTCCACCGATGTCCCCGACCGGTTCGCGCTGGTCGGCTGGCGGATGTCCGAGAAGGGGCTGCCGCTGCTCACCGACGACGTGTGCGCGTACGCGCAGTGCGAGGTGAGCCGCACGGTCGAGGCCGGGGACCACACGATGGTCCTCGGCACGGTCATCGACGCCGGCGTGGTGCCCGGGACACCGCTCGTCTACGCCCACCGGTCGTTCCGGCCCTGGGACGCCCTGCCCCGCACACCCGAGCGCCCGGAAGGCGGTCGCTGATGCCCACTCCTGCCGTAGAACCGCTGCCCGCGCTGCTCACGGACCGGCCGGCCGAGCCCGGCGCACCGCGTGAGCCGGACCGGCCCTGGCACACCGCCCCGGCCGGTGCCGACCTCGGCCGCGACCGGACGTGGTGGTCGGGGGTGTGGGCCGCCCTCCTCGCCCGGTACAGCGGGCACGACCGGGTGTGGCTGGCGGGCCCGGACGGCTGGTACGAGATCCCGGTGGACCAGGACGCGCCGGTCGGCGAGCTGATCGCGGCCACGGCGGCGGCGCTCGACGGACCGGCGTTCCGGCCGTCCCGGCCACCGGCCGCCCCGGTGGCCCCGGTGGCCCCGGTCGCGGGCGGGCCGGGGGAACACCGGGGCGTCGGCGACCTCGCGGTGGAACTCGCGGACGAGGCCGTCGAAGTGGCCGGTGCCGCCCGGCTGTGGGAGCCGTCGACGCTGCACCGGCTGGCCGGACAGCTGCGGCTGCTCGGCGAGCGCGCGCACACCGCCCCGGACACACCGCTGACCGAGGTGGACCTGCTGACCGACGCGGACCGGCGGCTGCTCACCGAGGAGTGGAACCGCACCGCCGCGCCCTTTCCCGCGACCGGCTATCTGGAGCTGATCACCCACCAGGTGCGCACCCGCCCGGACGCCCCGGCGGTCGAACAGGGCGAGCGCGTCGTCTCGTTCGCGGAGCTGGACCGGCGCGGCGACCAGATCGCCGGCGAGCTGCGCCGGGCCGGGGTCGTGGCCGGGGACCACGTCGGACTGTTCTGCCCCCGCGGCCTCGACTACGTGCTCGCCGTCCTCGGCATCCTGAAGGCCGGCGCGGCGATCGTCCCCCTCGACCCGGTCAACCCGGACGCCCGGATCGCGTTCATGCTCCGCGACAGCGCGGCGACGGCGGTCCTGACCACCGAGGGACTGCCCGAACGCCTGCCACAGGGAGTCGACGGGGGGTTCGGGGGGCGGCTTGCGCAGGGCGCCGATGGTGAGCCCGGTGACCGGCTCGCGCAGGGCACCGACGGCGGACTCGGCGGCCGGCTCGCGCAGGGACCCGGTGACGGGAAGGACGAGCGAGCCCCGCAGGGCACCGGCGAGGGATCCGGGGAGCGGCTTGCGCAGGAGGCGGGCGACGCACCGGGCGAGCCGCTCGGGCAGGGCACCGAAAGTGGGCTCGGCGAGCGGCCGGCGCAGGGCGTGGGCGATGGGGCGGGCGCGCCGCTGCCGCGGGATGGGGGCGACGGAACGGATCACCAGGTCATGGGCCCGCAGGGGGCCGGAGGGCGGCCGGGTGCGCGTCTTCAGCCGTATCTGCCCGTCATCGACATCGCCGCCACCGCGGACGCGCCCGTCCGGCCGCCGGACACCCCGGTGGCGGCCGAACCCCTCAGCCATCTCATCTACACCTCGGGGTCGACGGGGGAGCCGAAGGCGGTTCTGGAGCGGTTGCGGGCGATAGAGAACCTGGTGCACTGGACCGGCCGCGCGTACGCGGTACGGCCCGGCGACCGGGCCTCCTGGCTGTCCGCGCCCGGGTTCGGCGTCCAGATCATGGAGTGGATGCCGCACCTCGCGCTCGGCGCCACGGTGTGCGTCCCCGCCGCCCGGCACGCGCTGTCCCCGGCACAGCTGCGGGACTGGCTGGTCGCGGAGCGGATCACCCACACGATGCTGGTGGCAGCCCTCGCGGAACCGGCCTGGGCACTCGACTGGCCCGCCGACGCCGCGCTGCGCGTCATGGTCACCACCGCGGAGCGCGTGCACAGCTGGCCCCCGGTGGACACCCCGTTCCGCGTCGTGATGACCTACGGCACCACCGAGAGCACCAACGCGCTGACCTGCCTGGACCTGGGCGCGGGCATCGATCTGACCAGCCAGGCGACCCCCGCGCACATCAAGGCCGCGCACCCGGTGCCCGCGGGCCGCCCGATCGCCAACGTCCGCGCCTATGTGCTCGACGCGCTGGACCGCCCGGTGCCCCCGGGGCTGACCGGCCGGCTGCTGATCGGCGGGGCCGGACTCTCCGCCGGGTACCACGAGCGGCCCGAGCTGACCCGGAAGCTGTTCCGCCCGGACCCGGTGACCGGCGAGGGGCTCGTGTACGAGACCGGTGACCTCGCCCGCTACCGCGCGGACGGCGCGATCGAGATCCTCGGCCGGGGCGACGCCCAGGTGAAGATCCGGGGCTTCCGGGTCGAGCTGGGCGAGGTGGAGACCGCCCTGATCGACTGCCCCGAGGTGGCCGAGGCCGTCGTCACCACCGTCCGCACCGGCCAGGGCGGCCCGCGGCTGGCCGCCTACGTCACCGCCTGCGTCAGCGCGGACGGCGGCACCGGACCGGACGGCGCCGCGCTCAAGGCCAGGCTCAGCGAACGGCTGCCGTACTACATGGTCCCGGCGACGGTCACCACGCTGGACCGGATCCCCCGGCTGCCCAACGGCAAGACGGACCTGCGCGCACTGCCCGACCCCGACCCGGCGGTGGCGGGCGGCGACGGCTTCGTGCCTGCCCGCAGCGAGACCGAGGCCGCCATGGCCGGTCTGTGGGCCGAGATCTTCGACGGCCGGACGATCTCGATGACCGACAACTTCTTCCACCTCGGCGGCCATTCGCTGCTGGCCTTCCGGCTCATCGACGAGCTGCGCGGCCGGTTCGGCACCGAACTGTCCATGACCGAGCTGTACGCCAACCCGACCGCGGGCGAGCTGTCCGCGGCCGTCGAGGCGGGCCGCACCGGCTCGGCCGCCTACGCCGGACTGCCCCCGGTCGAACCGGACCCGGCCGCGCGCTACGAGCCGTTCCCGCTGAACGACGGCCAGCAGGCGATGTGGATCGGCCGCGGCGGCCTGGTCGAGCTCGGCAACGTCGGCTGCCACGGATACTTCGAGTGGGAGTCCTACGACCTCGACCTCGACGCGTTCGAGCACGCCTGGCAGCTCCTGGTCGAGCGGCACGACGCGCTGCGCACCGTCGTACTGGCCGACGGCACCCAGCACGTGCTCGCCGAGGTCCCCGACTTCGTGATCGGGCGTCACGACCTGCGGGCGGCGGCCGATCCGGAGCCGGAACTCCTCGCCCTGCGCGCCCGGTTGTCGCACACCATCCTGGACGCGGCCACCTGGCCGCTGTTCGATCTGCGGCTGACCCTGCTGCCCGGCGGCCGGACCCGGATCCATCTGGTGCTCGACTTCCTGGTCGCCGACGCCTGGAGCTACTTCCAGGTGATCGTCCCCGAGCTGAGCGAGCTGTACGCGGGCCGGGGCGCGGCGCTCGAACCCCTGCGGCTGACGTTCCGCGACTACGTTCTCGGCCTCGCGGCGAACCTCCCGGACAGCGATGTCTACCAGCGCTCCCAGTGGTACTGGCTGGACCGGCTCGAAGCCCTGCCCGGCGCCCCCCGGCTACCCGAACGCCCCTCGCACCAGCCGGAGTTGGCGGCCAGGATCGAACGGCACAGCGGGGTCCTCGCCGCCGCGGACTGGGCGGCGATCGGCGCGCTGGCCGCCGAGCACGACGTGACCGGTTCCGGTGTGCTCGCCGCCGCCTACGCCGAGGTGCTGCGGTCCTGGTCCGCCGAGCCGTCGTTCTGCCTCAACTTCCCGCTGTTCAGCCGACTGCCCCTGCACCCCCAGATCGGCAAGGTGATCGGCCATACGACCACCACACTGCTGCTGGAGGCCACCGGCTCCGGGGACACCTTCGGGGACCGCGCCCGGACGCTGCAGCAGCGGCTCTGGGCCGATCTGGAGCACCGGCACTTCACCGGGATGCAGGTCCTGCGCGCCCTGACCCGGCTGCGCGGCACGCTCACCCCGGCGATGCCGGTGGTGATGACCAGCCTGGTCGGCTACCCCCCGGACCAGCGGCGGACCACGTTCGGCTCGGCGGTGTACGGGATCTCCCAGACCCCCCAGGTCAGCCTGGACTTCCAGGTGTTCGAGACCGAGGACGGCGGGCTGCGGTTCAACTGGGACTACATCCAGGCCGTCTACCCCGACGGGCTGATCGGCGAGATGTTCACCGCCTTCCTCGACCTGCTGGCCCGGCTCACCACCCGCGCGGGCTGGTCGGCCGGGGACTTCGGCTACGGGACCGCCCGGCACACGGCGGGCGCCACGGACCCCGGGGCGGTCGCCGGTGCCCAGCGCACCGGCGCGGCATGGGAGCGGTACTGGTCCTCGGTGGACGCCACCGGCCGCGGCGGGGACGTGCTGTGGGACGCCGACGACGCCGACGAGATGCGCTGGCTCCTGGACACCACGGCCCGCCATCTGGACCCCGCGTTGCCGGTGATCGACCTGGGCTGCGGCAACGGCCGCTACGCGCGGGCGCTCGCCACCCGGTTCCATGCCGTGGTCGGCGTCGATGTGTCGCCCACCGCGATCGCCCGGGCGCGCACGGAGGGTTCGGGGTCCGGGGACCTGTCCTTCGAGGTCCTCGACCCGGGCGACCCGGCCGCGGTCGAGGCGCTGGCCAAGCGGATCGGACCCGCCAACGTCTTCATCCGGGCGGTCCTGCACGTCCTGGGCGAGGAGGAGCGAGCCGCGACGGCCGCCGCGCTCGCCGTGCTCACCGGGGGCCGGGGCGGGGTGCTGCTGATCGAACCCGACTACGCGCGCGACTCGTTCGGCTATCTCGGCCATGTGGGCGGCGCCCGCGGCCGGGCCGCCCATCTGGTCAGGCCGCTCGAAGCGGCGGGGGTGCGCCACTCGACGCCGTTCGGCCCGGCGGACCTGGACCGCCACTTCCCCGCGGACCGGTGGCGGCGGCTGTCCGCCGGTGCGGCGCAGATGTACGCCGTCGACCCGGAGTCCGACGGCGGCGCGATCCGCGTCCCCGGCTACCTCGCCGCCGTACGCCCCCGCACGCCCGGCAGCTGACACCGGACGGAGGAGGACACGGACGGCGAAGGACACGGACGGAGGAGGACACGGGCGCGGAGGACACGGGCGGCGGGCGGGCGGAGTCGGCAGAACGGCTCCGTCCCGCCCGGTGCCGCCACTACAATCGGCACCTCCTGACCGGTTGTTGACCACGACGGCGACATGCGCGAGGTCGTCGGTTCCGGCACGAAAGCAGGATGAGCCCATGGCCTTCACGGGGTTCCCGGACGAGGCGTTCGACTTCTTCGAAGAGCTCGCCGAGGACAACTCGACCGCCTTCTGGCACCGCCACCGCGACCGCTACGAGCGGGCGGTACGGGAGCCGATGGCACACCTGGTCGCCGAGCTGTCCCCGGAGTTCGGCGCGCTGCGCATGCTGCGGCCGCAGCGGGACACCCGGGCCTCGAACGACAAGTCGCCGTACAAGACGTACCAAGGCGCCCTGGTGGACCTCGAACCCGGCCTCGGCTACTGGCTCCACCTCGACGCGGACGGGCTGCGCGCCACCGGCCGGTACTACTCGCGCGCCCCGCAGGAGACGGCGGCTCTGCGCGCGGTGGTGGCCGAGGAGCGGGGCGCCGAACTCCAGCTCCTCGTAGACGACTTGGAGAAGCTCGGGCACACCGTGGGCGGGGTCGCGCTGGTGACCAGGCCGCGCGGGGTGCCGGCCGACCATCCGCGGGTGGGGCTGCTGCGCCATCGCACGCTGGACATCGGCCGCGGCTGCGACCGGGCCGCGGCCGGCCGGCCGTCGGCCGCGGCCTGGGTGGCCGGGACCTGGCGCGAGCTGCGCCCGGCACTGGACTGGCTGTCGGCCAACGCCTGCGCGCGGGCCCGGGAGTTGCGCGCCTCGGACGGGTAGCCGTCCGAGGCGGCGCCCGGGCCGTGCGGGGGCCGGGCGCTTCCTCATGCCTCCTTGCCGCCGACGGAGGGCACGGTGTCGCCGGTGCGGGACGCCGGGCGGCGGGGCCGGGCGAGGAGCGTCAGCAGCGGGCTGGTCATGGCCGTCGTCACCAGGGCCACCAGCACCAGCAGGGTGAAGAGCCGGCCGTGGATGATCCCGGCGCTCAGGCCGACGTTCAGCGCGATCAGCTCGGTGAGCCCACGGGTGTTCAGCAGCACCGCGATGGTGGCCGACTCGCGCCGTCCCAGCCGGTTGAGCCGACTCATCAGATAGCCGGGCACCGTCTTCCCCACGATCGCGATCAGCAGGAGCAGACCGAGCAGAGGCACGCTGCCCGGGTCCAGCGCGCCGATGTCCAGGGAGAGCCCGGTCACCACGAAGAACAGCGGCAGCAGCAGATCGGTGGCGCCCTCCATCGCCCGCAGCACATCGGCGTCGGGCGCCCCGCCGCGGCGCGGCATGACCAGCCCGGCCAGAAAGCCGCCGAAGACCGCGTGCAGGCCCAGTTCCGAGGTGGCCCAGGCACAGCTCGTCGCCAGGACGATCGCCACGGGCAGCTGCGGCACGAACAGCCCCCGGGGCCGGTCGAGCCACCGGCTCAGCAGCGGACGGACCACCAGGAGGCCGCCCAGCACGAGGACGAGGGTCAGCAGGACGGTCCGCCAGAGCGGCGGTCCGTGCGAGGCGCCGGGCATCGCCATGGCGAGCACGGTCCACGCGCCGATGTCCATGAGACCGGCGGCGGAGAGCGCGACGACACCGGCGCGGGTCCCGGCGATCCCGGTGTCCCGGATGATCGCGGCCAGCACGGGCAGCGCCGTGATCGACACGGTGACGGCCATGAACAGCACGAAGGGGCGCGAGTCGACGTGGTGTTCGCCGACCGAGGAGAACGCGGACGGAACCAGTGTGACCGCGCCCGCGCCCAGGAGCATCGGGACGAGCAGGGCGACGGCCCCCACCGACAGGGTCGTCCGGCCGCTCTCCCGCAGGGACCGCAGGCGCAGCTCGTAGCCGACCACGAACATGAAGGTGACGATGGCGACCTGGGAGAGGACGGACAGATAGGGCAGGGCCGCCGCCGGGAACAGCCGTCCTGTCGGGTTCCCGGGGAACCGGCCCAGCAGGGTCGGGCCGAGCACCACCCCGGTCAGGATCTGCCCGATGACGGCGGGCTGGCCGAACCTTCGGGCGAGCCCGCCGAGCAGCGTGGAGACGAGCAGGATGACGGCGATGTCGCCCAGTACGGCGGTGGTGACGTCGGCGACGCTCAAGGTCACGCTCCCGGTGCTCGGTCGGGGTGTCCGGGCAGGGGGTGCGCGGCGCAGACGCGGCGGACCTCGGCCCGGATCCTGGCGGTCGTGCCGGGGTGTACGGTCTTGGCGTCGCGCAGTTCCTCGACGACGTCCGCGACGAGGTCGGCGCACCGGGCGGCCGTCTCGGGCGAGGCGCCCCGCGCGGCCAGGGTGTTGGTGCCGATCCTGATCCCGCTGGTGACCCGGGGCGGGGTGTCGTCGCCGGGGACCCGGTTGCGGTTGAGCAGGATCCCGCAGGCCTCCAGGGCCTCCTCGGCGTCCGCGCCGCTGACGTGGTGGGGGCCGAGGTCGGCGAGGACCATGTGGGTGTCGGTGCCGCCGGTGATCACGCGCAGGCCCCGTCGGCCGAGCCGCTCCGCCATGGCGGTCGCGGTGTCCAGCACCCGCTCCATCAGCGTCCGGAAGCCGGGCTGGGCGGCCGCGTGCAGCGCCCTCGCCTTGGCGGCCACGTTGCCGAGGTCCGGGGTGCCCTGCACGAGCGGGAACACCGCGCGGTCGGCCAGCTTCCGCAGCGGCACCCGGCCGTCCGGTCCCGGCGCGTCCGCGTCCCTGCCGAGCAGGATCATGCCGCCGCGCGGGCCGTAGAGCTGCTTGTAGGTGCTGGTGGTGGTGAGATGCGCGTGGTCGACCGGGCTCGGGTGCAGCCCGGCGGCGACCAGTCCGGCGATGTGCGAGATGTCCGCGATCAGGTACGCGCCCACCTCGTCGGCGATCTCCCGGAACCGGGCGAAGTCGATGTGCCGGGGGTAGGCGCTGGCGCCGGCGATGACGACCTTCGGCCGGTGCTCGGCGGCGAGTTCGGCGATCTGCTCGTAGTCCAGCAGGTCATCGGCGCCCGTGCGGTAGTGGACGGAGCGGAAGTAGCGTCCGGTGATCGAGGCGGCCGAACCGTGCGACAGATGGCCGCCGCAGTCCAGGTCCAGACCGAGAATGGTGTCGCCGGGCTCCAGCAGCCCCGCGAGGACCGCGAGGTTCGCGGAGGAGCCCGAGTGCGGCTGCACGTTCGCGGCCTCGGCCCGGAAGAGCGCACACGCCCGGTCGAGCGCGAGCCGCTCCACCTCGTCCGCGATCTCGCCACCCGCGTGGTAGCGGCGCCCCGGGTACCCCTCCATCGTCAGATTCCCCAGCACCGAACCGGCGCAGGCCAGCACGGACGACGACGCGACGCTTGAGGACGCGACGAGCACGAGGGTCTCCTGCTGCCGGATCCCCTCCCGCACGAGAAGCCCGGCGAGCGCGGGGTCGTCCTGGGCGAGGGGGGTGGAGGACGGCTCGGCATGGGCGGCGGGGGCCCGCTCGGCGTCGGCGACCGGTCGCGGGCCCGGCTCGGCGGCTGGATGCCGGGCCGGTACGACGGCCGCACCCGACGGCGACCCACCGACCGGGGCCCGCTCGGCATCGTCGTACGACCATGTGCCCGGCTCGGCGAGGGCGGACGGGAACGACCCGGCAACCGTGCCCGGTGCAGGCACGGTGGCCGTGACCCGTACCGGCTCGGTGGCCGCGACCGGCGCAGGCTCGCCGGCCGTCGTCGGTACAGGCTCGGTGGCCGTGGCCGTGGCCGGTGCGGACTCGCCGGCCGTGGGCATGCCCGGCGCAGGCTCGGTGGGCATGCCCGGGGCGAACTCGCCGGCCGCGGCCGGTACAGGCTCGGTGGCCCTGGCCGGTGCGAACTCACCGGCCGTGGGGATGCCCGGTGCCGGTTCGGCGGCCGGGGTCGCCGTAGGTACTTCGCGCGTCGGCCCGCCCCGCGCCGCGCCCGGCACCTCACGCGGGCTCGTGGTCGTGGTCGGGTCCGGGCCCTGCCCCGACTCGCTCTCCGCCTCCGCGAGTTCCGCCTTCTCCGCCTGCTCCGCTTCCTCCAGGGTGGCCAGCAGGCGGGCCACCCGGACTGCCTGGGGGCCCGTTGCCGGGTCGGTGGCGATGGCGGCCGCGAGGTCGTCGAGGGCCGGGTTGGCGAAGACGGTGCGGACCGGAACCGGGGTGCCGAGGAGGTCCTGGAGGCGGGCGGCCAGCCGGGTGCCGCTCAGGGAGTCGCCGCCCAGACGGAAGAAGTTGCCCGTCGTCGGGACCTCGTCCAGGCCGAGGATCTCGCCCACACAGGCCGCGACCAGCTCCGCCAGCAGCCCGGTGTCCGTGCGCGGCGCGGACACCGGCCGCGGCACGGGCTCGGCCGGCCGTTCCGGGGTCGCGGCGAGACGCGCGAGCTCCAGGCGGTCCACCTTCCCGTTGGCCGTGAGCGGCAGTTCGGGCAGCACCCTGATCGCCGCGGGCACCATGGCGGCCGGCAGCTGCGCGGACAGCTGCTCCCGCAGCGCGTCCGGGCTCGGCCGCGCCCCCGCCGCCGCCGTCACGAAGGCCTGCAGCCGGACCACGCCCGCACCGCTGCGCGGCGCCGTCACGACGGCGCTCCGCACCCCCTCGGCACGGTTCAGCACCGCCTCGATCTCGCCGAGTTCGATCCGCTGCCCGGCGACCTTGACCTGGAAGTCCTCCCGGCCCAGGATCTCGATCCCGCCGTCCGGCAGCAGCCGCCCGAAGTCACCGGTCAGATAGGCGCGTTCACCGGTCGTGGGCAGCGTGACGAACTTGGCCGCGGTGCGCTCGGGGTCGTTCAGATAGCCGAGGGCCAGGCCCAGCGAGCTCGCCACGGCCATCTCGCCGCGCGCCCACGTCGGGCGCGGCCGCAGATCCCGGTCGACGATGTAGTACCGCTGATTGGTGATCGGTTTGCCGTAGGGGATGCTCGTCCACTGCGGGTCCACGGCGTCGATCGGGTGGAAGAGCGACCAGCAGATGGTCTCGGTGGGGCCGCCCGATCCGACCACCCGCAGCCCCGGCGCCTGGGCGCGGGCCCGCCCCGGCAGGTCCAGCGGGATCCAGTCGCCCGACACCACCGCGAGCCGGAGCGTGCCCAGCGGCCGGTCCCCGCGTGACTCCGCCTCGCCGACCAGGAGTTCCAGCAGCACCGGTACCGAGTTCCAGAGCGTCACCCGCTCGTCCCGCACCAGCTCCGCCCAGACGTCCGGTTCGGCGCGCGCAAACGGCGGCGGGACGACGACGGCGGCCCCGCAGGCCAGCGGCCCGAAGACGTCGTAGACCGACGCGTCGAAGTGCAGCCCGGACAGCGCGAGGAGCCGGTCCGCCGGGGTGATGCCGAACCGCCGCCGCACGTCCCGCACGAGGTTCGCCACCCCGCGATGCGCCACCACGACACCCTTGGGCTCCCCGGTGGATCCGGAGGTGTAAATGACGTAGGCCGGATCGTCCGGGCCCTGTACGGCGGCGAGTTCGGCGTCGGACGCGGCCTCGAAGTCGGTGTCGGCGCGCAGCACGGTCGCCCCGGCCGGTACCTCCAGCGCGTCCCCGAGCCGGGACTGGGTGAGGACGACACGGACCCCGGCCGACGCCAGCAGCCGGGCGGTCCGCCCCCGCGGGGACGCCGCGTCGAGCGGCAGATAGGCGCCGCCCGCGGCCAGGACGCCGTACACCGCGGCGTACTGCTCCCAGCCCTTCTCCATCACCACGCCGACCAGGTCCCCGGGCCGTACGCCCCGCTCGCGCAGCGCGTTCCCGATGCGGCGGGCGTGCCGGGCCAGTTCCCCGTAGGTCAGCCGGCGGCCGGGCGCCACGACGGCCACCGCGTCGGGCGTCCGCCTCGCCTGGGCGAAGAACCGCTCCTGGAGCAGCACGGCGGGCACCGGTTCGGCGGTGTCGTTGGTCGCGTTCCAGACCGCGCGGTCCCGTCGGCCGCGCGGGTCGAGGAAGGGGGCCGCCCAGACGCCGTGCCCGGGTTCGTCCGCGAGCATCCGCCCGATCAGCTCCCGGAACGCCTCGAACGCGCTCTCGATGACGCCGGGTGCGAAGGTGCCGGACCGGTGGTCCCAGACCAGTCGCAGCTCCCCGTCCTCCGGCCGGATCTGGAAGTCCAGCGACACCTGCGGGGTCTGCGTGATCGAGTGCACCTCCGTGCCGAACTCGGTGATCGACCGGGCGGCCGGCAGCCCGAGCAGGCTGGTCACCACGACCGGCATGGCCGCGGCGGCGAGCCCCCGGCGCCGGGCCAGCTCGCGCAGCACCTCCACGCCGTTCACGCTCGCGTGCCGGGTGTCGGCGCGCAGCCGGTCGGCCAGGGCGGCGATCCGCTCGGCCACGGTCCGCCCCTCGGGCCGCGCCGCCAGCAGGATCGCGTTGGTGTAGTCGCCGATCACGTCCTCGATGCCGGGGACGCCGAACCGCTGGAAGACGGGCACATTGAGGGTGAACGCCGGGTCGGAGCTCCAGCCGCGGAGCACCTCGGCGAACGCGCCGAGAAGCAGTTCCGTCTCGGTGAGGCCGTAGTGGCGGGCCCGCTCACGCAGCAGCCCGAACTCCTCGGCCGGGTAGCGGACCGCGCACCGTTCGAACCTGCCCGGCCCCCGGGCGTCGTACCGCGCCGCGGGCAGGTCGGGCGCGGGCGGCAGCTCGTCCAGGCGCCGCTGCCAGTACGCCCGGTCGGCCCGCCACCGCGCTCCCCCGCGCACATCCTCCTGGAGCCAGCGGGCGAAGTCCCGGAAGGCGAGCCGCTGCGGCGGCAGCGGCGCGTCCGGGTCCTCGTACAGCGCGACCAGTCCGGGGAAGAGGTTGAGGAACAGGCTGCTGGCGTCCATGAGTTGCAGGTCGATGCCGAGCTGCACCCGGACCCGGTCGGCCAGCAGCACCACCCGCAGGTCGAACATCGGCCAGGTACCGGGGTCGAGGACGCGGTGGCCCCGCTCGTCCCGGCTCTCCTCCAGCCGTCGTACGGCATCCGGGTCCGCGCGCAGGTCCTCGACCGTGATCGGCACCGGGCCGGTCCGCTCCAGCACGTACTGGGTGCCGTCCGGGCGTACCACGGTGCGCAGCCCGGGATGGTGCGCGACCAGCCGCTCCCAGGCACGGCGGTAGCGGGCCAGGTCCAGTTCGGGCCGCTCCCACTCGAAGTATCCGTAGCAGCCGATGCCGCCCAGCTCGACGGCGTCCGCCCGGCCGACCCACAGGGCCTGCTGGGTGGGAGTCAGCGGGAACGGTTCGCCGGCGGCGCCGGGATCCGGCACCAGGGGCGGCAGCCCGGCCGTCCCGCCGCCGGGCTCGGCACCGCCGTCCGGCGTGCGGAGCGTGCTGTCCTCCGGGACACTGATCGTCATCGCGACTCCTCGGACATGACGGCGGACGACAACGCCGACTGTAGGAATCGCAGTTACCCGGGGGTTACGTCACCGCGTGATAACCGCCGGGGCCGACGCTGCGCCCATGGAGAGCACGAGCGCAGCGATTCCCGCAGCGGCCCGCCGGTCACGCTCGGTCCACTGGATCGACGGCGACTGGCGCCCCGCGCGGTCCGAAGAAGCCCTCCCGGTCGTGGACCCGGCGACCGGCCGCACCCTCGCCGAGGTCCCCGCGGGCGGGCGGGAGGACGTGGCCGCCGCCGTCGCGGCCGCCGCCCGCGCGTTCCCCGCCTGGTCGGACACGCCCCTCGAAGAGCGCCTGGGGTATCTCGACCGGCTCGCCGAACTGCTGGAGAAGCACGCCGACACCGTGGCCGGGGTGCTGACGGCGGAGACCGGGATGCCGGTGACCCTGGCCCGGCACGCGCAGGTCCCCTTCGGTCTGGGCGCGCTGCGCTCCTGCGCCGAGGCCGCCCGGGAGCACGTCTGGGAGCAGCGGATCGGCAACTCCCTGGTGCGGTCCGAGGCCGCCGGGGTCGCCGGGTGCGTGACCCCGTGGAACGCCCCGGTGGCACTGAATCTGCAGAAGGTCCCCGCCGCGCTGGCGGCCGGCTGCGCGGTGGTGCTCAAGCCCAGCGAACTGGCGCCGCTGAGCGGCTATCTGCTGGCCGAGCTGCTCGCCGAGACCGGTCTGCCGCCGGGGGTGTTCAACCTGGTGTGCGGGCGGGGGCCGCAGGCCGGGGAGGCGCTGGCCGGGCACCCCGAGGTCGCCGTGGTGTCCCTGACCGGCTCGCTCCGCTCCGGACGCCGGGTCAGCGAGCTGGCCGCGCCCCGGGCCGCCCGGGTCAACCTCGAACTGGGCGGCAAGAGCGCCTCGCTCGTGCTGCCCGACGCCGATCTGGGCGCCGCGGTGACGGCGACGGTGCAGCAGGCGAACTTCAACACCGGGCAGGTCTGCTTCGCCTGGAGCCGCCTGCTGGTCCCGGCCGACCGGTACGACGAGGCCGTGGCGCTCGCGGCCGAGGCGGCCGGGGCCCTGCGGGTCGGCGACCCCTGGGACCCGGCCACGCAGATCGGGCCGCTGATCCACCCGGAGGCGGCCGCGCGGGTGCGGGGCGTCCTGGACGAGGCGGTCGCCGACGGCGCGACCCTGGTCACCGGCGGCCGGACCCCTACGGGTGCGGTCGGCGGCGGCTGGCTGACCCCGGCCGTCCTCGCCGGTCCCCCGGAGCGGGCGCGGGCGGTCGTCGAGGAGGTCTTCGGCCCGGTCGTCGTCGTACTGCCCTACCGCGACGAGGACGACGCGGTGCGGATCGCCGACGACACCTGCTACGGCCTGTCCGGCGCGGTGTGGTCGGACGACGTGGCGCACGCCATCGCCGTGGCCGGGCGGCTGCGCACCGGCCGGGTGGACATCAACGGCGCCCCGTTCAATCTGCGTGCCCCCTTCGGGGGTTACAAGAGCTCGGGCAACGGCCGCGAGCTGGGCGCCTGGGGCCTGGCCGCCTTCAGCGAGACCAAGGCGATCCAGCTCCCGCCCACGGAGAACGGCCCGACGGGCCTCACCCTCAGCTCGACGGCAGGCTGAACCGGGGCACACCGGGGACGGAACGCCCGCCGGCCATCAGCCCGCCCCGGCCACCGGACCCCGGGGCGGCAGGCACCGAGCGGCGAACGAGGGCGGGCGGGGCATCGCGGCCGGACGGCCACCGAGCGCGGAGCGCGCATCGAGCGGGGGGGGGCGACCGCCGCGCGCGGAGCGGCATCGAGCGCGGAGCGGCCCCGTCGGGCACGGCACGGCCGCCGCGCGCGACGCAGCCGTCGAAGGCCGGGCGGCCGTCACATGACGGCCAGCAGCTCCGCCAGTTCCTTGGGGCGGGACAGCATCGGCCAGTGGCCGGTGGGGAGTTCGGCGATGGTCCAGCCGGGGGTCGCCAGCATCGCGAAGGCCGGCAGTCCGGCCGCCACCATGGCCCGCACCTGCTCGGCCGTGAAGGTGGCGGCGATCAGGGTGCGCGGGGTGTCCGGGATCTCGGCGGGCCGCCGCGCGGGCCCCAGCACCAGCGCGGCGGGCTGCGCGCTCGCGCGCCGGCGCATCTGTGTCAGATCGCCCGCCGAGAGGCCGGCCAGCGAGACCGGGTCCCGCCGCTGGTCGTCCTCGTCGAAGGGCCGGGCCGGCAGCAGCCGGCCCTTCCCGTCCGTCTCGATCTGCCGCCGCTGCTCCGCCTGCGCGTCGGGCGGCAGGAACTCGATCTGCGCCATGCCGTCGGGGAACGGCGCGGTGTCCACGTAGACGATCCGCCGCAGCCGCTCCGGCAGCCGGTCGGCGGCCTCGGTGCCCGCGATCGTCGCGCCGCTGTGCAGCACGAGCACCACGTCCTCCGCGTCCCCGATCGCGTCGGTGATGTCGGCGACATGGGTGGAGACGCCCACGTCGGGGGTCGCCTCACCGGCCCGCTCGCCCTGCCCCGTCAGGGACACCGTGCGCACCTCGTGCCCGGCGTCGCGCAGCAGCCTGCCGACCTCCTCCCAGACCCAGGGGCCGAAGAAGAATCCGGGAACCAGCACGTATGTCGACATCCACCTTCTCCTCGCTTCACCACACTCGCTGACGCTCCGAAGGTAGACTCGAATCAGGACGAAATCGGTCCGGATAGCCGTCGGGAAGAGGGCGCTGTGCCGAACGAGCGACCCACGTCCCGCGTCCTGGCGATGCTGGAGCTGTTACAGGACCGGCCCGGCATCAGCGGCCGGGAGCTGGCGCAACGGCTCGGCGTGGGCGAGCGGACCGTGCGCCGTTACGCCGCCCATCTCACCGACCTCGGCATCCCGGTCTCCGCCGAACGCGGCCGGTACGGCGGCTACTGGCTGCCGCCCACCTTCCGGCTCCCGCCGCTCGCGCTCACCGACAAGGAAGCCGCCGCGGTCGTCCTCGGCCTGCTGGCCGGCTCCCCGCACGGATCACCCGGCGACACCGCCGAAAGCGCCCTCGCCAAGATCAACCGGGTGCTGCCCGAGCCGCTCGCGGACCAGGTCGCCGCCCTGCGCGACACGTTCGCCCGCACCCCGCCGGCCGCGCAGGACGCCGCGCCCGACCCGGGGATCGCCCTGGACCTGGCCACCGCGGCCCGCGACCGGCGCCGGGTCCGCATCACCTACCAGTCCTGGCGGGGCGAGACCTCCACCCGCGACCTGGACCCCTACGGGCTGGTGCTGCACGGGGGCCGCTGGTACGTCTCCGGACTCGACTCCCGCCGCGCCGAGATCCGGGTGTTCCGGGTCGACCGCGTCCGCTCCCTGCAACCCGCCGCGGACCCCCGGGCCACCCCGCCACCGCCCGGGTACGACCCCGCCGCGCAGCTCACCGCGGCCCTCGGCGAGGTCGCGGGCCGGCACCGGGTCCGGGTGCTCCTGCACACCACCCTGGAGCAGGCGGCGCGCCGTGTCCCGCCGGCCGCGGCGACCCTCGTCCAGACCGCCGAGGGAGTGCTGCTGGAGACGCGCGCCGAGCGGTTCGACACCATGGCCGGCTATCTGGCGGGGCTCGGCTGCCCGCTCACCGTGCACCATCCGGCCGAACTGCGCGAGGCCCTCGCCCGGCTGTCCGACCGCCTCGCGTCCTGCGCGGCCCGGACGGGCAGGCCATGATTTCCCGTAAGGGAGTTCAGTGCTTGACGGCCGTGATCATGGCGTGCTCCATGGGCAGTCCCCCGACCGCCGTGACCTGGTCGAACCCGGCCTTGCGCAGCATCCGCTCGTAGTCGGCGACCGGGTACGCCATCCCCTCGCCCGTGGCGATCACGTTCAGGAACAGGGAGAGCGAGGTGGCGATGACGCCGCCCGCCTCGTCCGGCGCCGTGTTGCAGGAGTAGATCAGCACCCGCCCGCCGGGCCCGAGCGCGTCGTACGCCTTGGCCAGCAGTGTCTCCACCCGCTGGGCGTCGAAGACGTCGAGCACACTGCTGAAGAGGATGGTGTCCATGCCGGCCGGGAACGGGTCGGTGAACATGTCGCCGGGCTGGAAGCGCACCCGGCCGTCCACGCCGGGCGGCAGCTCGCGCGCGGCGAGCCGGGTCACCGACGGCAGGTCGAACACCGTGACCGTGATCCCCGGGTGGTGTCCGGCGATGGCCGCCGCCTTGGCGCCGCTGCCCCCGCCGACGTCGAGCAGATGCCCGGTGCCTTCGAGATCCGCGGTGCGCAGCAGGCCCTGCATCTCCTGGTGGGCGAAGGCGGCGATCGACCGGTGCAGGATCGCCTCGGTCTCCGGGTCGGCGCCGAGCCGTTCGTAGACCGAATCGCCCTCCCCGGCGTGCACCTTCAGCCCGTCGTTGGTGCCCGAGCGCAGCGCCTGGGTCGTATGGGCCATGCCCGCGTAGTCGGTGCGGTGGCGGGAGAGGAAGATGTTGCGCCAGCTCTCCGGGCCCCGCGGGGCGAGCAGCCGCTCGGCGAGCGGCGCGTTGCCGTACCGGCCGTCCGTCCGGGTCAGCAGGTCGATCGCGCACAGCGAGGCGAGCAGGATCCGCATCTTGTGCGGGGCCGTGCCGGCCTGGTCCGCGAGTTCGTCCAGGGTGGCCCCCGGGTGCGCGGACAGATGCCCGAACACGTCCAGTTCCAGGCCCGCGACGACGGCGTTGAACAGCGTGTGCCCATGGGCGACGAGCAGGAACCGCTGATAGGCCTCGTCTTCGGAAGAGTGCGCCATGACGGGGTGTTCCTCCTGGGTCGGTTCGGACAGGTCGACTTCGGACGGGGCGGCTCCGGAAAGGTCGGCTCCGGGCGGGTCGAGTTCGGGCGGGTCGAGTTCGGCCAGCAGTGCCGCCACCTCGGCGTCGCTCATCGCGTCCACCCGGCGCTCCAGTTCGCCGGTGGCGCTCTCCTCGTCGACCAGCGCGGCCAGCGCCTCGACGGTCGGTTCGGCGAGGAAGGCGGCGAGGCCGACCGCGGCGCCCCGGCCGGCCGCGACCCGGTGCAGCATCCTGACCGCGAGCAGGGAGTGGCCGCCCGCCCCGAAGAAGTCCTCGCGCACACCGACCCGTTCGCGCTCCAGCAGTTCGGCCCAGAGCCGCGCCAGCCATTCCTGCGTCGGAGTGGCCGGCGGATCGGCGGCGCCCGCGTCCCCGTCGAGCACGGTGTCCGCGAGGTCCCGCACCGCCAGCGCGCGCCGGTCCACCTTGCCGCTGGAGTTGTGGGGGAACTCCGGTACGGCGACGATCCGGGCCGGCACCAGATACGCGGGCAGCCGGGCGGCCAGCGCGCCCCTGAGCTCCGCCTCGCTGCCGCGCACACCGTCCGCGAGCCGGACGAACGCCACCAGCCGCAGCTCACCGTCGCCGAACTCCCGTCCGAGGACGACGGCTTCACGCACCCGGTCGTCGCGTTCCAGCGCCTCCGCGACCTCGTCCGGCTCGATCCGGTGGCCGCGGATCTTGAGCTGGTGGTCGGTGCGCCCGTGGCAGGTGAGCGATCCGTCGGCGTGCCGCCGGAAGAGGTCGCCGGTGCGGTAGAGCCGCTCGCCGGTCACCGGATGCCGTACGAAGCGTTCGGCGGTCAGCTCCGGCTCGCCGAGGTAGCCGCGGGCGAGCCCGGCACCGCCGAGGAACAGTTCGCCCAGCACACCGGTGGGCACCGGGCGCAGCTCCGCGTCGAGGACGTGCGCGGTCGTACCGGCGATCGGCGGTCCGATCAGCGGGGCGGTGCCGTCCCAGCGCCGGACCAGCGAGTAGACGGTGGTCTCCGCGGGGCCGTACAGGTTCCAGACGTCGCCTACGGCGGCGCGCAGCTCGCGGGCGAGTTCGAGGGGCAGCGCCTCGCCGCCGGAGAGCACGGAGCGCAACCCGGACAGATCGGCGCCTGCGTCGAGCAGCATCCGCCAGGTGGACGGCGTGCCGTGCTGCACGGTCACGCCCCGCAGCAGGGCCGCCAGCCGGTCCGCGTCCCGCGCGTCCGCCCGCCCGCACACGGTCACCGCCGCGCCGACGGCCGGCGGCAGGAACAGCTCGATCACCGAGCCGTCGAACGGCAGGCTGGCCAGGGCGAGGGTCGTATCGTCCGCGCGCAGGGCGTCCAGCTCGGCCATCGAGGCGAGGAAGTTGCCGAGGCTGCGGTGGGTGACCGCGATGCCCTTCGGGTGGCCCGTGGATCCGGAGGTGTACATGATGTACGCCAGCCGGTCCGGGTCCTCGGGTGCCGGATCCGGGGCGAGGTCGCGGTCCGGCAGCGCGCGTACGTCGAGGGACGGGGGCGGCGCCGGGAGCACCAGGCCCTGGAAGTCCGGGAGTTCGGCGCCCGCGGTCAGCAGCAGGCGCGCGCCGCTGTCGGTCAGCAGCCGGGCGAGCCGCTCCGCCGGGTACTCCAGCTCCAGTGGCAGGTACACGGCGCCGGCCTTCCAGATGCCGAGCACGGCGGGCAGCAGCTCGATCGTACGGCCGGTGCCGACGGCCACCACCGGCTCCGCGCCCCGGACCCGCTCCCGGACCGCCGCGGCGACGGCGTCCGAGGCCGCGTCGAGTTCGGCGTAGCTGAGCACGGCGCCCGCGCAGCGCACGGCGGGCGCGTTTGGACGCAGCGCGACCTGCCGGGCGAACAGCTCGCCGAACGTGGTCGCGATCGCCGGCCGCGCCGCTGCGGCGGCCTCCCGCAGCGCGGCCGACCGGGCGTCCTCGGGCTCCAGCGGGTACCGCCCGATCGGCAGGTCGGGCTCGGCCGCGATGCCGGTCAGCAGGGTGGTGTACCGCTCCAGCAGCCGCTCGGCGGTCGAGGCGTCGTACAGATCGCTGTTGTAGTCGAGCCGTCCGCCGAGGCCCGTGCCCGACTGCTCCACGGTCAGTTCGAGGTCCAGCCGCGCGGTGTTGTTGCAGAACGACACCGGGCGCAGGGCCAGTTCGGGGGTGACCGCCACCTCCGCGTCGCCGAGCGGGAGGCTGCCCATGCTGAACAGCACCTGGTAGAGCGGGTTGCGGGTGGTGTCCCGGGCGCCGCCGAGCCGCTGGACGAGCGACCCGAACGGCAGGTCCTGGTCGGCCAGTACGGCCACCAGGGCGGCCTGGACCTGGTCGACGAGCGCGCCGAACCGAGGTCCGCCGCCGGAGTCGATCCGCATCGGCAGCGTGTTGGCGAACGGGCCGATCAGCGCCTCGGTGCCGGGCCGCGCCCGGCCGGACACCACGACTCCGGTCACCGCGTCGTCCAGCCCGCTGTACCGGGCGACGAGCGTGTGCAGGGCCGCCAGCATCACCGGGAACAGGGTGACTCCGCGCTCCCTGGCCAAGGCCCTTAGATCGGCGGCGAGTCGGTCCGGCAGCCGGAACGGGACGCTGCGGCCGTCGAAGGTCTGCACCGCGGGCCGCTCGTGATCCGTGGGCACGAACGCCGCCCCGGCTCCGGCGAGCCGGGCCCGCTGGGCCTCGATACGATCGCCGGCCGCGTCGAGGCGCCGCCACTGCCAGTCGGCGAACTCCGTGAATTGGAGGGTGAGCGGTGGCAGTTCGGGCTCGGCACCGGCCAGCCTGGCCCGGTAGGCCGCGCTCAGCTCCTCGATGAGCACGCCGACCGACCAGCCGTCGGCGGCGATGTGGTGCACGATCCACAGCAGCAGGTGGTCCTGTGGCGCGATGCTGATCAACTCGTTGCGCACCACGGGCCCTTGCGCCAGATCGAACCGGAGCCGCGCACGCTCCTGCGCATACGCGAACGCCGCCTCCTCCCCCACCGGCGACTCCACGACGGACAACTCAGGCGGCGCCCCGGGCACGGCCATCGCGATCCCGTCCTCGAACCGGAACCGGCAGGCGAGCACCGGATGCCGCCCGACGACATCCGCGAGCGCCCGCCGCAGCACGGCCACGGACAGCACCCCGGTCAACCGAAGCGCGAACGGCACGACGTAGGGGGCACCGTCCCCCGTCCAGAGCCGATCGAGATAGAGCTGATGAGCCTGCCCGGGAGAGGCGGGAACGGGGACGCCGGCCGGGGCGGAGGGTGAGGTGGCGACGGGTGAAGTGGCGGCGGGTGGGGCGGCACCCACAGAAATCGCCCCGGCGGCAGGACCGGCGGCAGATCCGACGGGCGCGGGGACCGATCCGGCAGGCGCAGGGACCGGCCCGGCTGCCGAGCGCAAGGTCCCCTCGGTTACCGCTCCGCCGGTCGGCCCGGCAGACCTGGCCGACACCACGGCGGAGCCCGAACCCCCCGGAGGCACACCGGCCGACCCCGCAGCGAAGCCCTGCCAACCGCCCGCCGTCCCCGGAGCCCGCTCGGCGACCGGCCCGGCAGACCCGGCCGACACCACGGCGGAGCCCGGCATCTCGGCAGACGGACCGGCCTCCCCGGTAACCGCGCCGGAAGCCCCCTCGGCGACCAGGTCGGCAGGCCCGGTCGGCGCGACGCCGTCCTCGGCGGCCGGCTCGGCGGGCCCGGTCGATGTGACCCCGCCTGCGGCGGGCGGCCCGGCAGCAGGCTCGGCCGATGGCGCGGCGGCCTCCTCGGTGGCCGCCGTCGACTCCCCCGCCCGGCGGAGAAACGCCACGCGTTCCTCCGCCGTCATCCCGGCGAGCCGCCTGAGCGCATGTCGCATGGGGAACTCCTCTCGTAGGGTTCCCCGGCCGCCGGCCGGGGCCGGGCGCGGCTCTAGGGCCTCCCTTTCGGATCTTGTCGGGGTCGCGGGGTCGGGTCAGCCGAGAGGGGCCCTTGCCCGCGGCCGACCTGATCCGAAAGAAAGGCCCTAGGCGGTGAGCGGCACGGCCGCGTCGTCCGCCGCGGCGGGCTTGATCGTGCGGTCGGCGATCAGGTAGCAGGTGACCGCGCCCACCGCGAGCACCGCACCGGCGATCACGAAGGAGAGCGACCTGCCCTCGTCCGCCGCCTTCGCCGCCGCGGTGCCCGAGACGCGGAGCGCGTGCGCGTGGCTCAGTCCGATGGTCATGATCACCGAGAGGCCCAGCGACTGGCTGATCTGCTGGAGCGACGTCAGCACACCCGAACCGAGCCCCGCGTTCCGCGGCGAGACGTCGTCCAGCGCGGACAGCTGGAGCGCGGGCGCCGCGAGGCCGGAGCCGAACGCGGCGAGCGCCATCCCCGGCAGCAGACCGCCGACGAAGCCGCTGTGCCCGCCGAGCAGGCTGAAGAGGAAGATCCCGGCCCCGATGACGAACAGCCCCACCGACAGCAGCAGCCGCGACCCGAGCACCGGCATCAGCCGGGTGGAGAGCACCAGCCCGGGAGCGAACAGAACGGTGTACGGCAGCCAGGCCAGCCCGCTCTGCAACGGCGAGTAGTGCGCGGTCTGCTGCATGAAGAGCACCACGAGGAAGAACATCACGGAGGTGGAGACCGCCATGAACACCTGCCCCGCGTACCCCGTCAGCCGGGTGCGGCTGGTGAAGAACCCCAGCGGGATCAGCGGATTCGCGCTGCGCAGTTGCAGCACGGCGAACACGGCCAGGGCGACGAGCCCCCCGATCAGGGACGCGAGCACCGCGGACGAACTCCACGGGTGGTCGATCCCGTTGAGCAGGCCGTGCACCACGGCGATCATGCCGCCGGTCAGCAGTACGGCGCTGAGCCAGCTCGTCCGGCGGCCACCGGCCGCCGCCGTCTCCCGGGTCTCCGGCACCAGTCTGAGGGTCATCACCAGCGAGATCACACAGGGCGGGACCCCGATGTAGAAGATCCAGTGCCAGCTCGCCAGATCGGTGAGGACCCCGGACAGCAGCACACCCGAGGCCGCGCCGAGACCCGCGAGCCCGCCCCAGATGCCCAGCGCCTTGGTCCGCTCCCGCTCGTCGGTGAACAGCAGCGCCACCATGGACAGCGCGGTCGGCGCCGCGAGCGCCTCGCCGACACCCTGCGCGAACCGGCTCCCGATGAGCATGCCCGACGAGGTGGACAGCGCCGCCGTGAGGGAGGACACGGCCAGCAGCGCCGCGCCCGCGGTGAACACCCGGCGGCGCCCCACGAGGTCGCCGAGCCGCCCGCCGAGCAGCAGCAGACCGCCCGCCGCGATGAGGTACGCGTTGACCACCCAGGTCAACTCCGGCTGGCTCAGCTTCAGATCACGCTGGATCGACGGCAGCGCGACGTTCACGTTCGTCGCGTCCAGGAAGATGATGAACTGGACGAGAGCCAGTCCGATCAGGGCCTTCCAGCGAAGCGGGTTCGGCGCCGGTAAGGCCTCGGTGTCGCCGGTCATCTGTGCTCCTGGTTCGTCGTGCACGGCCATGATTCGTGGGACGCGCGGTACGGTACGAGCGAACAGTTATCCGCCGGTTACGCCGGCCGGCTGCGCAGGTGTGCGGCCAGGTCCCGCGGTGTCGCCCGTTCATAGACGTCCCGGGCGGCCACCTGTACGAGGCCCCGGGCGCGCAGCTCCGCGACGAACCTGCTGATGGTCACGGAATCGGCGCCCGCATCGAAGAGGTTGCCCTCCCCGCCGACCCGCAACCCGGTGAGCCGCTCCCAGATCCCGGCCAGCAGATCCTCGGACACTTCGGGAACGGACGCTTCCGACGGATCAGCAACTGCCGTTGCGCCAGGGGTTGTTGATACGGCACGGGGCTTCGGCAGCCGCCCCCGGTCCAGCTTGCCGTTCACCGTCAGCGGGAACGCGTCGAGCGCGGTGACCGTGGCCGGGACCATGTACGACGGCAGCAGCGCGCGCACCCGCTGCCGTACCGTCGCCGGATCCGCCCCGGCGGGCGTCACATAGGCGTCGAGGCGCGGGGCCCCCGGTGTGCCGCCGATCAGCACCGCCGCTCCGGTGATGCCGTCCGCGGTGAGCAGCGCGGCCCGTACCTCCCCGGGCTCGATGCGGTAGCCGTGCAGCTTGACCTGGTCGTCCAGGCGGCCGAGGTGCTCGAACGTCCCGTCGGGCAGCATCCGGCCGCGGTCCCCGCTCCGGTACACCCGGGTGCCGTCCGGATCCACCCCGAACCGTTCGGCGGTCAGCTCCGCCATGCCGACGTAGCCGAGCGCCACCCCCACCCCGCCCACCCGGATCTCCCCCGGCACACCCGGCGGAAGGAGCCGCCCGGCCGGGTCCCGGACCGTCAGCGACTCCCCCGGCAGCGGCACCCCGACCGAGCGGGACGCCGTCGCGGCGATCTCCGGTGTCACCGTCGTCCAGGTGCTGTGCACCGTGGTCTCGGTGATGCCGTAGAGGTTGACCACCCGGCATCGCCGCGGCGCGTACCGCCGGAACCAGGGCAGCAGCATCCGGGTGTCGAGCGGCTCCCCGCCCAGGGTGACCAGGCGGACCGCGAGTCGGCGCGGGGCGTTACGGTCGGCGTCGATCAGCATGCCGAAGGCGGTGGGCGTCTGGTTGAGGACCGTCACCCCCTCCTCGGCGAGCAGCCGGTGCAGTTCGTCCGGGGCGCGGGTCACCCGCCCCGGCACCACGACGAGCCGGCCCCCCGTGGTCAGCGCGCCCCAGATCTCCCACACGGACATGTCGAACGCCACCGAGTGGAAGAGCGCCCACACATCGCGGGGGACGAATCCGAACGCGGTCCCGGTGCCGGCGATCAGCGCGGTGACGCTGCGATGGGCGACCGCGACCGGCTTCGGCGCGCCGGTCGAGCCCGAGGTGCAGATGACGTAGGCCGCGTCGCCCGCGTCCCCGGTGCGCTCCGGCGGTGTCGCGGCCTGGCGCCGGGCAAGGGCGCCGAGCCGCGCGGGCGACACGCTCCGGCAGGCCCCGGCCTGGAGGTCTCCCGCGTCGCCCACCAGGAGCCGGGGACCGGCGGCGGCGACGATCCGCGCCAGTCGCTCCGGCGGATTGTCCGGCTCCATGGGCAGGTACGCCGCTCCGGCGCGCAGCACCCCGAGCAGCACCACCACCAGCTCCCAGCCCCGGGCCATGCAGACGCCGACGCGGTCGCCGGGTTCGACGCCGAGCTCCCGCAGCGCCCGCGCGACCCGGTTCGCGGCCCGGTCCAGGGCTCCGTAACGCAGTCGGCTGTGCCCGTCGGTGACCGCGATGCCGTCCGGGCGTTCGGCGGCGCGAGCGGCGACGAGATCGTCGATCCTCCGGTGCTCGACGGGCAGCGCGAGCCCGGTACCCAGCCGCCGTACGCGCGCCGCGTCGGCCGCGTCAAGCAGCTCGACGCGCTCCAACATGCCTTCCGTCGTGCCCAGTTGACCGGCCACATGGACGACGGCACGCACGAACCGCTCCGCGGCCCCCGGGCTGATCAGGTCGCCGCGCGCGACCGCGGCGAGAGTGCCCGCGAGGTCCCCGCCGACGGACTCGGTACGACCACCGCCCACCGTCAGGGTGAGCGGCGACCCGGCCTCCCCCGCCTCCTGGAACCTGACCTCGACGGCCGGACCGCCCTCGCCCAGCATCCCGGCGAGAAGGGGACCGAACCGCGGCCAGCTCCCCGTGAGCGCCTCCCGTGCGACGGCGAGCAGATCGGCGACCTCGTCCGCCGGGTCGGTCGGGAAGGCGACCAGCACCGGGTGCGCGGCCTCCGTGTCCTGTCGTACCGCGAGGACCGTGACCGGCAGGCCCTGGTACCTGCCGAGGACGAGCGCGGCCGCCGCGAGCAGGCGATGCCGTGGCACCGCGCCCGTCTCGCGCGCGCTCCGGCAGGCCGGTTCGGCGAGTTCCGGAAGTCCCCAGTCGGGGCGCGGGCCCGGGGCGGCGAGCACCGCGGCGAGCCGTTCCCCGACACCGTCGGCCAGCCATTCGATCAGCTCCAGGACCGGCCCGGAGTCGTCCGCCAGGTACATATGGCCGCCGGCGACCTCAAGGGTCCGCAGCGGCCGGGTCGTCGCCTCCTGCCAGCGCGCCGAGTCGACGGCGCTCACCAGTGCGTCGGCCGCGCCGCGCAGCACGGTGACCGGCACGTCGAGCGGGGTGACCGAGGCCCGGTGGTACCCCTCGTACATCTCCTGGTCGGCGCGGAGCACCGGCAGCAGCAGTGCGGCCATCTCCGGGTCGGCCAGCGCCGGATGCCGGTATCCGGCCAGCTCCTCCAGCCGGGCCAGGAACTCCTCGTCCGGCAGCCCGGTGGTCCGCGGGGGCCGGGGCACGGTGGGGCCGGGCGTACCGCTGATGATCAGGTGCCGGATCCGTACGCCGTGCCGCGCGAGCAGCCCGGCCAGCTCGAAGGCGACGGTGCCGCCCAGGCAGTGGCCGAACAGCACGGCCTCGTCGCGGCCGTCCAGGGCCGAGAGCACCCGAGGCAGCAGGTCGGCGACGGCCGCGGCCACCGTGCGGTGCGGCGGCTCGCCGAACCGCTTGTCGTGCCCGGCCAGATCGGGCGCGATGATCTCGAAGTCCGCGCCGGGTCGCCAGGGACGGAAGAACGACGCGCCGGCACCGGTGTGCGGAAGGCAGACGACCGGCAGCCGGGCCGCGGCGGCAGGGCCGGTCGTCTCCGCGGTGACGGACCTGCCGACGGCGGAGGGGACGTGTACGGCGGAGGGCGCTGCCGCGGCGCGGGGCCCCGGGCCCGGCGGGGACGCCGCGCCGATGACCCTGGCCAGCTCCGCGGCATGGTCCCGGGCGAAGTAGTGGCCACCGCCCTCGATCAGGTCGAGCCGTACGTCGTCGGCGAACACCGACCAGCCGAGGTGGCCGTGCTCCGGGTCCGGGGTGACCGGGTCGGCGGTGCCGAGCACGCAGTGCAGCGGGGCACGCAGCCGCGGCCCCGGTGTGCCGTGCGCCGCGGCCTGGAAGCGGGTCGCCCCGGCCATGTCGTGCCGTACCGCGGCGAGCACCCGTTCGCGGTCCGCGTCGTCCAGGGCGCCGTCGAAACCGCCGATGGCCTTGATGTAGGTGTAGAACTCGTCGCCCGAACTGTCGGTGACACGCGCCAGGTTGGCCTCGGCATCCGGGTCGGTGAGGCTGGCACCGACATGCACGGCCCGCAACTCGGCTCCTCGTGCCTCCAGTTCCCGGGCCACCGCCACGGCGAGGGACGCACCCGCGCAGTGCCCGTAGACCACGAGGGCGCCGGTGACCCGCTCCTGGATCTCGTCGGCCAGCCGGTCCACGGCCGCGCCGAACTCCAGGAATGCGCGGTCGTCGCCCTCGTGGCCGGGCAGGCTCGCCGCCCACAGCCGGAACCGCGGCGGCAGCGCGTCCGCGAGCGGCTGGTAGGCGGTCGCGGCGCCCCCGGCGTAGGGGATCGCGACGACGGTCAGCTCGGCCCGGGAGTCGTCGCCGGTGAGCGGCCACAGCAGCCGCCCGTCCGGCACCGGCGCCCCCGCGGCCAGATGGGCGGCGAGCGCCCCCGCGGTCCGGTGGCGGAACAGCTCGGCGAGCGGTACGTCACCCCCGAGCAGCCGCCGTACCTTGAGCGCGGCGAAGGAGTTGCCGCCCAGGTCGAAGAAGTCGCTGTGCGGATGGATGTCCGCCGCGCCCAGCACCTCCCGCCAGACCCGGCGGACCCGCTCCAGCGCCTGCTGGTCGGCTTCCGGCGCGGACCCGTCGACCGGGGCCGGGGCCGGGGCCGTGGTCACCACCGGGGCCGTCACCGGGGCGGCCGCCGACACGGTGGTGCGCACCCGGGCCGGGGGGCGCGGCGGCTCCGGCAGCGGCAGGTCCTCGATCCCCAGATCGGGATCGGCCGCCACCGCCTCGGCCACCCGGGCGTAGAGCGCGGCGAGCCGGGCGGCGGACGCCGGGTCGAACAGGTCCCGCGCGTACACGAGGTCCAGGACGAACGCGCCCGCGTCGGCGCGCACCATGAAGTTGAGGTCGAACTTGGCGGCCCTCAGCTCCGGGACGAGCCCCTCCGCGGTCAGCCCCTCGTACGCGGGCAGCCGCTGGTACGCGGTGGATTCCCCTTCCTGTTCCTCGAACTGGACGTGCACCCGGATCAACGGCGCCCGGGAGCCGCCGCGTTCGGTCCGTACGGCGTCGACGAGCAGTCCGAACGGCAGCGCGCTGCCCGCGTAGTCGGCGACCAGGTCACGGCGGGTCCGTGCGAGCAGCTCCCGGAACGTCGGGTTGCCCGAGAGGTCGGCGCGCACCGGGAACGCGTTGGTGAACAGCCCGATCAGATGGCGCAGTTCGGGCTCCTCACGCTGGGCCGCGGTGGAGCCGAACAGCAGGTCCCGCTGCCCGGTGTGCCGGGCGAGCACCACGCCGAGCAGCGCGGCGACGGTCATGAACCGGGACGCGCCCGCGCCCCGGGCGATCAGGTCCAGCCGCTGCACGACGGGCCGGGCAACCGTCGCCCGGCACAGCTCGCCCTCGGACGCCTCGGACGCCTCGGCCGCCCGCGCCGGATCGGCGGGCCGGTCGGTCGGCAGCGTGATCCCCGCGCCGTCCAGCCGGGTGCGCCAGTAGCCGCTCAGCCGCTCCCGCTCGGCGGCGTCGAGCCGGTCCCGCTGCCAGCTCGCGAAGTCCGCGTACTGGACGGGCAGTCGAGGCATCCCCGACGGCGCGCCACGCAGGATCGAGTTGTAGGCATCCGCCAGTTCGGCGTGCAGGAGCGGCACGGACCAGCCGTCGCAGGCGATGTGGTGCGCGGTGAGCACCAGCAGGTGCTCCACCGGCCCGAGCCGGAGCAGTTCGGCGCGCAGAAGGGGCCCGGTACCGAGGTCGAACCGGGCCGCCTGCGCCGCGGCGAGCCGTGCGGAGACCTCGTCGGCGGCGGCGCCGCGCAGCTCCCGCACCGGCAGGGGAACCGGTACGGCCGCGCCGATGACCTGGTACAGCTCGCCGTCGCGCTCGGTGAACGTGGTGCGCAGCGCCTCGTGCCGCGCGACCACCCGGCTCAGCGCGGCGCCCAGCGCGTCGATGTCGAGGGCACCGCGCAACGACACGGGCAGCGGCACGGTGTACGCCGACGCCCCCTGCTCCAGTTCGGCGACCATCCACAGCCCGGCCTGCGCGTACGACGCGGGGACGAGCGCCCCGGCCGGATCGCGGCGCGGAATTCCGGGCCGTACCGAACGGCGTTCCGCGAGCGCCCTGAGCAGCCGGGCCCGCTGAGGTGATCGCGCGGGTGCGTCCGAGGGAGGGATGATCGCCACCTGTTCTCCTACGGTCTCGGCACATCTGCCAGGACCGTAGGCGGGCGCGGTTAGCCCGGGGTTATGCAGCGGCGGGGCACGGCCCCCGCGAGATCACCCGGCGAGAAACCGTGCGACATCCCGGACCTCGGCATCAAGCACCCGCCGACGCAAGGCCGCTCCGTCCGGATCCCGCTGATCCGCCGCGTCCGGAGCCCGCTGACCCGCCGTGTCCGGGGCTCGCCGGTCCGCCCCGTCCGCAGCCCGCTGACCCGCCGGGTCGAACATCTCCAGGTCGACGCCGCGCGTCCGGTCCCGGCGCCACACCCCGCGCACCAGCCCGTCCACCACCACGGTGGGGCTGATCTGGCCGCCGCCCGGCCAGACCCTGCGGGCGTGCTCCAGCTCGACGGACAGCCGGCGGTCGGTGAAGCCGACCAGGTAGTTGTCGTAGGCCGGCAGCAAGCGGACATCGCCCGTCGGCTCCGGACCGGACGGTGTACCGGCCGCCAGCGCGTACCCGTCCTGGCCCTCGACGCGGCACGGTTCGGTCAGACCGGCCCCGAGCAGTTCCTTCCACGCCGCGCGTACCGCGGGCAGCCCGAGCCCCGACCAGGTGGCGAAGTCGGCCACCGTCGCCGGACCGTGCGCCGTCAGATATCTGTGCAGCAACTCCCGCACGGCGTCCGCACCGCGGGGCCCGGCCGCCTCGGGCAGCCAGTTCTCGGCGAGCACATAGGTGGCGGAGCCGTCCTCCCGGACCGGCCCGCAGCAGGCGGTGCCGAGCAGCGCGGATCGTCGTACGAGATGGAACGGCACCTGTCCGTCGGCGCGCAGCCCCGCCGCGGTCATCCGCGCCGCCAGCTCGTCCCGGGTCAGCGGCCCGTCCGCGAGCGACTCGGCGATCACCCGTTCCCCCAGGGCGAGTTCGGCCGTCCCGAGCCCCAGTTCGCGATACCGGCGCTCGCTGCGGCGCAGCAGCAGCGGCGCGAACAGCTCCCGCAGCCAGCCCGCGTCCCGGGCCGGGACCAGATACAGCGTGCCCCGCATGAACCAGCCCCGCACCACACCGGGCCCGCCGCCGAGCGCCCGGTACACATCCGCCTCGGTCAGCCCATGGGCACGCGCCCTGATCCCCAGCGCCGCCGCCCGCACATCCTGTGCCTGCACCGCGAGGCACCGCTCCAGCACCTCGGCCACCGACCCCGCACGCCGCTCTCCGCCCACGCCCTGCGCCCACGCGCGCAGCGCCCTCACCTCAGCCGGACCGAGCTCCCGCACGTCCTCCCCCTGCCTCCTGGCTGCCGACGGTCCCCGACCGTAGCCGTTCACCGTCCGGCCCGCACGGTGTACGACCCCTACCGGCCGTACACCGTGCCGTACCGCCCCGGGCCGCCGCCCCCTCAGCAGCCGATCGGCGCGGAGCCGACCGCCACGTCGTCGAACCACAGGGTGTCGTCACCGCCGCCGTAGCTCTCCCAGCCGAGGCGCAGGCCGGTGGGGCGCGGTGCGGTGGTGCGGGACAGCCACTGCTGGTCGATGTCCGCGGTGGGGACGCCGTCCTCGTGCAGACCGGGAATCTGCTGGTCGCCGAGCCAGGTGTCGAGGTGGCCGTTCGACGTGTCGACCATGAAGCGCAGGCACTGCCAGCTGCCGGTGGGCAGCGGCGCGCTCTGCGCCACACCGGCCGGGCTCTGCGCGGGCAGGGTGGCGTCGTCGAGCTCGCGGTTCCACTGGAGGGCGCCGTTCTGGCCGCCGATGCGCAGCGCCTTGCCGCCCTGGGAGCTGTCGGGCATGGAGACGAAGGCGACGTGTCCGGCGGGGAGGGCGGTGGTGTGCCGTACCCACATGCGGAGGTACAGGGGCCCCACCGATGACAGGTCCGCCGTGGTGGCGACGAAGGCGTGGTTGCAGTACCCGGCCTTGCCGTCCACCCGGATCGACTTGCCGCCGCTGTGCGCGACGGAGGTGTCGACCGTGACCGTGCCGGTGCCCTGGCAGTCGGGCGCCGTGAACTGCCAGGCGCCGGAGGGCGTGGTCCCGCTCTGGTCCTCGAACCCGGTGCAGATCACGGCGCCCCCGCAGTCACTGCTCGGCGGCGGGGTGGTGGGGGGCGGGGTGGTCGGCGGGGTCGTGGTCGGCGTCCCCGGATCGGTCGGCGCCGTGGCCCCGCCGCAGGACACCCCGTTCACCGCGAAGTCGCTCGGCGTGGGGTTCGCCGCCTGGTACGTCCCCTGGACCCCGAAGTCCGCGGAACCCCCCGTCGCCAGAGCGCCGTTCCACCCGGCGTCCGTGACGGTGACCGCCTTCCCGCTCTGCGCGGCACTGGCGTTCCAGGCCGAAGTCACCTTCTGGTCCCCGCCGTACGTCCAGGTCAGCCGCCAACTCGTGACGGCGGGACCGAGGTTGGTGACCTTGATCGCGGCGGTGTATCCGCCGGACCACTGATCGACGACGTAGTCGACCCGGCAGCCCGAGTCCGCCGCGGCGCTGCTGACCGGCGCCGCGACGAGGGCGGCCAGCAGCAGCCCGACGGCCGAGAACCCCGCCAGCACCGCCGATATCCAGGGGTGGTGCCGTAATCGTGGGACAAGCGTGCGCATGTCTGCCTCCGAGCCAGTGGGTGGGAGGGTGCCGTTCCCAACTATGGGAGCGCTCCCACACATGAGAGCGACTCCGGCCGGAGGCTGTCAATGCGTCGGACGTACGAGGCTTCGACCCGCGCCGCGTTGCCCCGGCGGCTTGCCGCTCCGGCCGGGGACTCCGCGGCGGGCCGGCTCAGAACAGGGCTGTGCCGCGTTCGAAGTCGAGCAGGCGGCGCTTGCGGTCGAGGCCGCCGCCGTAACCGGTGAGGCTGCCGTCGCTGCCGACGACGCGGTGGCAGGGCACGATGATGCCGATCGGATTACGGCCGTTGGCAAGACCCACCGCCCGGGAAGCGCCCGGCTTGCCCAGGGCGTCGGCGAGCTGGCCGTAGGTACGGGTCTCGCCGTAGGGGATGCGGACCAGCTGGTCCCAGACACTGCGCTGGAACGGGGTCCCGCGCAGATTGAGTTCGAGGGAGAACTCGCGCAACTCACCCGCGTAGTACGCCTCCAGTTGCTCCCGGGCGGCATCGAAACAGGCGAGCGAGTCGTCGCGGGGACCGAAGTCCTCCTCGGGCGGGCGGTGCCGCTGAGCGGTCATGTACAGACCGCACAGGGCGCCGTCGGCGGCGACCAGGGTGAGCAGACCGTAGGGACCGTCGGTCTCGGTGTGGCAGATCATCGTGGAACCCACTTACACAGGAAGGAAGTTGATCGGGTGGCTGTCGGTCGCCCACAGATAC
>NZ_JBFBFF010000024.1:0-111411 GCF_040684035.1 Streptomyces sp. NPDC093018
CCCGCCTCGTTCGCCGGGCCGCACTGATGGATGACGTTCGCCCGCCCCAGCAGCCACTGCACCGACTCGCCGACCAACTCGTTGATCTGCTGCGAGCCCTGCGCCCCACCGGTCACATACACGGTCGGCAGCCGCCGGTCGAAGCCCCACAGACCCAGCGCCTGGACGGCTTTGTCCGCCTGCCCGGACAGCACCTCGGGCCGCACCGGATTCCCGGTCACCACCGCGATCGCGCGCGCCGACTCCGACAGCAGCCCGAGCGTCGAATCCGACGACACGCAGATCCGCGCCGCCGCCGACGCGAGCTTCCGGTTCGCCAGACCCAGCCGCACCGTCTGCTCGTGCAGCACGAGCGGCCGGTGGCACATCCGCGCCGCCAGCCCGGCCGGAACCGCCACATAGCCACCCGTCGCGAGGACGACATCCGGCCGGAAACCGTCGATGGCCCGCCGCGCCTGCAGTACGCCGAGCGGCACCCGGGCCATGTCCCGCACGTTCGCCGGTGACGCCATCTTGAGCGGGTTCTTCGAACGGCGGATCTTGCCGGTCGCCACCGTGGTGAAGGCGATGCCCGCAGCCGGGGCGACGCGCGCCTCCAGGCCGTCGGCCGTCCCGATCCACAGGACTTCGAGCGCCCGTCCCTCGGCGGCGAGCCGGGCCTTCAGCGTGCGCACCGCGGTCAGCGCGGGATACGTGTGTCCACCGGTACCGCCGCCCGTGACGACAAGACGGAAAGGCGCGCTGTGCATCGGGCTGCTCCTCGGCGAAAGGAAGATCAGACGACGCCACGGTAGCGGCTACACGTGCCCCGCCCGCCTGGCTCGCACGAATCCACGCCACGCGGTCACCGCACCCAGGTCACCGTGCACACCGCGTGCCGCGTCGTCCCCGCCGGCACCTCCACCAAAATGTCCGTCGCCGTCGCGGTGCAGGCGTCTCCCGCCGACGTCCTCGCTCGCCCCGTCACCGCGGCCGCTAGGACCTCTCGTTTGGATCAAGTCGGGCCCGCGAGCCCCGGCATCGCGCCCTGATCCGGCCTGGTCCAAACGGAAGACCCTGGCTAGTCCGCCCTCCCATGAACGCCGTATGGCAGTCACATTGCAGCCACGCCGGATCGCTTGAGCACCCCTTCTCTCCCGGCCTACGGTCTTCTCATCAACACGGCCGTGTGCCCGAGTGGTTCAGGGGCTCGCCTGCAAAGCGAGTCACGCGGGTTCAATTCCCGCCACGGCCTCCAAACGCCAGCCGAGCGCGCCCGAGTGGTTCAGGGGCTCGCCTGCGCTGTATCCATCAGCGAGCTCCGCTCGCGGGGAGTCACGCGGGTTCGAATCCCGCCACGGCCTCTTTCAGCGGGCGGGGTGTTCTCAGAGCACCCCGCCCGCCTCGTCCTGGAAGGCGTCCGTCCAGTAGTGCCAGGTCGTGCCCGGGAGGGTGGCGGTGGGGTCGAGGGTGGTCAGGGTGTGGAGCATGGCGGCGGCCAGTTGGTCGTAGGAGGTCGTCGTCAGTTCGTGGGAGAGGTGTTGGTCGATGGTGCGTTCGTGGTGGAGGAGCCAGAGGGCGAACGCGAGGGTGGAGACGTCGGTGTTGAGGGGGTAGAGGGCGGCCTCGGGGGCGGAGAAGGTCAGTACCGCGCCCGTGCGGCCGTCGACGACCAGGCTGTGGTCCTCGACCAGGTGGCCGAGGCGGATCAAGTGGTCGCAGTGGGCCGGGAGTTCGGCGAGGGGGTAGTCGGCGCGCTCCTGGGTGAAGTACTCGCGCAGCGTCGGCAGCGGGGCGTCCGGGTCGGTGAAGAAGAGCACCGCCTCCTCGGGCAGCCCGGTCTCGCACAGGAAGCGGCGGGTCGGCTCATGGGTGAGCGTGGCCGGGAAGTCGACGTCCTCGAAGCGGGCCACCCTGCCGTGCCCGAACTCCTGGTCGAGGACGCGCGCGGGGATGTCCAGGGTGAGCCCGGACGTCGCGCCGGGGCCCGCGGCGAGCGCGAGCGGGCGGATCAGGGCCGCCGCCTTCCAGTACGGCGGCACCCGGCCGTCCGTGCCCTCCTCGAAGAGGGCGAGCAGCCGGCGGGACGCCTCGGCGACCGTCCTCGGTCCGTACTGCCCGGCCAGCGAGGCGAACCGGCCGCGCAGGCCCGCCAGTTCCTCGGTGACGGCGGCGAACCGCAGCAGCGTGTCGAGGGACGGCGCGAAGGGGCGCCATTCGGCGGGGTCGCGGAGATACGCCGTCGTGATCTCGCCCGTGTCGCCGTCGAGCAGGATCGACTCCCGCTCCATGCCGGCCGGATTGAGCAGCTCGCCTATCACCAGGCGGTCCCGCAGCTCCTCCGCCAGCTGGAAGGGGCCGTCCGCCGCGTCCGCGAGGGTGCGCAGACCGTGGGCGCGCAGCGGCGAGAAGGTCAGCACATCGGTGACGGCGGGCAGCCCGGGGCCCGCGAGCAGCCCGCGCGTCGCGGCATGCGTGACATGGCGGTCCAGCTCGGCCTCGGTCAGCGTGATCGCCGCTGTCCCGGCATCCGTCGTCGTACCCATCGCTCCCCCGCGATCGTGCCCGTGCGTGCCCAGGTACGGGCGCCCGCACCGGCGGCTCCCCCACCGCTGAGCACACTACGCCGCCCCACTGACAACGCCCCCGCGGTGGAAAGACGCCGGGCGGCCCCGGCGCGTTGCGCGGCGACGGTCAGCGGTCGGTGACCACGGCCGCCTGGGGGCGGATCGGGAGCCGGTTGACCGGGCGCCCGGTGGCCGCGCGGACGGCGGAGGCGATGGCCGCCGGGGACGTCACCACCGGCACCGCGCTGACCGACTTGGCACCGAACGGCGCGACCACGTCCCGCTCCTCCACCAGCTTGACGATCCGGATGTCCGGCACGTCCAGGGCGGTCGGCAGGGCGTACCCGGTCAGATCGGGGTGCCGGATCAGCCCGCGCGGGGTGCGCAGGTTCTCGGTGAGCGCGATGCCCACGCCCTGGGTGACGCCCGCCTCGATCCGGGCCGCCAGCTGGGCGGGGTTGAGCACCCGGCCCACGTCCTGGGCGACGGCCAGCTCCACCACCCGCACCGAGCCCAGCTCGATGTCCACGTCCACCACCGCGCGGATCGCGCAGAACGCCAGGCCCACGAACGCGTCGCCCTGCCCGGCCGCGTCCAGCGGCTCGGTGGGGTGCGGGCGGCACTGCGCGGTGGCCCACAGCTCCTTGCCGTCCAGCGCCTCGGTGACGGTGGTCGAGAGCACCCCGTCGTACGAGGTGATCTTGCCGTCGTCGATCTGGAGCAGCTCCGTCGACATGCCGAACTTGTGGGCCAGCGGCTGGAGAAGCTGGGTGCGGACCATCTTCGCGGCCCGCTCCACCGCACCGCCCGACACCCAGGTGTGCCGGCCCCGGCTGCCCGGTCCTGACGGCGGCTGGTCGGTGTCGACCGGGGCGACCCGGACCTCCTCGATGCCCAGGGTCTCCTGGACGATCTGCCGGGCCAGCGTGGTGAATCCCTGGCCGGCCTCCACGGCCGCGCACAGCACGGTCGCGATGCCGTCGTGGACCTTGACCGTCGCCGTGGACACCTCGTCGGCGCCCTCCCCGCCGAGCATGTGCACCATGCCGAGGCCGTAGCCGACGCCCCGGCGCACCGCGCCCGGCTCCCCCGCGCCCTCGGGTCCGCCGGGCAGCAGCCAGTCCTCCTCGGGGGTGTCCTTGGGCAGCTCCGGAAGCGGGAAGTCCCGTACGGCCTGGAGGAGTTCGGCGACCGGGGCCGGGCAGGTCACGGTCTGGCCGATGGGCAGCACATCGCCGGTCGCGAGCGCGTTGCGCAGCCGCAGTTCGGCCGGGTCCACGTCCAACTTGCGGGCCAGCTTGTCCATCTGGGCCTCGTACGCGGCACATACCTGCATCGCGCCCTCGCCGCGCACATGGCCGGAGGGCGGGTTGTTGGTGCGGACGGCCCAGCCCTCGATGAAGGCGTTCGGCACGACGTACGGCCCGCACGCGAAGGAGACGGCGGCCGCCAGCGCCTCGGCGGAGGTGTCGGCGTACGCGCCCGCGTCGAGGAGGATCTGCGCCTCCACCTTCACCAGGTTGCCCTCGGCGTCCGCGTGATGGCGGTAGCGCAGCAGGGTGGGGTGGCGGTGGGCGTGGCCGAGGAAGGACTCCTCGCGGCTCGCGGTGAGCTTCACCGGGAGGCCGGTGCGCAACGCCAGCAGGCCGAGCGGGAGTTGGAAACTGCCGTCCTCGCGGTCGGCGGTGGCGCCGGGCACCCCGGTGACCACGATCTTCACCCGATCCGGGGACAGTCCGAAGCAGGCCGCGGCGGTGTCGCGGTCGTGGTGCGGGTCGGTGGAGGCCAGGTACAGCTCCACCCCGCCGTCGGGGCGCGGCACCGCGAGTCCGGCCTCGGCGCCGATCGGGGCCGGGTCCTGGCGGCCGATCCGGTACAGCCCCTCGACCACGACCTCGCCGGCCGCGTCCGCGTCGCCGTGGCGCAGCGGGATGTGCCGGATCAAGTTGCCGTCGGGGTGCAGGGGTTCGGCCTCGAACGCCTGCTCGGGGTCGGTCACCGGGTCGAGGATCTCGTACTCGACGATGATCGCGGCGGCGGCCATCCGCGCGGTGTCCGGGTGGTCGGCGGCGACGGCGGCGATGGGCTCGCCGTGGTGCCGTACGACCTCGGCGGCGAACACCGGCCGGTCGGGGGTGCCCCGGCCGTGGCGGGGGGTGCCGGGCACGTCCTCGTGGGTGATGACGGCGCGCACGCCGGGCATCTCGCGGGCGTGGGAGGTGTCGATGGACACGATCCGGGCGTGCGCGTGCGGGGAGCGCAGGACGGCCGCCCAGAGCAGGCCCTCGGCCCACAGGTCGGCGGCGTACGGGAAGGTGCCCTCGGTCTTGGCGCGGGCGTCCGCGTGCGGCAGCGAGACGCCGAGGCCGTGCAGTACCTGCTCGGGCTCGGGGGCGGGTTCCGCGGTGGCGGTGGCGGCTTCGTCGCTCACGCCTGGCCTCCGTCCTGGCCGTAGTGCTGGTCGTACGGGCCGGGCGTGTCGCCGTAGCCGTCCGGGGTGGGTGGCGGCGTGTCGAAGACGCCCGGCGCCTCGAACACCGACGGGCCCGCGCCGCCGGAGCCGGGTCCCGCCTGGTGCGGTACGCGCGCGTCGTCGGCGTCCGCGGCCGTCTCCGCCTCGGGGGCGTGCGCGGTCTCGCGTTCGGCGACGACCTCCTGGACGGCCTGCACGACGCCCCGGTAGCCGGAGCAGCGGCACAGGTTGCCGCACAGGGCCTGCCGGGTCTCCAGCTCGGTCGGCGCGGGGTTGCCCTCCAGCAGGTCGTGCACGGTCATCGCCATGCCGGGCACGCAGAACCCGCACTGCACGGCGCCGCACCGGGCCAGCGCCCGCTGCACGTCCGAGGGG
This sequence comes from Streptomyces sp. NPDC093018, assembly GCF_040684035.1. Classification (NCBI taxonomy): domain Bacteria; kingdom Bacillati; phylum Actinomycetota; class Actinomycetes; order Kitasatosporales; family Streptomycetaceae; genus Streptomyces; species Streptomyces sp. NPDC093018. Next base: position 5,395 of record NZ_JBFBFF010000024.1, read on the forward strand.
TGCCCGTCCTGGGCCAGCCCCTCCACGGTGCGCACCTCGGTGCCGGCCGCGGTGACCGCGGGCACCAGGCAGGAGGCCACGAGCCGCCCGTCGACCTGCACATTGCAGGCCCCGCACTCGCCCTGCGAGCAGCCGTCCTTGGCCCCGGCCAGGCCGAGCCGCTCGCGCAACACATAGAGCAGCGACTCCCCGATCCAGGCGTCGGTGACGGGCCGGTCGGCGCCGTTGACCCGCAGGACGTAGGAGGCGAGGGGGTGGTCGTCGTGGAGCGGGAGAGGTGCGGGCGCCGGCTCTTCGGGCGCCTCGGCCGCTTCGGGGGCCTCGGCCTGTTCGGGCTCGGCGTCGGCGTGTTCGGCCGCCTCCGGCGCGGGGGTCGGCGTGTCGCCGTCGTGCGCCGGAGCGGGCTCCGTGGGCACGGCGGGCGCGGGCACGGGCGTGTCGGACCGCTGCCCGGGAACGCCGGGCATGGCCGCGCCGGACCGCTGTTCGGGTACGACGGGTACGGCCGGGTCGCCGGTGGATGCCGGGGTGCCGTGCGCCGGCGTGGCGTCCTCGGGCGCCGTCTCCGGCCGCGCGGCGGTCTCGGGCGCGGCGTCCTGGCCCGTGGGTTCGGCGGGACCGTCGGCGGGAGGCGTGGCCGGGCCGTGCGCGTCCGGTCCCGCGGGGATGCCCGCGGGCGGCGTACGGTGCTCCGCCGCGTCGCCCCGCGGGTGCGCCGGGTGCCCGTCCGGGGAGGGGTACGACGGCTCGCCGGAGGGCGCGGGGAGGTGCGCGGCGGCGGGGTGGCCGCCGGGCCGGGTGCGGCCCGTCTCCAGGTCCGGGTCCCGCTCCGGGTCCGCTTCCGGGCGGGGCTCCAGCCCCTGCTCCGGGTGCGCCGAACCGGGGTGAACGGCCTGTTCCTGGCCCCCCTGGGCGTGCCCCATCCGCCCGTGCGCGCCCTGCTCGTGCGCGCCCTGCTCGTGTTCCGCGCCGCCGAGCGTGTCCTGCGGGTCGCCCGGCCGTTCCTGCGCGGGCTGCGGACGCGCGCCGGGTACGACACCGTCCCGCGGGTGCGCGCCGGGCGCCTGCCCCTGCGCGTGCCCCGCCTGCGGCACCTGGCCGCGCCCGGCGTCCGGGTACCCCTGCTGCCCGTGTCCGGCCCCGCCGAACGGGCCCTCTATGCGCCCGTCCCGGCCGTCCTGCCCGTCCTGGCCGTGCGCGGTGTGCTCCTGCGCCCCGGCCCCGTCCGGACCCGGTACGGCCGCGCCGTCCGCCTGCCCGGGCTGCTCGTACCCGCCCCGGCCGTACACGTCCTGCGCATGCCCACCGGCGTCGTGCGCGCCCTGCTCATCCGTGCCCCGCGCCTGCCCGGCCGGGTCGTACGCGCCCGGCGCCACCCCGGCGCCGCCCTGCTCGTACGCGTCGTGCCCCAGCGTGTCCTGGCCGTACGCGCCCGGCGTGGAACCGTTGTGCTCCGGCGCGCGGCCGGTCTGCTCGTGGGCGCCCGGGACGGGGCCGGTCTGCCCGTGGGCGGCAGGCCCGTAGGCGGCGCCCGGCTGTTCCCGCACGGCGTGTCCGTGACCCGCCGGGCCCTGCGCGGCCTGCTCGGGCCCCGCGTGCTCGTACCCGCCCTGCCCGGCCCCGGACTGGTCGTACCCGCCCGGTGCGGCCCCCGACTGCTCGTACGCGGCCTGGGCGCGGGCCTGGCGGCGCGCCCGTGCGCTGCCGACCCCTTCCGCCGTGCTCTGCGCGCGCCCGGCGCGGAATTCGCCGCTCCCGGGGTCGTACGCCTCGGCATGGCCGCCGGCCTCGGGGCCGAACGCCTCGCCCTCGGCGCGCGCTCCGGCCTCGGCGCCGTACGTCTCGTGCCCGTACGCCTCGCCGGATCCGTATGCGTCCGGACCCTGCGCGGCCTCTTGCGGCTCGCCCCACGGCTGGCCCGCGTTGGTCGCCCAGGGCGCCGGAGCGCCGCCCGGGAGGGTGGCGGGCGGGGTGCCGCCCCACTGCTCCACCAGGGACGACGTGGTGAACTCGCCCGATTCGTCCGGAAGTTCCCCACCGGCGACCGGGATGGACCACTGCCCGGTGACGTCATGGCCGGGCGCGGCGGGCGCGGGCTCCTCGAAGTTCCAGTGCTGGGTGGCCGCGGGGTCGTACGTGAAGCGGTCGCCGCCCTGCGTCGCCCCCTGCCCGGTGTCCGGGTCGGGCCACTGGCCGCCGCCCTGGCCGCCGTTCGGGTCGGGCCACTGGGCGGCGCCGTTCTCCGGCGCGGGCCAGCCGCCCTCGGCCGGGGCACCCGGGATGCGCGGCGGCACATAGCCGTGGCCCGGCGCGGCCAGCGGGCTGTTGCCGGACAGCAGGGCGTCTATGCCGCCCTCGGGGAGCTTGACGAAGGCGGTGGCGCCGTCGTCGTAGTCGCCCTGGGGCAGCGGGTTCCAGCGGCCGCCGCCCTCGGGCGCGCCCTCTCCGTGCCGGTCGTCGGTCACGACAGCGCCCTCCCCAGTGCTCGTCGGGCCAGCGCGGCGACGGTGCGCCGCAGGTGCAGTACGGCGGGCGGCAGCGACGGCACCGTGCCGTCCGCCTCCGGCGCCGGGTCGGGGATGCAGGCCGCGGCGACGTACTCGCCGAAGGCGCTGAGCGCCTCGGGGACGAGCGCGCGGTCGTTGTCCCAGTCGATGAGCCGCGCGACCCACTGCTCGGCCTCCAGCGGCCGCAGCGGCATCGGCGCGATGGCCCCGACCGCGCAGCGCACGCCGCGCCGGGCGGGGTCGAGGACGAGGGCCACGGAGGCGAGCGCGCGGCCGGGTCCGGTGCGTCCGGTCGCCTTCAGGAAGACCTGCGGGGCGTGCAGCAGCGGCACCCGCACGAAGCCGATGAGTTCACCGGCGCCCAGCATCTCCACGCCCGCCAGCAGGTGCGAGACCGGGACCTCCCGGCGCGCCCCGCCCGGTCCGGCGACGATCAGCGTCGCCTCCAGCGCGGCGAGCACCGGCAGCGCGTCCCCGGTGGGCGCGGCGGAGGCGATGTTGCCGCCCAGGGTGCCCGCGTTGCGGATGTGCGGCGGGCCCGCGGCGCGCGCGGCGGCGGCGAGCGCCGGGATCAGGGCCGCGAAGTCGGGGCGGCCCATGCGCGCGAGGGTGAGTCCGGCGCCGAGCAGCGCGTGGCCGTCCTGGTACTGCCAGCCGCGGATCTCGCTGATCCGGCCGAGGCCGACCAGGGCGGCGGGCCGCAGCTGCCCGGAGTTGACGGCGGCCATCAGGTCGGTGCCGCCCGCGACCGGGACCGCGGTGGGCATCGCGGCGAGTGCCGCCACCGCCTCGTCCAGCGTCGTGGGCAGCGTGACGGCCTGCCCCGCCTGCGGTGCGTGCGTGGTCAACCCGGCTGCCCCTTCCCGCTGCCCCACCTGGTCCCGCCTGTTGCGCCGTACGGTACGTGCTGACAGGGCGGACGTGGCAACTCTGGCACATCTTCGCAGGGCTCGAACGCGGGGGTCCGCTAGGAGGCATTCGCCCACCTCACCGAGGAGATGGTCCGGTTTCGCACCGCTTCACCGGTGCGCGCGAATTGCCACTCTTCGGTGAAACTGACGGGGTTTTCCACTATCTGTTCCATCCGCGTTGCGCGGCAGGCCCGTTGGGGTACATCTGGCGGGTTCCGGCCGTTCGGGATCACCTGTTGGGCGGCGGTCCGTCGAGCGGGCGGCCCGGCACGCCCGGTCGCCGCTGCCACGGCCGGGGTCCGGCCGGTGGCCGGTAGGCGACGCCCAGGGCGTCAAGTCGCCGGTAGTGCGCGGTCATCCGGCGCTCGAAGTCCGCGAAGTCCCGCTCCGGGGGCGCGGGCAGCCGGCTCCAGGCGACCTCCGCGAACGCGGCGAGCCGGGGAAACGCCTGGTAGTCCACGCGCCGGGCGTCCTCCAGGGCCTCGGTCCACACATTGGCCTGGGTGCCGAGCACATGGCGCGCCTCGGCCTCGGTGAGCGCGGCGGGAACGGGTTCGAACCGGTAGACGTCCTCCAGGGTGCGCACGAAGCCGATCGGCACGGGCTCCTCGTCGCCGGGGGCCTGCCGGTGGTCCAGGTACACGTGCTGCTCGGGGCACATGACGACGTCGTGTCCGGCGCGCGCGGCGGTGACCCCGCCCTCGTAGCCGCGCCAGGAGGAGACCGCGGCACCCGGGGCGAGCCCGCCCTGGAGGATCTCGTCCCAGCCGATCAGCCGGCGCCCGCGCGCCCCGAGCCAGGTGTCGAAATGCCGTACGAACCACGACTGGAGCTGGTCCTCGTCGGCGAGGCCGAGATCGGCGATGCGCTCCTGGGCGGCGGACGACTTCTGCCACTGGTCCTTCGGGCATTCGTCACCACCGATGTGGATGAACCGTGACGGGAACATCTCCAGGACCTCCTCGAACACCCCTTCGTAAAACCGGAGGGTGTTGTCAGTGGGGGCCAGTACGTTGGAGTTGATCCCCCAGGTGTCCCAGACGGAGAGCGCGGAGGTGTCGATGACGTCGGTGTTGCCGAGTTCCGGATACGCGGCGACGGCCGCCTGCGAATGCCCCGGCACATCGATTTCCGGCACGACGGTGATATGCCGCTCGGCCGCGTAGGCGACGATTTCCCGGATGTCGTCCTGGGTGTAGTAACCCCCGTGCGGCTTCTCCTCCCACAGCGGTGAGGCCCGGTGACCGAATTTCGTCCGGGCCCGCCAGGAGCCGGTCTCGGTCAGTCTCGGATAGCGCCTGATCTCGATCCGCCAGCCCTGGTCGTCCGTCAGATGCAGATGCAGCACATTGAGTTTGTGCGCGGCCATCAGATCGAGATAGCGCAGCACCCCGTCCTTGGGCATGAAGTGCCGGGCCACGTCGAGCAGCAGCCCGCGCCAGCCGAACCGTGGGCTGTCGTGCACGGTGAGCGCGGGGAATTCCCAGGTATCACGGCCGCTGACGGGGGCCCGCCGGAAGGCCTCGGGTCCGAGCAGCTGCCGGAAGGTGCCCGCGGCCCAGAACAGCCCGGCCTCGCTCGCCCCGTCCAGGGTGACCACCCTGTTTTCGGCGGTCAGCCGGTACGACTCCGGGCCGCCGAGTTCGTCCGCGAGCGCGGGCACGATCCGCAGCCGCACCCGGCCGTCCCGTATACGGCTTTCACCCTCGCGGTACGGCGCGAAGGGCAGCCCGGTCGCCGCGCCGACCGTCGACCGCAGCCAGCGGGCCACCCGTTCGGTGCCCTCGGCGGCCTCGATCCCGGTGTCCGCATCGACCACACAGCGTGCCCCGGCGGCCGCGCCGTCCGGCACCGAGATACGGCCCGGCGCCGGGATCAGCGCCGCCTCCCCGGCCGATGCCGTCTCCCCGCCGCCGATGTCACCCATGTGGCCTCCACGCCTCGCGTTGCACCCTGTGCAACAGCCGTTTCGTTCCGCACAACCAGTCGATCGGCAGGAAGGCTAGGACCCCCGGAACCGGCCCACAAGAGGTCTCGACCAATCGGGTATGCAATCGGGTACGCAAAGGGCCCCGGCGCACGCCGAAGCGCACCGGGGCCCTCGCGGGTCACAACGGGAGGCGGGGCCTTACTTGCCCTTGCCCTTGTCGCCGCCCTTGTCCTTGTCGCCGCCGCTGCCCATGGACTCGTAGATCTCCTTGCACATGGGGCACACGGGGTACTTCTTCGGGTCGCGGCCCGGCACCCAGACCTTGCCGCACAGCGCCACGACGGGGGTGCCGTCGAGGGCGCTCGCCATGATCTTGTCCTTCTGGACGTAGTGGGCGTAGCGCTCGTGGTCGCCGTCGCCGTGGGACACCTGCGGCGTCGGCTCTACGAGGGTCCCCGTACCAGTCCCGCGCTCGGGCTCAAGAGTGCTCATATTGCCCAGGGTACTGAAGCGGCCGGGCATCAGTTGAGCGAAGGGTCGTCCGGATACGTGGCCACCATCGCCAGTTCGCTGCGCTGGCGGCGCAGCACCTCGCGCCACAGCCGTTCGGGCTCCGGCGAGGACACGTCGCCGGGCTCGGACTCCACCACGTACCAGGCGCCCTCGGTCAGCTCCTCCTCCAGCTGGCCGGGCCCCCAGCCGGCGTACCCGGCGAAGATCCGCAGCGAGCCGACGGCCGGGGCGAGCAGCTCGGGCGGTGCCTCCAGGTCGACCAGGCCGATCGCGCCGTGCACCCGCCGCCAGCCCAGCGGGGCCTCTTCCCCGTTCGCCCCGCCCGGGATGACCGCCACGCCGAGCGCGGAGTCCAGCGAGACCGGTCCGCCCTGGAAGACGACGCCGGGCTCGCCGGTCAGCTCGGCCCAGCCCTCCAGGATGTCGCCGACGCCCACCGGGGTGGGGCGGTTGAGGACGACGCCGAGGGAACCCTCCTCGTCGTGGTCGAGGAGGAGGACCACCGCGCGGTCGAAGTTCGGGTCCGCCAGGGCGGGGGTGGCCACGAGCAGCCGTCCTGTGAGCGAGGACACCTCGGTCATGCCAGACATGATCCCGCATCTTCCCCCGGAGTGGGGAGCCAATCGGAGTGCCCGGGTGAACGCAGCTCAGGGTGCGTGGAAGCAGGCCCGGCGCACGCTCACGGTCGGTGACCCCATGTGTCCGATTGCAAACGGTTCGTGTTGTGACACACCCATGACGCGACAGGGCGGTACGCGGACTTACGGACGGGGGGTGATCGGCGATTACCCTGTCCCACGGCCCGCCCGTGATCGGCGGCCCCCATGCCCATCTGATCGGAACGCGAGATTCATGACCGTCAACGACGATGTCCTGCTTGTCCACGGCGGAAACCCGCTTGAGGGCGAGATCCGTGTCCGCGGTGCGAAGAACCTCGTGCCGAAGGCCATGGTCGCCGCGCTGCTCGGCAGCGCGCCGAGCCGGCTGCGCAATGTTCCGGACATCCGTGACGTACGCGTCGTGCGCGGGCTGCTCCAGCTGCACGGGGTGACGGTCCGTCCGGGTGAGGAGCCCGGCGAGCTGGTGCTCGACCCGACGCGCGTCGAGAGCGCCAACGTGGCCGACATCGACGCGCACGCCGGCTCCAGCCGTATCCCGATCCTGTTCTGCGGCCCGCTGCTGCACCGGCTCGGGCACGCGTTCATCCCCGGCCTCGGCGGCTGCGACATCGGCGGCCGGCCCATCGACTTCCACTTCGATGTGCTGCGGCAGTTCGGCGCGACCATCGAGAAGCGCGCGGACGGGCAGTACCTGGAGGCGCCGAAGGGCCTGCGCGGTACGAAGATCACGCTGCCGTACCCGTCGGTGGGCGCGACCGAGCAGGTGCTGCTGACGGCCGTACTGGCCGAGGGCGTCACGGAGCTGTCCAACGCGGCCGTCGAGCCGGAGATCGAGGACCTCATCTGCGTGCTGCAGAAGATGGGCGCGATCATCGCGATGGACACCGACCGGACCATCCGCATCACCGGTGTGGACCAGCTCGGCGGCTACACCCACCGGGCCCTGTCGGACCGTCTGGAGGCCGCGTCCTGGGCCTCGGCGGCGCTGGCGACCAGCGGCAACATCTACGTCCGGGGCGCCCAGCAGCGCTCGATGATGACGTTCCTGAACACCTACCGCAAGGTCGGCGGCGCCTTCGAGATCGACGACGAGGGCATCCGCTTCTGGCACCCGGGCGGCCAGCTGAAGTCCATCGCGCTGGAAACGGACGTGCACCCCGGTTTCCAGACCGACTGGCAGCAGCCGCTGGTGGTGGCGCTCACCCAGGCCACGGGCCTGTCGATCATCCACGAGACGGTCTACGAGTCCCGGCTGGGCTTCACCTCGGCGCTCAACCAGATGGGTGCGCACATCCAGCTCTACCGCGAGTGCCTGGGCGGCTCCGACTGCCGCTTCGGCCAGCGCAACTTCCTGCACTCCGCGGTCGTCTCGGGACCGACCCGGCTGCAGGGCGCCGACCTGGTCATCCCCGACCTGCGCGGCGGCTTCTCCTACCTGATCGCGGCCCTGGCCGCCGAGGGCACCTCCCGGGTCCACGGCATCGAGCTGATCAACCGCGGCTACGAGAACTTCATGGAGAAGCTCGTGGAACTGGGCGCCAAGGTCGAACTCCCGGGCAAGGCCCTCGGCTGACCCCGAGCAAACAAGCAAACAGGGCGGTCCCCCTCCTCGGAGGGGGACCGCCCTGTTTGACGTCGTCGGCCCTTTCGGCGCGGCCCACCGGGCCGCGCCCCAAAGGGGCGCGGGGAACTGCGCGACCAGCCACGACGGACTGTCAGCCACCCACGGCGCTCACCTCGAACGGCGCTCCAGTGGACCGGCGCTCAAAGCGGAGCGCTTACTTGCCCTTGGCCGCTTCCTTGAGCTTGGAGCCCGCGGTGACCTTCACGCTGAACCCGGCGGGGATGTTGATCGGCTCGCCGGTCTGCGGGTTGCGCGCGGTACGAGCGGCACGGTGGGTGCGCTCGAAGGTCAGGAAGCCGGGGATGGTGACCTTCTCGTCGCCCTTGGCGACGATCTCGCCGACGGTCTCGGCGAACGCGGCCAGCACGGCGTCGGCGTCCTTGCGGGTCACCTCGGCACGGTCGGCCAGCGCGGCCACCAGCTCACTGCGGTTCATGTTGTTACTCCCGTGTTTTCTTGCCGTTGGGGTGTGCCACGCGGCGGTTATGCCCGTGGCACTGCGATGCCGATGCGCTCGCGCCCAGGGACGCATCCTGCCCCTACCTGCGGCGGGAAAGCCAATCCGGCACCCGTAGGAGTCGTGAGAACACCCTGGGGAGTCACACGAAAAGCGCCTGATCGGCGTCACCCTAGAGGGCGCCCGGCGCCAGGTGGTTCCACGACGCGCCGGTGCGGGGGGCCACCGTGGTGATCCTCACAGCCCCCGGCACCGTACGACACGCCGTGGTCGGGCGATCCGCCCTGGTCAGATCGTTGCGCCGACCGCCTTGGCGGCCTCGCGGACCGCACCGGCGACGGCGCCCGCGACCTTGTCGTTGAAGACGCTCGGAATGATGTAGTTGGGGTTCAGCTCGTCCTCGCTGACCACATCGGCGAGTGCCTTCGCGGCGGCGAGCATCATCTCAGTGTTGACGGTACGGGACTGCGCGTCCAACAGGCCACGGAATACACCCGGGAAGACCAGCACATTGTTGATCTGATTGGGGAAGTCCGAGCGGCCGGTGGCCACCACCGCGGCCGTCTGGCGGGCGATCGCCGGGTCCACCTCGGGGTCCGGGTTCGCGAGCGCGAAGACGATCGCGCCGTCCGCCATGGCGGCCACGTCGTCGCCGTCCAGGACGTTCGGGGCCGAGACGCCGATGAAGACGTCCGCGCCGCGCACGGCCTCCTTCAGGGTGCCGGTGAGGCCCTCCGGGTTGGTGTTGTCGGCGATCCAGCGCAGCGGCGAGTCGGCCGGGGCGTTCACCAGGTCCTCGCGGCCCGCGTGCACCACACCGTGGATGTCGGCGACGACGGCGTTCTTCGCGCCCGCCGCGAGCAGCAGCTTGAGGATCGCCGTACCGGCCGCGCCGGCGCCGGACATCACGATCCGGATGTTCTCGATCGCCTTGCCGGTGACGCGCAGCGCGTTGGTCAGCGCGGCGAGCACCACGATGGCGGTGCCGTGCTGGTCGTCGTGGAAGACCGGGATGTCCAGGGCCTCGCGCAGCCGGGCCTCGATCTCGAAGCAGCGGGGCGCGGAGATGTCCTCCAGGTTGATGCCCGCGAAGCCGGGGGCGATCGCCTTGACGATCTCCACGATCGCGTCGGTGTCCTGGGTGTCCAGGCACAGCGGCCAGGCGTCGATGCCGGCGAAGCGCTTGAAGAGGGCCGCCTTGCCCTCCATCACGGGCAGCGCGGCCTTGGGGCCGATGTTGCCGAGTCCGAGCACCGCGGAGCCGTCCGTCACGACCGCAACCGAGTTGCGCTTGATGGTGAGGCGGCGGGCGTCCTCGGGGTTCTCGGCGATCGCCATGCACACGCGGGCCACACCGGGCGTGTAGACCATGGAGAGGTCGTCACGGTTGCGGATGGGGTGCTTGGACTGCATCTCGATCTTGCCGCCGAGGTGCATCAGGAACGTACGGTCGGAGACCTTGCCGAGGGTGACGCCCTCGATGCCGCGCAGCTTCTCGACGATCTCCTCGGCGTGGGCCGTGGAGGTGGCCGCGATGGTGACGTCGATACGGAGCTTCTCGTGCCCGGACGCGGTGACGTCGAGGCCGGTCACCGAGCCTCCGGAGGACTCCACGGCGTTGGTGAGCTGCGAGACGGCGGTTCCGCTCGCGGGCACCTCCAGCCGGATGGTCATCGAGTAGGAGACGCTGGGCGCCGTTGCCATGGCCGACTTCCTCTGCTTTCACCGTGTCGCTAGTTGTGCCGTCCGATCGTCGCACCTACCGATCAGTACGTGGTAGTCGCCCTCGGTTGCGGACGTTTTGTTCATGGACGACTACCGAGCGGTGCGCGCTTTCGGAAAACGACTTCCACCATACGAGAGTTGGCGGGCATAAGAAAGAGGCCCACGTCACTCTCGTGACGTGGGCCTCCCACGTTGATGACACCGACCCGCCATGCTCGCCTCGCGGCAAGTGGTCCCTCGAAGGGACGAAGGTTGGGCCCGGGGGCTTGGATCGAGCCGGTGCCGTACCCAGGCTAACAAACGGATGCCGGATGCCATTCCCCGCGCGGGGAGTTCGTCGAAAACTCAGTCGCGCAGCAGATCCGGCACCCCGTCCGCATCCGGCTCGTCCCGCTCCCCCGACACCACCGTGAGCTGCTGGGTCGCCCGGGTGAGCGCCACGTAGAGCACGCGCAGCCCGGCCGGGGACTCGTCGGCGATCTCCGCGGGCGAGACGACGACCGTCGCGTCGTACTCCAGTCCCTTGGCCTCCAGGCTGCCGAGCGCCACCACCCGGTCGCCGAGCCCGGCGAGCCAGCGTCTCGCCTCCTCGCGCCGGTTCATCGCGACGACCACGCCGACCGTGCCGTCCACGAGGTCCAGCAGCCGCTCCGCCTCGGCCCGCACGGTGGCCTGGAGGGACTCCTGTACGACGGTGAAGCGCGGCGCGACACCGGTGGACCGTACGGCGCGGGGCGACTCGGAGCCGGGCATGGCGAGCGCGAGCACCCTGGCGGCCAGCTCGGCGATCTCGGCGGGGTTGCGGTAGTTCACGGTGAGCTGGAAGCGGCGCCGGGGGCGGCTGCCCAGGGCCTCGTCGCGGGCCTCGGCCGCCTCGTCCGGGTCGGACCAGGAGGACTGGGCCGGGTCCCCGACGACCGTCCAGGTGGCGTGCCGGCCGCGGCGGCCGACCATCCGCCACTGCATCGGGGTGAGGTCCTGTGCCTCGTCCACGATGACGTGCGCGTACTCGGTGCGCTCCTGCGCGAGGCGCTCGGCCCGCTCCCGCTGGGTCTCCTCGCGCACCGGCATCAGCTCCTCCAGACCGGTGAGCTGGTCCAGCGGGTCGAGCTCCCGCTTCCTGCGGGGCCGGGCGGGGACGCCGAGGATCGCCTGGAGCTCGTCCAGCAGGGCGATGTCGTGCACCGTGCGGCCGTCGCGCTTGAGTGCACGGGCCACCTTGCGCACCTCGCCCGGGTTGAGGATCCGGCGCGCCCAGCGGCCGAGCCGCTTCTCGTCGGCCATGGCGTCGAGCACCCGCGCCGGGGTCAGCTCCGGCCACCAGGCGTCCAGGAAGCCGATGAAGGCGTCCTCGCCGGTGATGTCCTCGTCGAAGGAGGAGCGCAGCTCGGCGGCCAGCTCCGGGTCGGAGTGCCGGGACCCGGCGCCGGACTTCGCCCACAGGGCGTCCAGCAGCAGCTTGCGGGCGCGCGGGCGCAGCAGGTTGACGGGGGCGGTGCCGCCGAGGGCCGTATGGCGGATGCGGTCCAGCTCCTCGGCCTCCAGTTCGAGCCGGCGGCCGAAGGCGACGACGCGGAGCCGGGCGGGGTCGACGGCCTGGCGCGGCGTGTCGTCGTCGTCCTCCTCGTGGCCCGCCTGGACGGTCGCGCCCAGCTCCAGGGCTCCCCTGGCGGCCTTCCGCAGCACCTTGAGCATCCGGTACGAGCCCTTGGCGCGGGCCACGGACGGGGAGTCGTACAGCGTCGCCGTCACGCCGTCGACCAGCGAGCCGATCGCCCGGATCGCGACCTGGCCCTCCTCGCCGAGCGAGGGCAGCACGCCCTCGGTGTAGGCGACGAGCAGCGGGGTCGGGGAGACGATCAGGATGCCGCCCGCGTACCGCCTGCGGTCCTGGTAGAGCAGGTAGGCGGCGCGGTGCAGGGCGACGGCGGTCTTGCCGGTGCCGGGGCCGCCCTCCACGTACGTGATCGAGGCGGCGGGGGCCCGGATGACCAGGTCCTGCTCGGCCTGGATGGAGGAGACGATGTCCCGCATGGTGTGGCCGCGGGCCTGGCCGAGGGCGGCCATCAGGGCGCCGTCGCCGATGACGGCCAGTTCCCGCCCGTCGAGGCGGGCGGTGAGCGCGGGCCGCATCAGGTCGTCCTCGACGCCGAGCACCCGGCGTCCCTTGGACCGGATGACACGCCGGCGCACCACCCGTCCGGGCTCCACGGGGGTGGCCCGGTAGAAGGGCGCGGCGGCGGGGGCGCGCCAGTCGATGACGAGCGGGGCGTACTCCGCGTCGAGGACGCCGATCCGCCCGATGTGCAGGGTCTCGGCGATGTCGGCGGTGTTGTCCTCGCGCACGGCGCCCTCGGCCGGCTCGACCGCCGTGTAGGCCCCGTCGGGCCCCTTCTTGCCGTCCTTGCCGAGCAGCAGGTCGATGCGCCCGAAGAGGAAGTCCTCGAACTCGTTGTTGAGCCGGTTCAGGTGGACACCGGCGCGGAAGACCTGCGCGTCCCGTTCGGCGAGCGCGCCGGGGGTGCCGACCTGGCCGCGCTGGGCCGCGTCGTTCATCAGGAACTCGGCCTCGTGGATCTTCTCCTCCAGCCGCCGGTACACCCGGTCCAGATGTGCCTGTTCGACGCTGATCTCTCGGTCGCGCACAGAGTCCTGTGCGTCGTGTTCCGAGCCGACCGCGGAATGCTGAACCTGAGCGGCCACCGGGCCCCCTTCTGACGTGCTGGGCAGCCGTCAACCGTACGCGAAGGAAGGCGGGCGAGGCTACGGGACCCGGGCGCTTTGCCGGATACGGCGATCTTGTATGTGCGGGTGCCGACGGCTCACCCGCGGGCCCCAGGGCTCACGCGCGGGTCAGGGCGGCGGCGCGGCGGCGGTGGCGGGCCACTCGCTCCCGGTTGCCGCAGACCTCGCTGGAGCACCAGCGGCGGCGGCGGCCCCGGGAGGTGTCGAGGTAGAGGAGCGGGCAGTTGTCCCCCTCGCACTCGCGAAGGGCGGCCCGCGCGACGGGGTCGGTGAGCAGTTCCACGGCGTCCCGGGCGAGGAGCGCGAGCAGGGCCGCGGGTCCCGGCGGCGCGACCAGCTCCCGGACGAGCAGCCCGTCGCCACGCCGTACGGCACAGGGCACCGGCGGCGTCCCCCGGGCCACCTCGTTGACCCGCCCGAGCGCCCTCCCGTACGACACCGTCCCGCCGCCGCGCCGTACCAACTGCCCTATGTCCTCCCGCACTTCCCTGAACCGCAGGACCCAGGTCTCGTCGGCGTGCCCGAGACCCGTGCCGGCCGGCACCAGCCCGGCCTCCTCGATCCAGCCGCACAACGCCCGGACGGAGTCGAGCCGTTCACCCGGATGACCGGTCGCCAACAGATCCAGACAAACCCGTCCGGCATCGAACCGCAGCGCCATGTGCCTGTCACCGCCTAGGCATACGGGGAGTCGTACAGCCGTCTCCCTCCCACAGTGCCCGCCCGGCCGCCTCCCCGGAACCCCCCGCACCGGAGCCGGTCGTGCTCAGGCCGGTGGGATGTTCTGGTTGGCCCGGAAGAAGTTGGCCGGGTCGTAGGTGCGTTTGACCTCGGTCAGTCGGTCGTAGTGGGCGCGGTAGGTGCTCCGTACGCGGTCGGTGGGCTCTTCCTCGCCCAGGAAGTTGAGGGTAGCCGCCGCCCATGGAGTGGGGGTGCAGATCGCTCCAGTAGTCGACGCACCAGCGGCGGATCAGGGCGGCGTTGGCGGGGTCCGGGTCGATGCCCGCGATGACGCCGGACCACAGGGCGTCCCGGTAGGCCCAGGCCGTCTCGTCGGGGCCGGGGCGGTGGGCCGCTCCGTCCACCGGGTACAGGTGCATGGTGGACAGGCCGGTGGGGAGGTTCCGGCCGTACTTCTCGTGCACGGCGATGGCGTCGTCGGAGACGGCGTCGAAGAAGTCCCCGCGCCAGTACCACTGGAGCCCCGTGGGCAGCAGCTGGTCGAACATGGTCTGGAGGGCGGGGTAGGGCATGACCGTGGTGAAGTGGAAGGCGGGCGGCCCGGCGGCGGCCACGGCGGCGACGGCCTTCTCCAGCCGCGCCTGTTCTTCCTCCGCGGACACCTCGGGGCGCGCCGGTGTGTGGCACCACACCACCCCGCACATCTTCCTCCCGTGCAGCGGCTCGGGGAACGGCGGTCCGGGCGGGACCGTCAGCAGCGCGAAGAACCCGCTCAGCTCCTCCGGCGCGGCGGGCAGGAACTCCCGGTACCAGCACAGCACTTCACGCACCTGGTCGACGGGCCAGAGGGTGATCGCGACCCCGACGGTGTCCACCGGGTGCAGCCGGAAGGCGAAGGACGTGACCACGCCGAAGTTCCCGCCGCCGCCCCGCAGCGCCCAGAACAGCTCGGGGTGCTGGTCGGCGGAGGCGGTGACGAGGCTCCCGTCGGCGAGCACCACGTCCGCGGCGAGCAGACTGTCGATGGTCAGGCCGTAACGGCGGGTGAGATGTCCGTGCCCACCGCCGAGGGTGAGCCCGCCGACGCCGGTGGTCGACATGATCCCGGAGGGCACCCCCAGCCCGAAGGTGTGCGCCGCGTGGTCGAGATCGCCGAGCTGGCTGCCGCCGCCGACCCGGGCGGTCCGGGCCTCCGGCTCGATGTGCACCCAGCGCATGGGCGTCAGATCAAGGGTGAGCGCACCGTCCACCAGGCACAGCCCGGGTCCGCTGTGCCCGCCCCCGCGCACGGCCGTCGCGACGCCTTTGTCCCGCGCGAACGCGAGCACGGTCCGTACGTCCGCCACGTCCACGCACCGCGCGAACGCGGCAGGACGCCGGTCGATCATGGCGTTGTAGATGCCGCGGGCCCGGTCGTACCCGGGATCCGCCGGTCCTACGACGCCTCCCCGCAGAGCCCCCCGCAGAATGTCCAGAGCGGTCTCGTCGATGACGCTCATGGCCGAACACCTCGGTTCGCGCAGCGGAACCCCTGCCAAACGCCGCAAACATTGTCCGCCCGGGGCGGGGTCTTCGCACGCCGGGGCCGAGGGCGGCACGGGAAGCCGTAGGTTCGGGGGATGACGAGCAGCGCTGTGCAGGAGGAGTTCCTCCGGTCCTTTCACGCCGTCCGGCCCGCCGTGACCGCCGAGGCGTTCGGGCGGGGGCGGGGGCCGGACGGGCGGTCCAGTTACGAGCTGCTGCGCGACCGGGTGGCCGGGCACCGGCGGGTGCTCGATCTCGGCTGCGGGGACGGGCTGTTGCTCGAACTGCTCGCCCGGGACGGCGGCCGGGAGCTGGCCGGGGTGGACCTCTCGCCCCGGTCGCTGGCCCTCGCCCGGCTGCGGCCGGCGCTCTCCGCGGCGCGGCTCCACATCGGGCGGGCACAGGAACTGCCCTTCGCCGAGGGGAGTTTCGACGCCTGTGTCTCCCATCTCGCGCTGATGCTCATGGGCGACATCGAGCAGGTCGCGGCCGAGGTGGCGCGGGTGCTCGTACCGGGTGGGGTGCTCGCGTGCGTGATGGGCGGCGGGGCGGTCGGCGGGGAGGCGTACGAGCGGTTCGTGGGGCTGTTGCGGCGCGCGGGCGAGGAGACCCCGGCGCGCATCCCCGCGTTGGGGGACAAGCGGGCGCGCAGCCGGGAGGGGCTTGCGGAGGTACTGCGTCCGGTGGGGTTCGGGGAGGTCGAGTGGGAGACCGTGCCCATCGACATCGGCGGGACCCTGGAGCAGGTGTGGGAGTCCATGTCCGGGCTCTACGATCTCGCGCCGATGACGGAGGAGGCCGTCGCCCGGCTCCATCGGGACTTCCTCGCCGAGGTCGCGGACCTGGTCACGCCGGAGGGCATCGTGCCCTGCGGGTTCAAGGTGCACCTGGCCTCGGCGCGGCTCACCCGGCCGGTCTGACGCACACGGCTCCCGCCGCGGTCAGCCGGTCGGCGGTCTCGGTGTGCGGGCCGATCAGCGCCCATTGCAGAGGCGTACGGCCGGTGCCGTGATCCTCGCGGAGATTCGGGTCGGCGCCGTGGGCCAGCAGCGCGCGCACCGTCTCGGTATGGCCCCAGCACGCCGCCGCGCACAACGGCGTCCCCTCCGCTCCCGGCCCTGCGCTCTCGGTGTCGGGGCGGGCGCCGGCCGTCAGCAGGAGCAGGGCGATCTCGGCCTCGCCGTTCACGGACGCCGTGTAGAGGGGGGTGGTGCCGTCGCCGTCGGCGCCCGCGGGGTCGGCCCCGGAGCGCAGGGCCGCCCTCACACCGCCCGCGTCCCCCATCAGGATCGCGGTGAACAGGCGTCGGGAGAGCTTCTTGCGTCGCCGCTGATTCATGGGGGCAACGGTTGAGGCCACCCGCCGTGCGGTGCCTGCGATAAAGCGGTGCCGGCGATAAAGGCGCATGACAAAGGCCCCGCCGCGTGAAGCGACGGGGCCTTTGCCCACATGGGGTTACCTCCCGGAGGAGGTTCGTGGAGATGGCGGGAATCGAACCCGCGTCCAACGGTGCGGAATCAGGGCTTCTCCGTGTGCAGTTCGCTGTGATTTTCTCAGCCCCGGCGATCACGCGAACAAGTCGCCGACGGGCTCAGTCACTGTTTGATTTCCCTCTTCACCCCGTGACCGGGATCAAGGTTTAGTCCCCTAGCTGATGCCAGGATCCGGGTCGGGAACAGCCCCGGGCTGACACTTCGCAAGTCGCTACTTAGGCAGCGAGGGCGAAGGAATCGCGCTTGGTGTTGGCGATTATTGTTTTCGGCCTGTGGTTTACGAGATCATGGCCGCTTCCTCGACACGCTTCCCCTGCTTCGACATCCGCTGTCGAAACCGATCATCCCCATGTTGTTTTTTCAAGGTGCGCACCGGGCTCACGTCCGATGCTGCCGCCATCGTACGGGAACAACGCGGCTCCGTGCCACCGTATTCCCGGGCTACCCGCCGCGCTGCTTCCGCTTCGCCGCGGCGATGGCACGGTCCGACTCACGCCGGTCCTGCTTCTCCCGCAGGGTCTGCCGCTTGTCGTACTCCTTCTTGCCCCGGGCGAGCGCGATCTCGGCCTTCGCGCGGCCGTCCCGGAAGTACAGGGCGAGCGGCACGATGGTGTGACCGGTCTCCTGGGACTTGGACTCCAGCTTGTCGATCTCCTCGCGGTGCAGCAGCAGCTTGCGCTTGCGGCGCGCGGAGTGGTTGGTCCAGCTGCCCTGGTGGTACTCGGGGATGTGGGCGTTGTGCAGCCACGCCTCACCCCGGTCGATCTGGACGAAGCCGTCGGTCAGCGAGGTGCGGCCCTCGCGCAGCGACTTGACCTCGGTGCCGGTGAGGACGATGCCGGCCTCGTAGGTGTCGATGATCGCGTAGTCGTGCCGGGCCTTCTTGTTCTGGGCGACGATCTTGCGCTTGCCGCCCTTCTCACCGTCCCTGGCCTTGCCCGCCCCGCCGCCCTGCTTGGGCTGGGACTCCTTGGGTACGTACATTCCCTTGCTCATAGTGCCGTCCATTTTCGCACTACGCGGGGGGCTCGGGGCCAGCCCTTATTCGGCGTCGCCCAGGCCGGTGAGCACGGTCTCGGCGCGTTGCAGGACGCCGTCCCCGGCCTCCAGGTCGGGCGTGATGCCCCGGCCGTCGACCGCGTGCCCGGACGGGGTGCGGTAGTGGCCCACGGTCAGCTCGGCCACCGAGCCGTCGGGGAGGTTCGTCGGCATCTGGATGGAGCCCTTGCCGAAGGTGCGGGAGCCGATCACGACCGCGCGGCCGCGGTCCTGGAGGGCGCCGGTGAGCAGCTCGGCCGCGCTCATGGTGCCGCCGTCGACCAGGGCGACCAGGGGGCGGGCGGTGTCCCCGCCGGGCGTGGCGTGCAGGGCGCGCGGGGCGCCGTCGACGTCGTAGGTGGCGACCAGGCCGCCGTCGAGGAAGGCGGAGGCGGTGGCCACGGCCTCGGTGACCAGGCCGCCGGAGTTGCCGCGCAGGTCCAGCACGATCCCGTCGCCGGGCGGGGCGGCCCGCAGCGCCTCGCGGACCTGGGCGCCGGTGCCCTTGGTGAAGGCGGCGATCCTGATCAGGGTGGCCCGCACGGACAGCCGCCGGACGCTGACCGAGTCGGTGGTCAGGGTCGCCCGGCGCAGGGTCTCGGACCAGGCGCGGGTGCCGCGTTGGAGGCCGAGCGTGACGGTCGTGCCGGCGGGCGCGTCGTCGGCGTCGCCGCGCAGCCGGGCGACCACCTCGGTGACCGGGAGGCCGTCGGCGCGGGCGCCGTCGACGCTGCGCAGCCGGTCGCCGGTGCGGATGCCGGCCGCGGCGGCGGGTGAGCCCGGCCGCACCCCGGTGACCTCGATACGGCCGTCCTGCTCGCGCGCCGCGGAGAGGCCGACGCCGGTGTAGCGGCCGTCGAGGGAGTCCTGGAACTCCTGGTACTCGCCCTCGGAGTAGACGGCGCCCCAGCGGTCGCCGCTGCGGCTGACGGCCCGCTCGGCGGCCTCCATCGGGGACGTGCCGTCGGCCATCGCGCGGGCGGCGGCCTCCCGTACGTCCTCCTTGCGTACGGCACCCACGGGCACAGTCGTCGTACGGCGGGCCGGATGGTCCGGGTCCGGGAAGGCCCCGGTGATCGCTCCGGCGGCGAGGACTCCGGCGAAGACCAAGGTCAGCGCGGCCCCTTGGCGGGCGCGCCGAGGCGGACAGAGCGGGTCTCGGCCGGACATGGCGGTGAGTCTAGGACAACGGGCCTCTCGTCACGGCCCGTTGCCCCGCCCACCGTCTTGGTTTGCGTCACACCTTCAGGTACTTGCGCAACGCGAAGAACGCCGCCAAGGCCGGCATCAGCACGCTGGTCGCGAGGATCAGCGGCAGCTTGGTCAGCACCGAGTCCCAGCCGACGAAGTTGATCAGCGTCAGCTTGTGCGAGAGGTCCATGCCGTGGTCGATGGTGAAGTACCGGCCGACCACCAGGAAGACGCAGGCCAGGCCACCGCCGATGAGCCCGGCGACCGCGGCCTCGGCGATGAACGGCGCCTGGATGTAGAAGCCGGAGGCACCGACCAGGCGCATGATCCCGGTCTCACGCCGACGGCTGAACGCCGACACGCGCACGGTGTTGACGATCAGCAGCAGCGCCACGAACAGCATCAGCGCCATCACGCCGAGCGCGCCGCGGTTCATCAGGTTGAGCAGCTGGAAGAGGTTGTCCAGGATGCCCTTCTGGTCCTGCACCGACTGCACGCCGTCACGGCCGTTGAACGCGGTCGCGACCACCTGGTACTTCTGCGGGTCCTTGAGCTTGATCCGGTACGACTCCTGCATCTGGTCCGGCGTCAGCGAGCCGGCCAGCGGGGAGTTGCCGAACTGCTCCTTGTAGTGCTTGTACGCCTGGTCCTGCGACTCGTACGACACCTTCTCGACGATCGGCATCTTCTGCAGGTCGGAGAGGATCTGCTTCTTCTGGTCCTCGGTGACCGCGCCCTTGGCGCAGTGCACGTCCTGCTCGGCGTCGTGCTTGTTGCACAGGAAGATCGAGACGTTGACCTTGTCGTACCAGTAGCCCTTCATGGTGCTCACCTGGTCGCTCATCAGCAGGGAGCCGCCGAAGAGGGCCAGGGACAGGGCGACGGAGACGATGACCGCGAAGGTCATCGTCAGATTGCGGCGGAGACCGACACCGATCTCCGACAGGACGAACTGGGGGCGCATGGCGTCGGGTTGTGCCTTTCCGTGGACGAACTGGGGCGCGAGGTCAGTGCTGGTAGCCGTAGACGCCGCGGGTCTGGTCGCGGACGAGGCGGCCCTTCTCCAGCTCGATGACGCGCTTGCGCATCTGGTCCACGATGTTCTGGTCGTGCGTCGCCATGATGACGGTGGTGCCCGTCCGGTTGATCCGGTCGAGCAGCTTCATGATGCCGACGGAGGTCTGCGGGTCGAGGTTGCCGGTGGGCTCGTCGGCGATCAGCAGCTTGGGCCGGTTGACGAAGGCGCGCGCGATGGCCACGCGCTGCTGCTCACCACCGGACAGCTCGCCGGGCATCCGGTCCTCCTTGCCACCGAGGCCGACGAGGTCGAGCACCTGGGGCACGGACTTGCGGATCTCGCCGCGGGACTTGCCGATCACCTCCTGCGCGAAGGCCACGTTCTCCGCGACCGTCTTGTTGGGCAGCAGGCGGAAGTCCTGGAACACGGTCCCCAGCTGGCGGCGCATCTGCGGCACCTTCCAGTTGGAGAGGCGGGCGAGGTCCTTGCCCAGCACGTGCACCTGGCCGTGGCTGCACCGCTCCTCACGGAGGACCAGCCTCAGGAAGGTGGACTTTCCGGAGCCGGAGGACCCCACGAGGAAGACGAACTCGCCCTTTTCCACTTCCAGTGAGACATCCCTGAGTGCGGGACGGGTCTGCTTGGGGTAGACCTTGGAGACATTGTCGAATCGGATCACGGATGCACCACGGGTCGCCGGGGGTAGATGAGCGTGACCATACGCGAACCGGGTGCGCAAGCGCAGGCGCAGGCAGAGGTTGGGCAAGACTTGTACGCTTTTGCACCGGTCGCCGGTCCGGGCACGGAGAAGGGCGCGGCGACGGGCGCGGCGACGGCCTTCCCCGGCGCCGCGACACGGGCCCCGCGCACGGTGCGGCGGAAACTGGCACAGTGGGAGGGGAACGTTCGCGTTCCTGTGAGCGTTGTACGAAGTGATACGGCCGGTGCGAGGAGGGCGAGCGCATGACGTACGACCGGTTGGTGTGCGCGAACTGCGCGGCGCCCGTGAGCGAGGGCCGGTGCCCGGTGTGCCGTGCCAATCGCCAGCGCCTCCAGCAAGAGGGCTTCCTGGGCGGGATCAATCCGATGGCGCTGATCGCGCTGCTGGCGGTGCTGATCGCCGCGGTGGCGCTGCTGGCCCACCAGACCGTCTGACCGCGTAAGCCCGGCCAGGTAAGAGACGGTCGCGTAAGAGGCGGCCGAGAAAAACCCCAGAAACACGTCAGGGCCCGGAGCGCGAGCTCCGGGCCCTTGTGCGTACGCCGGGTACGCGGGCGGCTACCGCCCGGTCACCGTCAGGCGGCCGCGCCGCCCCGGCCCGCCAGGCGCGGCAGGACGCGGAAGCCGATACCGCCGGCGATCATCGTCGCGGCGCCGATGATCAGGAACGTGGTCTGCCCGGCACCGGTCTCGGCGAGCTGCTTGCCGCCGGTCTGCGGCTGCGGGTTGTCCGACCCGGTGTCGGTGAGGGCCGAGGAGCCCTCCTCCTGGGTGGCGTTGTCATTGCCGCCGCCCTGGGGGCTGTCGCCACCGGTGCCGGAGCCACCGCCGGTGCCGCCGCCGTGGTGACCGCCACCGCCGTTGCCGCCGGAGTTGCCACCGCCGGTGCCGTTGCCGCCGGAGTTGCCCTGGCCACCGCTGTTGCCCTGGCCGCCGGAGTTGCCGTTGCCGCCGGTCGTGGAGGGGTCGCCGCCCGTGGTGGACGGGTCCCCACCGGTCGTCGAGGGGTCCCCACCGGTGGTGGACGGGTCGCCACCGGTGGTGGACGGGTCCCCACCCGTGGTGGACGGGTCGCCACCGGTCGTGGACGGGTCACCGCCCGTCGTGGAGGGGTCGCCGCCCGTGGTGGACGGGTCCCCACCGGTCGTGGACGGGTCGCCACCGGTGGTGGACGGGTCACCGCCGGTCGTCGAGGGGTCGCCGCCCGTGGTGGACGGGTCCCCACCGGTCGTGGACGGGTCACCGCCCGTCGTGGACGGGTCACCACCCGTCGTGGAGGGGTCGCCACCGGTGGTGTCACAGACTCCCACCGGGTCACAGCCGTCGGCCTTCACACCGAGGCTGATCGGGCCCGCCTGGACATTGAGGTCCAGGGCGGAAGCCGCACCGGCGGCCGTCAGGGACGCACCGGCCGCGATCACGGCGCCCGCGGCTATCCGCGCGACCCGGATCCGCGTCTTCTTCGTCATATGGTTGCTACCCCCAGTAGCTGTTCGTCAGTGAGGCCGCGCGGTGGGGCTGGCCGTGATCGACGGAGGCAGCCGGCGAAGCCCGAATCAAGGTCGAGCGATTCGGCACCCCCGGTTCACATGCACCCCAGATACACGCATGCCGCGCTCACCCTTCCGATTTTTCAAAGCAACGTCAAGGGCGTTCTATTCGCTTTGCCCGAACCGGAGGGCATTCAGGGGGATTTGAAACGTGTGACTGTGATGTAAAAGCCGGACAAAACAACAACTGCCGCCACGCGGGCGGCAGTTGTCATGTCGACAAAGTTACTTCTCCTGCTGCTTGCGCCAGCGAATGCCGGCCTCCAGGAATCCGTCGATCTCGCCGTTGAAGACGGCCTCGGGGTTGCCGACCTCGTGCTCGGTACGCAGGTCCTTGACCATCTGGTACGGGTGGAGCACGTACGAACGCATCTGGTTGCCCCAGGAGTTGCCGCCGTCGCCCTTGAGGGCGTCCATCTTGGCCTGCTCCTCCTGGCGGCGGCGCTCCAGCAGCTTGGCCTGGAGGACGTTCATCGCGGTGGCGCGGTTCTGGATCTGCGACCGCTCGTTCTGGCAGGAGACCACGATGCCGGTGGGCAGGTGGGTGATGCGGACCGCGGAGTCGGTCGTGTTGACGCCCTGGCCGCCGGGGCCGGAGGAGCGGTAGACGTCGATGCGCAGCTCGGACTCGTCGATCTCGACGTGGTCGGACTGCTCGACCACGGGCAGCACCTCGACACCGGCGAAGGACGTCTGGCGGCGGCCCTGGTTGTCGAAGGGCGAGATGCGCACCAGGCGGTGGGTGCCCTGCTCGACGGAGAGGGTGCCGTAGGCGTACGGCGCCTGCACGGAGAAGGTGGTCGACTTGATGCCGGCCTCTTCGGCGTACGACGTCTCGATGAGCTCCGTCTTGTAACCGCGCTGCTCGGCCCAGCGCAGGTACATCCGCTGGAGCTTCTCGGCGAAGTCGGCGGCGTCGACGCCACCGGCCTCGGCGCGGATGTTGACCAGGGCCTCGCGGGAGTCGTACTCGCCGGACAGGAGGGTACGGACCTCCATCTCGTCCAGCGCCTTGCGTACGGCGGCCAGCTCGGACTCGGCCTCGGCGCGGGTGTCCGGGTCGTCCTCCTCCTCGGCCATCTCGAAGAGGACCGAGAGGTCGTCGATGCGACCACGCAGCGCCTCCGCCTTCCTGACCTCGGCCTGGAGGTGGGAGAGCTTGCTGGTGATCTTCTGCGCCTCGTCCGGGTTGTCCCACAGGGACGGGACCGCCGCCTGCTCCTCAAGCGCGGCGATATCTGCCCTCAGCTTGTCGAGGTCCAGGACGGCCTCGATCGACTCCATGGTCGAGGAGAGGGACTTCAGCTCTTCGGATACATCGACGACTGCCACGGTTCAAGCGTAACGGCTGTGGCAAGCGACCTCCGCCGCGCTGGTCCCGGCCGGGTCTCGCCCATCCGCCCACCCGACTCGGTGGGCGGGTCAGGGGGTCGAGGACGTCGATGCCGGGGGCGGAGTGTCCTGCGGGGAGTCCGACGTGGCCCACCACGCGCCGACCGACACCAGGGCCGCCACGGCCACGCCCGCCACCCCCAGCGTGATCCGCCGCCGCCGTACCGCCGCGCGGTGCTTCGCCGAGCCCGGCCGGGGGGCTCCCGCGGGGCGCGGTGCACGTGCCGTGCCGTGCGCGCCGCCGGCCAGCTCGTCGGGCGCGGGCACCCGCATCGACGTGTGCGTGTCGCGGTTGGAGTCGGGCCGGGCGCCCTGGACGAGGGAGACCGCGCCCCGTCGTCGTACCGGCTCGCCCCCCGCCGGAGCCGCGGGCGCCGCCGGTTCCTCCTCGGCCGCCTCCTCCGAGAGGTCCGGCTCGTCCACGTCCAGCGGTGGCAGCCCGGCCAGCGTGGGCAGCTGCTCCCGCAGCCGGGCCGCCAGCTCGGACGCCCGCAGCCGGGACGCGGGCGCCTTGGCGAGGCACTGCACGATCAGCTGCCACAGCTCCTCGGGGATACCGGGGAGGGGGACCACCGTCTCGGTGACATGGCGGCGCAGCACCGCGCCCGGGTGGCCGCCGCCGAACGGCGTGAAGCCCGCCAGCAGCTCGTACAGCACCGTGGCCAGCGCGTAGATGTCCACGGAGGCCCGCGGGGGCAGCCCCTCGACGATCTCGGGGGCCAGGTAGTCCGGCGTACCGATGATCTTCGTGGCGCGGGTCCGCCGGGGCGCGTCGATCAGCTTGGCCACCCCGAAGTCGGTCAGCAGCGCCGGATGCGCCCCGCCGGGGCCGAGCGGGCCCTGCATGTCGAGCAGTACGTTCTCCGGCTTGACGTCCCGGTGCACGACCCCCGCCGCGTGCGCCGCGGCCAGCGCGTCCGCGACATCGGCGACGATCGCCACCGCGGCCTCGGGCGCCAGCCTGCGCTCCCGCTCCAGGCGGGTGCGCAGATCGGTGCCGCGCACCAGGTCCATCACCAGGGCCAGGTCATTGCCGTCGACGACGAGGTCGCGCACGGTGACGATGTGCGGGTGCTCCAGTCCGAGCAGCGCGGTGCGCTCCTGGACGAAGCGCCCGACCAGCTCCTGGTCCGAGGCGAGGTCCTCCCGCAGCAGCTTGATCGCGACGGGTCCCTCGGGCCCCTCGCCCAGCCACACCGTGCCGGCGCTGCCCCGTCCCAGGATCTGGTGCGCGGTGTACCGGCTGCCGATCTTCCGTGCCAAGACTGCTCCTACAGACGCGTGTTGTCGTTAAAACTACGCGTCCGGGGAGCCAACCTTCACCGTGGAGGCGGAAATCACCCGTCAGATGTCGACAAATCCCCTACCTCGTTGATCAGTTGTTGCCGCCCAGGTCCTTCACCCAGCCGCTCACCTGGCCGGCCCAGTGGGACAGCTCGTGCCAGTAGCCGCGGCCCTGGCCGACCCAGGTGTGCAGCGGCGTCAGCTCCCAGATCAGCCAGCTCGCCACCACCAGGATGACGATGGTGAACAGGCAGCCCTTCAGACAGCCGAGCCCGGGGATCTTCATCGGGTTGGCGCTGCGCTGCCGCGGCGCCCTGGGCTCCCGCGCGGGTCGCTGCGGCTGCTGGGGCTGCTGCGGCGGGGCGTACTGCTGGGGCTGGCGCTGAGGCTGGTGCTGCTGAGGCTGCTGGGTCGCGTAGCCGTACCCCTGCTGGTAGCCCTGCTGACCCTGCCCCTGCCCCTGCTGTCGTCCGCGCTGCTGCGGCTGCTGCGGGCGCGGCTGCGGCGCCTGCCGCGGCTGGTGCTGCGGGCGGGCCACCTGCCGCTGGGGCCGGTGGTGCAGCGGGTCGTCCTCCGGGGCGAGGTACTGGATCTGCGTCTGCTCATTGCGGTCCCGGGCGGCCCGCAGCTGGTTCTGCCAGGGGTGCGGCTGCTCGGGCCCGGGACCCTGCGGCCCGGCTCCCTGCGGTCCGGTGTTCGGCAGCACGGCCGTCGGATCGGCCGCGCCGGTGTGCGGCAGTACGGCGGTGGGGTCCGCGGCACCGGCGGGCCCCGCGGTATGCGGCAGGACGCTGGTGGCGCCGTTCGGGTCGTACGAGCCCTGCGGGGCGCCCGTCGGCAGTATGGCGGTGGGATCGGCCGCGCCGACGATGCCCGGCTCGCCCGGCACCGAGGCCGGGGCCGGGTCGGGGGCGAGCAGCGCGCCGACGCCCTCGGCCGCCGCGATCTGGGCGGAGTTCGCGTGCACCCCGATGCCCTCGGCGACGACCCGCAGGCCGCGCGCGAGGTTCTCGGCGCTGGGCCGCTCCAGGGGGTTCTTGCGCAGACAGCGCTCGATCACCGTCCACAGCGGGTCCGGCACGGTGGAGGGCCGGCGCGCCTCGGCGCTGAGGTGCTGGTGCAGCACTTCGAGCGAGGTGGCGCCGGAGAACGGCGGACGGCCGGTGACCAGCTCGTACAGCAGGATGCCGGCGCCGTACACATCGACGGCGGAGGTCTGCGGGCGGCCCTCGGCGGACTCCGGCGCGACGTACGCGGGCGTGCCGACGAACTCCTGGGTGCGGGTCAGGCCCGGGGAGTCGGCGAGGCGGGCGATGCCGAAGTCGGTCAGCATCGGGTGCATCTCGCCGTCCAGCTGCCGCAGCAGCACGTTGGCGGGCTTGAGGTCGCGGTGGACGACGCCGTCGTGGTGGCTCGCGGCGAGCGCGTCCGCCACCTGTGCGGTCAGCAGGGAGGCGGCGACCGGCGTCAGGGGGCCGTTCTCGCGCAGATAGCGGTGCAGGTCGGGGCCGTCGACCAGGTCCATGACCAGCGCCAGCAGCTCGCCCTCCACGACCAGGTCGCGGACCCGGACGATGTTCGGGTGGGTGAGCCGGAGCAGCACGGAGCGCTCGCGCAGGAAGCGCATCACGATGTCCGGGTCGCTCGCCAGCTCTTCCTTCAGGACCTTGATCGCGACCGTCTCGCCCGGCTGGCCGGCGACGGCCGCCTCCGCGCCCGCGGTCTCGCGCTGGCGGGCACGCCAGACGGTGCCTGTGGCGCCGCGTCCGAGCGGCTCCTCAAGCAGGTACTTGCTGCCGACTGGCCGCACGTCACGCGCTCCCTGCTGCTTGCTGATGCTGCTTGCCTGCATTCCGGATGTTCCGAACCACTGTAGTGGTGCCGGGTGGGACGCCACGTAAGCGTTCCCGGGCAGGCTCGATGGAAAGACGCGCGTCTTTCGTCCGTGGTTGCCCGAAGCCGGACGCAAGCCGACGGAAGCAGCCGGAAGCTGCCGTAAGCAGCCATCGGAGGGTACGGAAGCCGCCATAAGAGGGGACGTGGCCGATCTCAACCGATCGCCTTCGTGGTCCATGTCAGGCACTTTTGGGGTCAGAGCCGACCAATCAAGATCACTTCGCACCGGGTGGCGGGCACGGCGTCGGCGGCAGGTGCGAGGATGCTCCCCGTACTGGCCGACGTGCTCGTGTGGGGTGGGGGGTAGTCCGCGCCCGCGCAGACCCGCGCAGAAGGGACCGCTGACGCCGATGCAGATCCGGCTGACCGTCGTAGACCCGCCGGGCCCGCCCCCACAGCGAGGCGGGAGCCGCGACGTGCTGGTCACGGCGCCCGTGGGCACCGACCTCGCCGCGGTCGCGTCCGCGCTGGCCGGGGCGGTCACCGGGGAGGGCGCGGGCCGCGACACCGGGGGCGCCGCGGTCGTGCTGTACGCCGGCGGTGAGCGGCTGGACCCGCGCCGCGCCGTGCTCGGGGAGCCGCCGCTGGTCGACGGCGCCGTACTGGCCCTGGGCGCGCCCCTGGCCGCCGAACCGCATCCCGAACCGGCCGACGCGCCCACGCAGCTGCATGTGGTGGCGGGCCCGGACGCGGGCGGGGTGCATCTGCTGCACGGCGGCCGGATCACGGTCGGGCGCTCCGCGGACGCGGACGTACCGCTGGACGATCCCGATGTCTCACGGCTGCACTGCGCGGTGACGGTGGGCGCGGACGGCCGGGTGTCCGTGGCGGACCTGGGTTCCACGAACGGTACGACGCTGGACGGCACCCGGATCGGGGAGCGGGCGGTGCGGGTGCCCGCCGGGGGTCTGCTGCGGATCGGGGAGTCGGCGCTGCGCCTCGCGCCCGGCGGCCCGCGGACGCGGGTGCCGGTGGTCGCGGACGGCGAGGGCTGTCTGCGCGTCGGACCCGGCGCGGATGCCGCGCCGGACACCGGTCTCCCCCCTGCGCCGCCCGCACCGGGCGGGGCCTGGACCGCTCCCCTCGGTGCGCAGCCGCCGTCGGGCGCCGGAGTCGCGGAAGACACCGGGCACGCCTACGGCTCCGCCTCCTGGGGAACCGCGGACGAAGGACTCACCGGACGCGGCGGCGACACCCACGCGGGCCGGTTCGGGGTCGGCGACGGGGCGCAGAGCGTACGGCGGCGTGGGCTCGGTGCCTGGGCCCGGCGGCTGGCCGGCGGGCGCGGGGAGCAGCCTGCGGACGGCGCGGCGGCCTCGGCCGGTGCCGCCCCGGACGCCGGGGTCCCGCTGCGGCCCGACACCTGGCCGGATCCCGCAGCGCTGCTGCTCACCGCGCTCGGTCCCGGGCCCCGGCTGTGGGAGCGCGGCCCCGGCCACCCGGAGGCGCTGACCCTGCGGCTCGGCACCGCGGACCGGAGCGCGCCGGACGGCTCGGGCCTGCTGCCCGCCGTACCGGTGACCGCCGCGCTGCGGGAGACGGGCGCGCTGGGCCTCGCCGGTCCCCGGCCCCGGCTGTCCGGGCTGGCCCGCGCGGTGCTGGCCCAGCTCGCCGCGCTGCACTCCCCCGAGCTGCTGGAGATCGTGCTGATCAGCGCGGACGGCTCCCGCCCTGTGGAGGAGCGGGCGGCCGAGTGGTCCTGGCTGGGCTGGCTGCCGCATGTCCGTCCGAACCACGGCCAGGACTGCCGCCTCCTGCTGGCCTACGACCGCGAACAGGCCGCCGCCCGCACGGAGGAACTGCTGCGCCGGGTGGACGACCTCACGGCACGCGGCGCGGGGACCGCCGTCACCCGCTCGATCCCGGCGCAGAGCACGGGGGATTCCGGGCGTTCCAGAGGTTCCGGGGGCTCCGGGGGCTCCGGGGGCTCCGGGGGCTCCGGAGCACGGTCGTACCCGACGCCGTACGACACCCCGCTGATCCCCCACCAGAGCCAGGCGCCCGGCACGCCCGGCACGCCCGGCACGCCCGTCGGCGCGCTCGGCGCCCCGGGCTCCGGCACCCTCTCCCCCGCCTTCGGCGCGCCGCCCCGGAGCCCGCGTCGCCCGTCCTGGGCCAAGGACGAGGCCGACCTGGGCGGCACCGGTTTCCCCGGCCCCTACACGGTGGTCGTGGTCGACGGCGACCCCGGCGGGACCGGTCTCCAGGAGGCCCTGGCCCGGCTCGCCGCGGTGGGCCCCCGGGCCGGGGTGCATGTGCTGTGCCTGGCGGAGGTCTCCGCGTCCTCGGCGTCCTCCCCGGTGGCCCGTACCTACGACACCGCGTGCACGGTGACCCCGACGCTGCGGCACTGCGGGGCCGTGGCCCTGCTCAGCGGCGATGTGGCCGGCACCCTCCAGCTGATGCGGGTCGCCCCCGGCGGGCCGGTGACGCCCGGGGTGCTCGCCACGGTGGACGCCGTGTCCCCGGCGTGGGCGGAGCGGTTCGCGCGGGCACTGGCGCCGCTGCGGCCGGACGGCACGGGCGGCGCCGGGCACGCGCGGGTGGCGGCGCCGCTGCCGCAGTCGGCGCGGCTGCTGGACGAGCTGGGCCTGGCCCGGGCCACCCCCGCCTCGCTGATGGCCCGCTGGGCGGACGCGGCCGACGATCCGGAGGCGCTGGGCGGCCGGGCCCGTGCCGTGCTCGGCGCCGGACCGCACGGCCCGGTCACCGCGGACCTGGTGGCCGACGGACCGCATCTGCTGATCGAGGGCCCGGCGGGCAGCGGCCGTACCGAGCTGCTGCGGGCCGTGGTGGCCTCGCTGGCCGCGGCCGAACGGCCGGACCGGCTGGGCATGGTGCTCATCGACGGCCGGGACGGCGTCGGCACCGGCAACGGGCGCAACGAGGGCCTGCGGGTCTGCGTGGAGATACCCCATGTGACGACCCATCTGATCGCCAACGACCCCGTGCGCATGCGGGAGTTCGCGCAGTCGCTCAGCGCGGAGCTGAAGCGGCGCGCGGAGCTGCTGGGCCGGACCGACTTCGCGCAGTGGCACGCGGGGCGGGCGGCGCCCGGCCGGGTGATCGCACAGCGCACCGCGCCCGGCGCGGCGGACATCGAAGCGCCGCCCAGCTCCACGCTGCGGCTGCGGCCCGGCGCGGCGGCACGTCAACGCGCCGAGGCGGTACCGCCGTTGCCCCGGCTCGTGGTGGTCGTCGACGATCTGGACGCGCTGGTCTCCCCCGCGCTCGGCGCCCCGGGCCGGCCCGCCGCCGGTTCGGTGACGCGGGCCCTGGAGGCGGTGGCCCGGGAGGGCGAGCGGCTCGGCGTGCACCTGGTGGCGGCCGGCACGGACGGCCGTACGGCGGACAGCGAACCGGCCCGCCGGGCGACCCTCCGCATCCGGCTCGCGGCCCCCCAGCAGGGGCCGGACGAACCGGCCCCGGGGCGCGGCGAGTTGACCCATCCGGGCGCGCCCGCGGTGGAGTTCCAGGGGGGCCGGGTCACCGGCCGTATCCCGCGCACCGCGACCCAGCGCCCCACGGTCGTCCCGCTGGACTGGCACCGCATGGGCGATCCCCCCACCCGCCGCCCCGTCCGCGAACTCGGCAACGGCCCCACCGACCTGGCCCTGCTGGCCAGTGCCGTGGAACGCGCCGCCCGCCAGGTCGCGGCCGCCCAGGTGCCCTCGCTGCTGTAAGCGCCGGAAAGCCCCAACTCGCCCTGGATCAAAGCGCATACACGGCCGATCACGACCCGGTCACGATCACCCCTTCCCGGACGCAGGCGCTCTTGCCCCGCCTCCGCGGCCCGCGTACACCGGAGCGCACGGACAGCGTTCCGGCGTTCACGGTGCACGGACCTTGACGGTGCACGGACGTTCACGGGGCGCGGCGGAGAACGACGAACGGGGAAGTGATGCACAGCAGGAGCAGCACCATCCGGACCGGCAGGGCCGTCGGCGCGGTCGCCGCGTTGCTCGCGGGGGGCCTTGTGCTCGGCGCGTGCTCCAGCGGGGGCGGCGACGGCAAGACGGGCAAGGAGAGTTCGCCGTCCGCCGGCGGCTCCGTGTCGCTGCCCAGGCTGGACGGCGCGCATCTGGAGATCGCGGCCGTGTGGACCGGGCAGGAGCAGACCAACTTCAAGAAGGTGCTGGCGGAGTTCGAGAAGCGGACCGGCGCGCAGGTCACCTTCGTGCCCGCGCAGGACCCGATCATCAACTTCCTCGGATCGAAGATCGCGGGCGGGCAGCCGCCGGACATCGCGCTGCTGCCGCAGCCGGGCGCCATCAAGCAGGCCGTGGACAAGGGCTGGGCCAAGCCGGTCGGGCCGGACGCGCTCAAGGAGGTCCGGAAGAACTACTCGCAGGGCTGGCAGGACATCGGGAAGGTGAACGGCAAGCAGTACGGCGTCTATTACAAGGCCGCCAACAAGTCGCTCATCTGGTACAACGCCAAGGTCTTCGAGAACGCGGGCGCCAAGGAGCCCACGACCTGGAAGGACCTGCTGACGACCGCGCAGGCCGTCTACGACTCCGGGGTCACGCCCTTCTCGGTGCCGGGCGCGGACGGCTGGCCGCTGACGGACTGGTTCGAGAACGTCTATCTCTCGCAGGCCGGGCCCGAGAAGTACGACCAGCTCGCCCAGCACAAGATCAAGTGGACCGATCCCTCGGTGAAGCAGGCGCTTCAGACGCTGGCGCAGATCTGGGGCAAGAAGGACTATCTGGCGGGCGGGCAGGACGGCGCGCTCCAGACCGAGTTCCCGAACTCGGTCACCCAGACCTTCACCGGCGGCGACCAGCCGAAGGCCGCGATGATCTACGAGGGCGACTTCGTGCAGGTCAACATCGGTGAGACCAAGGCGAAGGTGGGCACGGACGCCAAGGTGTTCCCGTTCCCGGCCGTCGGCTCCACCGCGCCCGTGGTCTCCGGCGGTGACGCGGCGGTCGTCCTGAAGGACTCCAAGGCGGCGCAGGCCCTGATGACCTTCCTGGCCTCCCCGGACGCGGCCACCATCCAGGCCAGGCTGGGCGGCTATCTCTCGCCGAACAAGAACGTGCCGATCTCGGCGTACCCGAACAGCGTCCAGCAGAAGATCGCCAAGTCGCTGATCGCGTCCGGCGACGACTTCCGCTTCGACATGTCCGACCAGGCCCCGCAGGCGTTCGGCGGTACCCCCGGCAAGGGCGAGTGGAAGGACCTCCAGGACTTCCTGAAGAACCCGGGCGATGTCGCGGGCGCCCAGGCCGCGCTGGAGAAGGACGCGGCGGCCGCGTACGGAAGCGGGAGCTGAGCCGGCGATGGCGTCGGCAGCGGCGGCCGGGGCCCCACCGGGTCCCGCCGCGTCCCGCGCGCGCAAGAGCGTGACCGGCACCCGCAGGACGGTGGCGGTGCTGTTCCTGCTGCCCGCCCTGGTGCTGCTGGGCGCGCTCGTGGTCTACCCGATCGGGTACTCGGTCGTCCGCAGCTTCGGCACCAACTCCGGGCACGGGTTCGCCGGGTTCGACAACTACAAGACGGTCTTCACGGACGACGGCATCCTCACCGCCCTGAAGAACAACGTCATCTGGGTGGTGTTCGCGCCCGCCGTCTCCACCGCACTCGGACTGATCTTCGCGGTGCTGACCGAACGGGTGCGCTGGGGAACGGCGTTCAAGCTGGTCGTCTTCATGCCGATGGCGATCTCGATGCTCGCGGCCGGGATCATCTTCCGGCTGGTGTACGACCAGGACCCGGGCAAGGGCGTCGCCAACGCGGCGTGGGTGTCGGTGCACGACACGTTCGCGCGGTCCTCGGCGTTCCCGATGGCCCACCCGGGCCGTGAGTCGCCGCTCGTCCCGCAGAGCGGCGGCTTCGTCACCAAGGCCGCCGTGCACACCGGGCAGCCGGTCGCCCTGCCGCTCGTCGGGGTCGCCCCGGACAAGATGCCCGGCGACGCGCACCGGGCGGCGGCCGCGCACGCCGAGCCGGGCAAGGTCACCGGCACCACCTGGCAGGACTTCACCCGCGGCAAGGGCGTGGGCCGGCTCGGCGTGCCCGATCCGTCCGAGCTGGGCTATCCGGGGATGCGGATCGAGGCGGTGAAGGACGGCAAGGTCGTGGCCTCGACGAAGGCGGCGGCGGACGGCACCTTCACGCTGCCCGCCGCGGCTGACGGAGCCCGACTCAGGCTGCCTGCGGGCAACTTCCGGGAGCCGTACAACGGCGTCGAATGGCTCGGCCCCTCGCTGGTCACCCCGGCGATCATCGGCGCGTACGTCTGGATGTGGGCGGGCTTCGCGATGGTGCTGATCGCGGCCGGACTCGCGGGCATGCCACGGGAGTTGCTGGAGGCCGCGCGGGTGGACGGCGCCAATGAGTGGCAGGTGTTCCGCAGGATCACCGTGCCGCTGCTCGCGCCGGTCCTCGCGGTCGTCGCCGTCACCCTGATGATCAACGTCCTCAAGGTGTTCGACCTCGTCTACATCATCGCCCCCGGCTCCTCCCAGGACGACGCGAACGTCCTCGCCCTGGAGCTGTACCGCAGGGGCTTCGCGGAGGGCCAGCCGGGCGTGGCGAGCGCGATCGCGGTGTTCCTGCTGGTGCTGGTGATCCCGGTGATGCTGTTCAACATCCGACGGCTTCGGCGGGAGGTACGACGATGACGGCACTCGCCACCGATACCCGCGGGACGACCCCGCCCGCATCCCCGGCCCGCCCCTCACTCGGCGCCCGGATCACTCACGCGCTGGGCGGCCCCCTGGTCCGCGTCCTCCTCGTCCTCGTCGGCCTGTTCTGGCTGGTGCCGACCATCGGCCTGCTGATCTCCTCGCTCCGCTCCCCCGACGACATGAGCGCGAGCGGCTGGTGGACGGTCTTCACCAAGCCCTCCCAGCTGACCTTCGGCAGCTACCAGAAGCTGCTGGAGAACGGCGACATCACCCACTCCCTGCTGAACACGGTCCTGATCACGGTCCCGGCGACCGTCCTGGTCGTGGTCATCGGCTCGCTCGCCGGATACGCGTTCGCCTGGATGGAGTTCCCGGGCCGGGACTGGTGGTTCCTCGGCGTGGTCAGCCTGCTGGTGGTGCCGGTGCAGGTGGCACTGATCCCGATCGCCGAACTCTTCGGCAAGATCGGCCTGTTCGGGACGATCTTCGGCGTGGTCCTGTTCCACACCGGCTTCGGACTGCCGTTCGCGGTGTTCCTGCTGCGGAACTTCTTCGCCGAGATCCCCCGCGAACTGCTGGAGGCCGCCCGCCTGGACGGCGCCGGCGAACTGCGCCTGTTCGCCCGCGTGGTGATGCCCCTGGGCGGCCCGGCCATCGCGAGCCTCGGCATCTTCCAGTTCCTGTGGGTCTGGAACGACATGCTGGTCGCCCTGGTCTTCACCAAGTCCGGCACCCAGCCGATCACGGTCGCCCTCCAGACCCAGGTCCGCCAGTTCGGCAACAACATCGACGTCCTGGCCCCCGGCGCCTTCATCTCCATGGTGATCCCGCTGGCCGTGTTCTTCGCGTTCCAGCGGCAGTTCGTGTCGGGGGTGATGGCGGGGGCGGTGAAGTAGGGGCTCTTGGAGACCGGGCAGAGACGTACGGCACGTCAGTTCTCGCGGAGCCCCTATCAGGCGAGAACCTGGCCGAGGACATCTCGGGGACGGCCACCGAGGGCTTGGTGCAGGGCTTCGGCCCTGGACCGGATCAGGCCGTCACGGTAGGGGCCTGGGAGGCGGTCGAAGATCCCGACCGCCATCTCGGCCGCCGTCGAGGGATCACCGTCGAGGCGCAGACAGGTGGCGGTGTCCATCGCGATCAGGGCCCGGGTCATCACCGAGGGGGAGGCTGTGAGGTCGAGGGCGTCATCCTGGGCCGAGTAGGCGGCCTCGGTATCCCCGAGAAGGGTGTACGCCTGGGAGAGATGCACGAAATGCTTCTGGGCCGGGTAGCCGAGCCATGTGTCGGCTGCCTCGTTCTCGTCGAGACGCTCGATCAAGGACCGCACATCCGCGACCGCCGTCCGGGCTCCCTGGCGGTCGCCGATGGCGGCGAGGGAGCGGGCAGTCACGGCCGCTGCTAGTGCTCCGGCCGCGATGGGTGTCCGGCCGGCCGCTCTGCGGGCTCGGGCGGCGATGCGTACGGCCACTTCGGGGGCACCGTAGTTCAGCGGCACCATCGCATGCCGTGCCAGCACCCAGGCGGTCATCCTGCGGTCACCAGATTCCCGGGCTGCCTTCTCCGCTGTCGCGAACCAGCGGAAAGCATCCTGTTTGTCGCCCCGGTCATGCTGAACGATGGCGACCAGACCGGCGATCCCTGCGGCGGTGCGGGCGAGATCAGCACGTGCGCGGGCCAGGTGGGGCTGGTTGAGGACTTGTCCGAGGAGCACGAGATCCGCCTGCATCTCGGCCAGGACTTCGTCGGGGGCCCGGCCGCGGTAGCCACCTCGATGCCGCTCGAACGCCGACTCCAGGTAGGCCAGGTCACCGGTCCCGGTCTCCATGAGAGCCCCGTCGATGCCCTCGCGGGCCTGTGCGATGCCAGGCAGCGCCGTCACGCCTGCCGCAACGGCGGCCACTCCGAGAAACCTTCGTCGTTCCACGTCCTCTTTCTCCCTGCGCCGGCTGCGTCGGTGCTGTCGCGATGCGGCGACTGCCCGCTGCACATCCGCGACGCTCAACCCGAATGCTCGGGCGATCGTCTCGTGCCAGTCCGGGACCGGTAACCGCTTCTCCAGTTCCCACCGTTTGATGTTTTCCCAGTCGAACCAGCGCCCGCCCTGGGCCTGTTGAACGACCTGGGCCTGTTCGTCGCGGGTGCGTCCGGCGTCTTCGCGGATCGTTCGCAGTAAGACGCCGATGCCGTCCGGGGCCACCATGGCACTTTCCCTCCGTCGCCGTCGGGTGAGGACCTCATCCTGGCCCCCCGGAGCGGCCCCCTGCCGGAAAGCGCACCCCTTCCTGGCCCCTCATTTCTTGTGTTCCCCGGCAGTTCAATGGGCGAACGCCGCCGAAGCACATGGAGCAGCTGCCGACGTCGAGCGTTCGGGTCTCGATTCCGTGGCTTCGGTACGTCGTACGGCCGTGACGCGAGAGGCTGGGCCAGCACTACCGGT
This sequence comes from Streptomyces sp. NPDC093018, assembly GCF_040684035.1. Classification (NCBI taxonomy): domain Bacteria; kingdom Bacillati; phylum Actinomycetota; class Actinomycetes; order Kitasatosporales; family Streptomycetaceae; genus Streptomyces; species Streptomyces sp. NPDC093018. The sequence continues at coordinate 41,289 of NZ_JBFBFF010000024.1, forward strand.
ACACCGAGGAGCAAACGATGAGCAACGTGCTGACCACCGATCACCCCGCCTGGCAGACGTACGAGGACGGTACCCACGCGCGTGCCGTCCGTACGGCCTCCGGCATCTGGATCGTGTCCCATGATCGGGACGGCCTGCACATGGCGTGCGTGGACGGCACCGAAGACGTCAAGCCCGAGTTCGTCGCCACCGATCCCGCGCACCTCCCGTCGGCCGCCCCGGTGTCCCTCCGTGAGGGCCTCATCGGGCTCGGCGTCACCCAGCGCCTGGCGAACCCGTCACTGTGGGACGCGATCAGCACGGCGATCCTGCGGCAGGTCGTCCGCGCCGACCAGGCCCGGAAGCTGTACCGCAACTGGTGCAGCGTCTACGGCACCGCCGTTGCAGGCCCTCACGGGCCGCTCGCCGTGGCGCCTACTCCTGACGCCGTACTTGCCCTGACCGGTGAGCAGTTCGCGGAGGTCGGGGCGAAGTTCCACCGCAATGCCCTGCTGGCGGCGGCAACGGAGTACAAGCGGAACCATCGCGACTGGGAGTGCCTGAGCGCCGGTGCCCTGGCCATCAGCCTCACTCGCATCTCCCGCGTCGGCCCCTGGACCGCTGCCGCGGCGGCGGCGGACTTCACCGGCGACTTCAGCGTCTACCCGCATGACGACCTGGCCGTGCGCACCTGGGCCGCCAAGATCGCCCCGGCCTTCGCCTGGCCCGGCAAGAAGGACAAGGCCTTCGGCCCGCTGTGGACGGGCTGGGCCGGTACCGACCGCGCCGCCCTGCACACCCTCACGCTCGCGACCCTCTCCTGGGGGACGCACGCCCGATGACATGGAGGACCGATGCAGCAGTTACCGCTGATCGCGGGCGCCGACAACCTGCACACGCTGGACGCCCTGTTCATCAACGCGCCGCTGCGTGACTACACCCTGCGGCCTCGGACCAACGACTACACCCTGCCCGTGCTCGGCATGGCGTACATCGCCACCTACGCCCAGCTCAGCGGCTTCAATGTGGGCGTGCTCGACGCAGAGGCGCACGGTCTGGGTCTCGAAGAGACCGCCCGGATCGTCAACGAGGCCGCGCCCCGCTGGGCTGCCATGAACCTCCTCGCGCCCACATACGAGATGTCCGCGAAGATCGCCGCCCTGCTCGATCCGGGTATCGCCCTCATGGTCGGCGGCCATCATGCCAAGGCCATGCCGGACCGCATCCTCGCCGACCCTCGCATGCGGCACCTGCGCGCACTCGTCCTCGGTGAAGGAGAACTCCGAGTCACCGCCCTCCTGGAGGACGAACGGAACCGGCGTGCCCTGCCGGGCGTCCTGTGGCGCGACCCTCTGCTCGGTACCCGGGCCGCCGGTATCACCGACCCCAAGAGCGGCGCGACGCTGCTGGGTCCCGACATCAACAGCCTGCCGTACGTCAACCGTGCCTTTCTCTCCCAGGATCCCTACCAGGCCGCGCCGACGCCGGATCGCCCGGTGGCCGGCACGCAGCCCTGGATCGCGCGGCGCCATACCGCCAGGCGTTGGGAGGCAAACATCGTCGGAAGCCGTGGCTGTCCCTACAACTGCACGTTCTGCGGTGCTGCCGTGTCCGCCAACCCGGACGTCGCGATCCGCGTGCGGTCCCCCGAGAACATCATCGGTGAGCTGGACCAACTGCACGAGGAGTACGGCGTGACCGCCTTCCGCTTCGTGGACGACCTGTTCCTCGGCGCGGGCCGGGTCATCGATGAGCAGATGCGAGCTTTCACCCACCACAAGATCGGCGACCGGTACGTGTGGGACGCCACCGGCCGGATCAACGTCCTCGACCGACTCACCGACACCGACCTGGACCGTCTCGTCACCAACGGGCTGCGCGAAGTCGCCCTCGGCATCGAATCCGGCAGTGACCGCGTTCTGGCCGCGATGGACAAGCGCATCACCGCCGAGATGACCGAACGCGTCGCACGTCGGCTGGTCTCCCACGGCATCGGGGTCAAGGGGTACTTCATCCTCGGCTTCCCCGGCGAGACCAGAGCGGACCTGGGTGCCACTGTGCAGCACATCCGCAACCTGTGGGCCATCTCCGATCAGTACCCCGGCGACCTCCGCGCCAGCGTCTTCGAGTTCCGCCCCTACCCGGGCACGCCGGTGTGGAAGACCCTCACCGAAGAGGCCGGCTACCAACCGGATGATCTGCTTGCCTACGAGGACGTCGACCTCACCCACAACGGCGCCGACGAGTCCATGCGTCAGCGCGACGAATTCAACTTCAGTGTCGGCATCCAGTTCGGCGACGTTCCTCTGAACGAGGTCCGTGCCACGCTCGCGATGCTCACCCGAGAACAGCACGAACGGAACCGGTCCGGGATGGAGACAGCCGCATGACCGGAGACCGCACCGGCTTCTTCATCAGCATCGACGGCCCGAGCGGCGTGGGAAAGTCCACCACTGTCCGGGAGCTGCGCGCCCTGCTCTCCGCGCGGGGTGTCCCTGCTCAGTGGACGGTCGAGCCGCCCCGTGGTGACTTCCTCGGGGACTTCACCCGTACACACGGTCCGCAGCTTCGGGGCATTGCCCTGGCCTGCCTCGTCGCATCCGCCCGGTACCGGCACGTCGAGACCACCATCGACCCGGCGCTCACCAATGGTCGGCTGCTCATATCCGACAGGTACGTCGCATCGTCCCTCGCCCTCCAGCGGCTCGACGGCGTACCGGTGGAGTTTCTGCTTCTGCTCAACGAGGAGGCACCGCATGCGGACTTGGCAGTGATCCTCACCGCCTCCCCCGGCACGATCGCGGACCGCGTCGCCAAGAGCGGCCTCACCCATCGCTTCCGAGCCGACCCCGAAGCACCAGTCCGTGAGGTCGAGCTGTACGACGACGCTGCGGAAATCCTCGAAACCCTCGGGTCCAAGGTGCTCGTCATCGACACCACTGAGATACCTCCATCGGAGGTCGCGCGCCGAATCGCCGACGCGATCCCCGCCCTCCCACTACCGTCGGGGGCCTCAACCACCACCCCGACCCCCCAGGAACCATGAGCGGACAGCCGGCACAGCCCATCATCGACACTCACGTTCTTCTCCTCGACGGTGAGAAGATCCTGCTCTCGCAGAGAGGCGGCCCCTACGGCTACCGCCGGTGGCACCTGCCTTCCGGGAAGCTCGACCGGGGCGAAACCCTCACCGCCGGGGCGGCCCGCGAGCTCTTCGAGGAGACCGGCGTCACGACCGACCCCGGCCACCTGGAACTCCGGCATGTCGTGCAGCACCGGCAGGAGGACGGTTCGGAGCGGATCGGGTTCTTCTTCGTGGCCACCGAATGGACGGGAACACCCGTCAACAAGGAGCCCGAGAAGTGTCTCGCCCTCCAGTGGTTCGCCACCCATGACCTCCCCGAGGACATCATCGAGTACCCCTACGCGGGCCTGCACGGCTGCCTCGATCCGTCCAGCGCCCTGACGCTGCACGGGTGGCAGTAGCCACCACACCAGCCGATTGGCTCTGATGGCCCACCGTGTGGAAGGCATCGGCGAGTGATACGCAGTCCGAGCCGACTCTCGTCAGATCTCGTACAGGTGGTGCGGGATCCGCCCGCTCCCAGACCGCTTCGAAGGCTGCGGAGCACAGCTTCACGGCTTCCGGGTCCGCGGTGATCTCGTCGTCCACCACCACGCCGTCACCTGAGAAGTGGTGCACCCGAAGCAGCGCACCGCCGAACAGCAGCCACCGCACTTCCTCACCGGCCGTGACATTGGCACGGGTGACGAAGTGCTCCCACCGGATGTAGTCCGATACCGGCTCCGAGATCACCCGGGCCCGGCGAATCGTCACGCCCCGGGCCACGGTGTCAGTGATCAACTGATCGTAGGGGTGCCACCAGGACTCACGGTCCTCCCAGTCGATCCGCTCACCCCGCTTCCACGCCTCGAAACGGTCCGTGGACGCGTAGGAGTCACGCAACTCCATGTGGACGGCGGACCGCTCGCACTGGCCAAGCAGCTCAGCGAAGCTGGGAACGCTCAACGGCATCACTTTGAACGCCCCCCTGTCTGTCCATGGCCATGGTGACGTGCCGCCCGAATCGCTCGAAGCCCGAACTTGATTGCCCGATCAGGTAGTTACCTGAGGCCGAAACAGTGGCGGCTCGCACACAGGCCGGGCCTCTCCTTCCCCGAGCAGCCTCGATCCGCGACAAATTCGAGGGGACGTTCCTCATGAGCCCCCCCCGAACACCGACCCCGTGCATATGCCGATATCCAACAGAACGTCACGCCATCGCGTGTGACAGGCCACATGCCGCCCGCCGAGTGACAGGCTGGCTCCGTGATCAAGACCGAGGATCTGACGCACCGGGCCGTCCGCGACTTCGTGGCGGCGTTCAATGACCAGGACGACGACGCGCTGCGGTACGCCGCCCCGCACTTCACCTGCACTGTCGGTGATCTGCGTGCGCTGCGGTCGCACTTCACCGCCTTCGTCGCCGTCGAGGAGCAGGACGAGGGGCTCACCCTCGACGGGTTCGCGGCCCATGGAATCCAGCCGATGTCGGCACGGTGGGCGTTCACGGTCGGCGGCGGCCGTGTGGAGCGGCTGGAGGTCACCCCGGACGTGCCGGTCTCCTCCCCGAGGATGGGCGAGGTCCTGGCCGAGCTGCGCGAGAACATTCCCGCCCGGGCCACCGCCGCCAAGTTCGCCCGCGTCCGCGACAAGGACGGGCACACGCATCCCAAGGGCACGGCCCGCCGTATGCGCCTCGGAGACCACCTCTTCGTGCACGAGTGGGACACGGGCGCGGCCGGGAGCGTCGACTGGATCGTCACGGGCGAGAAGGCCGACGACGACGTCTTCCGGTCCGTACGCAGCCCCTCCTCCGGCGACCACGACGACCGCGGCGGCGGTCACCGGAAGGTCGCCAGCGTCTCCTCCCACCTGAAGCTGGAGCTCGGCTGGGACGGCGACGGCTACCAGAAGGCCACGGTGTCCTACTGGGCCAAGCCCTACCACTGGGACGCCGTCAAGTGGTGCACGGAGCGGCTCACCCTGTCCGAGGAATACATTCCGAGGATCACCGGAACGCTGACCCTCACCGGCCCCGACGACACCGCCGTCAGCACCGAGGAGATCACGATCAGCGGCGGCCGGCCACCGTACGAGCGCACCTTCTCCCGGGAGTTGGAACTCAGAGACCTGATCCCCGGGACGTACACCCTCGCCTTCGCCGAAGCGGCCAAGAGCGGCGGCACGGGGGCCAACAGGGGCCAGGACCACGTCGCGCTGACGGACCACACCGTCACCTTCACCGTCGGCGGCTGACCGGCCAGCCGCCGCACCCTTCCTGACCGGCGCTCATGGGTACGCGCGTCGGCGGTCACCGGACACGGGACGGCCGCCGCGCGTTCACCGGGCATCCCCCGAATGCCGTACGGCCCGTAACCCCGTCACCCTTTCGGCCGTTCCCGGGCAGAACGCCCGCGCCGTCAGACCCATGGATGTCCCGTGCCCAGGTTCAGTGTCATCGTCCCCGCGTACCAGGTCCAGGCGTATCTCCCCGAGTGCCTGGACTCCGTGCTGTCGCAGTCGTACCCGGATCTCGAAGTGATCGCGGTGGACGACGGTTCGCCGGACGCGTGCGGCGAGATCATCGACGAGTACGCGGCCCGGGACCCCCGGGTCAAGCCGTTACACCTGGCCGAGAACCGGGGGCTCGGCCGGGCCCGCAACGCCGGGATCGCGCAGGCCACCGGGGAGTACCTGGTCTTCCTGGACAGCGACGACACCCTCACCCCGGGCGCGCTCGCGGCGATCGCCGAGCGGATCGAGGCGACCGGTGGGCCGGATGTGCTGGTGTACGACTACGAGCGCACGTACTGGGACGGCCGGCGGGTGCGCAACCATCTCGCGGCCGAGCTGAGCGAGTGGGGCCGGGCGCCCTTCCGGCTCACGGACCGGCCGGGGCTGCTGCGGGTGCTGATGGTGGCCTGGAACAAGGCGTACCGGCGGGAGTTCGTCGCGGCCGAGGGCTTCACCTTCCCGCCCGGCTATTACGAGGACACCCCCTGGACCTTCCCGGTGCTGATGGCGGCCGGTTCGATCGCCACCCTGGACCGGGTGTGCGTGCACTACCGGCAGCGCCGCCAGGGCAACATCCTGTCCACCACCAGCCGTAAGCACTTCGATCTGTTCGACCAGTACGAGCGGGTCTTCGCCTATGTCGCCGACCACCCCGAACTCGCCTCGTGGAAGCCCGAGTTGTACCGGCGGATGATCGACCACTACGGCGTGGTGTTCACCCGTCCCGGACGGCTGCCGCGCGGCAGCCACGGGGAGTTCCTGCGCCGGGCCCGCGACCACCACCGCCGCTACCGGGTGCCGAAGGCGCGGCTGCGGCGCCGGCATCTGCTGATCCGGTTCGGGCTGCACCGCACCTTCCGCGCCCTGCGGTACGTCGCCGCCGCCCGCCGCCGTCTGCGGAGGCTCGTACTGGGCCCGGCGCGCGCCGTGCGCTCCGCCGCGCTGCGGCTGCACTACCGGATCCAGCTGCGGCTGCCGCTGCGGCCCGAGCGCGCGGTGTTCGCCGTCGAGGGCGGGTACGGCGGCGACCCGGCCGCGCTGGAGGAGGCGATGCGCCGGTACGCCCCGCATGTGCGCTCCACCTGGATCGCCGACCCGGCGCACCCGCGCCCGCTCCCGGCAGGCCCCCGCCTCGTCGTCCCCGGCACGGCCGCCCACTGGACGGCGCTCGCCCGCTCCACCTACCTGTTCGGCGACGCCCACCTCACCCGCGGACTGCGCAAACGGGAGGGGCAGATCCTCGTGCGCACTTTTGGTGGAACACCCTTGGGTCATACGGGACTTGACCTGGTGGAGCGGCCCGCGGCCGTCCCCGGCGCCGACCCCGTGGGCCTGCTGCGGGACGTCGACCGGTGGGACCACGTCATCTCCGGCAACCGGCACTCCACCCTGACCTGGCAGCGGGTCCACCCCGGCCGCTGGACCACGCTGGAGTACGGCAGCCCGCGCACCGATGTCTTCCAGCGGGCCACCCCGGACGACGTGGCCCGGCTGCGCGCCACCCTGGGCATCCCCGCGGGCGCGGTCGCGATCCTCTACGCGCCCGCCCGCCGCGACCACCGCCGCACCCAGCACCTCCCGCTGGACCTGCCGAGGCTCGCGCGCGGTCTCGGCTCGCGCTTCGTGCTGCTCGCCCGCACCCACGGGGGCGTGCCGGTCGAGGGCCCCCGGGTCATCGACGTCTCCGCGCATCCCTGTCCCGAGGGCCTGTGCCTGGCCGCGGACGCGCTGCTCACCGACCAGTCGCCGCTCATGTTCGACTACGCCGGGCTCGACCGGCCGATCGTGCTGCACACCGGGGACTGGGCGGCGTACACAGCGGTCCGCGGCGCCTATGTGGACCTGCCCGGCGCCCCGCCCGGCGCGATGGGACGCGACGAGGACGAACTGATCGACGTGTTCACCGAGGGCCACTGGAACGGCGCGCGGGCCGCGCTGCTGCGGGCCGCGTTCCGGGAGCGGTTCTGCCCGTGGGACGACGGGCGGGCCGCCGAACGGATCGTACGGCACATCGTGCTGGGCCGCACCGAGCCGTCCCCGGTGGTGCCGCTCGGCGAGCGCCGCCCGGTGCGCTCCGCCATGGCGAACACCCCGTACCCGGCGCGGTCCCCGCTGGCCACCGTGCCGCATCCGACCGGCCCGCGCCCCGTCACCAGGACCGCCGAACACCGTTGACCCCTCCGGGAGTTCCCCTGCCCCTCGGCTCGACACGGCCCGCCCCGAGCCGCCCGCCCACCTGGCGCCCGGCGGGCCGACCGGGCCGAGGGCGCTTGGTGGGCCGGGCAGGGGGCCCGGTGCGCGCCGCGGGCCGGGCAGGGGGCCGAGTGCGCGTGGCGGGCCGGGTGCGCGCGGCGCCGTAGAGACACGTCCGCAGGACGACAGGAAGAACGACAGAAAGAGCAGTATGCCCCGCTTCAGCATTATCGTCCCCACCCATGGGGTCGCCGGCCGGCTGTCCCAGGCGCTGGACTCGGTCCTCGGCCAGTCCTTCGGCGACCTGGAGCTGATCCCGGTCTCTGACACACCCGACGCCCCGGCCGCCGAGGTGGCCGCCGGGTACGCCGGGCGGGACCCCCGGGTGAAGCCGGTCCACTCACCGCCGTCCGCCGGGCTCGGCGGGGCGCGCAACGCCGGGCTGCGGGCGGCGAGGGGGGCGTATGTGCTCTTCCTGGACGGCGACGACCTGCTGCTGCCGGGCGCGCTGGCCGCCGTGGACGCCCGGCTGACCGGGACCGCCGGGGTGGATGTGCTGTACGTGGAGCACGAGCGCGCCCCCTGGTGGGAGGGCGATCCGGTGAACCCGGTCGGGCCGCTGTTCGCCGGTGCCCCCAAGGGCGCCTTCGCCCCCGCCGAGCTGCCGGGGCTGACCGGCGCCGCGCTGCCGGCATGGAGCGCGGTGTACCGCCGCGCCTTCCTCACCGAGCACGAACTCACCTTTCCCGAAGGGCACTTCACGGACCTCGGCTGGGGCGGCCTGGTCACCGTCGCCGCCCGGCGGATCGCCGTACTGCGCCGGGTCGTGGTCCGGCACCGGCTGCGTCGGCAGGGCAGCCGGCTGAATCTGCCCGGCGCATGCCAGCACGCCCTGCTCGACCAGGTGGAACTGGTCCTCGCGCGGGCCGCCGAGTGCGCCCTGCCCGCCGAACGCACCGGCCCCCTCTTCGACCAGTTGTTCGCGCTGGTCCTGAAGAGCGCGGCCCGGCCGGAGCGGCTGGCCCGCGGGCACCGGGCGTTCTTCCGCCGCGCGGCCCGTCTGTACCGGCGGTTCCGGCCGGCCGGGCACCGGATGCCGCGCGGCAGCCTCGGGGTGCAGCACCGGCTGCTCGCGGTCGGCGCGTACGACGCCTTCCGCGCCCTGCGCGACGCGAACCGGCTCGCGGGCCGGGCCGTCGAGACCGTGCCGCGCCCGCACGCGGTCCGCACCCGGCTGCGCTACCGTGCCGCCCTGCGCCGCCCGCTGGACCCCAACCTCGCCGTGTACTGCGCCTATTGGGGCCGCGGCTACGCCTGCAACCCGGCCGCGATCCACGCCAAGGCCCGCGAACTCGCCCCGGGGCTGCGCCAGGTGTTCCTGGTGGAGGCCGGGCAGGAGCACACGCTGCCGAAGGACGTGGAGTACGCGGTGCTCGGCTCGCACCGCGCCTGGGAGCTGCTGGCCCGCGCCACGTATCTGGTCAACAACGCCAACTTCGCGGAGGGCGTGGTCAAACGGCCCGGCAGCGTCCACCTCCAGACCCAGCACGGCACCCCGCTGAAGACGATGGGCGTGGACCAGTCGACGTACCCGGTGGTGGCCGCGCGCTCCGGCAGCTTCACCCGGCTGCTGGGCCGGGTCGACCGCTGGGACTTCAACCTCTCCGCCAACCGGCACTCCACCCGCATGTGGGAGCGCGCCTTCCCCGGCTCCTGGGAGGCCCTGGAGTACGGCTATCCACGCAACGACGTCTTCTACACGGCGACCGCCGCCGATGTGGCCCGCATCCGGCGGGAGTTGGGCATCCCCGAGAACCGGCTCGCCGTGCTCTACGCCCCCACCCACCGCGACCACCACTCCGGCTTCGAACCCGGCCTGGATCTGGAGGAGTTCTGCGCGGCCGCCGGCGAGGACGTCGTCGTACTGCTGCGCGCCCACTACTTCTACGACCAGGGCCGCACCCGGCACTCGGACCGGATCATCGACGTCACCGCGCACCGCAGCACCGAGGATGTGTGCCTGGCCGCGGACGCGCTGATCACCGACTACTCGTCCATCATGTTCGACTACGCCAACCTGGACCGGCCGATCGTGGTCTACGCCGACGACTGGGAGGTCTACCGGCAGTCGCGGGGCGTCTACTTCGACCTGATGGCCGAGCCGCCGGGACCGGTCGCCCGCACTCCCGAGGAACTGGCCGCCGTCTTCCGCGAACGCACCTACGCGGACGCGGAGTCGACGGCACTGCGGGCCGGATTCCGGACGCGGTTCTGCGAGTTCGACGACGGCCGGGCCGCCGAACGCGTCGTACGGCGGGTGCTGCTGGGCGAGCCGCCGCAGGCGCTGCCGCCGGTGCTGCCGCTCGCCGAACGCGTCCCCGCCCCCGCCGCCGTGACCCTCGTGAGGAGCTGACCGTGCCCCGTTTCAGTGTGATCGTGCCCTGCTACCGGGTGCAGGCGTACCTCGGCGAGTGCCTGGACTCGGTGCTGGCGCAGTCGTACGGGGATCTGGAGGTGATCGCCGTGGACGACCGCTCGCCGGACGACTGCGGCAAGATCCTCGACGAGTACGCCGCGCGCGACCCCCGGGTGAAGGTGCTGCACCTGCCGGAGAACGTGGGCCTCGGGCGCGCCCGCAACGCCGGGCTGCCGCACGCCACCGGGGACTACCTCTTCTTCCTGGACAGCGACGACACCCTCACCCCGGGCGCGCTCGCGGCGATCGCCGACCGGCTGGCGCAGAGCGGCGACCCGGATGTGCTCGTGTTCGACTACGCGCGCACGTACTGGTGGGGCGGCACCCGGCGCAACGCGCTCGCGGAGGTGCTCGCGGAGGCCGGCCCGGACACCTTCACGGCGGCCGGGTACCCGCGGATCCTGGATCTGCTGATGGTGGTGTGGAACAAGGTCTACCGGCGGGAGTTCGTCACCGCGCAGGGCTTCACCTTCCCGCCCGGCTACTACGAGGACACCCCCTGGACCTTCCCGGTCATGCTCAGCGCCGGGCGGATCGCCGCGCTGGACCGGATCTGCCTGAACTACCGCCAGCGCAGGCAGGGCAACATCCTGTCCACCACCAGCCGCAAGCACTTCGACGTGCACGACCAGTACGAGCGGGTCTTCGCCTTCCTTGACTCGCGTCCCGAACTCGACTCCTGGCGGCCCTACTTGCACCGCAAGATGGGCGAGCACTGCCTGGACGTCCTGGCCAAGCCGGACCGGCTGCCGCCCGCCGACAAGGCCGAGTTCTTCCGCCGTACGGCCGACCTGTTCCGCCGCCTGAGGCCCGAGGGCGCCCAAGTGGACGGCGAGGTCGCCCTGTTGGAGGGCGGCTGGGCGGGCTACCGGCTGCGGCGGCAGGCGGCCCGCGTCGGGCGGGGGGCGGCACGGCGGGCGGGCGCGGTACGACGGGTGGCGGCCGGGCGGGCCCGCAGCGGCTGGGCCGCGCTGCACGCCCGCCGTCCGCTGGACCCGGAGCTGGTGGTGTACTCCGCGTCCGCGCACCGGGGCCTCCTCGGCGACCCGGCCGCCGTCCACCGTGCGGCCCTGCGGATCGCCCCGCAGCTGCGGGGGGTGTGGGTGGTGCGGGACGCGGAGACGGCGGCGGGCCTGCCGCCGGACGTGGAGCATGTGATCGCGGGCACCCGGCGCTGCGCCGAGGTCATGGCGCGGGCGAAGTTCCTGGTGAACGACGTGCCCTGGACCGGGGTCCCGGCCAAGCGGCCCGGCAGTGTGCACATCCACACCCATCAGGGCACCCCGCTGAAGTACCTCGGCGCCGATCTGCTGGACAAGCCGGGCGCCCGGCTCGGCGTCGACGTACCGCAGCTGCTGCGCCGCGCCGACCGCTGGGACCACAGCCTGGTCGCCAGCGGCTACGCGGAGCTGGTGTACGAGCGTGCCTACCCCTGCCACTTCGCCTCCGCGCGCACCGGCAGCCCGCGCAACGACGTGCTGGTGAACGGCGGTTCGAGCGACTTCCGCGAGCGGCACGGCATCCCGGACGACCACACGGTGGTGCTGTACGCGCCGACCCGCCGGGACTACCGCAGGGGCGGTCATGTGGACCGGCTCGACGTGGCCCGGCTCGCGGCCGGTCTCGGCGAGGGCCACACGCTCGTGGTGCGGCTGCATCCCGCGCTGGCGACCGGTCCCGCGCGCGGCCTGGGCCTCACGGAGCTGGCCCGGCGCGGCACCGTGCTCGACGCGACGGACGAGCCCGACCTGGCGGACGTGCTGCTCGCGGCGGACGCCCTGATCACCGACTACTCGTCCGTGATGTTCGACTACGCCAACCTGGACCGGCCGATCGTGATCCACGCCGACGACTGGGAGGTCTACCGGCAGACCCGGGGCGCCTACTTCGACCTGCCGACCGAACCGCCCGGCCATGTCACTTACTCCCAGCGGGAGTTGACCCGGCTGTTCACCTCAGGACGCTGGCAGGACGCCGACTCGGCCCGTCTGCGCTCCCGGTTCCGGGCCCGCTACTGCGAGTTCGAGGACGGCCGAGCCGCCGAACGCGTCGTCCGCACCCTGCTGCTGAACGAGCCGATGCCGGGCACGGTACGGCTGCCGGGCCAGGCGACGGCGGGACGGGACGCGCTGACGTCGGCGTGAGGGCCGTACGACCGCAGCGCGAAAGCCGTACCGGCCGGTGGCGGGGGACCACGGCCGGTACGGCGGCTACGGGACCTGCTCGGTCCTGCTCGACCCGCTCGACTTACCGGGTCTGCTCGGCTTACCGGGCCTGCTCGCCTTACTCGACTTACTCGACGACGAGGTCGACCTCGATGTTGCCGCGGGTCGCGTTGGAGTAGGGGCAGACCTGGTGGGCGGCCTCGACGAGCTTGCGGCCGGTCTCCTGGTCCACGGTCTCGGGCAGCTCGACCCGCAGGGTGACCTTCAGGCCGAAGCCCTCGCCCACCTTGCCGATGCCGACCTCGGCGGTGACGGCGGCGTCGGTGACGTCCACCTTCGCCTTGCGGCCGACGACACCGAGGGCACCGCCGAAGCAGGCCGCGTAACCGGCGGCGAAGAGCTGCTCGGGGTTGGTGCCCTCGCCGTTGCCGCCCAGCTCCACCGGCGGGGCCAGCTTGACGTCGACCTTGCCGTCGGAGGAGACGGCACGGCCCTCACGGCCGTGGGTGGCGGTGGCGACGGCGGTGTAGAGCGCGTCCATGACGAACCATCCCTCTCGATGTGTCCTGCGTCGTGTTGCTTCGTTGGCGTCCTGCCACCACAAGTAGAGCACACAATTTAGTTGCACACAATCAAATGCCGGACGAAGAGCTACCCTGGACCCATGACCGCTACTCCCGCCGAGACCGAGACGGACTGGCTCCGCCTGGACAACCAGATCTGCTTCTCGCTGCACGCCGCGTCCCGCGCCTTCAACGGCGTCTACCGGGTGGTCCTCAAGGACCTCGGCCTCACCTACCCGCAGTACCTGGTGATGCTGGTGCTGTGGGAGCAGGGCGAGCTGCCGGTCAAGAAGCTCGGCGAACAGCTGCGGCTCGACTCCGGCACGCTGTCCCCGCTGGTCAAGCGGCTGGAGGCGGCGGGCCTTGTGCGCCGGGAGCGCAGCGTCGAGGACGAGCGCTCGGTGCGGGTCCTGCTCACCGAGGAGGGCACGGCCCTGCGCGAGCGGGCCCTGGAGGTGCCGCGCCGCATCATGCGCTCCACCGGCTTCGACCGCGCCGAGATCGCCGATCTGCGCGCCCGTCTCGACCGGCTCACCAGCGCGCTGGACGCGGCGGCAGCGACGGAGGCCGAAGACTCGCGGGGCTGAGGGGCCGTACATAGAGCCGTACGACGGTCCGCCCGCGCACGGCCTCGCCGCGCACGGTGAACTCCCGCTGGAGCAGGTCGAGTTTGGCCCGCTCGCTCGGGTTGCGCGGTGTCCAGCGCCCCGCCAGCACGGCCCGGTCGGCGACGACCCACACCCGCTGGACCCCGGCCATCCGGCTCCGCACCTCCGGGGCCGGGACCTCCACTCCGTACAGGGTCCCGGACACGTCCCCGGCCCGTGCGAGCACGAGATCCCGCGTCCCGCGGAACGCCCCGGGGTACGCCAGCTCGGTGTTGCGCGTGTATGCCGGCAGATACAGCACCGCGTCCCCCTTCCGCACCCCGTGCGCCGCCGCCCGCGCGATCGCCGCGAGGTCGTCCGGACGCCGGGCGGGGTCACGGTCCTGCTGGAGGAGGGGGAACTGCTGGAGGGGGACGAGGGCGATGGCGAGGAGACCGAGGAGAGCGGCGGAGTGCGTCCGGAGGGTCCGGCGCGCCGACGCCGGCAGCCTCGGGCCCGGCTCCGGCCGACCGTCGCTGTGCGGGCGGGGATTCGGCGGGGCGAGAGGGGTGCCCTCGCGGGGACAGGGCTGGGCCTGGACGGCGGGGGCCTCCCCACGCGAGCGCGGCCGGGCCGGGGCGGCAGGGGCACCCTCACGCAACCGGAACCGGGCCGGGTCGCTGGAAATACCTCCACGCAAGCGCAGCCAGGCCGAGGCGACAGGAGCACCCTCACGCGACCGGAGCCGGGCCGGCGCGCTGGAAATACCTCCACGCAAGCGCAGCCAGGCCGAGGCGGCAGCGGAAGCCCCGCGCAACCGTAGCCAAGCCGGGGCGGTGGCTCCCTCACGCAGGCGTAGCCAGACCGCGGCGGCAGCGACTCCCTCGCGCAAGCGAAGCCAGACCGAGGCGGCAGCAGCCCCCTCGCGCAAACGAAGCCAGACCGCAGCGGCAGCGGCTCCCTCACGCAGGCGAAGCCAGACCGAGGCGCAGGCACCCCCGCTCGGTCGAAGCCCGGCGGGCACGCGAGCGGGCGCGCGCCGGGCGCCGGGCCGGAGGCGCCCCGCGATCCCCGCCACCCATTCACCCCCCGCCGCGACCAACAGCGGCGCCCCCGCCAGCGCGTACAGCACATACCGGTCGACGTACAGCGGCGGCGAGGACTGCGAAGCCAGCATCAGCACCCCCGGCGGCACCACCACCAACGGCGCCGCCACCCCCGCGAGCGTGACCTGCCCCGTCCGGCCGCCCCTCCCCGCGAGCGCGACCCGGCCCATCCGGCCGCCCCTCCCCGCGAACGTGACCCGGCCCGCCCGGCCCTCCATCCCCGTGAGCGCGACCCGGCCCGCCCGGCCCCCCATGCCCGCGAGCGTGACCTCGGCCTTGCGCGCGCCCGTCCCCGCGAGCGCGATCTGCGCCGGCCGCGCGCCGCCCCCGCCCCTCCGCCCGGCCACTCCCGCCAGCAGCCCCGCCACCGCGAGCCCCAGGCAGACCCAGTACACGCCCTCCGACGTGCCGAAGAACTGCCGCGCCAGCCCGGCCACCGTCTCCCCCGTCGGTCTGCGCAGCCATGCCACCTGTGCCGCCTGCGCCCGTGACACGACCACCATCGGCAGCAGGGAGAGCAGGACCGCCCCGGCCGCGCAGCCCCATCCCCGCCAGACCCGTCCCCGCACCCGGGCCAGCGCCAGGGACAGGCCGTGGGCCAGTACCACCAGCACCGCGAACTCGTGCAGCCAGCAGGTGACGCCGAGGACGAGGCCGTACCCCCACCACGCCCCACGCTCCACCCCGCGCAGGAGGAGCAGCGTCGCGCCCATCACCCCGGCGGCGACGAGCGCGTACGACCGGCCCTCCTGCGCGTAGTGGCCGACCATCGGGTTCACGGCGTAGAGCAGCCCCGCCCAGAGCCCCACCCGCGGCCGGGCCAGCCGCGCGCCCACCTCGGCCACCAGAGCCGTGGCCAGCACCGCCCCGGCCACCGACGGCAGGCGCAGCACCACCTCGTCGGCGTGCACAGCGAGCACGGCGTGCAGGAGGACGTAGTAGAGCCCGTGCACCGCGTCGACCCCGTGCACCAGCCGCCAGATCTGCGGCACCGTCCGCCCCGCGACCTGGAACGTGACCGCCTCGTCGCGCCACATCCCGCCCCGGTCCACCCCCCACAGCCCGAGCGCCAGCATCACCGCCGCGGGCACCCCCACCACGACCCCGCGCCGCGCCCGCCCCCCGGGCGGATTCCACAACGGCGCCGGCACAGCTTCGACAGCTTCCACAGGGAGCCCGACGTTCACCACGGCCCGATCTTTTGCGATGAGACGATGTTTGTGGGTGATTGCGGCGTATCGCCGCCGATACTCCATCCACCCGGCTTAGGCTCCAACGCGATGAACGGTCCCCGTGTCACCCCCGGCCCCGTCCTCAAGCTCACCCTCGGCTGGTTCGCCACCCGGGGGTTGATGCTGTGGCTGCTCGCACACGACAGTTCGCCGCTGCTCAGCGGGGGTTCGGTGGCGCGGGAGGTGGGGCGGCTGTACATCCACTGGTACGGCGTGCTCGAACAGGGGTCGTACCCGGTGCACGACACGCTGTGGCAGTACCCGCCGGGCGCGGGCGCGGTGCTGCTGGCGCCGGGGCTGGTGCCGGGGTTGTCGTACGTGCAGGCGTTCGTGACGCTCACGCTGGCCGCGGACGCGCTGATCGAGGTGGCGCTGGTGCGCGCGGGGCGGCGGCCGGGGCGGAGTCTGCTGGGCGCGGCGCTGTGGACGGGCGGGCTGCCGCTGCTGCTGCATCTGCCGCTCGCACGGTACGACGTCCAGGTCACCGCCCTCGCCGTCCTCTCCCTGCTGACGCTGGCGCGCTCCCCGCGCGCGGGCGGTGTGCTCGGGGCGCTCGGCGCACTGGTGAAGGGCTGGCCCGCGCTGGTGCTGCTGGGCACGCCCCGGGGCGCGGCGACGCGGAGCGCGTGGACCTGGGCGGCGGGCGCCGGGGCCGTCGTCCTGGGGCTGCTGTCCCTCGCGTTCCGGCATCCGCTGTCCTTCCTGGCGGAACAGGGCGGGCGCGGGGTGCAGATCGAGTCGCTGGGCGGCACGGCGCTCAACCTGGCCCGGCACGCGGGGTGGTCCGGCCGGCCCCATTACCAGTACGGCGCCATCGAGTTGGTGGGTCCGTACGTGCCCGTCGTCGCCGCCGTGTCCCTCGCGCTGACGGCGGTCGCGTTCGGGCTGCTGGTGCTGTGGCGGGTGCGGGCGCGCCGCTGGACCGAGGCGACGGCGGCCGACGCGGCGCTGTGCGCGGTGCTGCTGTTCACGGTGACCAGCCGGGTGATCAGCCCGCAGTACATGGTCTGGCTGATCGGGCTCGCCGCGGTGTGCCTGGTCTCGCGGCACACCGGTCAGCGCCCGGTGGCGGTGCTGGTCCTGGCGGCGTCGGCGCTGAGCACGGTGGTGTATCCGCTGTGCTACGGGCAGGTGATCGGGGGGAGTTGGGCCGGCTGTCTGCTGATGCTGGGCCGCAACGGGCTGCTGACGGCCGCGGCGGTGCTGTCCTTCGTCAGGCTGTGGCGGGCCACGGCCGCACCGAAGGTAAATGGTAGGCAAAGAACACAACCTTGCCCTGATTCCGACCGTCTACCAAACCGAGCACTAAGCATCTCTTAACGGAGTATTACCGAACATTTCTACGCTCCCGGCCTGTGGACCCCATGCTTCCCGACTCGCCCGCCCAGTCAGAGAACACAGAGAACACACAGACCCCACAGCGCACTCCGCGCACCGGCGCCGTCGGCGTCGTCGTGATCGGCTACAACGACCGTGCCCATGTGGCCGACGCCGTGCGTTCGGCGCTCGCGCAGGGATCCTCGGTCGCTGAGGTCGTCGCGGTGGACGACCGGTCCACGGACGGCAGCGCCGAGTCGCTCGACCGGATGGCCGCCGACGACGCCCGGTTGCGGGTGATCCGGCGGGACGTCAACAGCGGTGGCTGCGGCAGTCCGCGCAACACCGGGATCGACGCGGTGACGGCGCCGTACGTGATGTTCCTGGACAGCGACGACGTGCTGCCGCCCGGCGCGGTGGACGCGCTGCTGGCGGCCGCCGAGGGGGCGGGTGCCGCGGTGGCGAGCGGGCTGTGTGTGCGCCGGGAGCTGCCCTCGGGGCGTGAACAGCCCTGGCAGGAGCCCCTCTACACGGCGCACTCCGTTCTCGCGCGCCCCGCCCAGCGGCCGCTTCTGGTCCACGACACGCTGTGCGTCAACAAGCTGTACCGCACCGACTTCCTGCGCGAGCACGGCATCCGCTTCCCCGAAGGCCGGTTCCTCTACGAGGACTTCGTCTTCACCGCCCGGGTCCTGGCCGCGGGCCCGCGCATCGCGCTGGTGCCGGACCGCGTCTACGTCTGGCATGTGCGCCGCGCCGCCGAGCGGCTGTCGCTCTCCCTCGACCGGGGGCACATCGACAACTGGGAGGCGCGCACGCGGGCGTGTGCGCTGGCGTACGACACTCTGCTGGCCGCCGGTCAGAAGGAGCTGGCGCGGGCGGCGCGGGCGAAGTTCCTCGACCATGACGTGCGGATGTACGCACGGGAGCTGGGCCTGCGCGACGCGGAGTACCGGCGCGCCTGGTGGGCGCACACCCGTGCGTACCTCGGGCGTTACGACGCCGCCGACTGGGAGCAGGACCCGGGCTCCCCCGGCCGGCTGCTGGGCCGGCTGCTCCTGGAGTCGCCCGAGCCACGCGATCTGCCCCGGCTGCGGGACCTGGCCGCGCGTCCCGGCCGGCTGCTCCCGCCGTACGCCCGTACCCCGGACGGCGCCCCGGTCTGGTCCGCGGACCTGCCCCAGGTGTCCCTCGCCCCTTTCCTGACCGATCCCGTCGAGACGCTCCCCCTCGCACTGGACGCGGAGGTGCGCCCGCGGGCGGGCACCGGGGCGCTCACGCTGCGGCTGCACGAGCTGTACGGCAGGGTGGCGCAGGCGGGGCCGCGCGAGGTGGAGGTGCGCTGGGAGTCCCGGGACGACGCGCGCACCCGGGGGCGTACGACGGCCGCCCTCGCCCCCGCCGGGCCGGATCTCTGGTCGGCCGAACTGCCCCTGGACGTGGGCGCGTTCGGCGCGGGTGTCTGGGATCTGCGGCTGGCCGTGCGTTTCGCGGACGGCGCGGAACGCGAGGTCACGGCGGCCGCCCGGACGGGGGCCGGACGGTTGCGCCGACGTGTCGTGCCCGACCTCCGGCACGGCGTGCTGCTCGTACAGCCGTACGCGACGCACTCCGGCGCGCTGGCGCTGCGCGTGGCGACGGGGGTGCGCGGGCTCGCCCGGATACTGCGCGGACGGCTGCGGCGGCTGCTGCGCTGACGTGCGGCGGGCCGCTTGCCCGTACCGTGTCCGGAACTACTGGGTCGTCCGGAACTGCTGGGTCATCTGGATCTGCTGAGCCGTCTGGAACTACTGGGTCTGGAACGAGACCGGGAAGAGAATCAACGTGTCTGTCCTCATCGCCGGTGGAGCGGGTTACATCGGAAGCACCGTCGCGTCGGCCTGTCTGGACGCGGGCATCACCCCGGTGATCCTCGACAGCCTGGTCCGCGGCCGTGCCGAGTTCACCGAGGGGCGGGTCTTCTACGAGGGCGACATCGCGGACGGCGCCCTGGTCGACCGGATCTTCGCCGAGCACCCGGACATCTCCGCGGTGGTGCACTGCGCGGCGCTGATCGTGGTGCCGGAGTCGGTGGCGGATCCGATCGGCTACTACGAGGCGAACGTCGCCAAGAGCCTGGCCTTCGTCGGGCATCTGCGGCGCAACGGGTGCGACCGCCTCGTCTTCAGCAGTTCGGCGTCCATCTACCGGGCCGAGGACGGCTCGCCCGTCACCGAGGACTCGCCGCTGGCGCCGCAGAGCCCGTACGCGCGGACCAAGGCGGTGTGCGAGGGGATGTTCGCGGACATCGCCGCGGCCGGGGAGATGCGGGTGCTGTCCCTGCGGTACTTCAACCCGGTCGGCGCGGACCCCCTGCTGCGCACCGGTCTCCAGCTCAAGCGGCCCAGCCATGCGCTGGGGATGCTGATCCAGGCCCATCAGGCGGGGACGCCGTTCCCGGTCACCGGCGTGAACTACCCGACCCGCGACGGCACGGGCATCCGTGACTACGTGCATGTGTGGGACCTCGCGGCGGCCCACGTCGCGGCGATCGAGCGCTTCGACTCCGTCCTCACCGCGTCCGCGCCGTCGATCGCGATCAACCTGGGCACGGGCTCCGGTACGACGGTCCGCGAGCTCTGCGCGGCCTTCAACAACGTCGTGAGCACGCCCCTGGCCACGATCGACACGGATCCCCGGCCCGGGGACGTGGCCGGCGGCTACACCACGAGCGACCGCGCGTCCCGCCTGCTCGGCTGGACCCCGGCCCTCTCCCTGGAAGAGGGCATCCGCTCGGCCCTGGAATGGATCCCGGTCCGCGACAAGATGCTGCGGGACTGAGCGGGGACGCGCCGTAGGGGGCGCGGGGCGTATGCCGGGGGCGCGCTGTAAGGGGCGCAGGGCGTACGCCGGAGGCGCGCCGTAAGGGGCGCAGGTCGTACGCCGGGTGCGGATACGCCGTGGCTCGTCGCGCAGTTCCCCGCGCCCCTGAGGGAACTGCGCCTACCGCCCGCCGAGAACGGGGCGGCGCTGCGCCCCGCCCCCCCCTCACAACGCCTTCAGCGCCCCCGCCGTAGCCCGTGCCAGTTTCTCCAGGTAGCCCTTCGGCGGCTTCGGGGAGCGGATGACCACCGAGCGCCAGTAGAGCGGGCCGGAGATGAGGTCCAGGGCGAGGTCGGGGTCGAGGTCGGGGGTGAGTTCGCCGCGGGCCGTCGCCGCCGCGATGACCTTGCTGGCCACGCCCTCCTGACCGTCCCGCAGCGCCTTCTGGAACGCTTCGGCGATCTCGGGGTTGCGGGCCGCCTCGGCCTGGAGGTCGGGGATGATCTGGGAGGCCACGGGGTGGCGCAGCGCGCGCGAGGTCACCTCGTAGAGGAGCCGCAGATCGCCCTCCAGGGAGCCCGTGTCCGGCGCCGGCAGGCCGAGGACCGCCATCGCGGAGACCACGTCGAGCACCAGGTGCAGCTTGGAGCGCCAGCGCCGGTACACCGCCGTCTTGCCGACCCCCGCCCGCCGCGCGATCCCCTCGATGCTCATGCGCGCGTAGCCGACCGCGGCCAGTTCCTCGAAGACGGCCGCCCGGATGGCCTCGGTCACATCCGGACGCAGCACCGCGGCCCCGGCAGGGGTACGGCGGCGTGCGCGCTGCGGCGGTTCGGCGGCGGGCCCGGCGGCGTTCGTGGTCATGGCATCCAGCATAGGGCGTTACGACGAAACGGTTGCGTTGCGACGTCACCACGTTCTACGCTCACGTCACGACGATACGGTCCCGTCCCGTCGTAAGAGAACGTGAAGAGAAACGTAAGGAAACGCCGGACGACGGGACCGGCCCGCCCTGGTTCCGGACACAGTCGGAGCCGTGGCACCCCCCTCCCCCCGAGCGAAAGCAGCGGATGTGAGCCAGGTCCTCGACACACCGCCCCCGATCCAGGCCCCGGCCGACGACCTCAAGGCGCTGGCCGCCCGGCACGGCCTGTCGGTCAGCGGCGCCCGCCCCTCCCTGCCGGAGTACATCCGCCAGCTGTGGGCCCGGCGCCACTTCATCACCGCCTTCGCCACCGCCAAGCTCACCGCGCAGTACAGCGAGGCGAAGCTCGGCCAGGTCTGGCAGGTCATGACCCCGCTGCTGAACGCGGCGGTCTACTACTTCATCTTCGGCGTCCTGCTCGGCACCAAGAGGGGCGTCCCGGACTACATCCCCTTCCTGGTCACCGGCGTGTTCGTATGGACGTTCACGCAGAGCTCGATCCAGGTCGGCACCCGGGCGATCTCCGGCAACCTCGGCCTGGTGCGCGCCCTGCACTTCCCGCGCGCCGCCCTGCCGATCTCCTTCTGCATCCAGCAGCTCCAGCAGCTGCTGTTCTCGATGGCCGCCCTGGTCGTCATCCTGCTCTGCTTCGGCGTGCCGGTCAGCGCCTCCTGGCTGCTGGTGATCCCCGCCCTGATCCTCCAGTTCACCTTCAACGCCGGCGTGGCGATGATCATGGCGCGCTGGGGTGCCAAGACCCCCGACATCGCCCAGCTGATGCCGTTCATCCTGCGCACCTGGATGTATGTGTCCGGCGTGATGTGGAGCATCGACAAGCTCACCAAGAACGACCATCTGCCGCACGTCGTCACGGTGCTGCTCCAGACCAACCCGGCCGCGGTCTACATCGACCTCATGCGCTTCGCGCTGATCGACAGCTTCCACTCCAAGCAGCTGCCCCCGCACGTGTGGCCGATCGCCGTCGGCTGGGCCCTGCTCGCCGGTGTCGGCGGCTTCATCTACTTCTGGAAGGCAGAGGAGACGTACGGCCGTGGCTGAGCAGAGCGAGCGGATCCAGCAGACCCCCCAGCAGCCCCAGCAGACCCCCCATCGGACCCAGCAGACCGGGCAGAGCATGCAGAGCGAGCGGATCCCCACCGTCGTCGCCGACAGCGTCGACATCGTCTACCGGGTCAACGGCACCGGCACCGGCCGCGGCTCCGCCACCGCCGCCCTCAACCGCATCATGCGCCGCAAGCAGGCCGACAAGGCCGCCGGCGTGCGCCGGGTGCACGCGGTGAAGAAGGTGTCGTTCGTCGCCTACAAGGGCGAGGCGATCGGCCTCATCGGCACCAACGGCTCCGGCAAGTCCACCCTGCTCAAGGCCGTCGCCGGCCTGCTGCCGGTGGAGAGCGGCCACATCTACACCCACGGCCAGCCCTCCCTCCTCGGCGTCAACGCGGCGCTGATGAACGACCTCACCGGCGAGCGCAACGTCTACCTCGGCGGCCTCGCCATGGGCATGTCCCGCGAGCAGGTCAAGGAGCGCTACCAGGGCATCGTCGACTTCTCCGGGATCAACGAGAAGGGCGACTTCATCACCCTGCCGATGCGCACCTACTCCTCCGGCATGGCCGCCCGGCTGCGCTTCTCCATCGCCGCCGCCAAGGACCACGACGTCCTCCTCATCGACGAGGCCCTGGCCACCGGCGACCGCAGGTTCCAGGTGCGCTCGGAGGAGCGGATCCGCGAGCTGCGCGAGACGGCGGGCACCGTGTTCCTGGTCAGCCACAACAACAACTCGATCCGCGACACCTGCGAGCGGACGCTGTGGCTGGAGCGCGGCGAGCTGCGCCTGGACGGCCCCACCGAGGAGGTCCTCAAGGAGTACGAGGCCTTCACCGGCGACAAGGCGAAGAAGCCCGCCCCGAAGAAGGCCGCGTAACGCGCTCACAAACCCCTCACCACATGAAGGTGTCCGCGAGGGCAACCAGGGACCCGGGACGTCTGTCTAACACCCGGGTCCCTTTCTTCTTACCCCGAACGTGGTCATCCCTTTCATCCGCTTAGTGACAGTATGTTATGAAGGGTGATCCTCCACCGACGAGCCGAAGGAGTCCATCGCGATGCCCCAACTCAGCGTCATCGTCTACGGACCCAACGCGCAGGGGCATCTGACGGAACTGCTCGACTCCCTGGAAGCGCATCCCCTGTCCGACGCCGAGGTCGTGGTCGCCGCGGTCGGTGACTGGGCCCGGGAGGCGGCCGAGGCCCACGCCCCCGACACGGTCGTGGTCCCGCTGCCCGCCGGCACCACCGACGCGGCCGCGCGGGCCGCCGGCGCCGCCCGCGCCAGGGGCCGCTGGCTGCACTTCGTGCACGCCAAGGACGGACTGCCGGCCGGTGCGCCCCGCCTGATCGCCGAGCGCGCCGCCGAGCTGGACGACTCCGTGGACGTCCTCCTCCTCGACCACCTCACCACCACCTGGCAGGCCGCCGCCCGGCCCTCCCGCGACGGCCGCTTCCTCGCCGCCGTCGGCCGCGCCGCCCTCCCCCTGGAGGAGGCCGTCGACCTGCTCCGGCTGACCCCGCTGCTCGGCAACCGCGCCCTGCGCAGGGAGTTCTGGGCGGCCCACGAGGAGCGGCTGACCACCGACGACGAGCCGCGTGCCGCCCGCGCCGCCCTGCTGTGCGCGGGCCGCGTCGCCTGCCTCAACCAGGTGGCGTACGAGAACCGTGAGCTGCGCCCCGAGAGCCTGCCGCCGCTCGCCCCCGAGGACCGCTTCGAGCTGGTCGAGCGCTATGAGTCGCTGATGCCGCTCGCCCGCGAGCGGCGCGCCCCGCGCGTGGTGCTCTACGACCTGATGATGCGCGACCTGGTGCGCACCTTCGCCGGTGAGAACCTGCCCGACGAGGTGGCCCGCGAGTTCTTCCGCCGCGCCTCCCTCGCGGCGGTGCGCTGGCGGCCCGAGCGCCATGAGCGCCCGGCCGGCGTGGAGGGCGTACGGCACGCGCTGCTGGAGGAGGGCGCGTACACGAAGTACCGCGCGTTCCAGGCCGCCAACCGCACCCGCCGCGCCGCCCGCAAGGCCGTACGCGCCCGCAAGCGGCAGGTCGGCGCCAAGCTGCGCGAGCAGCAGTACCGGCGCGCCCTGAGCCGCCCGATCGACCCGGACCTCGCGGTGTTCGCGGCCTACTGGGAGCGCGGGGTGGCCTGCAACCCGGCCGCGATCGCCGCCGAGCTGGCCGAACTGGCCCCGCACATCCACCCGGTGTGGGTGGTGTCCAAGGACAACACGGCCCTGCTGCCGCCCGGCACCGACCATGTGGTGCCCGGCACCCGCCGCTACTGGGAGGTGCTGGCCACCGCCAAGTACCTCGTCAACAACGTCAACTTCCCCAACGCGGTGGTCAAACGGCCGGACGCGATCCACCTCCAGACCCATCACGGCACCCCGCTCAAGCGCATGGGCCTGGACCAGATCGAACACCCGGCCGCCGCCAAGGGACTGGACTTCGACGCGCTGCTGGCCCGCATCGACCGCTGGGACTACAGCGTCAGCGCCAACAGCCACTCCACCCGGATGTGGGAGCGCGCCTACCCGGCCCGCTACACCTCGCTGGACCACGGCTATCCACGCAACGACGTCTTCTACACCAGCGGCGCCGACGCGGTCCGCGCCGCCCGCGCCCGGCTCGGCATCGCCCCCGGCAAGACGGCGATCCTCTACGCCCCCACCCACCGCGACTACGAGGCCGGCTTCACCCCCCGCCTCGACCTCGCCGAACTCGCCGACCGGCTCGGCGAGGACACGGTCCTGCTGGTGCGCGCCCACTACTTCTACGGCGGCGCCACCTCCCCGCTGACCGGCCTGCGCCGCTCCGGGCGGCTCATCGACGTCTCCTCCTACGACCCCGTCGAGGAGCTGTGCCTGGCCGCCGACGCGCTGGTCACGGACTACTCGTCGATCATGTTCGACTACGCCAACCTGGACCGCCCGATCGTCGTCTACGCCGACGACTGGGAGACCTACCGCACCACCCGCGGCGTCTACTTCGACCTGATGACCGACCATCCGGGCCAGGTCGCCCGCACCCAGGAGGAGCTGACGGAGATCTTCCGCTCCGGCGCCTGGCGCGACGAGACCGCGGCCAAGGCCCGCACCGCCTTCCGGCGCCGGTTCTGCGAGTACGACGACGGCCGCGCCGCCGAACGGGTCGTACGACGGGTGTTCCTGGGCGAGCCGGAGGACGCCCTGCCCCCGGTGCTGCCGATCGAGGACCGCACCCCCGCTCCGACCCCCGAGGAGGCCACGGCATGACGACCCCGGCCACGACCCCCGACGTCACGGTCACCGTCATCGTGTTCAACGACGCGGACCGCCTGCCCCGGGCGGTCGCCTCGCTGCGCGCGCAGACGCACGCCAATATCGAGATCGTCATCAGCGACGACCACTCCACCGACGACACGCCCGCGGTGGCGCGCCGTCTGGAGGCGGAGGACCCGCGGGTGCGCTATCTCCGGCTGCCGGAGAACAGCGGCGGGTGCAGCGCGCCGCGCAACCGGGCCATCGAGATCGCCCGCGCGCCCTATCTGATGTTCCTGGACAGCGACGACGAACTCCCGCCGCAGGCCGTGGAGTTGCTGCTGGCCGCGCACCGCGAGCGCGAGGTCGACTTCACCATGGGCGCGGTGCGCCGGGTACGGGTGGACAACGGCCGTCGTACGACATGGATGCCGCACCTGGTCGCGGAGCGGCGCACGGTCGAGGGCATCGAGGCGGACCCCCGGCTGCTGTTCGAGCACCTGTCGACCAGCAAGATGTACGCGCGTTCCTTCCTGGACCGGCACGAACTGCGCTTCCCCGAGGGCATCCACTACGAGGACCAGCTGTTCTCGGCCCAGGCGTACTGCCTGGCGAAGGCGTTCACGATCATCCCGGACCCGGTGTACGTCTGGTACATCGACCCGTTCGCGGCGGCCGCGTCGGCGTCCATCTCCAACCAGCGGCACAAGGTCACCAATGTGCGCGACCGGGTCCATGTGCAGCGGCTCATCGACGACTTCCTGGTGGCGAGCGGGCACTCCGGGCTGCGCGAGGACAAGGACTTCAAGTTCCTCAAGCACGACTTCCGGATGTACGCGGGCGATCTGCCCTACCGGGACGAGGAGTGGCTGGCCGCGTTCGCGGACATCATGAACCCCTACCTCGACACCCTGGCCCCGGGCGCGTTCGCCCGGCTGCCCCGGCCCGAGCGGGTGGTCCTCGAACTGCTGCGCTCCGGACGCCTCGCCGACGCGCGGCTCGCGGCGCGGGGGCTGGGCCAGGAGGTGGCGCCGCGCCAGGTCACGACGGACGCGGCGGGCGTGCCGTACTGGGGCGGGAGCGTCCCGGACACCGAGCGCGGCCGACGTGAGCTGTCCGTCGCCGACCTGGAGCTGGAGACCCGGCCGTTCCCGACGGCGCAGTTCCGGCACGAGATCACGGACGTGAGCCGGGGCCCCGGGGCGACCCTGACGCTCGCCGTCCGGACGTACGACCCCGGGCTGCGGCTCCCGGTCGGGCCGCAGCGCGCCGGTCTGATCGTCTCCCCCGGCGGGCGCCGGATGACGGTGCCCTTCCGGCTCGACCCGGTCAGCCCCGGTGTCTTCGAGGGCACGGTGCGGCTGGATCTCTCCGCCGCGCGGATCCCCCTCCAGGGTTTCCAGGGCATCCGGCATCCGCTGGTCCGCCTGAACCAGCAGGGCCTGTGGAACTCCGGGGTCCTGCTGGCCCCCCTGGACTTCCCCCCGGCCACGACCCGCGTCGACTACCGCTCCGGTGCCTCGCCGCACGCGGTCACGGTGGAGCCGGAGGGCCGCAACCCCGGCCGCCTGCAGCTCCGCTGGGAGCCGGTGGGGGTGACGGCGGTGATCCGGCCGGTCCTGCACAAGGTGGCGCGGCCGCGGGTGCGCAAGGCGGCGAAGCTGGTGGCGAGTCTGCTGAAGTAGCGCCGTCGGGCTTGAGCTGCGTGGGCGGCTGCGACTGCGTCGTGGCCGCTCGCGCAGTTCCCCGCGCCCCTTACGGGGCGCTCCAGCTCAGGGCACTACCCGGTAAAGGACCTGCTCTCCGGGTCCCGTCGTCACCTTGCGCAGGCCCGGTCCGGCCAGGTCGGCCGAGGCGACGACCCACCGCACGCCGTACTCCCGCAGGATCCCCCGCCGCTCCGCCGCCGACGTCCCGCCCGCGAAGAACCGGTCCACCGCCTCCGCCCGCCGCGCCGAGTCCCGCAGGAACACATCCGGATAGCCCGGCGCCACGGTGTACCCCCCGTAGGCCGGGATCTGCCGCGCCGCGATCGTCCGCGCCATCACCACGTCCCCGTACCGCACCCACGGGGTGATCCAGTGATAACCGGTCCACGGAGTCTCGTACTTGTCCGCGAGCGCCGACGGCAGCGCGGACCGCCCCGTCGCGTACCCGAGCGTCCCCGCCTGCCCCCAGAAGCCCGCCGCCAGCGCGAGCCCGAGCACACACGCCCAGCCGGCCCGTACCGCCCGCCGCCCCGCGGACACCGTCTCCAGCGCGGCCGCGAGCTGCGCCGGGATCAGCGCGGCGGGCATCGCGCGGCCCCAGGAGTAGTGCCCGGTCAGCCCGCCCGCCGCGACGACCAGGGCGCCCAGCGCGAAGAACAGCGCCAGCGCGTCCCACCGGTCGCGCCGCAGCCGGAGCGCCAGCGCCACCACGCCCAGCAGCACCAGCCCGAACCGCGCGAACAGATGCTGGTAGAGCGACTTGTGGATGGCCTCCAGATCCGCCCCGGCGGAGAACAGCGAGAAGAAGTCGTAGTACGGCCACACCCACAGCAGCATCGCCCCGAGCAGCAGCCCGGCGCCGAGCCGGAGCCACACCTGGCGGCCCGGACGGGCGGAGACGACCATGGCCAGCGCCCCGAGCGTGGCGACGACGCCCGTGAACTGGTGGCAGAGCAGGATCAGCGCCCACAGCAGCCCGAGGGCGAGCCACCGCGCCCAGGACGCCCGCTCGCGCAGCGCCCGGGTGAGCCAGGCCCAGAAGTGGAAGCTCAGACCGAGCGCGAACACGCTCGGGTAGGAGATGGTCAGGGCGAGCGAGTGCAGCCCGATGAACCCGCTCCAGTTCAGGACGGCCGTCCCCCACAGCAGCACCAGGCTCAGCAGCGCGAGCGCCGGCGCCGCGCGATGGGCGCTGAGCGTCCGGACGTACCGCCAGACCCCGGTGACCAGCAGGGTCAGCCCGACCAGCGCCCCGATGCGCAGCACCACGAACACCGACAGGCCACTCACCTTGGCGAGCGCGCCCAGCAGCAGCATCCACGGCGAGTAGTAAGGACTCGGTGTGTCCGCGTCGACCAGCGGATTGCCGGGGTGCAGCAGGCTGTGGCCGAGCCGCTGGATCGTGGCCGCGTGCATGCCGAGGTCGCCGATCCACGGCAGCCGGACGATCACCGCCAGCAGCAGCGCCACCACCAGCACCGCGGCCGCCTGCGGCACCGCGCGGGCCACCCGCACACCACCACCCCGCGGCTCCGGGGTGCTCAGCTGTTCTTCGAGGTCGGACTGTGCTGCGTGCATTCTGCTGGAACACCCAATCGCGGAAGCCCAGGTAATTACAGCGCAGACCCTATCCGAAACGCACCGATAAGCAGGAAACGGTAAATCCGCCTATCTCCTTTGTACAAAGGACGGCAAGAAAAGGAACGCCCCGGACCGATTCTCCATCGGCCCGGGGCGTCCCACCCGCTGACGCGGCAGCGCTACGAGTGCGTGCGCAGCAGCGTCCGCATCGTCCGCATCGCCACCGACAGGTTGGCGAGGTCGAAGGCGTCCGAACTGCGGATCTCCTCCAGGGTGGTGCGCGCCCGGCCCAGGATCGGGGCGTTCTTCTGCTCCCAGTCCCCGAACCGCTGCTCCGGCGACGCGGTGCCGTTGCCCGCCGCGAGCACGTCCGCGGTGAGCGCCGCGTGCGCCGCGTAGAGGTCCTCGCGGATGGAGGCGCGGGCCATGGACTGCCAGCGGTCGTTGCGGGGCAGCTCGATGATGCGGTCCATCAGCTGGGTGATGCCGAGGCGGTCGGCGAGGTCGTAGTAGACCTCGGCGACGTCCAGCGGCTCCTTGCCCATGCGGTCGGCCACCGAGACGATGTCGAGCGCCGGGAAGGCGGAGGAGAACCCGGCCACACGGGTGGCGAGTTCGTCCGGGACGCCGGCCGCGGACAGCTCGTCGTACACATGCTGGTACCACTCCAGGTCCGCGCCGCGCACCAGCTTGGGCAGCTGCTGCCAGACCTGCTCGACGCGCTCGGCGAAGAACTCCACCGTCTCGGCGAGCTGGAGCGGCTGCGGCCGGTTGTTGAGCAGCCAGCGGGTGCCGCGCTCGATCAGGCGCCGCGAGTGCAGCCGGATGCGGGTCTGCACGGCCGCGTCGACCTGGTTGTCCAGGGCCTCCACCGCGTCCCATACCGGGGCCGAGCAGAAGATCGCACGGGCCGCGGTCTGCGCGCGGACGATCTCCTCCAGGGAGGCACCGGTCTCCTCGCGCAGCCGGTGCAGATAGGTCGTACCGCCCGTGTTGACCGTGTCGTTGACCAGCACCGTGGTGGTGATCTCGCGGCGCAGCGGGTGGTTGTCGACGGCCTCCGAGAACCGCTCGCGCAGATCGGACGGGAAGTACGCGTGCAGCAGGCCCCGCAGATACGGGTCGTCGGGCAGCGAGGTGGCCAGCAGCTCCTCGGCGACCGTGATCTTCGTGTACGCCATGACGACGGCCGTCTCCGGGCCGGTCAGGCCCTGGCCCTGGTTCAGGCGCTCGCGGATCTGGCGGTCGGTGGGCAGGAACTCCAGCGCCCGGTCCAGATGGCCCTCGCGCACCAGGTGGCGCAGGAAGCGCTGCTGGGCGTGGAGCATGTCCTTGGCCTGGAACAGCGCGTTGGCGAGCGCGGTGTTCTGCGCGTAGTTGTTGCGCAGCACCAGCGCGCCGACCTCGTCGGTCATCCCGGCGAGCAGCTTGTTGCGCTGCTTGACGGTCATGTCGCCGTCCGCGACCAGGCCGTTCAGCAGGATCTTGATGTTCACCTCGTGGTCGGAGGTGTCCACACCGGCGCTGTTGTCGATCGCGTCGGTGTTGATCTTGCCGCCCTGGTGGGCGAACTCGATGCGGCCGAGCTGGGTCAGGCCCAGGTTGCCGCCCTCGCCGACGACCTTCACGCGCAGATCGGCGCCGTCGACGCGGATGGCGTCGTTGGCCTTGTCGCCGACATCCGCGTTCGACTCGGCGGACGACTTCACATAGGTGCCGATGCCGCCGTTCCACAGCAGGTCGACCGGCGCCTCAAGGATCGTCTTCATCAGGTCGGCCGGGGTCATCTTGGCGACCTTGCCCTCGATGCCGAGGGCCTCGCGGATGTGCGCGTTGAGCTGGATCGACTTGGCGCTGCGCGGGAAGATCCCGCCGCCCGCCGAGAGCAGCTCGGTGTTGTAGTCGGCCCAGCTGGAGCGGGGCAGCTCGAACAGGCGGCGGCGCTCGGCGTATCCGGTCGCCGCGTCCGGGTTCGGGTCGATGAAGATGTGCCGGTGGTCGAAGGCGGCGACCAGGCGGATGTGCTCGGACAGCAGCATGCCGTTGCCGAACACGTCACCGGACATGTCGCCGATGCCGACGACCGTGAAGTCCTCGGACTGGGTGTCCACGCCCAGCTCGCGGAAGTGCCGCTTGACGGACTCCCACGCGCCGCGCGCGGTGATGCCCATGCCCTTGTGGTCGTAGCCCGCCGAACCACCGGAGGCGAAGGCGTCGCCGAGCCAGAAGTTGTACTTCTCGGCGACCCCGTTGGCGATGTCGGAGAAGGTGGCGGTGCCCTTGTCGGCCGCGACGACCAGGTAGGTGTCGTCGCCGTCGTGCCGCACCACGTCCTTGGGCGGGACGACCTCGCCGCCGACCATGTTGTCGGTGATGTCCAGCAGCGCCGAGATGAACGTCTTGTAGCTGGCGACGCCCTCCGCGAGCCACGCGTCCCGGTCCTGCGCCGGGTCCGGCAGCTGCTTGGCGACGAAGCCGCCCTTGGCGCCGACCGGCACGATGACGGTGTTCTTCACCATCTGCGCCTTGACCAGGCCGAGGATCTCGGTACGGAAGTCCTCACGCCGGTCGGACCAGCGCAGACCACCGCGCGCGACCTTGCCGAAGCGCAGGTGCACGCCCTCGACGCGCGGCGAGTACACCCAGATCTCGAACGCCGGGCGCGGCGCGGGCAGGTCCGGGATGGCCTGCGGGTCGAACTTCATCGACACGTAGTCGTGGGGGTGGCCGTCGGGGCGCCGCTGGAAGAAGTTGGTCCGCAGGGTCGCCTTGATGACGGTCAGGAAGGAGCGCAGGATGCGGTCCTCGTCCAGGCTCGCCACCTGGTCCAGGGCCGCGTCCAGCTCCTCCAGCAGCGCGTCCGTCAGCTCCAGGCCGGCCCCCTGCCGCTCGGGCGACATCCGCGCCTCGAACAGGGAGACGAGCAGCCGGGTGGTGTGGACGTTGTTGCGGAGGGTGTCCTCCATGTAGTCCTGCGAGAAGGTCGAACCGGCCTGGCGCAGGTACTTGGCGTAGGCGCGCAGCACCATCGCCTCGCGCCAGTTCAGTCCGGCGCTGAGCACGAGGGAGTTGAAGCCGTCGTTCTCGGCGCGGCCGGTCCAGGTCGCGGCGAACGCCTCCTGGAAGCGCTCACGGCCGTCGTCGCCCAGGTAGTCGCCGCCGGCGCCGGCGGGCGACTTGGGGATGCGCAGTCCGAAGTCGTAGATCCAGCCGGTGGTGCGGTCCGAGCAGCGCAGCTCGTACGGCCGCTCGTCCACGACCTCGACGCCGATGCGCTGGAGGACCGGCAGCACGGCGGACAGGGAGACGGAGGAGCCCTTGCGGTAGATCTTGAAACGGCGCTCGTCGGGGGCGGCGCCGACCGGCTCGTACAGGCTCAGCGCGAAGTCGTTGCCCGGCTCCTCGGTCAGCCGCTCCAGGTGCACGAGGTCGGCCACGGCCGCGCGCGGGGTGTGGTCGGCCTTGTAGCCCTCGGGGAAGGCGTTGGTGTAGCGGCGCAGCAGCTCGGCGGCGCGCTCCTCGCCCAGCTCGGCGTTGAGCGCCTCGGCGAACCCGTCCGCCCAGGAGCGGGCGGCCTCGACCAGGCGGGTCTCGATGCGGTCCTTGTCGGCGTCCGACAGCTCGGGCAGCTCGGTGCCCTGCGGGACGCGGACGACGAAGTGCAGCCGGGACAGGATCGACTCGGTGTTCCAGGCGGTGAAGTCGACGTTGGTGCCGCCGAGCTCCTCCTTCAGGATGTCGATGATCCGCAGGCGCACGCCGGTGGTGTAGCGGTCGCGCGGCAGGTAGACGAGGGCCGAGTAGTAGCGGCCGTACTCGTCCTGGCGCAGGTACAGGCGCAGCCGGCGGCGCTCCTGGAGGTAGAGCACGCTGGTGACGATCGACTGGAGCTCGGCGGCGGGCGTCTGGAACAGCTCGTCGCGCGGGTAGGTCTCCAGGATCTGGAGCAGGTCGCGGCCGTCGTGGCTGTTGGGCGAGAACCCGGCGCGGTCGAGGACCTCGGCGACCTTGCGGCGGATCACCGGGACGCGGCGCACCGACTCGGTGTACGCGGCCGAGGAGAACAGGCCGAGGAAGCGGCGCTCCCCGACGACATTGCCGTCCTTGTCGAACTTCTTGACGCCGATGTAGTCCAGGTACGACGGCCGGTGCACGGTGGCCCGGCTGTTCGCCTTGGTCAGCACCAGCAGCTTGTGCTCGCGGGCCTTGGCGCGGGCGTCGGCCGGCAGCCGCTCGAAGGAGGGGCTGACCGGGTGCTGGTCGTCCTCGGCGTGCTGCGGGTCGGAGCGCAGGATGCCGAGGCCGGTGCCGGGCACGGCGGCCAGGGTGTCGTCGCCGCGCAGTTCGTACTCGCGAAAGCCCAGGAAGGTGAAGTGGTCGGTGGCGAGCCAGCGCAGCAGCTCGCGGGCCTCCTCGACCTCGGCCTTCGGCAGGTCGGCCGGGATCGGCTCGCTCTCCAGCTCGCCGGCGACCCGGGCCGCCGCCTCCCGCATCTTGTCCCAGTCCTCGACGGCCTCACGGACGTCGGAGAGCACGCGCAGCAGGTCGGAGGTGATCTGCTTGAGGTCGGCGCGGTCGGTCTCGCGGTCGATCTCGACGTGGATCCACGACTCGACGTGCGCGTCGTGCGGCAGCTCGGCGGAGGGGGCCGGGGTCGGCAGGATCTCCAGCAGCTTGCCGGTGATGTCGCGGCGGACCACGAACTGGGGGTGGATCACGACATGGATGCCGCGCCCGCCCCGGGTCAGCTCATTGGTGACGGAGTCGACCAGGAACGGCATGTCGTCGGTCACGACCTCGACGACCGTGTGGCTGCACGTCCAGCCGTTCTCCTCGACCGTCGGGGTGTGCACCCGGACGTTCGCGGTGCCCTGGGGGCGGTTCTCGGCGAGGCGGTAGTGCGAGACCGCGGCGCCGAAGGCGTCCACCGGGTCGCGGCCGGTGAGGTCTTCCGGTGCGGTGTGCAGGTAGTAGCGCTGGAGGAACGCGAGGGTTGACTCACTGTCCGGGGTGTCCGGGGAGCCCTCGCCCGTCGACCCGGTCGGTAGGTTCCCCCCGACCGGGCTGTTCTCAGCTACCCGAGCGGCCCGTTCGAGCATCTCGGCCTTGGCTTCGTCCAGCTTGGTCTGCATTGTCCTCTGGCTCCTGTCGCGCGCCGTTGCGTGACGTAGAAGGAAGTACTGGCTCTTCCCCTGCGGCTCGACGCCACGGCCCGGAGTTTCCGGTCCGTTCCGACGCTATGCCGACAGGTGAGATGAGCGGGGGGTATTCGGCCATTTCCGACACGACCATGGGATGTGACGCTGCTCTCGGCACCGTCGTGTTCCGGGCCGGCCTCGGCGTCCTGGGGGCTGCGGCGCCCCCGTCCCGCCCGCGCGGACCAGCGACTGCCGCCCGGTCACGGAGGTCCTCCGTGCAACCCGGGCGCAGGGCGGGAGCCTGATCGCTCCCGCGAGCTATCGCGCTGATCACGCCACAAGGCTATCGCCCCTCACCCCGGAACCGTCATGAGCCGTATGTGTACAAAACAGGGGGTCAAACTTTGACGTTCTGCACAGCATCGGAGGCCGCCCGGGTGGCGTAACCGGATTCGGCCAGGTGAGAGGCGGGGTGGGGTAGCGGCCCCGCCTCTTCCGCCGCACCCTGGGAGCTACGACCCCGGGGGACCGGCCGAGGGGTCCGTCCCCGTCCGTCCCCGTCTGTCCCGAGGAGCGCCGACATGCCCGCGAAGATCCTCATCGTCACCGGCGACGCCGCGGAGTCCCTGGAGGTCATGTACCCCTACCAGCGGCTGCGCGAGGAGGGCTACGACGTCGACATCGCGGCCCCCTCCCGCAAGACGCTGCGTTTCGTGGTGCACGACTTCGAGCCCGGCTACGACACGTACACCGAGAAGCCCGGGTACACCTGGCCGGCCGATCTCTCCTTCGCCGAGGTGGACCCCGGCGCGTACGCCGCCCTGGTCATCCCCGGCGGCCGGGCCCCCGAGTACCTGCGCAACGACCCCGAACTGCGCAAGATCCTCAAGGCCTTCTTCGACGCGGACAAGCCGGTCGCCCAGATCTGCCACGGCCCGCTGCTCACCGCCGCGATCGACACCCTGCGCGGCCGCCGCGTCACGGCCTATCCGGCCCTGGAACCCGACATGCAGGCGGCGGGCGCGAGCTTCCAGGACACGGAGACGGTGACGGACGGCACCCTGGTGTCCGCACGGGCCTGGCCGGACCACCCGTCCTGGATGCGGGAGTTCATCAAGGTGCTGCGGGCGAAGGCGCCGGTGAACTGAGACCCGCGAGGGCTCCTCACAGGGCTGTTCGCCGCGTGGCCTCGCACGGCTGTTCGCGGGACCTCACACGGCTATTCGCTGCGCGACCTCCACCGCCTCGGCCAGCGTGTCCACCACCGGGACGCCGACCTCCTCCAGGCTGGCCCTGCTGTGCGACCCTCCGGTGTACAGCACCGCCCCGGCCCCCACATGCCGCGCCGCGACCGCGTCGTCCGCCGCGTCCCCGATCACCACGGTCCGCCCCGGCTCCACAGCGCCCGTGAGCCGCGACAGATGCCGCACCATGTGCTCCGCCTTGCTCCCGCCGGACGGCCCCGTCCGCCCGTCGACGCGCACGAACTGCTCCTCGATCCCGAACCCCCGCACGAGCGGCACCAGTTCCGCGTGTCCGTACATGCTCAGCAGCGACTGGCTGTGCCCCGCCGTCCGCCAGCCGCTGAGCAGCTCCGCCGCCCCGTCGGTCAGCGCGCACCGCGCCCGCCGCTCCGTGTACCGCTGATGGAATATCCCGTCCATCAGCTCCCACTCGGCCTGGCTCGGCAGCCGCCCCATCAGCCGCTCGTAGAACTTCGGCACCGGCACGCAGTACAGCGCGCGGTACTGCTCCAGCGTGATCGGCGCCAGGCCCAGCTCCGCGAAGGCGGCGTTGGTCGCCTCGATGATCGCCTCGTTGTCATGGAACAGCGTGCCGTTCCAGTCCCAGACGATGTGCGCGCGTGCGTGCTTCCCCATGCCCAAGACCGTACCCGCCCCCACTGACAATCCCGGGGGGCGGCCGATCCTGCCTGGTCAGGCCCGTCCGAGGAGGTTGGGGAGCTCCTGCGTGGCGAACCACAGCAGCTCGTGGTCCTCCGCCTCGTCCACGGCGGTCCCCGCGGTCTCGTCCCCGCCGTCCGCCGCCGCCAGCGCCCGCGCCGCCGCGGTCACGGCCCGCTCGGCGTCCTCGGCGTCGGCGTGGACCGCCGCCGCCTTGGCGAGCGGGACCGTCACCTTCACGGTCACCTCGCCCGGCTCGGCCCCGCTGTCGGACGCGGCCGTGACCGCGCCGTCGGCCACGTCCACGGCCACCACGATCCGGCGCCGCGGCGCGTCCTCGTCGGCCGCGAGCAGGCGCAGGGAGGCCAGCGCGGCCCGGCCGAGCGCGGCGTACTCGAGCTCCTCGACGTCGTCGGAGCGGTACCAGGCGCGCAGGGCGGGCGTGACGGCGTACCCGGCGAAGGGGCCGGCCCCCAGCTCACCGGTCCTGTGCGCCTCGGCGAGACCGGGGAGGGTCAGGGGGACGTAGACGCGCATGCTCGCCGCTCTTTCCTGGTCGTTCCGGGGGGCTTCAGGATACGTGCGGCTGTCCCCTTTCGAGTCCCTGCCCACACCCCGTAAGTGTCAGCCCCATGCGGCGTACTTCACCCGGTACACCCGCGTGATCTCGGGGCTCAGCCCTCTGTCCATCCCCCCGGAGGGTGAATCCCCTCGCGCCCTCGCCACCACCGCCCGCGTCCTTGCCGCGCGGTCCCCGGCCCCGTACAAGATCCCCACCACCTAGTTACCGCCCGGTATCCCCCGGGCCGTCGAACGGGGACCCCCATGAACAAGGTCATGAGCCGCACCCCTCACCCCCGCCCCCGGCACCGCCCGCCGACCCGCCACGACACCCGCCGCCCCTCCCCGGGCCCCCGCCGCACGTCCACCGACAGCCGTACGGCCGCGGCCACCCGTACGGCACGCCCCCAGCCGCCCCGTACGGCCCCTCAGGAGCCCGCCCGGCCCACTCGCCCCACGGACCTCTTCGCGGACCGTCTGGTGGCCGTCCTCAGCGGTCAGCGCCCGGTCCACTGGATGCTCCGCCACACCGCGGGCCGCGCCTACGACGAGCTGGCCCGTCTCGCCGCCGACGGCCCCCTGCGCACCCGGGGCACCCGCCCGGTCGTGCGCGACATCGGCTACTACGTCGCCGGTGAGGGCGCGCTGGAGGTCTTCGCCCGCATCGCCGCGGGCAGCAGGCTCCGCGCCCTGGCCTTCCGCCTCGAACGGGGCGCGGACCTGCGCTGGCGCTGCACAGCGGTGGAGACGGGCCCGCGGCCTACGCCATAGCCGGGAGGGCGCTCCTGTGCGCCGCCGGGTGCGGCTCCGTCGTGGCCGTTCGCGCCGTTCCCCGCCCCTCTTCGCAAGCGACCGGCGACTTCACAAGCGACCGGCGACGCAAAGGGGGCCGGGCTCCGAAGGAACCCGGCCCCGCTCAGGGAGTGCGCGTCACTTCTTGCGACGCCGCCCGCCCTTCGCCTGCTTGCGCCGCTCCGCCCGCGTCAGCCCGTCCGACTCGGACCGCACCGGCCCGTCGTCCTCCAGGTCGCGCTCGACGATGCCGCCCTCGCCGTCCACCGTCGGCGCGGAGAAGTGCAGATCACGGCGCTGCGGAACATCGAGCCCCTTGGCGCGGATCTCCGGACGGCCCGCACCGGCCTGCGCCGGCACCGCGTCCTCGACACCCTCGCCGACCTGCTCGGCCTCCTCGACCGGCACCTCCTCGACCTGCTGCTCGACCTGGACCTCCAGGTTGAACAGATAGCCGACGGACTCCTCCTTGATGCCCTCCATCATCGCGGTGAACATGTCGAAGCCCTCGCGCTGGTACTCGACCAGCGGGTCCTTCTGCGCCATCGCGCGCAGGCCGATGCCCTCCTGGAGGTAGTCCATCTCGTAGAGGTGCTCGCGCCACTTGCGGTCGAGGACCGACAGCACGACCCGACGCTCCAGCTCACGCATGATCTCGGAGCCGAGCTGGCTCTCACGGGCCTCGTACTGCTGGTAGATGTCCTCCTTGATGGACTCCGAGATGAACTCGGCGGTCAGACCGGCACGGTCACCGGCCGCCTCCTCCAGCTCCTCGACGGTGACCTTCACCGGGTAGAGCTGCTTGAAGGCGCCCCACAGCCGGTCCAGGTCCCAGTCCTCGGGGAAGCCCTCGGCGGTCTCCGCGGCGACGTACGCGTCGATCGTGTCGTCCATGAAGTGCTGGATCTGCTCGTGCAGGTCCTCGCCCTCCAGCACCCGTCGGCGCTCGCCGTAGATGACCTCGCGCTGGCGGTTGAGCACCTCGTCGTACTTCAGGACGTTCTTACGCGTCTCGAAGTTCTGCTGCTCGACCTGCGACTGCGCGGAGGCGATCGCGCGGGTGACCATCTTGTTCTCGATCGGCACGTCGTCCGGCACGTTCGCCATGGACATCACGCGCTCGACCATCTGGGCCTTGAACAGGCGCATCAGGTCGTCGCCGAGGGAGAGGTAGAAGCGGGACTCGCCGGGGTCGCCCTGACGGCCGGAACGACCGCGCAGCTGGTTGTCGATGCGCCGCGACTCGTGCCGCTCGGTGCCCAGCACGTACAGGCCGCCGAGATCCTCGACCTCGTCCTTCTCCGCCTTGACGGCCTGCTCGGCCTTCTCCAGGGCGGCGGGCAGCGCCGCGGCCCACTCCTCGATGTGCTCCTCGGGGTCGAGGCCGCGCTGGCGCAGCTCCGCCTCGGCGAGGTCCTCGGGGTTGCCGCCGAGCTTGATGTCCGTACCGCGGCCGGCCATGTTGGTGGCGACCGTGACGGCGCCCTTGCGGCCGGCCTGGGCGACGATCGACGCCTCACGCTCATGGTGCTTGGCGTTCAGCACCTCGTGCTGGATGCCGCGCTTGCTGAGCTGCTGCGAGAGGTACTCGGACTTCTCGACCGAGGTGGTGCCGACGAGGATCGGCTGGCCCTTCTCGTGCTTCTCGGCGATGTCGTCGACGACCGCCTCGAACTTGGCCACCTCGGTGCGGTAGATCAGGTCCGACTGGTCCATGCGCACCATCGGCTTGTTGGTCGGGATGGGGACCACGCCGAGCTTGTAGATCTGGTGGAACTCGGCGGCCTCGGTCATCGCCGTACCGGTCATGCCGGAGAGCTTGTTGTAGAGGCGGAAGAAGTTCTGGAGGGTGATGGTGGCGAGGGTCTGGTTCTCGTCCTTGATGTCCACCCCTTCCTTCGCCTCGATCGCCTGGTGCATGCCCTCGTTGTAGCGGCGGCCGGCGAGGATACGGCCGGTGTGCTCGTCGACGATCATGACCTCGCCGTCGATGACGACGTAGTCCTTGTCCTTCTTGAACAGTTCCTTCGCCTTGATGGCGTTGTTCAGGTAGCCGACGAGCGGGGTGTTCACCGACTCGTAGAGGTTGTCGATGCCCAGCCAGTCCTCGACCTTGCTGACACCGGGCTCATGGATGGCGACCGTGCGCTTCTTCTCGTCCACGTCGTAGTCGCCGGTTTCCTCGACGCCCTTGAGCGGGTTTCCGGCCTCGCCCTTCTTCAGGCGCAGGACGAGCTTGGCGAAGTCGCCGTACCACTTGGTGGCCTGGTCGGCCGGGCCGGAGATGATCAGCGGCGTACGGGCCTCGTCCACGAGGATGGAGTCGACCTCGTCCACGATGGCGAAGTTGTGGCCGCGCTGCACCAGTTCGTCCTGCGACCACGCCATGTTGTCGCGCAGATAGTCGAAGCCGAACTCGTTGTTGGTGCCGTACGTGATGTCGCAGGCGTACTGCTCGCGGCGCTGGGCCGGCGTCATGTTGGCGAGGATCACGCCGACGTCGAGGCCCAGGAACTTGTGGACGCGACCCATCATCTCGGAGTCGCGCTCGGCCAGGTAGTCGTTGACCGTGACGATGTGGACACCGTCGCCGGACAGCGCGTTCAGGTACGCGGGCAGGGTGCCGACGAGGGTCTTGCCCTCGCCGGTCTTCATCTCGGCCACATAGCCGAGGTGGAGCGCGGCGCCGCCCATCATCTGCACGTCGTAGTGACGCTGGCCGAGGACGCGCTTGGCGGCCTCGCGGACGGTGGCGAACGCCTCGGGGAGCAGGTCGTCCAGGCTCTCACCATCGGCGTACCGCTGCTTGTACTCCTCGGTGAGGGCCCGCAGCTCGGCGTCGGAGAGGTCGACGAAGTCCTCTTCGATGGAGTTGACCTGGTCCGCGATGCGGTGCAGCTTGCGCAGGATCTTGCCTTCGCCTGCACGCATGATCTTCGAGAGGACGGACACGGGGGCTGGTCTCCTTGCCGGTCGGGCCTGGGACGGTCGGGTTTCCATGTGACGTACTGAGCAACGGCCATCGTATGCGAGGACCCCGCCGCGCCGGGAGTGCCTGGTGCTCCGGCCGCTGCTTCACAGGAACAACGGACGGGATATGCGGATAGTGCCGCATCGGCGCAGGGATTTGTGCGAAATGTGATCGCGTGCTCACGGATCGTGGAAATCGATGGCCGTCGCCAGGTGGTACGAGCAGAATCGCCCGATGGAACCCGTCACGCTCACCACCGGCCGTCTTCGTCTGCGCGCCGTCGGACCGGCCGACACCGAGGCCGTGCACGAGGCCGCCCAGGACCCCGACATCCAGCGCTGGACCACGATCCCCTCCCCGTACCTGCCCGAGCACGCGCGCGGCTTCACCCACGAGATGGTCCCGGACGGCTGGGCGCACGGCGCGATGTTCACCTGGGGGATCTTCCTCGCCGGCGGGGAGCTGGCCGGCATGCTCAGCCTGACCATGCGCGCCCCCGCGGCTGCGGAGGTCGGCTTCTGGGCCGCCAAGGAGCACCGCGGCCTCGGCTACGTCACGGAGGCCGTGCTCGCCGCCTGCCGCTGGATCTTCACCGGCCTGGGCGTCGACCGGGTCGAGTGGCGCGCCGAGGTCGGCAACCACGGCTCGCGCGGGGTCGCCGAACGCGCGGGCTTCACCCTGGAGGGCACCCTGCGCTCCGCCATCAACAACAAGGGGGTGCGCCGGGACTGCTGGATCGC
Organism: Streptomyces sp. NPDC093018; assembly: GCF_040684035.1. Taxonomy (NCBI): domain Bacteria; kingdom Bacillati; phylum Actinomycetota; class Actinomycetes; order Kitasatosporales; family Streptomycetaceae; genus Streptomyces; species Streptomyces sp. NPDC093018. The sequence goes on from NZ_JBFBFF010000024.1 coordinate 81,915, forward strand.
CTCCCTGCTGCCCTCGGACCTCGGCCTGCCGTCCACCGCCCCCTATCTGCCGGGGCCGGTTCGGTGAACCGCAGCTCAGGACGGACTGTCAGTGGCGCCCACTATCGTCCGGGGCATGACGACCCTGCCGCGCCCGACCATCACGCTCACCGCGGACGACGCCCGCCGTATCGCCCTGCGGGCCCAGGGCCTGCTGGGCGCGCCCGACCGGCGGGCCGGGGTGCGCGGGGTGCTGCGCCACCTCGGCGCGGTCCAGCTCGACACGATCTCCGTCCTCGCCCGGTCGCACGAACTGGTGCCGTACGCCCGTCTCGGCGCCGTGGGCCGCACCACGGTGGAGGACGCCTACTGGAAGGACACGCACGCCTTCGAGTACTGGTCGCACGCCGCCTGTCTGCTGCCCGCCGAGGAGTGGCCGCACTTCGCCTTCCGCCGCCGCGCCTACCGCAACCGCCCGCACTGGAACCACGAACTCCCGGACGGGGTCTATGAGCAGGTCGTCAAGCAGCTGCGCACCGAGGGCCCGCTGACGGCGACCGAACTGGGCGGCGCGAAGCGCACCAGCGAGTGGTGGGACTGGTCGGGCACCAAGGTCGCGGTCGAACGGGCGCTGATGTACGGCGAGGTGGTGTGCGTCGAACGCCGCGGCTGGAAGCGGGTGTACGACCTCGCCGAGCGCGCCGTCCCCACCGCGCTGCTGCATGACGAGCTGGACGACGCCGAGTGCCTGCGCCGCCTGGTCCGGCTGGCCGGCGAGTCCCTGGGCGTGGGCACCCGCTCGGACATCGCCGACTATCACCGGCTGAAGGGCGAGCAGGTGGACGCGGTGCTCGCGGACTCGGGTCTGGTGCCGGTCGAGGTGGCGGGCTGGGGCAAGCCGGCCTGGGCGGATCCGGCGGCTCTCGCGACCCCACCGCGCGGCCGCCACCGCACCACCCTGCTCTCGCCGTTCGACTCGCTGATCTGGGAACGGGCGCGCACGGAACGGATCTTCGGCTTCACCCACCGCCTGGAGGCGTACACCCCCAAGCCCAAGCGGGTGTACGGCTACTTCGCCATGCCGGTGCTCGCGGGCGGCCGCCTCGTCGGGCGTGTCGACCCGGCCCGGGAGGGCCGCACCCTGGTGGCCCGGCAGGTCACCCTGGACGGATCCAGGGCGGTCCCCGCGGTCGCCCAGGCATTGCTGGAAGCCGCCACCTGGGTGAACTGCACGAACATCCGGGTGGAGCGCGTGGACGACCCCGCGCTGCGCGGACCGCTCACCGCGGAACTCGCCCGCGCCCTCGGCTGAGGGGCGGGGCAGGGCGGCTAGCGGATCTCCAGGATCTTCTCCCGCATCGCATAGACCACGGCTTCCATCCGGGAGTGCAGCTGGAGTTTCTCCAGGATGTTGCGGACGTGGTTCTTCACGGTGTTCTCGGAGATGAACAACTCCTTGGCGATGTCCCGGTTGTTCATGCCCGTGGCGACGAGTTTGAGGACTTCCAGTTCGCGGTCGGTCAGCCGGGGCGCGGGCACCAGCCGGCGCTCGTCGGTGCGCTGGATCATCGACTTGAACTCGGTGAGGAGTTTCGACGCCATGGACGGGCTGATCTGCGACTGCCCGTCGGCGACCGCGCGAATGGCGGTGGCCACCTCGTCGGTGGAGATCTCCTTGAGCAGATATCCGGTGGCGCCCGCCTTGATCGCGTCGTAGAGGTCGGCCTCCTCGTCGCTGATCGTCAGCATGATGATCTTCGCGCTGGGGGCGACCTCCTTGATGGAGGTGCACGCCTCGATCCCCCCGCGCCGGGGCATCCGGACGTCCATCAGCACGATGTCCGGCAGCAGATCGGCGGCCTTGTCCACGGCCTCGGCGCCGTCGCCCGCCTCGCCGACGACCTGGATGTCCTCCTCGGCCGCGAGCACGATCTCCAGGCCGCGTCTGAAGAGCGCGTGGTCGTCCACCACCAGGACTCTGATCGGTTCATCCCGCGAAGAGCCCCCGTCAAGGCACCTGCCGAGTACACCGTCGTCGGTGTCGTCGGCCTCCTCGCTCCGCATCGGTCCGAAGGTGTCCGCCATCGTTCCTCCCCCTGAAGGCTGTGGCCTGTGTGGTCCCGTGCCATCGCCAACCCAAGGCAGCGGCCCACCGGTTGGGCCCTTGCGGCCATGATTTCATGCCGGAACGACACCGAGGCGCCGTGCGCGGCGCGAAGTGGTCGCACACTGGTGCCCCGGGGGCGCACGCGCGCTCCAGGGGCACCGGTCGGGCTTCGATCCCGGGCGGTCAGCCGCCCAGCGTGCCCCCTGCCGCTGGGGGCTGCGCCTCGGCGACCATCGGGTCCGTGCTGAGGTGGATCACGCCGTAGTCGTAGGCGTGGCGCCGGTAGACGACGCTCGGCTCCTTCGTCTCGGAGTCGACGAACAAGTAGAAGTCATGGCCGACCAGTTCCATCTCGTAGAGGGCCTGGTCCAGGCTCATCGGGGAGGCGACGTGGGTCTTCTCGCGGACCACGAGGGGGCCTTCGCCCTTGACCTCGAGCGAGCCGATCTTCGTGGTCGGCACTCCGTCCGTCTCGTCCTCCGCCACCGGGACGCCGTTTCCGTTCAGCGTCGCCGCGCCCGGGACGTGGTCGGGGACCTCCGCCGCCGAGATCCGCCGTGCGCCGCGGCGCGAGAACCGCTTGTCGTGCTGCTTGCGCAGTCGCGCGTCCAGCTTTTCCGCCGCCATGTCGAGTGCCGCGTACGGGTCGCTGGCCGCTGCCTCCGCCCGGATCACCGGGCCCCGGGAGCGGAGCGTGATCTCCACCCGGTCGCAGCGGTCGGCCTGTCGAGGGTTGGGCTCCTTGGACACCTCGACGTCGAGGCTGATCACCTTGCCGTCGAGCTTCTGGATCTTCTCCAGCTTCAGCTTCTCGGCCACGTGCTTGCGGAACCGCTCGGGCACCTCGGTCTTGCGGCCTTTGACGACGATGTCCACGCAGAACTCCGTTCCCGGATCGCTCCGCTGCTTCGGCGGAGCATCTCCCTTTTGCACCAGGTCCGGTGAGCACCGGACCTCGGACTCGGTGACGTCCACCTCCTCCTCCCCCAAGGGCGGGATCTCCACCCACCGGCGCGGGTGATTGCGCAAAACCCGCAGCACGGCATTCGGATATGAGAGGTGTGGCCTGCGCCTCTTTCCTCACAACCGAACATATCTCGCCCGGACGGATGTCGTCACCCTCTACTGCGGCGTACCTCCGTTCAGGTGAATAAACCCTCTCACTACCTGCAACGATGCAGGTCGGCGGTCAGTTCCTGTTTATTTCGAAAGAATCCGCAGGAGCGGCGATCACGGCCGCGCGCAGCGGCGGTCCGAGGGCGTTCGCCACGGTCTTTTTCGCTGCACCATGCACCCACTTCCCCTTCTCCCACTTCGCCTTCTCCGGTCCTCCGGTACTTCGTTCCTCCCTTCCTTCCCGAGTTGCGTTCTTGTACACAGCTCTTGACTCGCCGATTCGCAGGGCCCGTGCCGCCTCCGCCAGACTGGCTCCGGTGGTGACGAGGTCGTCGACGAGCACGACCCGGCCCCCGGCGAGCAGCCGGTCCCCGCCCGCCGTCATCTCCAGCGCGCCCGCCATGTTCGCCAGTCGTCGCCGCGCGTCCAGCCCCGCCTGGTCCGCCACGGGCCCGCGCTGGCGCAGCACCGCCGCCACCCGGGCCGGTGTCCCGGCGCGCCGCAGCTCCCCGGCCGCCGCGAGCGCCATCCGCCGTACCGGATCGTGCCCCCGCGCCCGCACGGCCCATCGCGCGGAGGGCACCGGCACGAGCACGACGGTCCCCGAAGCCCCGGTCCCGGCCGACGCGTCGAGGCCCGCCCGCACGGTCCCCGCCAAGGCCGTACCCAGCGCTCCGGTGAGCGTCAGCGCGCCCCGCTCCTTGTGCGCGAGAAGCAGCGCGCGCACCGCCTCCGCGTACGGCGCCGACGCGTACACCGCGGGAAGTCCCGGCGGCTCCGGCCGCGGCCGCACCCGCCGGGGCGCGCTCCCGGCCAGCGCGGTCCGGCAGCGCGCGCAGAGCGGCGTACGAGGTGCTCCACAGCCCGCGCAGTCGGTCGGCAGCACCAGGTCGGTGAGGTCCCGCCACCACCCCCGCATGACCACCACTGTGCCAAGGCCGGAGCCGGCCCACCACCCCTGTGGACAACGGCCTGTGGACAACTCGCACGGGCCGTTGCCGGGCTGGGGCCGGGGTCCTTCGGCCAGGCTCTTTCGACCAGCGCTGTCGGCCCTGCGGGTCTTGTCGGCCCTGTCGGCCCGGATAGATCGGCCCGGTCAGCCCGGATAGACCGGTGCCGTCCCGTCCTTGTCGACCTTCTGCCACTGCGCCCCGGTCGGCAGCCGAACGATCCCGTCGTCCGAGTAGGCCACCAGCGGCACCCGGTCGTCCTCGGAGGCGGCGATCGCCTTCACTCCGGGCAGCGTGCCGGGCGCCGGGCCGTCGAGGGTGGCGCCGTCGACCTGGACGTAGCGCATCTGCTGCACCCCGCCCTGCTCCTGGCCGACCACCAGCAGCTGGCTGTCACCGGCCCAGGTCATGGCGCTGACCTGCTCCAAGTCGGGTGCGGCAGGACGGAGTTCGACCACCGAGGGCGCCTCCCCGGTCCGGTCCTCGCGCTCGATCCGGCCGATCTGCAGGGACTGCTTGCCGTCCTTCTCCACGACCAGCGCGATCCGCACGCCGTCGGCGGCCACCCGGACGTCCTTGATCCGGCCGGGCAGGGACGGGACGGTGACCTTCTCCGCCTTGGCGACGCCGTGCTCCACGACGTACAGACCCGTGGCCTGCGGGTCGCGGTCGGCCACCCACAGGTCGCCGCGCGCGTCCCAGCTGGGTGTGGTCAGCCGGTCGGCGGGCGTCGGGCCCTTGCTGGTGACCAGCGCGTTGCCGAGCGAGCCGTCCGAGGTCAGCGATGTCACGCGCAGCGTCGCGCCGTAGTCGTCGACCGCGGCCGCGCTGCGCTCGTCCCGCGACACGGCCACCGACTGGAGCGTCTTGTCGCCCTCGCCGAGCGCGCCCGGCACCTGCACCGACTCGGTGCCGGTGCTCCCGGTCGGCATCTGCACCAGCCGGTGCTTGCCGTCGACGTAGTACAGGTATTCGGGCCGCTTGGACGAGCCGTGCCAGGCGGCGGACTCGGCGCGCTGCTCGGTCAGATCGCACAACCGGTGGCCGCCGGTGCCCTGCAACTCGACGGATTCCAGGGTCGGCGCCAGGTTCCGCAGCGTGAACAGCAGCTGGGTGGCCATCTCGGTGCACTTGGACGCCGAGACGCGCGACGCCTTGAGGTTCAGGGGCACCGTCAGCCGGTTCTGGTCGTCCGGCGCCAGCCCGGACACGCCCTTCTGGAGGGCCGTACCGGTCGGGAAGCTGGAGCGCACCACCGGACGGAGCCAGCGGGACGGCCGGCCCAGCACCGAGCGGACCATCTGCGTCATCGCGTCGACCTTGCTGCGCACGAACACCGGATCGGCGACCGCCACCGGCTCCCCGGCCGACCCGACCGACGTGCCGGAGGCGAAGTAGTACTTGTCGACGGACGTGTAGTTGCGCTGGAAGTCCGACTTGCCCATGACCACGCCGTCGGGCAGCTCGTCGATGCGCCACTGCCTGGTCTTGCTGTCCCGGGTCAGATGCACCTTCTTGCGATAGGTGCCGGCCGCGGGCTCGTACGCCTGCTCCGCGTCGACCGTGGCCACCTCGGTGCCGCTCAGCACACAGGTGGAGGTGGTGCTGTCGGCCACCTCCCGGCTGCCTTGGCTGCAGTCGGTCTCGATGCTCCGCCCGTTCGCGAGCACCGTGGTCGACCTCTCCGGCCGCCAGGTGCGCGCGGCGTCGTCCGTCAGGTACTTGCGGGCCGTGTCGTACGCCGGGTCGTCGCTGGTCAGCGCCTCCAGGAAGCCCTGCATGATCTCGCCCGGGCTGGCGTCCTCGGAGGGCGGCATGGCGAACACCCGTACCCCGGTGTCCTGTCGGGGCGTGGACTCCACGTCCCGCAGATCACCGCTGTCGGGCATGGATGCGCACCCGGCCAGCAGAACGACCCCCAAGGCGGTGTACGCCGCCGCGCGCCACGACTTCCGCCGGGCGCCCCCCTCGCGGTCAGCGCCCACGAAATGCCTCCCCTGGCTCGGTCGAATCCTCCGGCCGCGCCGTCCCCCGCCGCTCGGATTCTGGTCGTACGGCCCCGGTGTCCGCCCCCGGATCCGCCGCGGGCCGCTCCTCCGGCCGCCGTACCGGCCCCGTGGGCCGGGGCACCACGCGCGCGCCGTTGCCGTTGCCCGGCAGCGCGGTCGGGTCGGCGGTGGGCGCGACGGGGGCGCGCGGGGGCAGTGCGGACGCGCGGCCGCCGCTCTGCTGCGCCGGAACGGTCGCCCGCTTCTCCGTGCGCGGCGTCCCGGAGTCGTCGGGGCGGCGCCTGCGACGCGCGTCCTTGGGCTCCAGCGGTATCGGCGAGCCCCGCAGCGGCTCGTCCGCGGTCCTGGGCAGCGTCAGCCGGAACTGCGAACCGCCGCCGGGCTCGCCCCAGGCCTGGAGCCAGCCGCCGTGCAGCCGCGCGTCCTCCAGGGCGATCGACAGCCCGAGGCCGGTGCCGCCGGTGGTGCGGGCGCGGGCCGGGTCGGCCCGCCAGAAGCGGCTGAACACGCGGGTCGCCTCGCCCGGCTTGAGCCCGACGCCGTAGTCGCGCACCGCGACGGCGACCGCGCCGCCTGCGGAGGCCAGCTTGACGATGACGTCCTTGCCCTCGCCGTGCTCGACGGCGTTGACGACGAGATTGCGCAGCACCCGCTCCACCCGCCGGGCATCTGCCTCGGCGACCACGGGCTGGAGGTCGCCGACCACCCGTATCCGGGTGCCCTTGCGCTCGGCGAGCGGCTCGGCGCCGCCGACCACGCGCCGTACGACCTCCCTGAGGTCGATCGGTTCGGCCTCCAGGGCCGCCGCGCCCGCGTCGAAGCGGCTGATCTCCAGCAGGTCCGCGAGCAGCGACTCGAAGCGGTCCAGCTGGTCGGCGAGCAGCTCGGCGGAGCGCGCGGTCACCGGGTCGAAGTCCTGGCGGGCCTCATGGATGACATCGGCGGCCATCCGGACCGTCGTCAGCGGGGTGCGCAGCTCGTGCGAGACGTCCGAGACGAACCGGCGCTGCATCCGCGACAGGTCCTCCAGCTGCTGGATCTTGCCCTGGAGGTTCTGCGCCATCTTGTTGAACGCCTCGCCCAACCGGGCGATGTCGTCCTCGCCGGTGACCTTCATGCGCTCCTGGAGCTGACCGGCGGACAGCCGCTCGGCGATCCCGGCCGCCATCCGCACCGGCGTGACGACTTGCCGCACCACCAGCCAGGCGATGGCGCCCAGCAGGACGACGACGAACAGCCCGGCGGTCGCCAGGGTGCCCTTGACCAGGCTGAGGGACTTCTCCTCCTGCGTGAGCGGGAAGAGGTAGTACAGCTCGTACGGCCGCCCGTTCGGGTCGTTGACCTGCTTGCCGATGACCAGCGCGGGCTGCGCGTCCTTGCCGTTGGAGTAGATGATCCGGGTGTAGCTCTGGGCGGCCGTCGTGCCGTTGTTCACCCGGTGGCGCAGGTCGGAGGGGACGCTGGAGGTCGGGTTGACGTTGCCGGAGCCGCGCGGGCTGCGGCCGCCGCCGCTGTCGTCGCCGACGGGCAGCGTCACCACGTCGAAGGCGCCCGCGCCGCCGCTGGACAGCGACTCCACGAGGTCACTCATCCACTGGATGACGTTCTGCGTGGGCCGGCCGTCCGCGCCCGCGGTGCCGTCCGTGCTGCCATCAGCGGTACCGGTACCCGTGCCGTTGGTGCCCGCCGCCTCGTCGGCACGCTGCTTGGCCACCGCGAAACCGCCCGTGGCCTGGCTCTGCGAGGCGCGCACCTTCGCGTCCAGCAGGCCGTTGCGCACCTGCCCGATCACGACGAAGCCGAGCAGCAGGACGACGCCCAGCGACATCAGCAGCGTGGTGGCGACGACCCTGAGCTGGATGTTGCGCCGCCACAGCCGCATCACCGGCAGCAGCGGACGGCGCACCCAGCGCAGGAAGAGCCGCAGGACCGGGCTGCCCTGCACCCCGCCCTGAAGCAGTCCGCCCTCGAAGAGGCGCCTCAAGCGAGTACCCGCCGCCGTCCGGCCGACAGGCCGCTTCGGACGGTCCCCGGGCATGCCGGACCCCGAAGCGACACTGTCCCCGGACATGTCAGCTCGGTCCCGCCTTGTAACCGACACCACGGACGGTCACCACGATCTCCGGCCGCTCCGGGTCCTTCTCGACCTTGGAGCGCAGCCGCTGGACATGCACGTTGACCAGGCGGGTGTCGGCGGCATGGCGGTAGCCCCACACCTGTTCCAGCAGCACCTCACGGGTGAAGACCTGCCAGGGCTTGCGGGCGAGCGCGACCAGCAGGTCGAACTCCAGCGGGGTCAGCGCGATCGACTGCCCGTCCCGCTTCACCGAGTGCCCGGCCACATCGATGACCAGGTCACCGATGGTCAGCTGCTCGGGCGCCGGCTCCTCGGAGCGCCGCAGCCGCGCCCGGATCCGCGCCACCAGTTCCTTCGGCTTGAACGGCTTGACGATGTAGTCGTCCGCGCCCGATTCCAGGCCGACCACGACATCCACGGTGTCGCTCTTGGCCGTGAGCATCACGATCGGCACGCCGGACTCGGCGCGGATCAGCCGGCACACCTCGATGCCGTCCCGTCCGGGCAGCATCAGGTCCAGCAGCACCAGATCGGGCTTGCTCTCACGGAACGCGGCCAGCGCCTTGTCGCCGTCGGCTACGAAAGACGGCTCAAAACCTTCACCACGCAGCACGATGCCGAGCATCTCGGCCAGTGCGGTGTCGTCGTCGACGACAAGGACTCGTCCCTTCATAAACGACATCATCCCATTCTCGTAACGACGGCAGAGGCGCAGGTGAGCAGGCTCACTGGCCTGTGACGATAGTCGTACGGGACCGTCACTGTCTGCCTCTGTCCGCCGGCGTTGATGTCAGCCGCAGATGTCAGGCTGTCGCCGCAGTCAGTGCCGGGGCCGCGGCGCTGCCCATCGTTCGGGCTACGTCGGGTCTGAGACGATGAGCTTGGCGGGCATTTGTTGGCCGCCCGGAGCCGCCCTCGTCCGGCTCCGTTTGCCCCTGTTAGTGTCGGCTGTTGGTGTCAGACGGCAACGGCCAGGGCCGCCAGCTCTCAGCTCGTACCCTTGCGTAGCCCTCGGAGGTAGCCCCGCATCTGGCGCCGCACGGTGCTTCGTCTCTGAGGATCTCTGAGGAGTACTTGACGCTTGACTCCGTCTTCTTCCTCCCGAAGCCAAGCAACACACTCGGCTGCGGCTTCAAGGGGCTTCAGCCCGTCCTCCTCCCGATCCAGGCACCACTCTTCAACGAGGTCAGCCTCGTCGTAGACCCCTCCGTTGGCATTCTGGAACTCGAAGGTCGGTACCACGACACGACTGAAGTGGTGGACCCGGCGCTGTAGGAGCAAGTTAAGCCCGAAGTCACTGAGGCATGCCTGCCGAGTGCCGGCCTCAAGCTGCTCTGGCGAGACGTGATAGCACGCGTCGAAGAAGGCGGCGCTCGGCTGCTTCGGCCCCTCCGCTCCGGGGAACGGAGAGGGCAGGAAGAAGCGGTTGTAGAACCCCTCCCACTTGCCCGGTTGCCGGTGGCGGACCTCGGCAACGGTCAAACGAGGCATCAGGTTCACGCCGTCGGTACGCAACGAGCAGGGGTGGTCTAGAACCATGACCGTCTTGTGCCGCTTGGTGCCGTCCGTGTCTATGAGCTGAACGCCATCAAACACGTCGCCGGTCAGTATCGGGCGTTCGGCTGCAACGTCGTCGCCGCAGGCCCGATACAGGTCTTCCGGGTCTGCCGGCTTCTCCATCTGATGGGTCACTCGTCACGCCTTCTTGGACCGAATGGACATGGCGCCATCTGACTCGAGGTACACCTCAAAGTCCGACCGGTAGCGCTCGCGCCAGTCCGGGTCGTACGCGGTGAGAATCGCCTCTTCGTCGCTGTGCCCGCTTGCGTGCTCCAGGACCAACCTCGGCTGGCCATCGACATACATGTCGATCGGCGTGATCGGAGCGCTGGCGGTGAGAGGCATCTCAAACCAGGACGCCACTTCCTGAATGTGGTAACGCTCCGTGATCTCATCGCACAGCGCGAGCAAGCTGGCGAGTCTCCGGCGGTTCTCACCTGAGACTCCGCCAGCCCTGCGCCACTTTTGAACGGCAGGGACGCTTACTCCGATCATGCACGCTACATCGCGCCAGGCAAATCCCAGATCAGCGATCTCTTCAAGGAGCACCTTGGGCGCAAGCTTGCCCCTCTCACTGATGCGGTGCTGCCAGGACTGGAAGAGTACTTTCTGGTGCAGCTCACTCGTGCTCTCAGCCATGAACCTGCTGGTGCTGCGCAGGGAGCCGGCCTCCTCGGCAAGCTCATCCAGTTGGCTGGCGACTGTTGTAACCGGCTCAATCGGTTCGATGAGGTTGGATGACGGCACGGTCGTTGCCGGGGTGGAAAGTCGAGTTTCACTGGTCACGGCGTAGAACCTCCCGGCGGTACTTGTCGGTGATCAGCTGCTCGAAGAGAGCATGGGCATTCAGCGCAGCAGTGTCGTACCTGGACTCGATGCTGTCCCAGTCGAATGTCGGCGTCTCACCTTCCGGCGACCAGTAGCTATCAAGGTCGATAAGGTAGAAGGGCCCTGGGGGCGGAGTGGGACGTCGAAGGTCGCCGCTGGGATTCACCGCGTAACCCTCCAGGTTGCCGTGGCGAAGCACCACCCCCTCTTGCTGATCTCCGAAGACGGCCATGCCTTGCCATGATCGAGCAGGGCCAGTGGCGCCAGCCTCTAGGCCGGCGATGTTTGTAAGGTCTGGGCTGATCCACTGGGCCCAGTCTGCAGGCCCTTCAATGCCAACCCGCACCTCGTTGATGTATCGGACGCCAAGACGCGTCACACCATCGGCGGCTGCAACCTTCTGACGTGCATCGGCTGCGAGACGCAACAGCTCACGCAGCGCGCTGCGCCTCACGTACCGAGTTGTCTCGACAGCAATGGCGTCACGTCGGAACGTAATCGACGCAGTGTTGTCGCGCGTCATGTAGCGCGGGATGGGCGGTGTCTGTTCGTTGGTGACCCCCGCTGGCGTCACCGTCATGTTGACCGCACCCGGAGCCGGACGGGCGAGCGGAAACACCTCCGCGAGGTGACTCTTCAGAGCGGCCTGCTGGGCTTCACTCAGGGCGGCTGTGACCGGATGGCGGAGTTCGACGACCGCTAGTGTTAGCGGCGGATTCGGATAGATCTCGCGAGGCCCCATGCCTGTAAACTTACCGAGATGAAACCAAAACTACAACCGGTCCTGCAACCGACTCGCTACCCGCGTAAGTGATCGAGCGGCCATAACGAGACGGCATGCCACACACCTACATGAACCACCACCCTCTCTAGCTCCCATCCCGTCCGCCGTCGACCCACACACCGTGGAGCGGGCGTGGTTCATGGCGTCCAGGTGGAGCGCGCCACTGTACGAACGACCTGGACGCCATGGGCCGCGTCTGCTCGGCTTTGCCTGGGTCGACGGTGGACGGGATGGGAGCTCCCCCGCGCACGCCACAACGGACCCGAGGCCGGGAACGGCGCCCCCTCCATCCCGGTGCCGGCCGATCCCCCGCCGGAGGCATTGTTCTGACCTCACTGCCTCCGCAGCACCCCAACCCATCACGTCGTCCGCCTGGCCCCATCGGACACCGCCAACGACGGTTTCTCCGCTCAGGTGCTTCGGCTCGTCTTCGTGGTCTGCCGTCTTCCTGGTGGTGGTTCGGCTGCGGGCTCAGTCCTGGTTGGTGGAGGGGTGGGTGTCAGCGCTCGGTCCGGCGCATCGTCCCTGGCGGGCCAAAGCGTGAAGCGGGATCACCTCGGGGCAACTTGGTGGCGCGGGGCCGGGGCCGGGGCGGCGCGGGCCGGAGGCAGGAGCGGAGCCCCGAGTCCCGAGCCCGCGCAGGCCCGTAGGACGGGCCTGCGGGGTGTGATCTCGTAGCGGCGGCTGGAATAGCCGATTGGCCAGCGCGCCGGATGCCCGAAGGGGCAAGAGCCCCCACCCCGCTCACCTACCGGATCAAGAGCCCCGATGGCCGTGGACCTGCCGTTGCGATGAAGGTGTGGGTGGGAACTGCGCTGTCGCCGCCGCGGCTGCCCTGGTGTGGCAGGCCACTAGGACGTTGTCGTGCATCCGCTTCGAGCACTGCTCGGAAGGCACCTCGGACGCCCCCTCCCCCTTCCCCGCCCGAGAGGGCGGGGCTTGATGAGGTAGAGAAACCTGTAACAGCTCATGGCCGATACGGTTCTTGGCGCTGCTCACTCCTCCGTGGTGGTCTGGGATCAGAGGGCACGCGCGAGGGGGCAGGGTGCAGCCGTTACCGGATGACTTGGCACGGAACAGGCCGGGCGACGCGGTGCGCCGCAAGATCCGGGAGTTACAGCCGAACCCGGTGCTGAGGCTGATCGACCGCCGGCGCCCCGGCTCGGACATCCGTAGTTGGGCGGACGGGCTCGCCGGGGAACGCCTCACTGGACGCCAGTTGAGCAAGCTTCGGCGCCGTGGCTGGTTCACCCTCCACGCGATCCAATGGCCGAGCGGTGCGGACATCGACCACCTTGCCATCGGTCCCGCCGGCGTCTTCTCCATCAACTCCAAGCGGCACCTCGGAAAGACCGTCTGGTATGGCGATACTGCCGTCACGGTGAACGGCTCCCCGACCCGCCACATCGCGGTCAGCCAGTCCGAGGCCCGGCGTGTCTCGCGGGCCTTGTCCGCGCGCTGTGGAGTCGACGTTCCCGTCAGGCCCGTGATCTCCGTGGTGCACGCGGCGAAGCTCACGGTCAAGGGTGCTAACCCGCCGGTGCTCGTCCTGGCGGTCGAGCACCTCGGTCGGGTCCTGTCTGGACTGTCGCCGACGCTCCCGCCTGACCAGGTTGCGCGTATCTACAGCGTGGCGCGGGATGCCCAGACCTGGGCCGGTTGATCAGGCGTCGAAGTCGTACTCCAGTACGTAGGCGGCGGAGTCGAGAGTCATTTCGTTCACCTCGACCGGGCGCCCCTCGTCCGCGAACGCCGTGCGGCAAATCATGATCACAGGCGTCCCCATGGAGAGCTGAAGGCGGCTCGCCTCCTCCTGAGACGGCATCCGGGACCGGATCTCCTCGCGGAAGTGCACGGGCTTGTAGCCCAGCTCGGCCAGCCGGGCATACGTCCCGCCGGGTCCGGTGTCCTCCTGGGTGATCGCCGAACCTGCTACGAGATCAGCAGGCAGGTAGGACGTGGACAGCAGGACGGGCTTGTCATCCAGGACGAAGCGGCGGCTACGTACGCACACGGGTGCGTCTGCCTCGACGCCAAGCACCTGACTGATCCGTTCGGGTGATGCCGCCTCGTAGACCTGCGCCTGGTCGACCACCAAGGTGCGGTCCTCGATGTCCGCCGACCAAATGGACCGTCCCGAACCCCACTGATCGCGGGACAGCCGCTGAATGCCTCGCCGTCTGAGCGGCTTGAAGGCGCGGACGAACACGCCGGCACCCTTGCGGGACTCGGCAAGGCCCTCGTTCTGGAGCACACCGAGCGCCTGCCGGGCGGTCATGCGGGCCACCTCGTACGTGGCCATGAGGTCGTTCTCTCCCGGTAGCCGATCACCTGGGCCGTACTCGCCGGCCTGGATCGCTTCCCTCAGTTCGTCCGCGATGCGCTGGTACTTCGGCTGGCGTCCGCTGCCCTGGGTGGCCATGTGATCCCTCCTTTCCTCTCTAGACACCTTAGGGGCGTTCGCACGTTCGCCCCAACCGGCGGCTCGCCTCTGTAGCCCATCCGAAACCTCTCTAGAGATGTATTGACATCTCTAGAGAGGTGCAGTTCTATTGAGTCATCTCTAGAGAGGTTGCTCACAAGGGAGCGGCCGCAAAGGTGAGGGGACAGCTATGCCGTCGTTCAAGATCGACGTTTCGACCGCTGTGGTGTTCGTGGCGACCGCGCCGACGCCGAAGCTGGCCAACGCGAAGACGGGTGAGCGTGCGATGGACCGGGAGACCGGGGCGGGCCTGTCGACGGTGGGGCTGCTGGTCTCGGACGAGGGAGAGGGGAACCTGTATCAGGTGACGATCCCGGAGACGGGTCTTCCCGAGGGTCTGGCGCCGGGTATGCCGGTGAAGGTCGTGGGCCTGAAGGCGCGGGACTGGGAGAACGAGTTCAACGGGCAGAAGCGGCACAGCATCTCGTTCCGTGCGGTCGCGATCACCTCGGCGGTCTGACCATGACGGATCTGTCCATGGCTCTGGAGGCCACCGCAGGCTTAGCGGCCGTTGGCGGTGTCGGGTTCGCGAAGGTGCGTGCTCCTCGTGCGTACTGGGCGCTGGTGGGCCTGCCGGCGGCGCTGGCGCGGTTCGGGTACTCGTACCGGTCGACGATGGATGTGTGCGGGCTGACGGTGCAGCCGTCGGGTCTGCGGGCGTTCATGGCCCGGAACGTGGCCCGGCGTGAGGTGCAGCCCATTCCGCCGAAGATCCGCCGGGTGCGGGGCACGTCGACCGGGCTGCGGGTGACCCTGCGGCTCCCGGCCGGTCTGGAGCCCGCCGACGTGGCCGCCGCGTCCGAACGGCTGCGGCACGCGTGGGGTGTGCACTCGGTGACCGTGGCGGAGACGAAGCCGGGGTTCCTGGAACTGCGGATGACCGGCTATGACGTGCTGCGCCGGGTCCGGATGCCTCGTAATGCGGTGCCGCACGACATGGTCGTGCCGGTCGCCCTGCGGGAGGACGGGACTGCCTTCGAGCGGGACTACCGCAAGGCGCCGATGGCCCTCACGCTGGGCGCGAACCAGTCCGGCAAGTCCATGTACCAGCGCAACCTGATCAAGGGCCTGGCCCAACTCCCGGTCGCGCTGGTCGGGGTGGACTGCAAGCGCGGTGTCGAACAGTCCGGCTACGCGCCGCGCCTGTCGGCCCTGGTGACCAATCCGGACGACGCCGCTTCCCTGTTCGGGTTCCTGGTCGCGGAGATGGAGGACCGCTTCGACCTGCTGAGCACGGCAGGTGCCTCCGAAATCTGGGACCTGCCCGCTCCGCAGCGGCCGGTGCCCGTGATCGTCCTCGTGGACGAGGTCGCGGAACTCTTCCTGATCTCCTCGAAGAAGGACGAGGAGCGCCGCGAGCGGATCGTGACGTCGCTGATCCGGCTGGCGCAGATGGCTCGTGCGGTCGGGATCTACCTGGAGATCTGCGGTCAGCGGTTCGGCTCCGATCTGGGCAAGGGTGCCACCATGCTCCGGGCCCAGCTCACCGGCCGGGTCGTGCACCGGGTCAACGACAAGCAGACCGCCGAGATGGGTCTCGCCGACATCGCCCCGGACGCGGTCCCGGCCGCGAGTCTGATCCCGATGGAACGCCCCGGTACCGCCGTCGCGGCGGACACCTCCGGCGGCTGGTCGAAGATCCGCACCCCGGCCGTCACCCGTGACGAAGTGACCGCTGTCTGCCGTGACTTCGCGCACATGGTCCCGGACCTGCCGTTCCTCGAACCCTTCCGGCCCTGGGCGCCCGCTGAGGCGCCGGTGGACGGTCCGTCGCTGGTCAAGCCGCGACCGGTCACCGACTGACATCTCCTCCCTGTTCCACGGTCGGCGCGGCCGCACCTCGCGCCAGGTCCCTACCCCTGCCATGTCTGAATCGAAGGGAAAGATCACATGTCCAGCTACCGCGACCGCCGCGAAAGCCCTGCCCGCAGGGACAGCGACCTGACCGGACAGATCATCAACGCCACCATGGGCTACCTCAACGGCGGCGGCAACGTGGACGAGGAGTTCGCCCGCGTCGTCCTCGACGGCTGCACCAGCGGCAAGGGCAAGGACTACCCGCCCGAGGGTCACGGCTACCCGCGCACCGGTCGGTGACCACATGACTGCTCGGAAGAACAGCGCGCCTCGCTCGTCCCTCCGCCCGGACGCCGTTCTCGTTCAGGCCGTGATCGCTGGTGCGCTGTCCTTCGCCCATCTGCACGACCTGGCTGGAGCAGCTGGTCAGTCCGGGTGGAAAGCCTGGGCCTACCCGGTCTCCGTCGACCTGCTGTTGGTCGCCGCGTGGCGCCGACTGCGCAACGCCCGGCGTGACCGTTCGGCCTGGACCTGGTTCGTCATCGCCCTGGGCGCCTCGCTCGGCGCCAACATCGCCACCGCCGGACTCCTCGACCTGCACCAGGTGCCCGCTTGGCTGCGGATTCTCGTGGCCGGCTGGCCCGCCCTGGCCTTCCTCGGCGGCACTCTGCTCGTCCACTCACCCATCTCTACCCCGCCCCCCGGCCCTGCTCCGGCTGAGCCGGAAGAAGAACAGCCGGTCGTGCCGGAAGTCGAGATCGAGCGCTCCGACGAACCCTCGCCCACACCGCCTGCGGAGCTGGCTCCCGCGCCGGAACCGGCACCCGTGACGCCCGCGGCCCCTGTCCCGGTCGTCCCTGCGGCTCTGCTGGATCACGCCCGCAAGCTCACCGAAGCCCACCGGGCCTCCACCGGATCCGCGATGCCCGCCGACGTGCTCTCCGCACGCCTCGGCCTGCCCGAGGACATGACCCGTTCCATCGCCGCCCAACTCCAACTCGCCTGATTTAAAAGGGGATTGACCGTGACCGCTCGCCGCCGCTTCCGCGACGTGATCCGTATCGGCCCCGTCCAGGTCGCCACCTCCTTCGACGGCCGTGGCCGCGACAAGCACACCGCCGCCTGCACCGCCCCGCGCTGCGGCTTCTCCGCCGACTACGACAGCCGCGCCGCCGCCGAACTCGCCGCCCGCACCCACCGCTGCCAGATCTGAAAGGGGAGATCCCGACGTGAACGTTCCGCTCTGGCTCGCCATCGCCGCGATCGGCTACCTCGGCATCAAGCACGTCCGCCCGCCGTGGTGGCTCGTGGCCCTGCTCCTCCTCGGCGGCTACCTCGTCGCCCACAGCACCCTCGGCCCCGTCGTCGGCTCCTTCATCCACTAACCCGAAGGGAATCCCGCTGTGTTCACCCCGAAGTACCCGCCCAACGACACCGCCCCGACCCCGACCGTCATCCAGCCGCAGACCCTCACCCCGGCCCCTGCCCAGAGCCACGTCCCGGTCCCGGTCGCCCCGCCGGCCCCGGCCTCGAACCGGCCGACCGTCCAGCTCACCCCCGGCAGCACGCTCGCCCTCGTCGCCGGCGGAGGCGCCGCCGTCCTCGTCGTCGGCACGGTCCTGGTCTCCATGCTCCTCGCCGTCGCCGTCACCGGGGTTTCCGTCGCCGTGGTCGCGATCGTTCTGCGTCTGCTCGTCAAAGACCTCCACAAGGAGCGGTGACGGCATGGACACCCAACTGATCGCGGCCGGCTTACCGTCGCTGGGCTGGGCCGTGCACGGCGGACTGCTCCTGCGCCGTCTGGCCACCGCCCGCCGCGACCCCCTGACCGGCCTGCACACCCGCGCCGGCTGGACCATCCGCGCCGAACACCTGCTCACCAAGCACCCCGGCGCCCTGGTGATTCTGATCGACCTGGACGACTTCAAGGCCATCAACGACACCCACGGCCACGCCGCCGGCGACACGGTCCTCACCACGACCGCCCGCCGCCTGAGCACCTGGTACGGCCACCACGGCATCGCCGCCCGCCTCGGAGGCGACGAGTTCGCCGCCATCGTCACCAGCCCCGACCACACGGCCGACCTCGACGCCCTTCGCCAGGTTCTGGCTCAGCCCGTCGAACACGACGGGCACACCCTGCCGGTCTCCGCCTCCGTGGGCTCCTGCCACCGCACGGACCTGCCCGCGCCGTCCCTCACCGACGCCCTGTCCGCCGCCGACGCGGCGATGTACGCGGCCAAGGGCCACGGCCGACGCAACACCCACCACTGACCCCGAAAGGCCCCCCCATGGGCATCTTCAACCGCAAGGCGAACCCCGAGCCCGCCCGCAACGAGGAGATGGTCGAACTCGGCCGCGAGTACGCCATCGCCCGCCGCCACCGCGACACGAAGGCCATGAACCGGATCATGCGCCAGGTCGGCAACGACAAGGACGTCACGGACCTGAGCGACTTCCGCAGCGGCCAGGAGTCCTACGACTCCATCCCGCCCATCCCGCGCGCTCGCAACCGCCGCCGCTGAACGGCCCCGGGGCGGCTCTCTCGCCAAAGAACCGCCGCCCCGGCGCCTGCACCACTTCCAGGACCCAACGGACCCGAAAGGGAAGCCCCATCATGCCTCAGCACTCCCTGAACACGCCCATCTGCGGCGACTGCGACGGCTTCGCCACCGCCGCGATCACCGCCGGCACCCGCAACACCGACGGCACGCGCAACACGCTCACCGTCACCTGCCTGGCCTGTAAGGGCACCGGCCACACGGCCTCCGCCCAGGCGCTCGTCCGGACCGGGAAGTGACTGCCGTGGCGCTCCTCGACTGGCGCTCCGCCGAACACTTCGACTCCTCCGGCGACAAGCCGTGCGTCCTCTGCACCAAGCCCACCCCGCTCCGCTCCGACAACGGCAAGCCCGTCCACAAGGTGTGCGCGGAGCAGTGGATCGACGCCCACACGCCGCAGGAGGACGACAAGTGACCGCCACGAACCGTCGGCGTGTGCTCGATCTGTTCTCCTGCTCCGGTGGCGCCGGCAAGGGCTACAACCTCGCGGGGTTCGAGGTCGACGGCTGCGGCATCGCCGACCGCCCCCGCTACCCCTTCGCCTACCACCGAGGTGACGCGCTCGCATACCTCGCCCATCTGATCACCACCGGTGAGATCGGCCGCTACAGCCTCGTCCACGCTTCTCCGCCCTGCCAGGCCAAGAACACGTTGACCGTGGGCACCAACGCCTCGCGGGGTTGGGGTGGCGCGCACGTCGACCTGGTGGCACCGACCCGCGAACTCCTCGACGCGACCGGCCTGCCCTACGTGATCGAGCAGCCCAACGGACGCGCGCAGATCCGCAAAGACCTCTGCCTGTGCGGTGAGATGTTCGGGCTCGGCGTGCTGCGCCACCGCAACTTCGAACTCGGCCGCTGGGCCACCCTCAAGCCCACCCACCCCCGACACCGGGGCTACGTACGGGGCCACCGCCACGGCGTCCACCGCGACGGTCCCTACGTCGCCGCCTACGGCAACGGCGGAGGCAAGGCCACCGTGCCCGAGATGCAGCGGGCCATGGGCATCACCTGGACCGACGTGCGCGAGGAACTCACCGAGGCCATCCCGCCCGCCTACACCCGCTTCATCGGCCACGCCTTCCTGACTGCCCGTCAGGAGGTACTCGCGTGACCGACCCCGCCACCACGGCGGGCCTGGACCCGGCCACCCTCGCTGATGTGCTGAGGCTGGCCGGGTCCACCGGCTTCGACCGCATCCAAGACCAGATCCGCCGCACCGGCGGCTGCTCCGACCCCATCCACCTGCAAGGCTCCGTCGTCGTCCGCGACGCACACACCCACCACGTCCTGCACCGGTACTCGACCGACACCGAACCCGACGGACGCCTCCGGATCGCCTGCGGCAACCGCCGCGCCTCCCGCTGCCCCTCCTGCGCCTGGACCTACGCCGGGGACACCTACCACCTCATCCGCGCCGGCCTCGTCGGCGACTCCGTCAAAGGCACCCCGCACACGATCCGGGATCACCCCCGCGTCTTCGCCACCCTCACCGCCCCCTCGTTCGGCCCGGTCCACAACCGGCCCGGAAACCGGCCCTGCCGCTGCGGCACCCGTCACCCCGAGGACGCACCCGAACTCGGCACCCCCCCTCGACCCCGAGTCCTACGACTACGCGGGCGCGGTGCTGTGGAACAACCACGCCTCCGATCTGTGGCGCTACTTCACGATCTACCTGCGCCGCGAGATCGCCCGCCGAGCCGGCCTCACCCAGAAAGCCGCCCACGCGCAGTCCCGCGTGTCCTTCGGCAAGGTCGCCGAGTACCAGAAGCGCGGTGCCGTCCACTTCCACGCCGTCATCCGCTTCGACGGCCCCGAGGGACCCGACAGCCTGCCCCCGCCCTGGGCCACCCTCGATCTGCTCACCGATGCCATCCACGCCGCAGCCGCCCGCGTCGCGGTCGACGTCGACCCCGCCGGGGACCAGCCGGCCCGCGCCCTCAGCTGGGGCACCCAGCTCGACGTCCGCCCGATCCGCGCCTTCGGCGACGGCTCCGAGATCACCGAACAGGCCGTCGCCTCCTACGTCGCCAAGTACGCCACCAAAGCCGCCGAAACCACCGGCACCGTCGACCGCCGCATCGGCAACAAGGAAGCCCTGGCCCTGCTCGGCGTACCCGACCACCCCGCCCGGCTCATCGCCGCGTGCCTCGACCTCCACGCCCTCTATCCGGACCGCAAGCTCCGCGACTGGGCCCACATGCTCGGCTTCCGCGGCCACTTCTCCACCAAGTCCCGCAAGTACTCGACCACCCTGGGCGCCCTCCGCCAGGTCCGCACCGACTACCGCGCCGCCCAGCAACGAGCCGCTCTCGGCCTGCCCGACCCCGACGACGACACCGAGACCACCACCCTCACCCTCGCCCACTGGACCTACGCCGGCCACGGCCACACCCCCGGCGAATCCTGGCTCGCCGCCAACACCCGCCGCGACATCCAACACAACCGCGAAACCGCCCGCGAGGAACTACCGGCCCTGCTCCACCTGGAAGGGGCCACCACATGACCACTGCCACGCCCGAGCTGCTGACCGTGCCGGAGGTCATGGCGCGACTTCGCTTCAGCCGCTCGAAGGTCTACGACCTGATCCGTTCGAAGCGGCTCGCGTCGTTCACCGAGGGGCGGTGCAGGCGTATCCCCGAAAGTGCCCTTCGGGAGTACATCCGCGCACAACTTGAGGGGGTCTCGTAGTGCCTCCTCGCAAGCGAAATCCCAACGGCTCAGGCACCGTCACGAAGCGCGCTGACGGCCGGTACCAAGCGGCGGTGTACGTCCCCCAGCCGGACGGCACCACGAAGCGGAAGTACGCGTATGGCAAGACCTATGACGAATGCGACGCCAAGCGCCGTGAGCTGATCGACCGGTCCAACGGGGGAATCCCCACCCCGACACGGGACATGACCTTGGGTCAGTGGTTCGACTATTGGCTCGAAGTCGTCGTGAAACCGAACCTTGCGGTGAACAGCTATCGGGCATACGAGACTGCCGTGCGTCACCACCTGCGTCCGCGCCTGGGCTCCAAAGTCATGGTCAAGCTCGGCGTCAAGGAACTGCGCGGGGTCATACAGGCGCTCGCGGAGGACCAAGGGGCCAAGACCGCCAAGCGCGCGCTGCGGGTCCTCTCAGCGGCTCTCACGGCCGCGATGGTCGAGGACATCGGCCTGACCCGTAATGTGACGAAGCTCGTCCATGTGCGCGCCTCCGCAGACAGCGGTAAGAGCTGGGACGCCGTGACCGTGCTGCGCTTCCTGGCAGCCGCCCGGCGCTCCACTCCGTACTACCCGACGTTCCTCCTGCTCTGTCTCCTGGGCCTGCGCCGGGCCGAGGTGTGCGGGCTTCGCTGGGAGAACGTCGACCTGGACAACCGAACCATCTGGGTGGAACAGCAGCGGCAACGAGCAAGCGCCGGCACCATCGACACGGACCTTAAGACCGACACGTCCAAGGCCCCCTTGCCCCTGCCCGCACAGTGCATCGCGCCGTTGCGCTGGACACGGATGCGCACGGCCATGCTGCGGGAGCGGGCGATCAGCAGGGGACGGTTCTGGTTCGAGGATCCCGACGGCCACGTCTTCGTCACGCGTACCGGCCGGCCGCTCTCGCCGGATCATCTCTACCTGGTGTTGCAACGGATAGTCAGGGCAGAGGGGTTGGGCAAGATGAATCCGAAGGGGCTTCGCAAGTCCTGTGGCACCTTGCTGGTCCACCTCCGAGTTCACCCGCGCATCGTCAAGACGATCCTTCGGCACAGCCGGATCGCGACGACCATGGACATCTACGCTGAGGCTCTGGACCCGGACGTCGTTGAGGCCGTGGGGCAGCTCGATCGCCTGCTTCGGCAGCCGGCTCGCCTGCGGGAACTGGAAGCCTCTTCGGCCCTGGAATCCGCCGCTTGATGTAGGCCGCTGATGTCACGGCTCCTCTCCCCGCGCATCGTCGCTGGTAGAGGGGCCGTTGCCGTTGATCAGGCTGGGAGCATCCCATTCTCGTAACGACGGCAGAGGCGCAGGTGAGCAGGCTCACTGGCCTGTGACGATAGTCGTACGGGACCGTCACTGTCTGCCCCCGGCCGTCTCGCGGAGCGCCCCGCGGCGCCGGATCCAGGCCCGGCGCCGCGCTCCGGTCAGCCGGCCGCCGCCTCGCGCGCCCGCTTGCAGACCCCCGCGAGCGCCTCGCCCGACACCGGCGTGACGGCACCCTCCTCGGTGACGATGGCCGTCACCAGCTCGGGCGGGGTCACATCGAACGCCGGGTTGTACGCCTGCGTCCCCAACGGTGCCACCGGGATCCCACCGCCGGGCCCCGTGATCTGCGCCTGCGGTGCCATCACCTCGGTCACCTCGAAGCCGGGACGCTGCTCGACCTCGATGGACGCGCCGTCCAGGGTGTCCGGGTCGATGGTGGTCAGCGGCGCCACCACGATGAACGGCACCCCGTGGTGGCGCGCGAGCACGGCGAGCGGGTAACTGCCCACCTTGTTCGCCACCGAGCCGTCCGCCGCGATCCGGTCCGCCCCGATCAGCACCGCGTCCACCTCACCCGCCGCGAACAGCGAGCCCGCCGCGTTGTCGGTGAGCAGGGTGTACGCAATCCCGTTGCGGGCCGCCTCGTACGCCGTCAGACGCGCGCCCTGGAGCAGCGGACGCGTCTCGTCCACCCACAGCCGCCGCAGCCGCCCCACGCGGTGCGCCGCGAGCGCCACCGCGAAGGCCGTGCCCTCCCCACCCGAGACCAGTGCCCCGGTGTTGCAGTGGGTGAGGATCCGGTGCCCGCCGCCGGGCAGCAGCTCGTCCAGCAGCGCCAGACCGTGGGCCGCCATCCGGGCACTGGCCTCGGCGTCCTGCCGGTGCAGCGTCCGCGCGGCGGCCAGCGCCGACCCGGCCGCCGCGGCCGGGTCGCCGCCACGGGCCAGCTCCGCCTCGTACGCGGCCCGCGCCCGGCGCACCCCGACGGACAGGTTCACCGCGGTGGGCCGGGCCTCCTCGATGGAGCGCGCCGCCTCGGGCACGTCGAAGCCCCGCGCGGCGGCGAGCGCGACGCCGTACGCCCCCGCGATACCGAGCAGCGGCGCCCCGCGCACGGCGAGCGAACGGATCGCCTCCACCAGCGCCGACGCGTCCGTGCACACCAGCTCGACCTCCTCCGCGGGAAGCCTCGTCTGATCGAGAAGGACCAGTACAGGACCTTCGGGTGGTTCCTCCCATCGGATCGCCGGTATCCCGGACGGCCGTTCGTCCCCGCCGCTTCGTGCCTGATGATCAGCCATGCCGTCAGTCTGCCCCGGACACGACGGCCAACTGAAGACATCCGGCCCGTACCTCGCCCGGACCCGACTTGACCACGCCATGGCACGATATCCACCAACCTGCCGCCGCGACCGCGGACGGGCACCGAGAAGGAGCTCCGATGACAGACACTCCGGGCTGGGCCTCGCCCGGATCCGACCCGACGCCCGAGGGACGGGAACCCGGCGCGTCCGACACCGCCGACCAGCCCGCAGACGGCTCCGGCGCACCCGCGCCGCAGCCGGGCCCGCAGCCGCAGGGCCCAGGCGCGCAGTGGTCCGGCCAGCAGCCGCCACCCGGCCAGTGGTCGACGCCCACCGGTGCCCCCCACCAGGCCCCGCCGCCCGGCCCGGGCTGGGCCGGACCGCGGCCCGGGGCACCCGGTGGCGGCTACGGAGGCCCTCCTGGCTACGGCGCCCCCGGCTACGGGGCGCCCCACGGATACGGAGCCTGGGGCGGCGGCTGGGGCGGTCCCCCGCCCGCGGCCAAGCCCGGCGTCATCCCGCTGCGCCCGCTCGGCGTCGGCGAGATCCTCGACGGCGCCGTCTCGACCCTGCGCACCTACTGGCGCACGGTCCTCGGCATATCCCTCGCGCTCGCGGTGGTCACGGAGGTCATCGCGGTCCTCGTCCAGGGCTACTTCCTGAACAGGACCGTCGAAAAGACGTCCCTCGGCGACCCGACCATGCCGCCCGCCGAGGCGCTGCGCGTCATGGGCGAGTCCTTCCTCAGCTCCATCGTCCTGGGCCTGATCACCCTGATCGGCACCCTCATCGCCACCGCGATGCTGACCAGCGTGACCAGCCGCGCGGTCCTCGGCAGGCCGGCCACCCTGGGCGAGGCATGGCGGGAGGCCCGCCCGCAGCTGCTGAAGCTGTTCGGCCAGATGCTCCTGCTCGGTCTCCTCGGCCTCGGCGTCATGCTCGTCGCCTCGGTGCCCGGCGTCATCGGCTTCCTCGCCGGCGGCCGGGTCGCCGGAATCGCGCTCCTGGTCCTCGGCTTCGGCGCCGGGATGGTCGTACTCATGTGGCTGACGGTGCGTTTCTCGCTGGCCGCGCCCGCGCTGATGCTGGAGAAGCAGGGCATCCTGCACTCCCTGCGCCGTTCCGCCAAGCTGGTGCACGGCTCCTGGTGGCGCATCCTCGGCATCCAGCTGCTCGCCGGACTCATCGTCGGTGTCGTCAGGGTGGTCATCTCGATCCCCTTCACCGTCATCGCCCTGATCACGAGCGACGACGGCCTGTCCGGCCTGCTGGGCCAGGGCGGCGGACACCTCAGCTGGACCTTCCTGGTGATCGTCGGCATCGGCGCGGTGATCGGCACCACCATCACCCTGCCGATCTCCGCCTGCGTCACCGTGTTCCTCTACATCGACCAGCGCATCCGGCGCGAGGGCCTCGACCTCGAACTGGCCCGCGCCGCCGATGTCCAGGGCACCCCCGCGCCCGTCGGCGCCCCCGGCCCGGTCCCAGGGAGCTGACCGGGTGCTCTTCACGGGGGGATCGCTCACGGCGCCGGGTTCGCCCGGCGCCGTGGCCGCAGTCGTACACGGCCTGCTGCGCGGCTCGGGCACGTCCGTCCTCGCGGTCGGCGGCCCCGGTGACACACCGCCGGTGACCGTCCCGCGCGACCCCGCCCGCGAGGCGGCCCGGCGCGAACTGGCCAAGCGCATGTACCACGAGAACGACCCCAGCCTGTTCGAGCGCGCCCTGAAGGCGTTCTGGAACTGGCTCGACGACCTGTTCGGCAGCGCCGCCGGACCGACCCCCGGCGGCGCGATCGGCCTCCTGGTCGTGATCCTCTTCGTCCTCGCCGTGCTGGCCGCCCTGTGGTGGCGCCTGGGCACCCCGCGCCGCCGCCCGGCCCGCACCGCCGCCGTCCTGTTCGACGACGGCCCGCGCAGCGCCGCCGAACACCGCGCGGCCGCCGAGGCACACGCCGCCCAGAGCCACTGGAGCCAGGCCGTCCAGGAACGCATGCGCGCCGTCGTCCGCTCCCTGGAGGAGCGCGCCGTGCTCGACATCCGGCCGGGCCGCACCGCCGACGAGGCCGCCGCCGAAGCCGGCCGCGCCCTGCCCGCGCACACCGGCCGACTGCGCGCCGCCGCCCGGGAGTTCGACGACGTGACATACGGCGGACGCGCCGCGAGCGAGCAGTCGTACCAGCGCCTCACCGAACTCGACCGCGACCTGGAACGCGCCAGGCCCGCCCACGCCGACAGCGCGGCCGCCACGGCCCACAGCAGCCAGGGGGCCGCCGAGTGACCACCGAGGCCGCGGCGCCGACCGCCGCCACCTCCACCGCGCCCACGGCCCGCACGGTGTGGACCCGGACGCGAGGCATCGTCCTCGCCGCCGTCCTGCTCCTGGCCGCGGCCGTCGCCATCGCCGCCGTACGCTCCACCGAGCGGCACGGCCGGCTGGACCCGCGCTCCGCCGACCCCTACGGCAGCCGCGCCGTCGCCCAGTTGCTGGCCGACCGCGGGGTCACCACGCGCGTGGTCACCACGCTGCGCGCCGCCCGCGCCGCCGCGGGCCCCGACACCACCCTCGTGGTCGCCGTCCCCGACCGGCTCACCGACGGTCAGCAGAGCGAACTGCACCGGGCGACCGCACCCTCCGGCGGGCGCACCGTCCTCGTCGCGGCGAGCGGCTGGTCCATCGGCCGGCTCGCCCCCGGGGTCAGCGCCGACCCCGCCGACAGCCTCGGCTCCACCCTGGCCCCCGCCTGCGCCCTGCCCGAGGCCCGGCGCGCGGGCAGCGCCGACACCGGCGGCGTCCGCTACACCACCACCCGGCTCGACGCCGACTCCTGCTACCCCAGCGCACGGCTCGCCACCCTGCTGCGCGTCCCGGCCGCCTCCGGGGGCGACACCGTCGTGCTCGGCGCCCCCGACATCCTCTACAACGACCGCCTCGACAAGCGGGGCAACGCCTCGCTCGCCCTGCAACTCCTCGGCTCCCGGCCCCATCTGGTCTGGTACCTCCCCTCGCTCTCCGACACCCCCGCCGCCGGCGACGACGACGACGACAAGAGCTTCTTCGACCTGATCCCCTCGGGCTGGTCCTGGGCCACCCTCCAGTTGTTCATCGCGGCCGTGCTGGCCGCCTTCTGGCGGGGACGCCGCTTCGGACCCCTGGTGCCCGAGCGGCTCCCCGTCGCGATCCGCGCCTCCGAGACCGCCGAAGGCCGCGCCCGCCTCTACCGCAAGGCCAACGCCCGCGACCGCGCCGCCGCCGCGCTGCGCGCCGCCGCCCGCACCCGCCTCGCCCCGCTCGTCGGGGTGCCCGTGGCCCAGGCGCACGCGCCCGAGGCCCTGCTCCCCGCGCTGTCCGCCCATCTCGCCGCAGACGGACAGGACTTGCGCCCCCTGCTCTTCGGGCCGCCACCCGGCGACGACACGGCCCTGATCGCACTCACCGACCAACTCGACGCCCTCGAAAGAGAGGTACGCCGTTCATGACGGACCCGACCACCGACAACGCCGGGCTCACCAAGCTCGCGGGTGACCCCCGCGCCTCCCTGGAGTCCCTGCGCGCCGAGATCGCCAAAGCCGTGGTCGGCCAGGACCCCGCCGTGACCGGCCTCGTCGTCGCCCTCCTGTGCCGCGGGCACGTCCTGCTCGAAGGCGTCCCCGGAGTCGCCAAGACGCTGCTGGTGCGCGCCCTCGCGTCCGCCCTCGAACTCGACACCAAGCGCGTCCAGTTCACCCCCGATCTGATGCCGAGCGACATCACCGGCTCCCTCGTCTACGACACCCGGTCCGCCGAGTTCTCCTTCCAGCCCGGCCCGGTCTTCACCAACCTCCTGCTCGCGGACGAGATCAACCGCACCCCGCCCAAGACCCAGTCCTCCCTCCTGGAGGCCATGGAGGAGCGCCAGGTCACGGTCGACGGCACACCCCGTCCGCTCCCCGAACCGTTCCTCGTCGCCGCGACGCAGAACCCGGTCGAGTACGAGGGCACCTACCCCCTCCCCGAGGCCCAACTGGACCGGTTCCTGCTCAAGTTGACGATCCCGCTGCCCTCCCGCGAGAACGAGATCGACGTCCTCACCCGCCACGCCTCGGGCTTCAACCCCCGTGATCTGCGCGCCGCGGGCATACGTCCCGTCGCCGGACCCGCCGACCTGGAGGCGGCCCGTGCCGCGGTCGCCGGGACGACCGTCTCCTCCGAGATCACGGCCTATGTCGTCGATATCTGCCGTGCCACCCGCGAATCCCCCTCCCTCACCATGGGCGTGTCCCCTCGTGGGGCCACGGCCCTTCTGTCCACCGCTCGTGCCTGGGCCTGGCTGACCGGCCGGGACTACGTCATCCCGGACGACGTCAAGGCCCTCGCCCTGCCGACGCTGCGCCATCGCGTCCAGCTGCGCCCGGAGGCGGAGATGGAAGGCGTGACGGCCGACTCGGTCATCAACGCCGTCCTCGCCCATGTCCCGGTTCCCCGCTGATGGCGCTCACCGGACGCGCCGCCCTGCTCGCGGCCCTCGGCTCCCTCCCGGTCGGCATCCTGGAGCCGGGCTGGACGGGCATCCTCGCGGTCAACGGCCCGCTGGCCCTGGCCTGCGCCTGCGACTTCGCGCTGGCCGCGCCCGTACGACGCCTGGTCCTGAACCGCTCGGGCGACACCACCGCCCGGCTCGGTGAAGCCGCGGATGTGACGCTCACGGTCGCCAACCCGTCGCGACGGGTGCTGCGGGCGAAGCTCCGGGACGGCTGGCCGCCCAGCAGCTGGCTGTCCGGGACGGAGGTCGAGTCGTCCCGGCACCAGCTGACCGTGCCTTCAGGTGAGCGCAGACGGGTCACCACCCGGCTGCGTCCCACCCGCCGGGGTGACCGCCAGGCCGACCGTGTGACGATCCGCTCCTACGGCCCCCTCGGGCTGTTCTCCCGCCAGGGCGCCCATCGGGTGCCCTGGTCTGTACGGGTTCTGCCCCCGTTCACGAGCCGAAAGCATCTTCCGTCGAAACTCGCTCGATTGCGTGAACTCGACGGTCGTACAAGCGTTTTGACGCGCGGTGAGGGAACGGAATTCGACAGCCTTCGCGAGTACGTTCCCGGTGACGACACCCGCTCGATCGACTGGCGGGCCACCGCTCGGCAGTCCACGGTCGCCGTGCGCACCTGGCGCCCCGAACGTGACCGCCGCATCCTTCTCGTGCTGGACACCGGTCGCACCTCGGCGGGCCGGCTGGGCGACGCCCCTCGGCTGGACGCTGCCATGGACGCGGCGCTGCTGCTCGCGGCGCTCGCCTCCCGGGCCGGCGACCGCGTGGACCTGCTCGCCTACGACCGCCGGGCACGCGCCCTGGTCCAGGGCCGCTCCGCCAACGAGCTGCTGCCCTCCCTCGTCAACGCGATGGCCACGCTCGAACCGGAGCTCGTGGAGACCGACAGTCGGGGCCTGACCTCCATGGCGCTGCGCACGGCGCCCCGGCGTTCCCTGATCGTCCTGCTCACCACGTTGGACGCAGCGCCGGTGGAACAGGGACTGCTCCCGGTACTCCCCCAGCTCACGCACCGCCATACGGTCCTGGTCGCCGCGGTGGCCGACCCGTACATCGCCGACATGGCGAACGCCCGGGGCAGTGCGGAGTCGGTGTACGAGGCCGCGGCGGCGGCCCAGGCGCAGAACGAACGTCAGCGCACCGCCGACAAGTTGCGCCGGCACGGTGTCACCGTGGTCGACGCGACCCCGGAGGATCTGGCGCCGGCCCTGGCGGACGCGTATCTGGCTCTGAAGGCGGCGGGTCGGCTGTAAGCGGCCGCCGATTCGCTGCCCTTCTGGGTGCCACCGTGCCGGAAACTGTCCCTGAAAACTGTCCTTGAACGCAGAAAACCCCCGCACCATCGGTGCGGGGGTTTCCCTAAAAATTGTTCGGCGGCGTCCTACTCTCCCACAGGGTCCCCCCTGCAGTACCATCGGCGCTGAAAGGCTTAGCTTCCGGGTTCGGAATGTAAC